>JAJQAC010000002.1 GCA_021204025.1 Clostridiales bacterium | reverse complement strand
TCAGTTGGTAGAGCAGTAGACTCTTAATCTATTTGTCCAGGGTTCGAGTCCCTGAGGGCGCATGAAAGGTCTTGTTTTGACAGTCTTGGAACTGTTGGGACGGGACTTTTTTTTGTCTTACAGTAGAGCCTGGTAAGGCAGCTATGTTAAATGGTGAAAAAACAATGAAATATGGTTGTCATAATCTTGTAAATATTCGGGTCTTTTGTTAAAATGAAAAGTACTGGTTTTTTTGGACAGGAAACAGGAATTTTTCAGAAAATGACATGATTTTGAATCCGGTTGTTCCGGTTCATGGAAAAAGATGATTTACATGGGAAGAGAGGAGAAGACCTGAATGGAACTCCATAAGAAACTTTGGTTAAAAAAAGGCGCGGTTTGTCTGGCTTTGCTACTGGCGGTATCTTTATCTGGCTGCGGTGAGACAGAAACGGCTCAGACAGAGCCGGAGACCGAGACGCAGGAGATTGTGCTGGCAGAGGAAACTCTGGCTTCGACGGAAGCGGACGAGACGGTTATGGCTCTGTCGCCGGAGGGGCCGCTGCTGCCGTCTGTAGAGGATATCGAGGCGGAGTACAGTGAGCCGATTCCGGATTATCTTCGCGTGGGGATGCGGCACCCGGTGGTGGCGCGCCTGCAGCAGCGTCTGATGGATCTGGGTTTTATGGATAATGATGAACCGACGGAGAATTACGGCGAAGTGACGCAGAGCGCAGTCAAAGTCTATCAGCGTCAGAACAAGCTCGCTCAGGATGGGATCGTCGGTCTGGAAACGTTAAAGGCGATCTTTGCGTCGGACGCAAAGTATTACGCAGCTCAGAATGGAGATATCGGCGATGATATCTTGCGGATCCAGAACCGTTTGTATGAACTGGGGTATCTGGCGCGGGAAAATCAGATGACGGGGACCTTCGGAGATGAGACGGAGGAAGCGGTGAAAAAGCTCCAGGAGAGAAACGGTCTCGACCAGGATGGCAAGGTAGGGCGCAAGACGATGAATCTGCTCTACAGCGACGAGGTAAAGGCAAACCTTCTGGCTTACGGTGATCAGAGTGATGTGGTTCTGGAGGCGCAGAAAAGGCTGAAAGAGCTGGGATATATGACAACAGAACCGGATGGGCAGTATGGAGATGATACGATCAGCGCGGTCAAGCGTTTTCAGTCGCGCAACGATCAGGTTGTGGACGGATATCTGGGCCCTTCGACCAGAATCGCGCTGAACAGTTCTACCGCGCTGCCAAATGGTCTGGGGCTTGGCGACAGCGGAGAGGATATTCGCTCCGTACAAAAGAAACTGAGCAGTCTGGGATATCTGAGTTCCGCAAACGCGACCGGATATTTCGGTGACGTGACGGAAAACGCGGTGAAACTTTTCCAGCGGACCAACAATCTGGGCGCAGATGGTATCGTGGGCGTGCTGACGATGGCGAAACTGGACAGCAGCAGCGCGAAGCGGGCGCCGGCGGGCAGCAGCTCTTCCTCAGGGAGCAGTTCTTCTTCGGGCGGAAGTTCATCCTCATCCGGCGGTTCTTCTTCCGGTTCAGGCGGAGGCTCCTCGTCGATTCCGGATACCGGTACGGCAAGCGGAGGCGCGAGCGCTCTGATCGCGGTGGCCAGTTCCAAGCTGGGATGTCCGTATGTATGGGGAGCGAAGGGACCAAATAGTTTCGACTGCTCTGGATTTGTTTACTGGTGTCTGAATCAGGTAGGTGTGCGGCAGAGCTATATTACTTCCTCCGGATGGAGAAATGTAGGAAAATACACAAGAGTAAGCAGCTTTTCCAATCTGAAAGCCGGAGATATTATTGTAGTCAGCGGCCATGTGGGAATCGTCGCGGGCGGCGGTACCGTGATCGATGCTTCTTCCGGTAACGGACGGGTCGTTCATCGCTCGTTAAGTTCCTGGTGGTCGAGAAACTTCATCGTAGGATGGAGGATATTCGGGTAAAACATCGTATGGTCTGAGTCATAAAATGCTGTTTTTAAAGAACCGTGCATGAGATTGGGTATGTCATAATGGAGATCAAATAAATAGTGTGTGCCGGTTTGAAACTGACCTTTTATCGGGCAAATTAAAAAACAGTCATGAAGCGCTGATTGAGAGCTGCATGACTGTTTTTTGTTCGCAGAGGCGCGAAAGGAAATTTTTGCAGTGAGTATTTTTATCTTTCCAGCAACGGGAATCCGACGCGCACCTTAAACAGGTCGCCGTCAATGATAATCTCAAAAGTGCCGCCTTGCAGCTTTGTCAGACTCTGCGCGATGGAGAGTCCGAGTCCGCTGCCTTCGGTGGTGCGGGAGACATCGCCGCGGACGAAACGTTCGGTGAGCTCGTCGGTACTGATATTGAGCGGATGTTCCGAAACGTTCTTGATCGTAAACCAGGCCATGCCGTTTTCACTGGCAACGTCAGTGTAGACGCGGCTGTTTTCCATGGCGTATTTGTAGGCATTGTTGTACAGATTTTCCAGGATGCGCCAGAGATGTCGTCCGTCCGCCTCGATCGTCAGCCCGCTTTCCGGAAGCGTGGAGATCAGTTCGAGATGTCGTTCGGAATATTTTTCTTCAAATTCTCCATTCGTCTGCCAGATCATTTCCACGAAATTCAGGCGTGCCATATCCATTTTAAGATTGCCGGAACTGGCTTTGGAAGCCTCGACGAGATCCTCGGTCAGCGTTTTGAGCCGCTGAGATTTCTGTTCGAGTACGGTCAGGTATTCCTGGACGCGGTCATTGGGAATGTGTTCCCGCCGGATCAGATCGATATAATTGATGATGGAAGTCAGCGGTGTTTTGATGTCGTGGGAGACATTGGTGATCAGGTCAGCTTTGAGACGTTCACTTTTGACCTGTTCCTGCAGCGCACGTTCCAGACTGGTGCCGATCTGGTTGATCTGCTGTGCGATTTTTAATTCTTTGCCGCTTAAGCCATCCAGATCCATCTGATAGGAGATATCGCCGTCAGCGATCTTTTTGATTGCGTCGGCGATCCGGTCTTCCTGTCCGGAGGTGAGAAACAGTGACCGATACGTGTGATAATCATATGCGGCCAGCGCGGCAATCACAACAATGGCGAGGATTTTTGCAGCAGGAACTGTTCGAAAATGAATGGTGGCAATGATACAGGAAAATCCGGCAAGCTGAACTGCCAGAAAAGTAAGATACTGGCAGAAGAGACGATGCGCGAAAGTCCGGTCAGCAAAATAATCTTCCAGGCCGAGTTTGAATTTCCGAAGGGAACTGTTTTTCCAGAGCTGCCCGGTTTTATAACGCCTGAGCAGACTGAACGCGCCGACCATACAACAGCCATAGAGGATTACTGCCTGGCACAGCTTTTCGATAAAGGGCCAGCTGGACTCTGTGAAAATGAGATGAATCAGTCGAAATCCGACCTTTTCGCCTAAAAACAGAGCAAAGTAAGCGCAGAGACAGGTCAGAGCCAGACAGCTTTCCGTAGTGATCATGTCGAAGCTGTACAGAGTGGGGGTGGTCGGGTCACTGCTTTGATATCCGGACAGACGGATCATGGATAAGAGCGAGATCAGGCATCCGATTATGCCGACAGCAAGTACAAGAAGACCGTCCTTTAAAAGTTCTTTGGTACGGTCAAACTGATCCCGTTGGGTGGCATAGATGTCATCTTCATAATAGTCAGTATCGACGGCAGCGATCATATAGTAATCGGGGGTGTCATAAAAATTGTTGTTTTCCATGGCGAGACTGATCCCGTTGGGGGTAGAGGGAAGATTACTGTCGACCATAGCTGTATCGCTGTTAAAATAGCAGTAGCGTCCAAGAGAGAGCAGTTCATCCGGATTGTAGTCGTAACAGTTGGAATAGGAAATAATTTCCTCATCTTCATCGGTATAAAAAATCTGGAAGTAGAAATTGGATGGATTTACAATCATGTGATAGTAAACCTTATAATAACTGCTCAGGCAGGTCAGAACTTCGCGGGACAGTTCCAGCAGTGAGACATAGGCGTCGCCTGGTTCGCTGATCTGGTGGTCGGTCGGATAAGCACGCCAGTTGACGATCTGGTCAGTCGCGGTGGAGGCGTTGTCATACAGATAGAGATCGTTGACAATCTCAAATTTATCATTCAGATAAAATCCCTGGCTCTTGGCGTAACGAAGAACCTCTTCCAGGGTATAGATAATCTCAGGGCTGCCGCCCCGGGAGACGGAGAACATTTCCTTGGAGAGATCAAGATACCCGTCAGTTTCAAATACATCACGATAAGAAACATACTGGAAGACTTCGTTAAGATTGGTCTGAAACATTTCCTGAAACCCGGCAGAGTTTTCAAAATCTTCGTTCAGAATGGTTGCGATGCCGGAACCTCTGGTGGTATTCATATGGATGATGCCGATGCCGGCTACGGCCAGAGTCAGAAAAAGCAGGTGCAGCAATATAAGGATTGTTTTTTTGGCACGGAAAGAATAGTCTTTTAACATGAGTTTTTGTCATCCCCCTTTTTGGTTGCCGGGTTTACTGCTTTTCGATCTTATAACCGACGCCCCAGACAACCTTGAGATAGCGTGGTTCACGGGGATTGATTTCGATCTTTTCGCGAATGTGGCGGATGTGGACGGCGACGGTGTTATCCGCACCGATCGCTTCTTCATTCCAGATCTGCTTGTAGATTTCGTCGATGGAAAACACCTTGCCTGCATTTTTAACCAGAAGCAGCAGAATATTGTACTCGATCGGAGTCAGCCGGACGAGCTCGTCATCGACAAATACTTCCTTGGTATCATCGTTGATGGACAGACCGCCGCATTTAAAGATCTGGTCGCTGGTTTGCTGGTTCATATTGCCGAGCTGAGTATAGCGGCGCAGCTGAGATTTGACGCGGGCGACAAGCTCGAGCGGGTTAAATGGCTTGGACAGGTAATCATCCGCGCCGATATTAAGACCCAGAATTTTGTCAGTGTCTTCTGATTTGGCGGAAAGGATGATGATCGGGATACTGCTGGTTTCGCGGACCTTCAACGTAGTGCGGATGCCGTCCAGAGAAGGCATCATCACATCAATGATCATAAGGTCAGCAGATTCTTTTTGGAGGATGTCTAAGGCCTCATAGCCGTCGTAGGCCTTCAGGACGTGGAAACCCTCTCCGGTCAGATAGATGTCTATGGCATCTACAATTTCTTTATCGTCATCGCATACCAGAATTGTCTGCATAAATAATCTCCTTATCGATGGAAATCGGCTGTATGGCCGTATGTGGGTTAGTGACAGAGAATGACCGGAGGTTGTCCGTAGTCACTCATCTGACGTTAGATTTAGTATACATCAAAAAACGCCCTGCCGCAATCGGCAAGGCGCTTAATCATTTATGAATGATTTATGAAGTTGAACGAACTGTGGGTACGGTTTCTAGCCGTTAAAACGAAGGATCGCGGTACCATAGGCTGACAGCGGAAGCGCCACAGAATAAGGCTGGCCGTCACATTCCTGTTTGACAGCTTTGAGGATCGGAGCTTTGTTCGGAGCCTTGTAGAGACCCTGTTTATTGTCCAGAATGAGAGTATAATTACCTTTTTTCGGTACTCCTACGCGGTAATCGTCGCGTGCGATCGGAGTAAAGTTGCAGACAAAGACAAGACTTTGCTTGTGGTTTCTTGCGTAGCGGACAAAGCTGAAGATGCTGCGGTCGCCGTCGTTAGCATTGATCCAGTTAAATCCGTTCCAGTCGTCGTCTGCCTCCCAGAGGGAAGGATACTTTTTATAGACATGCAGCAGATCGCGGACATAGTCCTGCAGACCCTGGTGCAGTGGTTCTTCGGTCAGATACCAGTCGAGACTGACCTTCTCATCCCATTCGTGCAGCTGGCCGAAATCCTGTCCCATAAAGAGAAGTTTCTTGCCCGGATGGCCGATCATGTAGGTGTAGCCAACCTTGAGATTGTCAAATTTGTCCGAGAAATATCCCGGCATTTTGTTGAGCATGGAACATTTCAGGTGGACAACTTCATCATGAGAGAGTACCAGGATAAAGTTCTCACTGTTAAAGTAGGTGAGACCAAAGGTCATCTTGTTGTGGTTATATTTGCGGAAATAGGGATCCAGCTTCATGTACTCAAGGAAGTCATGCATCCAGCCCATATTCCATTTGAAAGTAAAGCCAAGGCCGTCCTCCGCAGGATCATGGGTAACCTTTGGCCATGCGGTAGATTCCTCTGCGATGATCATCGCACCGTTTCCGCGATCCCGGATGGAACTGTTGAGATGCTTGAAAAATTCGATAGCCTCCAGGTTCTGGTTCCCGCCGTATTTGTTGGCGACCCACTGGCCGTCTTTGCGTCCGTAATCGAGATAGAGCATGGAAGCGACAGCATCCACGCGCAGGCCGTCGACATGGAATTTTTTGATCCAGTAGAGAGCATTGGCAATCAGGAAATTGCTGACTTCATGTTTTTCATAGTCAAAAACCTTGGTGCCCCAGTCCGGATGTTCGCCTTTGCGGGAGTCTGCATATTCATACAGCGGCTGTCCGTCAAAGTCTGCCAGTCCGTGTGCGTCCCGCGGAAAATGCGCGGGTACCCAGTCAAGAATGACGCCGATGCCCTTTTTATGTAAATAGTTGATGAAATACATAAATTCATCCGGCTTGCCATATCGTGAAGTAGGCGCGTAATAGCCGGTTACCTGGTATCCCCATGAGCCGTCGAACGGGTGCTCGGCAATCCCCATAAGTTCGACGTGAGTATATCCCATCTTTTTCACATAATCAGCGAGTTCTTTTGCCGCTTCTTTGTAGGTATAATAGCCGGCTCTTTCTTCGGTATCATGCTTACGCCAGGAGCCGAGATGGACTTCATAGATGCTCATGGCGGCTTCGCGGGGATTGATGGTCGGCCGTTTACTCATCCACGCGTCATCGCTCCAGGCAAAACCGGAGGTGTCATAGACGATGGAAGCAGTGCCTGGCCGGAATTCCGCGTACTGGGCGTAAGGGTCTGATTTGAGAAATTCTCTGCCGTCAGCCGCTTTGATGGAGTATTTGTAAAGAGCGCCGATGCCAAGATCCGGAACGAACGCTTCATAGATCCCGGAAGTGTCAAGTACAGTCATCGGAGTCGCTTTGGCATCCCAGTTGTTGAAATCGCCGACAACGCTTACTGCCTGGGCATGAGGCGCCCAAACGGCAAAATAGATACCTTTTTTGCCTTTGATTGTCATTGGGTGGGCGCCGAGTTTTTCGTAGATTTCGTAATGTGTCCCATTGCCGAAGAGATAGCGGTCAACATCGCTGATTACGCCAAGATCTTTCGGTTTTTTCTTTCTTACAGCCATAATAGGAACCTCCCTGGTTTTAAGGCAAATTATGTTGCCTGATAGAGTAAAGATTAGTCTTTCGTCCCAATAGGAATGATGGAACCATCCATCAGCGGTTATGCATTTTCCAGATGTTTGAACTGGCGGAGCAGAAACTGATATCGGAGATGGATTGCCTTGCGCTCATAAATGTAACAATCGATCAGCACCGGGTCGGTAGCTTGTCCGAAATGATTTTCAACGGCTTCCAGTTCGCTGCGTGTCCGGCTGATCTGTGCGCGGAGCCAGTGGTACTCGTCCGAATACTCTCTTTTTTTCATGACCTGACGATTTGCCTCCGGAGAATTAAACTATGCGCGAGATGCGCAAAGTTAGTATTTTCGCAAAATGGAAAAGTTATTCAACAGAGTCATAAAATTCTTTCGCGAGTGTTCCCAGTTTCATGAGTCGCTGGTTGCAGTCAGTCATCGTCACGCGGTAGTAATTGGATGTGCCGCAGCGGGTGACTTCTACGAGTCCTGCTTCTTTTAAGATCTTCAGGTGATGGGATACGGCAGGACGTGAGAGTTGGGTCTGCTCCGTGATCTCGTTGACATTTAAACCGTTTGGATGGTCTGCCCTGTGGGCGAAGGCGCGGGTGAGAATTTCTATGATCTGGAGACGCAGTTCATCACCGAGTGCGATAAACAACGGCATACATTCATGGTAGTGTATCGTCAGCTCGTCCTGAGCCGTCATAGGATCCCTCCTTTTTGGTTTAAAAATTTAAACATATTTTATTCTATCATGAAATATCGACAGAGTCAACTAAAATGATGAGATTCTGCTGAAAAAAACTGGTAAAAAATGACGAGAAAATAATTCGAAAATTGGGGATTGACAGACGACAAAGAAAAGCGCATAATGTAGCTTATCGGAAGGAAAACAAATCTGAATTCTTCTATCAGCCATATCGGCAAAGGCTTTCCGGAGATTGACTATTATTTATTTTTTATTATGAGAAAAGGGGTGAAGGGCTGGTTACCGTCTGTGTGCTTTGCGTTTTTTTATCAGGCGCGGGATGGACGGATCTGCGGGAGAGAAAGGTGTATAACCGCTGGCTTGTACCGGGTTTCCTGTTGGGGATCTGCCTGCGGGGGGATGCGTTTTTTGGTCCGGCATTGTCGTTTTTTGCAGTATCTTATGTGTTGTTTCGTCTGCGATTGGCAGGCGGAGGAGATGGAAAGATTGCTGCGCTGCTTGCCGGGTATCTCGGAGTGGACGCAGGATTAAAAGCGGTTGGAGCCGGGATGCTGACCGGAATCGTCTGTTCTTTGTATTATTATCGTCAGGAAAAGGGTTTCTATATTCGTCTGGATCTTCTTGCTGCCTGGTTCTGGCAGATGATTCACTTAAGAAAAATAACGGAATGCGGAAGTCTTTCCGTGAAAAACCGGGAAAATACAATACCGCTGGCTGCCTGTATGGCGGTCGGAACTTATCTGTATCTTTTTGTGTCCTTTGTGCTCTGAGTCGAAAGGAGGCTTTTTGAGATGAAACGAGTGATGGCGGTGTATGACGTGGATCTGTTGTACGCGGACCGTTTTGCAGAGTATGCGAATGAGAAGGAGATGACTCCTTTTCAGGTAGTTGCGTTTGCGAGTCTGGAGAAGCTGAAACTGTTTGCCGAAAAACAGAAGGTGGAAATCCTGCTGATTGGCGGAAATCATACAGAAGAAGAACTGGCTGGCATTTCTGTCGGCCAGATCATTCGCCTCAGAGAAGACAAAAAAGCAGGAGGGGTGATGGAAGAGCCGGGGAAAACTGAGGTGAAAATCCCGGGAATCTATAAATATCAGTCATCGGATTCTCTGTTGCGGGAGGTTATGACCTGTTATCATGTGCGGGATAGAAAATGGATACCCGGAGAGACGCTGAAAAGCGAGATGATTGGAGTATATTCGCCTGTAAACCGTTGTGGGAAAACCGGTTTTGCGATTACACTGGGGCAGATTCTGGCACAAAACCAGAAAATACTATATCTGAATCTGGAGGAATGCTCGGGACTGTCGGCACTGACGGGGATTGTATATAAAAAAACTCTGTCTGATCTGATTTATTATTATCGTCAGGGTATTTTTGATGAGGGGAAGCTGGGGAGTGTACTGTATCAGATCGGAAATCTGGATTATGTGCCGCCGGTCGCATGTCCGGAGGATATGGATGAGATCCGAAGTGAGGAACTGGCTGCTTTTACCGCGGAGATCGCACGGAATGGGATATATGACAGGATTATCCTGGATATCGGACGTTTGGGGAAGGACGCGGCTCTGATACTGGAACTGTGCGGGACGGTTTATGTGCCTGTGCGGGATGATTGCGTATCGCTGGCGAAAATATCGGAGTGGAAACGGAGACTTGCGGATTCGGGAAGAGGAGAACTGCTGGAACGGCTCCGGCAGCTGCAGCTGCCGGTACCGGCGGATGTCGGGAGGCCGGAAGGCTATCTGGAGCAGCTTCGCTGGGGAGAACTGGGATATTATATACAGAAAATGCTGTACGGCGCAGAAAGCGGGGAACGGGTGAATGAGTGAAAAATATTCGGAGGTTTACATTCAGCTGAAGCGGGAAATCCAGGAGGAACTGGATCATCTGGGACAGACCGGGGATGGGGAACTGAACGAATGTATAGACAGGATGATTGCCAGGATCGGAGAGGACAATTACCTTCCGCTGAAAATACGTCTCGAACTGAGAAAACGGCTGTTTGATTCGTTTCGGCGTCTTGATATCTTACAGGAACTGATCGATGATCCGGAAGTAACAGAGATTATGGTCAATGGGAAGGACGATATTTTTATAGAGAAGCATGGGACAATCAGCCGATGGAATTATGGATTTGAGCGGGTGGAACAGTTAGAGGATATGATCCAGCAGATTGTCAGCCGGATTAATCGTTCGGTTAATGTGTCTCATCCGATTGCGGATGCGAGGCTGCCGGATGGCGCGCGGGTTCACATTGTGCTTCCGCCGGTCGCGCTCGATGGTCCGGTAGTTACGATCCGCAAATTCCCTGAGCCGATTACGGTGGATCGCCTGATCCGTTTCGGATCGTTAAACGAGGAAACCGCCGGTTTTCTGGAAAAACTGGTTCGGGCCGGATACAATATTTTTATCAGCGGGGGAACTGGTTCGGGGAAAACTTCCTTTTTAAATGCAATGTCTGCATTTATCCCTCCGGAAGAGCGGATTATTACGATCGAGGATTCCGCAGAGCTGCAGATTCGTCAGATCCCTAATCTGGTGCGAATGGAGACGCGTAACGCTAACGCAGAAGGGGAAGGCGCGATTACTATCAGTGATCTGATCCGGGCATCATTACGGATGCGGCCGGACCGGATTATTGTCGGAGAGGTGAGGGGAGCGGAGACGTTGGATATGCTGCAGGCACTTAATACCGGACACTCCGGGAGTCTTTCCACGGGACATGGAAACAGCCCGAAAGATATGTTGTCACGTCTGGAAACGATGACACTGATGGCCGCGGATCTGCCGCTTGCGGCGATAAGGAGCCAGATCGCATCGGCGATCGATATTCTTGTGCATCTGGGCAGGATGAGGGATAAGAGCCGAAAGGTGCTGGAGATTGTCGAGATAGGAGAGTATGTGAATGGAGAAATACAGCTTAATTCGCTGTTCCGATTTGAAGAAAGCTCCGGTGGGGGCGCCATTGTCCGCGGCAGTCTCAAAAAAGTCGGAGAACTCAGGAATATCGGGAAACTTTGCGCCGCAGGCTGTACGATATGATCGATATCGGCTGTCTGTCGGTGAGATTATAATAGGAATAGGAAAGGGCGCAGTGGTGAGCGGGCTGCTGGCATATACGTTTTATCGCAATATAACAGTTTTTCTGGTTATGCTGCCGGTTGGGAGTGTTGTGGGAATTGCCGCGGAACGGCAGACCCGGATGGCAAGACGGAAGAGGGCTTTGTCCGGGCAGTTTAAAGAGAGCATGATGATACTCGCGGGATTATTCAGCGCAGGTTATTCGGTGGAAAACGCTTTGGCTGCAAGTATCCGGGAACTGACTACCTTATATGGGAGCGATGGACTGATTACCAGAGAATTTGAATCTATGGTGCAGTGGATGCGAATGAACCGGACAGTTGAGCAGGCATTAGATGATTTTGCGCAGAGAAGCGGGCTGGAGGAGATTCGCAGCTTTTCAGAAGTGTTTTCTGTGGCGAAGCGCAGCAGTGGTGATCTGGGCAGCATTATGAGACATACAGCTGAGGTGATCCGGGACAGGATGCAGGTACAGGAGGAAATTGTGACCATGACGGCATCCCGGCGTTTTGAACAGAAGATTATGAATCTGATACCGTTTTTTATTGTGTTTTATATAGACGGTGCGTCTCCGGGATTTTTTGACCAGATGTATGAAACCGGCGCGGGACGTTTCATGATGACGATTTGCCTGGTGGTTTATCTGATTTCTTATGTGGCAGCGAGAAAGATTCTGGAAATTGAGATCTGAATGGGAGGAATGTGATGAAAAGCCGGAAGATCCGAAAAGGGTATCTGTCGTCCGCTGCCTGTATCGCAGGAAGTGTTGTTTTATATCTGCTGCTTACATGGCAGGCGTCCGGGAGTGGATATATCGATGAGGCGGGCGTGATCGGGCGTGGAGATTACGGAAGTGCGGCTTCGGAATACCAGCTGATGGTGGAAGGACTTGCCGAAGAGGAAGTGCCGATTACAGTTACCGTGAATGCAAGGGTTTATACGCAGGAGGAGGCGCATAGAGCGTTTTCTGAGGTTATGGATACCATAGAAGACCGGATACTGGGGGCAAATGATTCTCTGATGGAGGTTCAGAGCGATTTAAAACTTGTAACAAGGATTGCGGAGTTGGGGATAAAGATTCGATGGTATTCTTCAGATACCGGGATTATGGATACCTCAGGAAAACTTCTGGAGGAGGTGGAAGAGGAGACAGAACTGATTTTATCGGCAGAACTTCTGACGGAGATCAGAGGAGAGGCATCGTTGGATGGGGATGTGGATAACCGGACAGAGAAAAAACAATATCGGGAGTATTACGAGATCCCGATCCGCGTGATACCGCCGGAAAAAACCGTGGACGAACAACGACTGTCTGATTTCCTTGCGGTAGTTTCTGCACAGGAGGATGAACAGAGAATCAACGGAACATTTCAGCTGCCCATAGAGTATGAGGGGCATATCCTGAGATATTCCGGCAGAGAGGGAGATGATTACCGGGCGATTTTATTGATCGGGATTCTGGCAGCGATACTGCTGGCTGTTCGGGGACAGAGCCAGGAAAAAGAAAAGAGAAAAAAGCGGGAAAAAGAATTGTCACTGGATTACTCGGATATGCTTTCAAAGTTTGTTGTTTTAAGCGGCGCGGGGCTGACGGCGCGTAATGTCTGGGAACGAATGGTAAAAGATTACGCGGAAGCAAGGGCAGCTGGCCGGCAGGAACAGCGGGCTGTCTATGAAGAGATGGATCAGGCATGTCGTCAGATGAGAAACGGAGTATCCGAGCAGGAAGCGTACCGGGCCTTCGGACGACGATGCAGCCTCCCCTGTTATCTGAAACTGAGCAGTCTTCTGGAGCAGAATTGTCGATCCGGTACAAAGAATCTGCGTGAAATCCTCCAGATGGAGATGACCGATGCGCTGGAAGAGCGTAAAAATCTGGCACGCCGCCTGGGAGAGGAAGCAGGTACAAAATTATTGCTGCCGTTATTTCTGATGCTGGGAATTATCATGGTTATGATTATGGTGCCGGCGATGATGGCAATGGGATGAAAAAAGGAGGAAAAGGTTATGGCATGTGGAGAATGGAAAGAAATGAAAGATTATCTGGCAGATGAATCCGGTGTGGGAGTGATTGAACTGGTGCTGATTCTGGTTGTTCTGATTGCTCTTGTAATCATATTTAAGACGCAGATTACGCAGCTGTTAAATAATATTTTCACGCAGATCAATTCACAGTCGGAGGAAGTATATTAAGGAGGAGCCATGAAGAATGCCGCCGGCCAGATCACGGTATTTGTCAGTCTTACGATGATGTGTGTATTTGCGCTGTTCTGTGTGCTTATGGAATCTGCCAGGACAGCGGGCGCCCGCTGGTATCTTCAGACGGCTGCTTCTTCAGCGCTGGATTCTGTTTTCAGTCAGTACCACAGGGAATTATGGGATTCTTATCGTCTGCTGTTTGCGGAATATGATGAGGAAGAAGAATTGAAAACAGACTTCGCCGTGTTTCTGAATGCGTATCTGGAGACAGGGAAATGGTATCCGATGACGCTTGCCGATACAGAGATTGAAGAATGGGTTACAGTGGTAGACGATCATGGAAGTTACCTGGAAAAAGAAATTCTGGATTATATGGAATTTGGAATATGGAAACTGGATTATGAGTCGGAGACTGCAGAAGAACTCTGGGATATGAGTAAAGAAGCCGGCGCGATAAAAAATATCGGTGACTGCTATGATGGACACTCGCGGGAAGTATTGGAACTGGAGGAATCGCTGGAGGATATTTCGGATAATCTGAATGATCAGGAGGATGAACGAAAGCAGGCGGGATCCTGCCTCTGTGATTATGACAGCAGAGGCTTTTACCGGGCAGCAGAAAAACTGATTGATGAGATGGAAAAGGTGCCGGGGCTGGTGGCGGCCTACCAGAAAAAAGCAGATATTCTGGCGGAAAATCTCGGAGAGAGCCGTAATTATTATGAGGAGCAGAAGGGTGATTGCACAGGCGGGATACAGTTAAAATTAGAAGAAGAGATTACGCAATATGAGTCTTACATCAGCGAGGATGGGGATCGGAGACAGGAGGTGGAGGCCTTAACCGAATTGTCTGAAGAACAGATCACGCTGGTGCAGGAGGTCGTCGAGGAAGTTAAGGAGGTGGAAGAAACCATCGATGAGTGGGAAGGAGGTGAAGACGATGAGGATGAACTGGATCTTGATGAATTGTGGTCGCCGGTCATCCGCCACTTTGACAGACTGGATATTGCGGAATTGTCATTTCGGCATGGGATAGCGGATAAGGATAAGGAGGGCTGGCTGAAAAATATAAAGACGCTGACCCAAAATGGTATTCTGAAGCTGGTGCTGCCGGATAATCAAGCGGTATCGGAGAATATCCTGGACACGACCGAACTGCCGTCTGCATTGGAAGAATGTGCGGAAAGTGCCAGAACCATCACACTTCTGAATCACCTGATTGTCAACGAGTATTGCGGAAGTTTTTTTAAAAATTTCTGTGATGTAGAAATTACAGGGAATAAAGAGACGGAATATGCCGGAGAGACGGAGTCCTTAAGAGGGAGATGTCTGGCTTATGAAATAGAATATCTGCTTGGCGGAGCCGACAGTGATCGTGAAAATCTGACAAAAGCGGTTGAACGGCTTTTTGCAGTCAGAGAAGGACTGAATCTGGCATATCTTCTGACAGATTCGGAAAAAAGAGAAGAAGCGCGGACATTGGCTGCGACGGTGACCGGGATCACAGGACTTGCGCCGTTGGTGTTGATTACCATGTTTTTCATCCTTTGTGTTTGGGCCGCGGGAGAAGCGCTTATGGATATTCGCGGGCTGTTGTCAGGGGAAAAAGTTCCGATATGGAAATCTTCGGACACATGGACACTTACCATTGAGAATCTGCTGGAAATGGGAAAAAACGGGACAATCGGTACCGGCGGCGGTGATCAGGGACTGACATATGGGTCATGGCTTAAACTTTTATTGTATGTAGACGATATTGTGATTCAGGAATATCGGATGATGGATATGATTCAGATGAATCTCCGTGAAAAACAGAATTCGTTTCGAATGCGCCGGGGGTTGTATCGGACACAGCTTCGATGTGAACTGAATGGAAAACATGTGTTTTTTGCGCCCGGTTTTGTGGAAAATCTGACGGGGAGCCGGAATCATGGATATCTGATGCAGGTTATGATCGAGCGGGTTTATTAGGCAGTCAGTAATCGATATTTGAAAGAAGGGAGGCGGACAGATATGCCTTTTTCCATGGCGGGAAATTGCAGCAATCAAAGTATTTTAAATCAGAATCCTTTATCAGATTTATCGGGTAAAAAAACACAATTAATCGTGACTCTCCAGGTACGAACCATCCCTGATTATTTCATTTTTCATCTTCGCCATGGGAAAAAGGCATTTCTGTCCGCCTCGCTGACGCTGGAAGCGGCGATCACGCTGAGCCTGTTTATTTTCGCGTCGGTTTGCATGATCCTGCCGATGAAAATGATGAATACAGAGCGCAGGATTCAGGCGGCGCTGGAAGCGACGGGAGAAGATTTCAGCAGGTATGCCTATCTGAAGGAGATGATCGGTCAGGGCATGGAGTCTTTGATTCCTGGTGCGGATGATTCGGCGCGGCGGTTTTCTGAATATCTTACAGACGGAGCAGGAGATATTTATGCCAGAGTCCATATTCTGAACCATGTGGATACAGACAATGTAAGTAATATGGAGTTTACGGAATCAGAGATACTTACAGACGGTGAAATGATTGATCTGGTTTGTAATTATGAAATTCAGTTTCCTTTTCCGATACTGGGAGTATCGGGATTAAGCCGGACGGCCAGATGCCGGAGAAGAACATGGATCGGTCTGGCTGGTAAGAATTATGATGGGAGCAGTGAGAGTGGAGAAGAGGAAGATCCTGTTGTATATGTTGGGAAAAACAGTACCCGGTATCATCGGAGCAGGAATTGTCATTACCTGGCGAATAATCTGACGGCAGTGTCTGTGACAGGCATTGAATATATGAGAAACAGTAGTGGGGGAAAGTATCGTCCCTGTGCGGTGTGTGGGAAGGCGGAAGCTGATATTGTGTGTATCATGTCATCCGGAAAAAGCTATCATACAGACCCGGAATGCAGTGCGATCATTTCTTATGCGCGCGCTGTGAGACTTTCGGAGGTGGCGTATCTGGGAGCATGCTCTTATTGTGGAAAGTAACCCGGGAGGATAAGAAGAAAAATGATGGCAGTGGAGAAGAGTGATATGGTCAGGGGGATCTTTTTCTGGGTGTTTTTGCTTGCAGCCGCATGGCAGGATTTTAGAAGTAAGTCGATAGCAGTCTGGATGTTCGTAATATTTGGAGCGGCGGGGTTCATCCTGAATCTCGTTGAAAGAGTGTCTCCGTTATATTTTTGTGGGAGTGTGGTAGGTATTAGTATGTTAGTGGCCGGTGCGGGATTAAAGGGCGCGGTGGGGGCAGGAGACGGCTGCTTTTTTGTAGTAAGTGGGTTATTTCTGGGTCTGACAGAAAATGCGAGACTTTTTTGTATTGCACTTTTATTGAGCGGGATATATGGACTGGGAATTTATGTTTATAAAAGATTAAGGTATGGACTGAATGCAGGAAAAGAAATATTTCCGTTTCTTCCGTTTGTGGTTGCGGGCGAGCTGCTTCTTCTGCTTTTAGATATGTAGAAACTAATTTGTGTTTTCCGGGTGGTCAGAGAGCAGGAGGATTATCTTGAAAAAGAAGTTATTAAAAAAATGGTTATTCACAGAGTTCAGGGGCAGTTATACTGTGGAAGCGGCCGGAGTATTTGCAGTAGTATTTTTTACGATTATGCTTTTGTTTCATCAGACATTTTATATTCGCGGGGAGACGATCGCAGAATTCGAACTGCATGAAGAAATTGAGAAAGAAAGACATTTGATTGCAAATATCTGTGAAGATGAAATCTCCGGGGAAAAGGAAGGCATAAATTGGAAGATTCAGATCACAGCGCCGGTTTTTCGTCCGGAAAATTCGTTGAGACTGTGGAGCCTGTTTAAGGAGGTCGAATGAAGGTTGTTTATCAGAGGGAGATGAGACGGAATTATATGATTATCGATCCTCAGGAGTGGAACTGGGAGGGTTATGAAAGCCGTATGGTTGCATCAAATGCGGTGGACGGTCTGTTGAAAATACGGATCCGGCAGATGGAGAATGGAGTCCGGTTTTATTATGATATCACATCGAAGCAGCCGCTTTCCCGGATGCTAAATGGGCCAAAGTGGAGAGCGGATGATTTCAGGAATCTGCTGATACAGATTTGCGGGCTATTGGAACGGATCGATGGTTATCTGCTGAAGGAGTCCCGGATTTTCCTGGATCCGGATTTTATCTATATGGACCCGGAGTCGCGGAAGCTATGGTTTTGTATGATCCCGGGAATGGAGAGGAATTTTCCGGAGGATTTTGGGCGGCTGCTGGAAAAACTTTTAGAATGTGCGGATCATCGTGACAGGGAGTGCGTTGTACTGGCATATGGGATTTATCAGGAAACCAGAAAAGAAAATTATGGAATCGAGGATCTTATGAGGCTGATTTATAAAAAGCCGGATACGCAGGGGCAGACTCCTGCCGGAAAAATCCCGGAACAGAAAGCCGTATCAGAAAACGTGATATCAAAAAGCATAACATCCGGCGAATTGATGTCAGAAGAAAGGAAGAAAGAGATAAAGACGGTACCGGAAAGCAGCGAAGGGCTGTGGGATAAGATGATAGGAAGAGTGCGAGAACTGTTCTCTGGAAAACAGGAGAAGGGATGGACAGAAGAGACAGCAAAAGAGGATGTTTGGCAGGAACTGATTTCGGGAGCGGAGATAAAATTACAGGAAAGGCAGGAGGAGCAGTATTTTGAGGGAAAAGCGGAAGCAGAAATAAAGTCAGACACCATTCTTCTGACAGAAGTGAGGGAACATATGAATAACCGGGTTCTGCGGGCGTTGGATACAGGGGTATCGGATATTCCGATCACATATTATCCGTTTGTGATCGGAAAGCAGGAAAATCTTGTGGATTACAGGCTGGATGATGATACTGTCAGCAGACTGCATTTAAAAATTGACTGCAGGGACGATCAATATCTGCTTCAGGATCTGAATTCTACAAATGGAACGACTCTTCGGGGACAATTACTAGAAAATAATGCCGTTGAGGAGGTTCGGACGGGGGATGAGGTTGGAATTGCCAGATACCGTTTCCGGTTTGAGTGACAGAGGAAAGAAAAAATCAGGAAACGAAAAGTAAAAATGCCGGAAAGTCAATGGTTAACAAAATTCCGAGACTATGGTATATTAAAAAAAACAAAATTAAGAATGGAGTAAAATAATGAACGATCAGAACTGTATTTTTTGTAAAATTGCCAATGGAGAAATTCCGTCAGCAACTGTATATGAGGATGAGGAATTCCGTGTGATATTGGATATGGGGCCGGCATCAAGGGGTCATGCGCTGATTTTGCCAAAATCACATTTTAAGGATATTACGGAAGCAGATATGGAGACAGCGGGGAAATTGTTTCCATTAGCGTCGAAAATCGGGCAGGGGATGAAAAAAGGCCTTGGTGCAGCTGGTTTTAATGTCGTTCAGAATAACGGGACATGCGCGGGGCAGACAGTTTTTCATCTGCATGTCCACGTGATTCCCAGATATGAGGGAGGGCCGGAAATCGTGGCATGGAAGCCAGGAAAATCCGATCCGGATGAACTGGCGAAAACAGCGGCACTCATTCATGCGGCAGTTACGGAAAACTAGCATATGGCGTGAGAGTATGGATACGGAGGAGAGGTTTCGATATCTTTATCAGGAATATATGCCTATGCTTCGGAGCATAGGCGGACGCTGTGGACTTCCTTATGATGAAATCGAAGATGCTGTGCAGGAAAGTTTCTTGTCTTATTATGCACATTATCCCCTGACATGGCCTGATTCGCATATAAAGGCAATACTGGCAAAAATCATGAAAAACCGATGCATTGATTATCTGAAAAAGAAAGGGAATCAGGTTGTCGATTTCCAGAGTTCAGGAGATCTGGAGATGTTGCTGGTTGAGAATGATTGGCTGCGGGCAAGGGATACTCTGGATGTCGTGATGGAAAAAATGCTCATAGAAGATTTCAGGGAAGTGCTGAATAATATGAGAGAAGACTGGAAGCAGGTATATATTTCGTATGAGTTCCAGGGGAAATCCATGAGAGAAATCAGCAGTCAGCTGGGAATATCCGAGAATGCGTGCAGGATGCGGCATTCCCGTGGGAAAAAATATCTTGCTGCGTATATGAGAAACCATAACAGGGAACTGTCGGGCAGAAGAGAAATATCGTTACAGGTCACACGTCAGCCATCTGACGCGTGACCTGTAACGGCGGCGCCCACATTTATCTCAATTTTTCCCGGCTTGTGGATCCTGCTATTGGGTCTCTTTCGGATTTTCAGCAAAAGAGATAATCAGATCCATGATGGTTCCGATGGCATCATTTTGTGTGCTTTGATTCATGGCCTGAATGTATTTCTGACGGTTTTCGTAGGTAGATCTGATGGCTGCCAGGAGAGTTTCATCGGTTACGTTTTCTTCTTCAAGAACACAGGAATACCCCTGCCGTTCAAAGGAATGGGCGTTTAGCAGCTGATCACCTCTGCTCGCCGATGCGGAGAGCGGAATCAGGACATTTGGTTTGCGGAGAGCGAGAATTTCGCAGATCGAATTTGCCCCGGCGCGGGATACGATCATATCAGCTGCGGCAAATAAATGGCGGAGCGGAGCCATCACGTATTCATACTGAACATATCCGCTTTGGCCGATCAGGGATTCGTCAAGATGACCTTTGCCACAGATATGTATCACCTGGTAATTTTGCAGAAGTTTTGGGAGAAGGGAACGGATGGCTGTGTTGACAGCGACTGCCCCCAGGCTGCCTCCGATCACAAGAATAATGGGCTTTTCGGCGGAGAGACCGGTGTACTGTAAGCCGGTTAAGCGGTCGCCTTGAAGCAGTTCTGTGCGGATGGGAGACCCAGTCAGCACTGCTTTCTCTTTGGGGAGATATTCCAGAGTTTCAGGGAAATTGCAGCAGATTTTGGCAGCAGACGGGATGCAGATCCGGTTTGCGAGTCCGGGCGTCATGTCTGATTCATGGATGATCGTTGGGATTTTATAATGTTTTGCGGCAAGAACTACGGGAACAGCGACAAAGCCGCCTTTGGAGAAGACGACGTCAGGACGGTACTTTTTTAGCAGGCGAAGAGCCTCCCGGTAGCCTTTAATGACGCGGAAAGGATCAGAAAAATTTTTGAGATCAAAATATCTGCGAAGTTTGCCGGAAGAGATGCCGTCATAAGGAACACCTGTGCCCTCGATCAGCTTTTTTTCAATTCCGTTATAAGAACCAATATAATGAATTTCATAGCCTCTTTGTAAAAGGCTGGGAAGAAGAGCAAGATTTGGGGTGACATGGCCGGCAGTTCCGCCGCCGGTTAAAACGATTTTTTTCATAAAGAAACCTCCGGTGGTTATACTTAAAAGAGTGAAACATAGGATGCAGCTTCATAAAAACAAGATATGAAACTGCTGTCTATCATTATAGTACCCATACCGGATAAAAAGTCAACTGAGAAATCAGAAAAATCATGACATGAGAGGATAAAAATGTTAGGAATTATCGGAGCGATGGCAGAAGAAGTACAACAGCTGAAAGCGGAGATGGAACAGTCCGAGATCAGAAAAGTGGCAGGAATGGAATTTTATAGGGGTAAAATAGAAGGAAGGGATACTGTAGTGGTACAGTCCGGTATTGGCAAGGTGAATGCGGCAATCTGCGCACAGATCCTGGCGGATTGCTATCAGGTAGAGGGAATAGTTAATACAGGTATTGCCGGTTCCCTGCGTCCGGAGATTAATATCGGAGATCTGGTATTGTCCACGGATGCCGTACAGTACGATATGGATTGCAGGATTTTTGATTATCCGATCGGCCAGATCCCTCAGATAGATGTCTTTGCGTTTGCGGCCGACGAGAAACTCCGTAGACTGGCAAAAGAGTGCTGTGCCGAAGTAAATCCGGATATTGGTGTTTATGAAGGAAGAATTCTGACCGGAGATCAGTTTGTTTCTGATCACACAAAAAAAGAATGGCTGACAGAGACATTTCACGGATACTGTACGGAGATGGAGGGAGGAGCGATTGCGCAGACGGCCTACCGGAACGGGATCCCGTTTCTGATCGTGCGGGCGATCTCAGATAAAGCGGATGACAGCGCGCAGATGGATTATGAGGAGTTTGAGCGACAGGCGATTATCCATAGTGTAAACCTGACGCGGGAGCTGATCCGGTTGATTCGCTGATCGTTGTCGGTTTATCGTTGAATGAAAGAAATCCGGATGAGGATAAAAGCAGGGAATGCGCTTCAGAAAGAGTCTGAGGGGCGAAAACAGTCAATATTTGATGACCGATTCCCGGCTCCCTGAACTTTCCAAAATGACTGGGAACCGTTATAATGGTACTTGTCTGAAAAATCAGGAGAGAAAGGGGAGCTGTTTTTATGTTGACATTACTGGAAACAGGACGGGCACTGTATGTGCTGGTGGGAATCTGCATCCTTGGACTGCTTGCAAGGCTGCAGACCAGAAACCTTTACAAAAGACTGATTCGAGAGAGTACCAATCTGGCAGCGGCAAAAAACAAAGGATTGAGAGAACTTCGGGAACGGGCGGAAACTGCCTGGCATATGAACCAGGGGATGCATGACACAGGAAGCTGGCTGGAGCATCAGCTGGGCGAATTGCGCTTCCGCGGATTCAGTCTGGCGGGATGGGGCAGTTTAAGTACGCAGTTGACATGGTTGTGCCTGATTGCAGGCGGAGCCGGTGCTTTTTTTTCTTACTGGTATCGGCTGGATACATACTATATCGTAATGTATGGCGGGGGAGCTGTACTGATGGCTATGGTTATGATGCTGTTTGATGGGAATGTGGTGGGAAGTCGCAGAGAGCAGCTGATCGCATCGCTGCAGGATTATCTGGAAAATACGATGTTTCCCAGGATGGGACGGTTGTCAGAACGTGTAGATAACGGAGAAAACGAACGGCCAGAGCGGGATAAGAGTCCGGGCCGTCTGGGCTTTTTTGAGCGAAGGCGGCTGGCGGATGAGGAAAGTGCAACGGGAACGGAAGAACGCAAGTATGGCAGAGAGCCGGAGCAGTCAGAGAGCCGGAGAGCTTCGCTTCGCAGGTCATCCCGTGAACAGGAGTCGGTACAGCCGGCAGCTGCAGAGTCGGGAGGAAAGAGGCAGTCCGCGAGGGAAAAGCGCCGGGAGTCTGCCGAAATGGTAAAAAGTCTGACTGCGGCTTCGGTATCTCCGGAAGACTTGCCTGAGCCGGGAGAAGAACGGAACTGGCTGAAAGAGCTTAACCCGGAAGAGGCCAGGGTGATTGGAGATATTTTACGACATTATCTGACGTAATACAGTTATCGTGAATGACAAAAATATTTGTGTTTGCTATAACTATTATGCGCATGACTGCGCAGGGAATGGCTGCTTTACGTGATAGCTGCCGTTCCCATACGCACAGGGCATGTCTCGTTCCGGCGCTTCTGTGATCATTTCCGGCTGAGCTGTTCACGCAGAGGGTATGTCTGTCTCATGAGCAATTTCGCTGTTGTTGTGACTGAGATTGCTCATGAAAAGAGAGGGTTGTCTGATTATTCTTCGATCACATGGATTTCCAGAAAATCAAAGGGAATCGGTTCAATAAAACTGTCCTGACGGAAGCGTGTGCGGTCAATTCTCTGAAATTCTTTAATATTGGAATCAAGCCAGATCGGCTTTTCAAGGTCAAATTCATAACAGATCTCATCCAACGCCTGAAATACCATGGCAGTGCGGGACAGGCTGTAATCTGCGACTGAGATTACGGTGTCTTTTATCATGTGATTATTTTTCCATATTTTTCCCCACATTCGAAACATAGAATAGAACGGCCTCCTTTTGTCGTTGTGTTCGTTATGATATCATAAAAATCTTTTTATGATATCATAAATTCTGTTCCGGACCGATATTTATTGTACCATAATCTTTTCCATAAGTTACCCGATTTGTAATAAAAAATTAAGGCAAGTTTTGACGATTTATGTTACACTTTATCACATACAACAGTCATTTCCGTTTAAGAAACCGAATGGAGGGAAACATTATGGCAGAGACAAGTATTTTAGTAGTGGATGATGAACAGGAGATCGCTGATCTGGTTGAAATTTATCTGGTAAGTGATGGATATAAAGTGTTTAAGGCGACAAATGCGCAGGAAGGGCTTGAAATTCTGGAAAAAGAGGATATTCAGATGGCAATTCTGGATATTATGATGCCGGGAATGAGCGGATTGGAGATGTGTAAGAAAATCCGTGAGGTCAATAATATCCCGATTATCATGCTGAGCGCGAAGTCTACAGATCTTGATAAGATTCTTGGTCTCGGAACCGGGGCGGATGATTATGTGGCAAAGCCGTTTAACCCGCTGGAACTTTCCGCAAGAGTTAAATCGCAATTGCGGCGTTATACCCAGCTGAATCCTAACAGCAGTATTCATGAAAATGCAAAAAATGAGATCAGCCTCCGCGGACTTACGATCAACAAAGACAACCATAAAGTGACGATTTACGATGAAGAAGTAAAACTGACGCCAATCGAATTTGATATTTTATACCTGTTGGCTTCTAATCCGGGAAAGGTATTCAGTACGGATGAAATCTTCGAAAAGGTCTGGAATGAGAAGGTTTATGAGGCAAACAATACGGTTATGGTACATATTCGCCGTCTGCGCGGTAAAATGAAAGAGGATGAACGACAGGATAAGATCATCACGACAGTGTGGGGAGTTGGATATAAAATTGAAAAATAAGAAAAACAGCAAAGGCGATCTGAGCAGGCAGTTTCGGACGAGAGTCTTTGCAAATATCTTATACAGCACGCTGGTAACGGTTGCGATGGAGATTATCCTTGTGATGAATCTGACATTTCTGGCTGATTATGCAGAAAAGATTCAATGGGAAAACGCTCTGCTCAGCATGATCGGCAGTTCGGACGTGGTGATCGTTCTGGGTTATGTATTGCTGGGAATCGCGGTGTTTGCTGTTTCCTTTCTCCTTTTACAGGAACGGTCAATTTCATATATCAGCAGAATCTCGGATGCAGTCCGCAATATTTCCGAAGGCGATCTGAATACCAGCATTGAAGTGCTTGGCGATGATGAGTTTTCGGCTATGGCGGAAAATCTGAATAAAATGGTGGAGGAGATTCGCCGGCTGATGGATAAAGAACGTGAGGCGGAGCGGACAAAAAATGAGCTGATTACCAATGTGGCTCATGATCTGAGGACGCCTTTGACTTCGATTATCGGATATCTGGAGATCCTTTCCGGGCAAAAGGCACAGCTTACGCCGGATATGCAGAAAAAATATCTGGACATTGCTTATAGTAAAGCAAAAAGACTGGAAAAGTTGATTGAGGATCTGTTTGGTTTTACAAAACTGAATTACGGGAAGATATCAATGCATGTTTCCAGAGTCGATATTATCAAGCTGTTAAGCCAGCTTCTGGAGGAGGCTTATCCGAATTTTGAAAAGAGAGGCCTGTCATATGAACTGCAGAGTAATGTACCGGCAAAGGTGATTACCGCTGATGGGAATCTTCTGGCGAGACTGTTTGACAATCTGATTACCAATGCAATTAAATACGGAGCGGAAGGCAAACGGATCCTCGTAAAGGTACATGCGGAAACGGATATTGTGCAGGTGGCGGTGTCAAATTATGGATATGTCATCCCGCAGGAGGAACTGCCGCTGCTGTTTGAAAAATTTTACAGGGTGGAACAGTCCCGGTCAACAACGACCGGCGGTACAGGGCTGGGACTTGCCATTGTTAAAAATATAGTAGATATGCATGGCGGAAAGATTACAGTAAAGAGTGACCTGAACGGGACGGTATTTACAGTGACACTTCAGGTTAATTTTGATGTTAACAGGGAACATTTTGGAGAACCGGGATGAGAAATACAGGTTTGCGAAAGTGTGAAATAAGTATGTATAAAAACAGCTGCGGATTAAGGCCGGTGGTTGTTCTGGCATTGATTTTGATTTTTAGTGTGCTGTGCTTCCACGTACATAGTCTGCAGGCATGGGCTGAGGAAGACCCCGCTCTCCCTGTATCGATAGAGGTTCAGTATGGGTATGATGATTCCGCAAAAGGCGGGCGTTATCTGCCGGTGGATGTTACTGTGATAAATGGTCGTGGTCAGGAGATTAACGGATCGCTGCAAATCAAATCAATGGAATCGGATGGTATGATTTATGAGTATGACTTTCCGGCGATGATTGGGGCGGCGTGTGAAAGTGTGCTTCGAGAGTACATTCCGTTGGGGATGCGGGCAACGAGACTTTATGTCCGGCTGATCGGCGATGATGGTGAAGTCCTGGCGGATGAGCAGGTAAAGCTGAATGTCAGCTGGGATGTACCGGAGCTTTTTATCGGCATTTTGTCAGATGAGCCGCAGGAACTGAAATTTCTGGACGGTGTCGGGATTAATTATGGTTCGATGCGGACACGCACATTTGATCTGGAAGAAACCGACATTTCTGATGATGCCATTGGTCTGGATCTGCTGGATATTCTGGTTGTTAATAATTATCGTCTGAGAGTCCTGAGTGAAATGCAGACCTCCGCGATTATGGACTGGGTTCACGATGGCGGCGTTCTTGTGCTGGGAACGGGAGAGAGGGTTGACGATACACTGGGGCGCTTTGCGCCGGAGCTTCTGGATGAATCGTATGATTCGCCGTCGTTATATCATGTCGACCTGGGAGAAAGCTACGGACTGGAAGAAGAAGGCGCAGGGATGCTGGCAATCACCTGTATCGATGTTTCTCTTCACGGGGGAAATATTGTAATATCCAGTGATGATCTGGGATTACTTTCCGTTGCGGCTAAGGAGAGAGGTCTGATTGGCGTAATCGCTTTTGATCTGTCAGATATTGCGCAGTTTTGCGAGAAGGAAACTTCTTATATGGATTTTTTCCTGACCAGTCTGTTGGGGGAAGAGCGAATCCGGGAACTGGCGGAAGTTGTATATAGCGGAAATTCGGAGTATTATCTGTCGGTACAGAACCTGGTGAACACGGGAAATGTAGAAAAACTTCCGAATCTGTCTCTTTATACCGTTTTAATCTTACTATATTTATTTCTAATGGGACCGGCGCTGTATCTCTATCTGAAAAATCGTGAACTGCAGATCTTTTACCGCAGGGGAGCCGTAATTCTGGCAGCAGTTTTTACGGTAGTGCTTTATCTGATGGGGACAGTGACGCGATTTACTGAACCATTTTTTGCCTACGCGACAATCCTTGACAGTACGGATGATTATGTTACAGACACTACTTACGTGAATATCCGTAATCCGTATAATCGACCGTATGAGGTTCGATTAAATGAGGCGTATTCTGTGTTGCCGATTACACGCAGTGTGAGAAGTGGGGGACGTCAGAATACCGAGCTCACCGGAGAGGAAGAATATCAGATCAGAATTGATCGGAGAGGCGATTGTGTAGTGATGACCGGTAATCACATTGCCGCTTTTTCACCTAAGTATTTTCAGATGGAAAGGAAAGAGTTAAATGAGAGCGGAGAACGGATCAGCGGTGAAATCAATTATTTTGAAGGCTCTCTGACCGGTCAGATTACGAACAATTATCCTTATGCGCTGGAAAATACCGCCGTGATTCTGTATGGAAATATGGTCTATATTGATGATATGGAGCCGGGCGAAACCAGAACGCTGGATGAACTGACAGTGCTTCGGTTTCCGTTAAATGGGGCACAGCTTGTTGCGGAGATGATCACCGGACAATGGGATTTCGAAGAATCGGATATTGGAAATACGGAATATCTGCGGGCGATGAAACGGGCAGGACTTCTGCAGTTTTATATGGATAACTATATGTCCAGCTATACCGCAGACGCAAAGGTAATAGCATTCAGCACGCAAAAGGAAGGGTCGTCGTTTCTTAAAGGGGATTCGGCGGAAACCTATGGCATTACCATGCTGACATCCTCGATTGTGGTGAATGCTTCGCAGGATAGCTGGATCTACCGGTCAGTTTTAATGAAAACACCAGAGGTAGTGACCGGAAATTATGACGCGAAAACGAATACGATGAGTGGGGCGGAGCCGGTAACGCTGGAGTATCAGATGGGAACCGATATCAGTGTGGAGAGTCTGACGCTTGAGCCGATTTCGGAAGTGTTCCGGGAACAGGATGGAGTTGTTTCTCAGGGAGCTGTTTCGCAGATCGAAGCTTTTTCAGGCAGTATTTATTTTTATAATCATAGTACCGGGAGTTTTGATAAGATGGAGCATACGGATGAGACGATGAATCTGGAGATCCTGCGGCCGTATCTGTCTCCGGGGAATATTCTGACAGTGCGTTATGTCTATGAAGGAACCGGAAGCTACCGGCAGATCCAGCTGCCGATGCCGATGGTAGCGGGAAGGAGCCAGTGATGCTGAAAATACGGAATCTGCAGAAAAATTATGGAAATTTTCGCGCATTGAACGGATTAAATATGGATGTAGAAACCGGATCTCTGTATGGTCTTGTGGGACCGAATGGAGCCGGTAAGACTACAACGATCCGCATCCTGACCGGACTGCTCCTGCCGGATGAGGGAAGCATAGAGATGGACGGAGTCGACGTGTTTAAGGAGAGAAACCGCCTGAAAGAAAAGATGGGATATGTGCCGGATGAACTGGGAGTCTATGATAATCTTAAGGTATGGGAGTACCTGGAATTTTTTTCTTCCTGTTATGGAATGGAAGGGCTTCTGGCACGGAAACGTGCAATGACACTGCTGGAACAGGTGGGACTGGGAGGCAGAGAAAATTCGTATGTGGACAGTCTTTCCCGCGGGATGAAACAGAGACTTTGCCTGGCGCGGGCATTGCTGCATGCTCCAGATATTCTGATCATGGACGAGCCGACTGCGGGGCTGGATCCGCGGACCAAAAAAGAGTTTCGTGATATGCTGCGTGAATTGAATGAGGATGGAAAGACGATCCTGATCAGCTCTCATCAGCTGCCGGAGGTATCGGAATTGTGTACGGATGTAGGGATTATCGATGAGGGCCGAATGATTCTTTATGGGCCAATGGAAGGACTGATTGATCAGGCGAGTATGGTAAAGCCGCTGATTATTACGATTTATGATAACCGGGATAAGGCGCTGGAAATACTGAAGGCACATCCGCTGGTACGGACAGTTATGATCCGTGACGAGGAAATCGTGGTTGGTTTTCGCGGAAATGCCCGGGAGGAAAGTGAACTCCTGACGATGCTGACCACGGGCGGCGTATTGATCCGGGGATTTATGAGGGATCCAGGGACATTGGAAAGTATCTTTATGCAGCTGACGAGTCATGAGGAAGAAAAGGTGGTGTTGTCCTATGAGGGAGAATCCGGTTTATAAAAAAGAAACAAGAGTCAGCGCGCGCAGTTTTCGTATGGTGCTGATTCTGTTGATTTTTAATGGAATTCTGGCTATGGTGACATTATTAAATATGTATTCGAATCTGCAGAGGGCAAAGCTGACCGCAGAGATTCAGTATTCCAGTTTCCTGGATCTGTATTCATTTGTCAGTATACTGGAATTTGTCATGGTGATTTTTATTATGCCTGCGCTTACTGCAGGGAGTATCAGTGGAGAGTATGAGCGCAGGACGCTGGATATCCTGCTGACAACAAAGCTGACTCCATGGGAGATTGTATGGGGAAAACTGGAAGCGGCGCTTAGTACGATGGCTCTGATGCTGATATCAAGTCTGCCGGTGATGTCACTCATGTTTGTATACGGAGGTGCTTCCATGATGGATATTGGACTGCTGTTTGTAAGCTATATGACAGCAGCACTTCTGATGGGAGGTCTGGGGATTTGCTGTTCGGCAATATTTCAAAAGTCAACGCTGGCAACGGTTGCAGCCTATGCGGTGATGGGGATTATGGTAGCAGGTACGTTTGGTGTCAACTGGTTTAGCGAATATCTGAGCCGGCTCCAGATGGAGGCTTCAGCAGCAGTTGTGCCGCCGGGCAGTGAACCGTGCCGCTATTTGCTTCTGCTGAACCCGGCCAGTACTTTCGTCGGGGTTGTCCTGCGCCTGTCAGGGCGAAATTACGGATGGACAGGCGGCTCGTTGAGCTTTGCCGATGGAGGTATGGTGATTTCGAAAATTTCCTGGATTGGCGGAAGCATTTTGCTGCAGCTTGCAATGGCGGCGATGTTGATTGCTGCGGCAGTGCAGGTGCTGACACCGGAAAAAAGAAGCCGGAAAAGGGAGCGCAGAAAAGAGTAAGAAGGGAACAGAGAAAAAGGAAAAGTAAGGCTTGCGTTGAGAATGATGCCAGAGTAAAATATAAGAGCAACTATTAATAGAAATACACAAAATAAGCGCAGGACGCTGGAAAGAAGGTAATGGGATGAAAGATGTCAATTGTGCGTATTGTATGCAGGGGGAACTGGTGAGCCAGTTTGCATATCCGGTATGCCAGATGGATTCAGGCTTTTTATATGTGTTCAAGGAGCAGAGCCATCCAGGCAGGGCAATTCTGGCACATAATAAACATGTCAGTGAGATGATCGATCTGACCGACGAAGAACGGGATCAGTTTTACGCGGATGTTGCGAAAGCTGCCAGGGCGATCCACAAGGTATTTAAGCCGGACAAGGTTAATTATGGCGCATATGGTGATACGGGATGCCATCTGCACATGCATCTGGTGCCGAAGTATAAAGACGAATACGAGTGGGGCGGAACCTTTGAAATGAATCCGGGCAGAGTGACGCTGACAGATGCCGAGTACGAGGAAATCGCCGAAAAGCTCCGTCAGGCTTTATAAAAGAGTATGACAGGTGAAGAGAATCAGGATAAAAGCAGAATTGTTCTGATCGGCATCCTGGTGGAGCGGACAGAGTCAGTTGCTTCCGTTAATGAGATTCTGCATCAGTATGGTACCTATATCATCGGCCGGATGGGGATCCCGTATCGGGAGAAAAAAGTCAACGTGATCAGTATCGTAATGGATGCGCCAAATGATGTGGTCAGTGCAGTTTCCGGCAGGCTGGGTCAGCTTCCGGGAGTGCAGTCGAAAGCGCTGTATGCCAGAAAGAACTGATGTATGTTGATGCAGAAGCCGGTAATCGGATTTACGTTGTAAAAGTACTTATGTTTGATCGACAGTTTCTGAAGCGATTTTCGATCAGTTAAGTAATGTTGGATCCTTCCTTCACAGGGACGGATTGCCTGTCCGGATATTGAAAGAGAATATTTCGCTTCCGCCGTCTGTACTCAGACGGCGGAAATGTAGTTACAGGGAGGTTACTGATGTTTTTTATCATGGGAATCAGCCCGGGGCAGAAAAAACTGAATTTTGACCAGCTGATCATATGCAGACATTGCGGGAGGTACGGTCATCTGGAGGTTTTTCTGACCTATACATGTCTGACGTTATTTTTTATACCGGTTTTTCGCTGGGGACGACAGTATATGGTGCGTACGACCTGTTGCGATACCTGCGTACCGATTGATGCTGAGCTGGGAAAGCAGATTGAGAGGGGTGAGGTAACCTCGCTGCCGGAAAGCATTATCCCGGATGATTATTCCTGCCATGCGGGCAGACATCACAGATGTATGAACTGCGGTTTTGAGACGGAAGAGGATTACCAGTACTGCCCGAAATGCGGAACCAGGATGAATTGAGCAGCTGTCGCAGGTGACAGCATATAAAGAGAAAGCAGGATAAGGATCATGCGCGACAAAATTTTCTTTTTTGATATTGACGGAACTCTGGCGAGAAGGGGAGTGATACCGGAGAGTAACCGGGAAGCGCTCAGGCAGTTGCGGGAACTGGGATATGAGACATTTATCTGCAGCGGACGGCCCCCGTTTTATGTGAAGGATCGGTTTGATAATCTGGTGGACGGCTGTATCTGCTGCAACGGCAGATATATTTTATATCATGGGGAAGAGCTTTACAGTAATCCGTTATCTGAGACGGAATTGACTGCGTACCTCAGAATGCTTGAAAAACTGAATTGCGGATATCTGCTGGTGTCAGAGGACGCGTTTTACTGTCACAGACTGCCGGACGGATATCAGGAGATGATGATACGTGATTACCAGGCAAAACGACAGTGTCTGGATCCGCGGAGCATGCGGTGTCTGACCTTTGATGTGACATATCAGAATCCGGAGCAGCTGGGGAAGGTGGTCGAAGCATTCAAAGAGAAACTGATTATCAACGATCATCATGGGAGCGGTTCCGCTGATTGCTCGACGCTGGATTTTGATAAAGGATCAGCGATTGCATGGCTGACGGACTATTTTGGGCTGGATCGGTCCTGCGTCTATGCGTTTGGCGATGGTTATAACGATCAGGCGATGTTCCGCGAGGCAGGACATCGGATTGCCATGGGAAACGCAGTCGATGTCCTGAAAGAAAAGGCGACCTATGTGACGGATGCGTTTGATCGGGAAGGAATCCGGAACGCACTGGTATGGGAGGGAATCCTTAAACCGTGATGACAGGCAAAAGAAAAACAGGAAGAGGAAAATCTTCCTGTTTGATTATTGTGTCACAGTAAAAATAAACCCCCTGCTCTGCAGGGGGAGGGAAGATCT
>JAJQAC010000048.1 GCA_021204025.1 Clostridiales bacterium | reverse complement strand
ACGCGCACGATTTTCAAATTTACTTATCCGCCTTTTATATTTTTTGTTTTTTTTTACTCGGATGTGCCGCCCGGCCCCCGTATCTTGGGTTGGCGGCGACTCTCCAAAGCTCCGTTTTTTCGGAACAACGAAAAACTCCACAATGAAGAACAGGGCCATGCCCTAACAAAAAGAGAACCCCTGCACGAAAGCCGGGAGTATGGGCAAGAGCAATGCCGAAGAAATGCAATTCTGGACAAAGTCAGAATTTGAACAGTTTATCGCGGCAGTCGCCGACAAACCTGTCTCCTACACAGCGTTCATGACACTGTATTACACGGGGATGCGTGTCGGTGAGTTGTGTGCCCTGACACCGGCGGATGTTGATCTGGACAACGCGACGATCACAATCAACAAGACATTTCAGCGAATCAATGGCAGGGATGTCATCTGGCCTCCCAAGACGCCGAAAAGCAATCGTGTCGTCACCATCCCGCAGACGCTTGTGGAATGCCTGAGAGAGTACATCTCAAAGTGCTATGAGATTCAGACGACTGACCGGCTATTTCCCCACACCAAGAGCTTTCTCAACCACGAGATGATCCGCGGCTGTCAGAAGTCCGGTGTCAAAAAAATCCGTGTCCATGACCTGCGCCACTCCCACGCCAGCCTGCTTGTGGAGATGGGTTGCCAGCCGCTTCTGATTGCCGACCGACTCGGACACGAGAAAATCCAGACCACACTGAACACCTACAGCCACCTGTATCCCAACAAGCAGGCGGAGATCGCGAAGCAGCTTGAAAACGTGATCAACGGTACTGTGCCGGATGGTAGCCAGATGGGAAGTGTAGCCAATTTGTAGCCAACCAAAAGAAAAAGTCTCGGAAAAGCCCGTAAAATAAGGCTTCTCCGAGACATGGGGTCTATTCAAACTCAATCGTCGCCGGCGGCTTCCCCGTGCAGTCATAAAACACCCTGTTCACATGCTTCACTTCGTTCACGATCCGGTTTGCCACTTTCCCAAGTACTTCCCACGGAATTTCCGCCGCTTCTGCCGTCATAAAGTCAATGGTATTAACAGCACGTAATGCAACGGCATAATCATAAGTCCGCTCATCTCCCATTACTCCAACAGATCGCATATTGGTCAATGCGGCGAAATACTGCCCGATGCTCCGGTCAAGGCCTGCGTTTGCAATCTCCTCGCGGTAAATGGCGTCTGCTTCCTGTACGATCTTTACCTTTTCTGCCGTAACTTCCCCGATAATGCGGATACCAAGACCCGGACCCGGGAAAGGCTGACGATATACCAGATAATCCGGGATGCCGAGTTCCAGTCCTGCTTTGCGGACTTCATCCTTAAACAGGTTGCGGAGCGGCTCGATAATTTCCTTAAAGTCAACATAATCCGGGAGTCCGCCTACATTATGATGAGACTTGATGACCGCGGATTCCCCGCCAAGTCCACTCTCAACCACATCCGGATAAATCGTTCCCTGCACAAGGAAATCAACTGTACCGATTTTCTTTGCTTCTTCTTCAAAGACGCGGATAAATTCTTCGCCAATAATTTTCCGTTTACGTTCCGGTTCTTCCACTCCTGCCAGCTTGCTGTAAAAGCGTTCCTGCGCGTTAACACGGATAAACTTAAGATTATACGGACCTTCCGGACCAAATACTGCTTCTACCTGATCGCCCTCATCTTTTCGCAAAAGCCCATGATCGACAAAAACACAGGTAAGCTGATCTCCGACTGCCTTCGCAAGCAGCACAGCTGCCACTGACGAATCCACGCCGCCGGATAACGCACAAAGCACTTTTCCACTTCCTACTTTCTCTCGGATCTCCTGAATCGTATTTTCTACAAAGGCATCCATCTTCCAGTCGCCAGAACAGTGGCACACATCGTAGACGAAATTATGAAGCATCTTTTTTCCTTCTGTTGTATGCAAAACCTCCGGGTGGAACTGGATGGCATAAAGATTCTGTTCCACACACTCCGCGGCCGCTACCGGGCAGTCGGCGGTTTGCGCGATCGTCCGAAATCCAGGCGCTGCCTTTTCTATGTAATCATTATGACTCATCCAGCAAATCGTTTTTTCAGATACATCCCCAAAAAGCAGACTGCTCTGATCCACCGTGACCTCAATCCGCCCGTACTCGCGGACCGGAGCCTTACAGACACTGCCGCCAAGCAAATGCATCATCAGCTGCGCGCCATAACATAAACCCAGCACAGGGATGCCCAGGTGGAACAGTTCCTCACTGCAGCTTGCGGCGTTTTTCTCATATACACTATTGGGTCCGCCGGTAAGAATGATACCTCTCGGAGCCATTTCCTTTATTTTTTCCAGATCTGTTTTATACGAATAAATTTCACAATATACATGACATTCTCTGACCCTGCGTGCCACTAACTGGTTATACTGGCCGCCAAAATCGATCACAATGATTTTCTCTTTGTCCATAACATACTCCTCCTGGTATTCGCGCCATTCCTGCGTTTTCGCGTAAGAACCAATTGTTGCTCATCATACCCGCGGCACGCTCTGCTGCTGAGTGATTTGTAACAATTAATTAAGACATTCTTTATTATACTCAATTTGCATTTGCTACGCAAGGGTAGTAAAATAAATAATGGAGGAGGAATGGAGATTATTATGAAAAAGCGAACCACATGGATATATGCGGGAATCGTTCTCGCCACCGCAATAATATTTTTTGCCATCGGCTGCCTTTTATCAGGGTTGATACAACGGACAAACTTTTCTTCCAGATCTTCTTTTGGCAGCAATATGTCACGCGCGACAATGGCAGCAAGCGTTCTGGAAACCGCATCCGTGGAGAGTATCGAAATGGAAACCGACATGGTCATGTCAGAAGGGGAATTTGATTCCGGAACCGCTCTCACTTCTGCCAATGATCTGGATTCCTCACAGCCCGCAGAGCAAAATCGCAAACTGATCCGCACCGTAGATCTGACCGTAGAGACAACGGATTTTTCCGCTTTGCTTGACGATCTTCAAACATCTGTATCGGATGCCGGAGGATATATAGAGAACTCCAATATCTCCGGCAACAGTATTTATGACGACACCAGCCGTCATTATGCGTCTTTTACTGTCCGCATCCCCGCACAGCAACTGGATGATTTTATCAACCGGGTCGGGGATCAGGGAAATATTACAAATAAATCGGAAAATGTCGAAGATATCACACTACAATATACCGACATCGAAAGCCACAAAAAATCTCTCACGATTGAACAGGAACGACTGTGGGAGCTGATGGAGAGGGCTGACAGCATGGACGCGATCATCGCGTTAGAGGAGCGGCTTTCCGAGATTCGTTATCAGCTGGAATCTTATGAATCACGACTGCGCACTTACGATAATAAAGTCGATTACAGTACCGTTCACATCGACGTAAACGAAGTCAAAGTACTTACTCCGACAGCTCCAGACAGTTTTCTCACACGGATTCAGAAAGGATTTCAGGAAAATCTTAGTGCCGTATGCAATTCTGTTGTGAATCTCGCTGTCTGGATAATTTCCAGTCTTCCCTGCCTGATCATGCTTGCAGTGATTATCCTGGCCCTGATATCCATAATCCGATTCTTCCTGCGAAAAAGAAAATCTAGGATTTCGGATTCTACAGCCAAAGATCCGAATAATATCAGATAAACAAATCATCTGTCACTAAAAATTCTTTTCTTGTCTGTTATGGAAACGTAATTTATATCCGTACGATAGAGAGCACAGATTCTTTATGAGATTTTTCTTTACGAGATTTTACTTTATAAGATTTCTCTTTATGAATTTTCTTCTCATAAGGAACCTGTGCTTTTTTTGTAAAATCAAAAAGATCTTTATCCGGGAATAACCCTCTCCATTACCGACACCCGGCTCACACTTCTCTGTATATTCGAATTATCCAAATCTAATGTATTTTTTATTCTCTTCCGATACGTCTAATTTTGTCGATTTATGTCTATTTTTGTCGTTTTTATCCAATTTGATAAATTTTTGTCGTATTCTTAGAAAGGATTTTTTCCGTATTAAAATATAAATAGGGGGTTACATTATGACTAAGGAAGAAGTTTTGATTTATGCAATTCTGGAAACCTTTCGGGGAAATGTACATGACCTTGCGTGTGCAGTAAGGGAAACAGAGAGACTGTTATTTACCGAACAAAAATCCATCGATGACATCCTGATTTCAAAGGATATCTATCCGGTAGCTGCCAGGCAGACTCGCAAAAGTCTTTGCGCGACAACAAAGCAGATTGAACGTGTCGCTAATCTCTGCTGGGATCATCTGAACGAAACCTCACGGCTCAAGTATATTGGGCGAAATCTGGACGATATTCATACACCCAGTGATATGATCTTTTATCTGGCGTACTATTGCCATTACGGCAAACCGTATTACTGCCTCTTAAAAGATTTTCCAGAGCTTTTTGAAAGAATCAAATAATCTTTTATTGCTTTTGTGACATTATTTTAAAAGGCGAGCGCCGTCTCCTTATCATCTTATGCGCACGGATGGACAGGGAAATTTGCAACTGATACCGCATCCGGTCTACGCTCCGCTTCGGTCATTGCTGACCGATCCTGTGTGCCAGTGGCACATGTTAAGGACCAACCGAAACGAAGTGTAGATGCCACCGGCATTCAGCAACCGGAGCCGCGAGTATGAGGCAAAAAGATCACCTCCTGCTCCATTGACAAGGGTACGCCGCCCGCCTTCTTTCTTTGACAGAAATCAATCGACCCGGATACCAAAAACTCAGATTTTTCCCAGTAAATAATTCACGAACTGCTGTGCGGTTCGTCCGGAAATACCACCGTGACTCAGTTCCCATCGATTTGCCTCAGCCGTGAGCTGTGCATCGCTCATCTGTTCCTCCGTAATACCGGATCTGCGTGCCAGTTCAATCACAATGTGGAAATACTCCTTCTGCGACGGTTTCGAAAAGCTGATCGTCACACCGAAACGATTCACCAGCGACAATTTTTCTTCCATTGTATCAGACTTGTGCATGCCATTCTCTACTGTGATATCATCCCGGTCGCTCCAGTTCTCCTTGATCAGGTGTCTCCGGTTCGATGTCGCATAGATCAGAATATTGTCCGGACGTGTCTCTACACCACCCTCAATCACCGCCTTGAGGAACTTATATTCGATCTCAAATTCTTCAAAAGAAAGATCGTCCATATAAATGATAAATTTATAATTACGGTTCTTAATCTGAGCAATGACCGCGGAGAGATCTTCAAACTGATGCTTATAAATCTCAATCATGCGCAAACCCTGCGGGTAAAACGCATTTACAATTGCTTTCACACTTGTTGACTTTCCGGTTCCACTGTCGCCAAAGAGAAGCACGTTATTAGCCTTCTTCCCTTCTACAAACGCACGAGTATTATCAACCAGCTTCTTTTTCTGGATCTCATAACCAATCAGATCATCCAGCATAACCGTATCCATATTATTAATCGCATGGAAACGGACCTCACCCTTCTCACCGGAAATAATACGGAACGCCTTATTCAGCCCAAACATCCCAACGCCAAAATCTTTATAGAATCCGGTAACTGCATCAAAGAACTCATTTTCATCGGTTGCCAGTTCCAGCTTTTCACTGAGTGCCTGTACTTTCTCACTGACATTTTTATTGTACATCAATTCCTTTTTACCAATCGCCCGATATGACGAAATGCGGGAGAAACAATCAACACCGAGATAATCCTCAAGTCTGCTAAAGTCATAATCAAATAATTCTTTAAAAGCTTTAAAATCTCCCTTTGCAAAATAATTGACACTCCCTTCATTGGCACCTACCTTCTCACAGGTAATGCTGAAAGGATTTTCACTGGTAATCAAAATAAAAGTCAGATAATTGTGCCAGAGATTTTTATCAAAACCATAATCGGTCGCCACCTGCAGCAGATGCTTCATCTGTGTGAATACCCTTGTTACCAGTTCTTCCTTCGTCTGGCTCTTTTCATCCATTTTGCGAATAATATCCGCCAGCTGCATCAGGATACAATTCTCCGGCATATCTCCATAAATCAATAATCGCGAAACAATCTTATACATATTTCTCCTCCTTCTCAACCTGCTCAAAAATGTGTCAAGACAACAAAAAAATCTTAAACACATCCTCCACAGATTTGTTTAAGATCTCTTAAATTAAATGCCGCAGGCCGGGATCGAACCGGCACGGGAGTTTAAGCCCGCAGGATTTTAAGTCCTGTGCGTCTGCCAATTCCGCCACTGCGGCATGAAGACTGACTTGCCATCTTATTTTTTAATTCGCAATTCCTTAATCATACACAACCGTCAAGCAAATATCTGCAAGACGGCTGAATGATGACAGCGACCCGGATGGGGTTCGAACCCACGACCTCCGCCGTGACAGGGCGGCGCTCTAACCAGCTGAGCCACCAGGCCAAATATAAAATTAAAAGCTACGGTTAAATGGACCTTCGGGGACTCGAACCCAGGACCGACCGGTTATGAGCCGGTTGCTCTAACCAACTGAGCTAAAGGTCCGTAATTTAAAATGACCCCAACGAAATTCGAACTCGTGTTACCGCCGTGAAAGGGCGATGTCTTAACCGCTTGACCATGG
>JAJQAC010000008.1 GCA_021204025.1 Clostridiales bacterium | reverse complement strand
ATGCTTCGGGCGATCGGCTTTTTCACTTTTAAATATGGAAAAATCGACTGGATTGAGTCCAACAATGAATACTGGCTCGAACAGGACGCAAGGCTTCGGACGGATTTTCACGTTACGACTGGTGTGCAGGCAGACGAGGTCGGCCGTTTCAAGAGCAAATCAGGAATGAAGAAATACTATCGGGAGGCTGGTGTGCCGACCGCACGCTGCCATAAGGTGACAACAATTGAGGCAGCGAAGGATTTCCTCAGTGAGGTCAGCTATCCCGTGATCGTGAAACCGGATGTAGGTGTTGGTGCGACGGATACCTGGCGGCTGGATGGAGAGCAGGATCTGGAAAAGTTCTTTGCCTGTCTCCCCAAAGTGCCTTATGTAATGGAGGAATTCATTGAGGGTGATATTTGTTCCTATGACGCGATCACCGACGCAGACTGTTCTCCGCTCTTTGAGTCGATGACCGTATGGCCGCCGTCAATCATGGACATCGTGCTGGAGCAGCGGGATCTCGCCTACTATGTGGCGGCTCAGATGCCGGAGCCACTGCGCAAGCTGGGGAGAGCCACGGTAAAGGCTTTCGGCGCAAAGAGCCGCTTTGTACATATGGAATTCTTTCGGCTGACAAAAGCGCGCAAGGGCTTGGGAGAGGTTGGCGACTTCGTCGGGCTTGAAGTGAATATGCGACCGGCAGGTGGCTACACGCCAGATATGATGAACTATGCGCATAGCACGGATGTATACCAGATCTGGGCGGACATGGTGTCCGCAAATCGACGATTGCTGCCGGAACGCGGCGAGGATCATTATTGTGTCTATGCAAGCCAGCGGGATTGCTTTACCTATCGGCATATCCATCAGGAGATTTTAGACAGGTATGGCGAACGAATCGTGATGTGCGAGCGGATGCCAGAAATCAATGTTGCTCAGATGGGCAATCAGATGTACACGGCTCATGCGGCAACGCAGGAGGAGACGGAAGAATTCATCCGTTTCGTGACGGATAGAGTATGACATTATATTTTCATATCAGGAGGTTTCCAAAGTGTCAAAGAAAGAGAACAAATTTAGAGAGTACGACATTTCCACACAGGCCGTGCATACCGGAACCGATTACGATGAAGGGACAGGCGCTGTCCGCAGGCCGTTGCACATGGCAAACAGCTACAAACTGCCGGATGACCTCTCAAATGTCAATTATTCGTCAACGGATCTTTTGATGTATTCCAGAAACGGAAATGCCAACCAGCACTGGTTGGAAGAAAAAATTGCAGCGTTATATCACGCAGATGATGCCATTGTCCTCGCCAGCGGCGTCGGCGCGCTTCATGCACTGTTCTGGACGCTTTTGAAATCCGGAGACAGAGTGGTGTACCCGAATGTCAGCTATATGGCTGTTTACAGGATGTTCCATGAGCTGTTCAACAGAAAATTTGGTGTGGAGACAGTTATGGTAGATATGACTGACCTTGAAGCGGTAAAGAAAGCGATTACACCTGGCACAAGGCTTGTCCACATCGAAACACCTGACAATCCGACGGTAGGAGTGACAGATATAGCGTCGATCGCAAAGCTCGCGCATGAAAATAGCGCTGTCCTGTCGGTAGATAACACTTTCGCCTCTCCCCTAAACCAGCGACCGTTGGAATTGGGAGCCGACTTTGTGGTAGATGCGCTTACAAAGTTTATCAACGGTCATGGTGACGCCCAAGGGGGTGCGATCATATCCAATGATTTAGAAACGATGGATCGCATTCGTTACGAAGCACAGGTCAACGTTGGTGCAGTCATCAGTCCGTTTAATGCCTGGCAGATCTTTCGCGGTTCTGTCACATTCCCCTTGCGCATGGAAAGGATTAACCGATCTGCACAAAAGATTGCAGAATGGCTGGAACAGAGGGAAAATGTTACATTTGTGTCGTATCCGGGTTTGCCGAGTAATCCAGGATACGAACTGGCAAAACGGCAGATGGAAAATGGATTCGGGGGCGTTATTTCTTTTGGCGTAAATACGGACGACAAAACAGTGGAACGGTTTTGCGCAAAGCTGAAAGTAGTCACCTTTGCTGTATCCCTTGGACATGATGAAAGCCTGATCTTCCCGCAGCCGAGTTATGATGAGCGGATCAATCTATATCCGGAGAAATTCAGAAAAGGCTTTATTCGATTCAGCGTCGGGCTTGAGGCACCGGAGGACATCATTCAGGATTTAGATCAGGCATTTAGGGCTGTTGGATTATAAGCCTTGATCCGGCAGGAGACAGGAGCCTGCAATATAGTCTCTTGCCTTCCGGTCAGAGCAGCCGTATTCTTTAAATTTTTTGATCAGGCTTTTCCGGATATAGAGCGACGCTTCAAAGGGCCGGTCTGCATAACGGGAAATCATGGCAGATACAGGGATCGTGTATCGAAACGCTTCTACATTTTCATCCAGCGGGAACGAGAGACAGTTCCCCTCTTTGACGACAGGGAGCGCCAGCCTGCCGTTGCATTCGACAAATCCGAAGGTCTTCTTTGATACTGTATGATAATCCCGTAAATCGAAAAGTTCTTCGATCAATTCTTCTCTGGTCACTTTGGTACTCCTTCATCTGAAAAAAATGTGTGGACGAATGGACTCCACCGCTGATAGGGGTAAATGGAGCCAATGGCACCTCACAGAGTGCGGTAGCGACTGCCCCATCACGGCGTTTCTAGCACAGGACATTTTCGGCGGCGAAGTCTATGGAATTCTGCGGCCGGGCGGCAACTATCATTGCTATAATGTGATCGGGGATTGCGTCTTTGATCTGACAAGTGAACAGTTTGGAGACGAGGCACTGGATTATTCTGGTAATCCTCCGCAGTCGAGAGATGTTCATTTTGCAAAAGAGGAAAAGCGGCTGCGCTATGAAAAGCTGAAAGCAGATCTGCAGGCATTCTGTAAAAAATAATCTGGTCATCTGTGCAGTAATGAAGGGAGGTGGCAGTTATGAGCGACCGGTTGGATTTTATCATAAAAACAAAAGAAGATTTGATCGACGCCGTTCACCGGATCGGCTTCCTGCCACTCTTCCGGAATTCTCTTCCTGGATTTTCGGTGGAAGATCACGTCGATTCCTCTGTCTGGTTTACAGATGAGCCCGGTGTATGGGAATGGAAAGGGCCGGTCATTCAGGAAGCAGGCTGCGCCTACGGAAAATTTTTTTGAGAACAAAGCGGCATTTCATCAGCGCGCCGGTGCTTTCCAAAACGCTGAAACGGGATGGCAATTATAAAAAAAGGCAGTGCGACCGGCTTCGATACATCTATCAACCGTCTGCAGGCGCAGGGCTATGTGATCATCAGTAACTTTGTTTATCTGCAAGACCGTCATGGAAAAGAATATGGCTGGGGCGTTGCGGAGTATTCCACTTCCTGTTTCAACTCTTTGATCGTGGGCAGCTTTTGCTGGTGAAGAGAATCAAAATACTTCTTTGTCGCCTCGTGGACAGTGATGTCCGCCCGATGCTCTTCGTAAAATTTTTCCTGCTTACTTTTCAGTAGCTTCCCCTGGGTTTGTCCAGCTTTATTACACAGGCTGCCGCTGTGCTGGTGATCGTAGTGATGAACAATGTTCTGGTAAGCTATGGAGCACAGTCCAAATACGGGGCGGATATTCCGTTGGCGACACTGGGTATTACGATGAAGGTTAGCAACCTGATCACCGGTGTTTCTCTGGGAATTGCGACCGGTATTCAGCCGATTCTTGGCTATAACTATGGAAGCAGGCAGTACGACAGGGTAAAGCGTACTTATAAGCTGGCGTTATTTTCCGCCACTGTGATCCTGGCCATCGCGTTTGTCATTTTCCAGGTATTCCCGGAGCAGATCATCAGTATCTTCGGTCAGGAATCAGACCTGTATATGGAATTTGCCGTAAAATGTTTCCGGATTTATCTGTGCGGCTGTTTTATGATCGGAGCCGGCGGCGTCACGGGAATCTTATTCCAGGCAATCGGCAAACCGGTTCCGGCAGCGCTTTTATCTTTGTCTCGCCAGATTATTTTCCTGATTCCTGCCCTGCTGATTTTCAGTTATTTCTTCGGTGTGGAAGGAGCTTTGTGGGCCGGTCCTTTTTCCGATATCCTGTCGGGTGTGATTTCTCTGATTTTACAGTTGTGGCCTTCTGGAAGAAAATATTTGCAGGAGGAAAAGAGGATACGTAAAAATATCATAGAACGATCGCATGTGTCCGAAGAGGATGCAGAAGTCATCAGCCGGAAAAAGGATAAGCCTCGCTCAGGACATTATTATTACTATACAGGGAAAAAGTGGGGAGATTCTCCTGACTATCATTTATGCCTGGATAGCAGCGAACTTGGCATTGAGAGGTGTGTTTCTATCATAGAAAAGATTTACCTCGAACTGAATGATACATAATGCAGACGAGAGGCGTTTATGTTTAAAATACTATTCAGACAAATCGGCTGTTATAAAAAAGACGCTGTCCTCACGCCTGTGCTTGTAGTGCTGGAAATTTGTAAAAATAGGTTTAACGTAATCGAAATGTTGGTCAATCGGATCATGTGTTCGGTAAATCTGAGGTGCACTTCTCTGCATGCAGTTTCTTCAGCAGGGAATGCAGTTCCCCTTTCAGGATCTCCAGCGTCACTTGTTCCATATCTGCTTTCATGGCATTGACAGCAGACTCCATGTGCGGATACAGGATCTGATAAAAATTTTTCCCGACAGGACAGGTATCGCTTCCCTCGTACATTTTGAAAATTTCATCCGCATCCGGCGTTTCTACTGCCTGATAAATGTCCCATAAGGTAATATCCTTCGGCTCTCTGGCCAGCTGCACACCGCCGTTTTTTCCGGCAGTTGCGATCAGCAGCCCGCTGTCGGATAATTCGAGAAATAAATTTCTGACTGTGACGGCATTGGCTCCGGTGCTTTCCGCGACGAGTGTACTGGTCACGCGTTTTTTCGGCGACAGAACCGCAACAAACAGCAATGCGTGAACTGCCAATGGGAATCGTTTACTGACGCGCATACTACTACCTTCTTCCTACGACATAGATATTGAAATGAGTATATCAGATTTATGAGAAAAAATCAAATGTAGCTGTTGACATTACTTTTATGCCGCAATATAATGTAGCTACTTAAATTACATTAATGAGGTGATTTTGATGCAGACTTTAGAAGCGATTGCAAAAAGAAAATCAACGCGGATTTAAATATCCGGGAGGCGTGTGATGACGTATTTCACAAGCTATTAAGCATTAAAAATCAAGAAAATGGTTGACGATGTAAACCAAAACAACTATCGTATACTTGAAGTGATTGCTATGGCTACAGTACCAACTCAAATTCGTATCGATTCCGATATCAAAAAGCAGGCAACAGACCTGTTCAGTGACCTTGGACTGGATATGTCCAGTGCAGTAAACATGTTTCTCCATCAGTGTATCTTTCGCGGCGGTCTTCCGTTCGCTGTCGAGATGCCTCGCTATGGCAGGCAGACTCTTGAAGTAATGGAAGAAGCAAGACAACAGAAAATAGAAAAGGGGCTACTGTGAAAGAGATAAAAAAACTGAAACTGGATGAATTGAAGCAGATTTACAAAGTGCATGTCAGGGAAGATTTTCCCCGCAGCGAGCGCCGCCCGTACTCGTCTATGGAAAAAATGACAAAAGCAGGAATATACGCGAGCTTTGGCTACTATGATGATGACAGACTACTGGCTTATGCCTGCTATATTCTGACGGAGAATGGAAAGTATGCGCTGCTGGATTATTTCGCAGTTGTGCCGGAACTGCGCGGGCAGGGAACCGGCAGTGAATTTCTGCGTAAACTGGAAGGCACACTGCCGGGAAAAAACGGCGTATTCATTGAGGCGGAAAGCCCCGATTCGGCAAAGTCCAAAGAGGAAGCGGCACTCCGCCAAAGGAGGATACATTTTTACCTTTCAAACGGTGCTGTGCTGACAGATACAAAATGTCTGCTGTTTGGCGTGGATTATAATATCCTGTACATCGGCCGGCCGGATGACACGGATCCAGAACAGGGACAGCTGCACTGTGCGATAGAAGAGTTATATCGGGAAATCTATCGGCCGGTCTATGGACGGTTATGCAAACCTTATGTGTCGGACAGGCATCCACCGGAAAAAGTGATCTTTTAAGAGATACGGATTACTGAAAATACAAAAGCATATAGAAGCCTTGAACGCTCAGCTCACGTTCAAGGCCTTTTTTATCTTACAGGAAAGTTCGTCCTGTAAGATAAAAAGCCCTCCGGGCGGGATGCGCACTCGCGCGTAGGGAATTATGTCGCTTATGCGACCGCGTCTACGCTCCGCTTCGGTCGTTGCTAATCGAGTGCCACTGGCACTCAGCAACGGCGCGAGAATCCTGCTTTGCAGGATTCTTTTTTATGTGCACGGGCGGATATGGGAATTTTTCAGCTGACGCTGCATCCGCCCGGCGCAGCGAGTATGAGGCGAAAAAACCGTCTCCTGTTCGATCTTTCGTATTTACGATTATGATTGTGCTGCGTTATGATATTTTTTCAGTATCAGAAATTTTTAAGAAAACTGTGGCATATACCAAAAAATTATGGGAAGATATTAAGTTTGAAACTGAGAGGTAGCGGGTAGAGAAAAACAAGAAGGCATCACAAAC
>JAJQAC010000083.1 GCA_021204025.1 Clostridiales bacterium | reverse complement strand
AACGCAACGCCCGCACTTGCATCCACCCCCTGCCCCGCATGACTATCGGGCGCCGCGTCACCATTCATTACCCCCCCCCCCCAGCGCGTCAGACGCAGTCGCAGTCCGACTATCGCCATTGGATACGGCAGCTGCCCATGCGGCAATATTGTCCGGTATCCCCGTCCCGGCCAATACAGACGCAATCAGCAGCCACGCTACATTCTGTTTCAATCCTTTCTTCATTTCCATCCTCCTCCTGATAAAAATACTTCCCCGTAACATCGGTTGATATTATTTTATCTCAACGCTTCAGAATTGTAAAGTTAAAAAACAGCGAAGGATAGCACTACGAAACACTCATTGTTCCAGAATTTCTATTTTGCAATGATGATCTTTATTCTTTTTATCATATCCAATCCCCACCAGAAGAATTCGCCCAATATGGCCTTTCCGTTCCCCCATCTTTCCACGGAATCTGAGTACATAATTTCTGTCCTTGATTTGACGGATTGCCTCCTCTGGCGTATCATCGACCTTCAACTCTAGGATAATGCCATCATCCCCCCGTCTTTCCGGATAAAAGATAAAATCCACATACCCTTTACCAGCTTTTTCTTCGCGTTCCACATAATAACTGTCTCTTGCCGCCAGATAAACAAGATTTACAATCGCAGTCAGTTCTGTCTCATTATTATAATCCAGAAGTGGCGTCTCTGTATTATGCGCATATTCCAGAATTTTTTCCATCGTCACGGTATCGCCGGTTAGCGTCGCCTGTATCATGCGTTCTGACGCATTTGCCAGATTGTATATATAACCGAGTTTCTTTTCCTTTCGGATCGTCTTAGCAAACTCGTCCATCAATTCTTTATTTGGAATACGGACTTTCCCATCTTCATAATTTAAGAATCCATAAACCACCATTGCAGAGAAAATCTCATCCCTTGTACTAAGTTGCATTGCCGTGGCTGCAAATTCCTCAACATTTGATTTCACAGACTCTCCTGCAGCCATCAGCGCAATATCCTTTTTTACTCCGTCTATATCGCCTACAATATACGTAGAAATTTCTGAATATGGACCTGTTGTCGTCCAGTAACTTGCCAGACAATTATTACTTAAAGCCAGTACTACCGAACGAGGATTATATAACCGGATTCCTCCCGCTGTATAATAACCGTCGTACCAAAATTTCAAATCTTCTCTTCCGACAGCCGGCTTCTTTTCATTTTTCAGATAACGCGCATATAACATATCAACTTCCGCATCAGAAAACCCAAAATATTCACTGTATTTTGGCTGCCCTGCCATCGTATATTCTACAAAATGATTGATTGTAGAACCACTTGAATACTTCGCTATCGGAAGGACCCCTGTCATATAACTCAGAGAAACATATCCCGTCCCTTTCGTTAATGCTGCAAGAAAATTGATAAAACTTTCTTTATTCTTTGACGTTGTATATTTTTTATGAAAAATGCAATCCCATTCATCAAACACAAAGATAAAGGGGGTTTTCTTCTTTTCATAAATTCTTCTCAAATCCTGCACTACAGCGCCATGTTTCCAGAAACTGACGTCTGGATACGCCTCATGTAAATCCTCCCTTAAAATTTCAGTGACAAAATCAATAAAATCCTGATAATTATCACTGATATTTGCTGCTTCGCTAAAATCGATATAAATGACATCGTGGTGATTTAAATGATCTCGATACTTTTCATTGAGGGATATTTTCAATGAATCAAAAATACAGCTACTTTCACCCCCTCTGCTAAAGAAGGCTCCGATCATTGCCGCCATCACAGATTTTCCAAAGCGTCGCGGTCTGGTAATGCAAATGTGTTTATTGCCAGATTCAACGAGTGGAATCAGTTCTGTCAAAAGCATCGTTTTGTCAACAAAATACGGACTGTCTACTTCGCTTTTATAAAGAGAAAACATCTTATTACTGTTTAAATAATATCCCATCTGTTCACGATCCTCTCCACCATTTTTCTATAAACAGGGAGTGATTCCTGCCTTGATGAAATCACTCCCTGAAATTATTGATGTTCCCTCAATCGAATCATCAGCATCCTGAATCCTTTGGCAATTTGCCTACAGCAGGATCTCTCCGTTGCTCTCGATAATCTCTTTATACCGATAGTAAGAGTTCTTAATCTTCCTCTCTAAGGTACCGTGTCCGTCATTGAAACGGTCGACATACACAAAACCATAGCGTTTTCTCATCTCGCCGGTTCCTGCGGAAACCACATCGATCGGCCCCCAGTACAGATAGCCCATCACATCGCAGCCATCCAGGATCGCCTCATGGACGTATTTCAGATGATCTTCTACATACTCCATGCGGAACGGATCATCGATCTTGCCATTCTCGTCCAGATTTTCATCCAGTCCGATTCCGTTTTCCACGATGAACATCGGCAGATGATAGCGGTCATAATAGGTATTAAGGACATAGCGGATACCCTTCGGGTCGATCGGCCAGCACCACGGCTCCGGAGAGCAACCGGTCAGATAAGGATTGCTCCGTCCGGTCAGTCCGCCGGTATCGCTTCCGTTTGCGACTTCTTTGTCATAGGTACCGGAGCGATAATAGCTGAAGGAAATGAATTCCACCGGATAATCTTTGATCAGCTGCATTCCTTCTTCGGTCATCACCGGCTCACAGTCATGCTCACGCCAGACTCTCTTGACATATCCGGGGATGATGCCCAGGCAGTTCGGATCTGCGAAATAGAAATTGGACATACGCTGAGCGTCCAGAGCGCCCATTACATTATCCGGATCGCAGTTATACGGATACGTCGCGACGCTGGACGCCGTCATCATGATGCCAACCTTAGCGTCAGGATCCAGTTCTTTCGCGGTCTTGACCGTCTCCGCGTTCGCAACCAGCAGGTTATAATAAGCCTGCCATTTATCCTTTTCCGTCGTGGAGCCGATCGGATCGGACGGATCCGCCGGGTGATCGATTGTCAATACGCCGCCTGCGACCAGAGGGTTCTTTAAGAGATTATTGACCTCATTGAAGGTCAGCCAGTATTTCACTTTGCCTTTATAGCGGGTAAATACGGCGCGGCAATAATTGTTCCAGAATTTAATCATCTTCGGATTGCTCCATCCGCCATACTCTGTCACCAGATGAAGAGGGGTTTCATAATGGCTGAGCGTAATCACAGGCTCCATGCCGAGCTCCAGCATCGTGTCGATCACATCATCATAAAAAGCAAGTCCGGCCTCGTTCGGCGTATCCTCATCCCCATTCGGGAAGATCCGACCCCAGGCAAAAGATGTACGGAAACAGTTAAATCCCATCCCTGCCATCAGCTTCAGGTCTTCTTTGTAGCGATGATAGGCGTCGATTCCCTCATGGCTTAAATACTTCTTATTCGGGTCCAGACACATCTCATACTTTTCTGTCTCCGGATCCCATTTAATACCAGGATCGCGCGAAGAAATACCAACCAGAATATCGGTCACATTTGGCTGCTTGCCGTCTTCCAGCCATGCACCCTCACACTGGTTCGCAGCAACCGCTCCTCCCCACAAAAAACCTTTTGGAAAACTCATACAATTAATCCTCCTGACTCAATATTGTTAAAACAATTTTAAGCGATATACAGACCCCGTGTCAAGAAACATTTCTGTTAAAAGTCAGAATTTAAAAGTCGGAATGATCCATCAGGATTACTCACCATTCGGATCTTCTTTTTTTCCGTCCGGAATATAGGTAACAACGTCACTGATATCATCACATCCCAAAATGCCGCACAGCATATCAAGTGTCGATGTATATACGGTTCTGTTATGCTTTAAACGGTCGATCTGGGCGCGGCTGACGCCATATTCTTTATAAAGTTTATTTTGGGAAATTCCTTTCGAGCGCATGGTTTCCCATAGCTTATCGTAAATTATCATGCAGTTATTCCGGACATTGTAAAAAAGTAGTTGCTTCTTTTGTATTATCCCATTAATATTGCAATTACAAAAGTTTCCGAAATCGGAAACCCCATACAAATAAAAGAGGTAATTCATGTGGAAATACAAACAGATAATGAAAAAATGATCCGGGATTTGCTGGCCGTGAAAGAAAAAAACGACTGTTTTTTTGATAACAACGAGGAAGCTCTCCTGCGCCTGCTCGAAAAGGAAACCGTAACTCCCGAAGAAGCTCTGCTTCAGGAAATCCTCCTGGAATTAAACGATAAAATGAAACGGGTAAGCCAGTTGATTACATACATGGGAAGTAAGATCGAACACGAAGGGATACTGAGCCGGGATACCAACGGCGACATCCTGCTTGACGGCATAAAAATCCCCCTGATGCAGGAATTTGAAATCTTCCTGTATCAGGAGGAACTGAACCGATATGTCTGGACACGAACCCTGATCCGACCCTTTGCACCGGATGGGCTGCCCCGTCTGGCCGGCGTGGAAAAGAACCGGGATATCAACGGGATCCGGGCACGTATGCGTCATGCATCTTTTTTATCATAAGGTTTTACTTCAACGGACTCCTTTTCAAAGTCCAGAAAGATCTGGTAAGCATACTGGTCGTCACTGGTATCCCAGATCTCCACATAGCGGGGAGTCACCTCGATGATAATCTCCGTATCTTCGTGGCTGTACTTGTTATAACTCCCCCACAGATACTGCCGGTAAGCCTTCTCAAATCTCCGCTCCGGCTCATCCACGACCAGACCACAGTTTCGCGCGGTCCCCTCGACCTGGACGCCGCTCCAGCACAGCGCAACATTCGGGTTTTGTAAAAGCTGTCTGGTCTTACGGAAATTTTTATCGGTTTTAAACCAGATCTTCCCATCATAAAAAAGGCAGCTGACATTGCGAACCATAACATAATCATTGACACTGGAAGCCAGCGCCATGATTTTGTCCGTACCAAGTTTATCAAACATGAGCGCTACCGCGTCCGGAAAACTTAAATTTTTATCGATGCTGAATTTCATCCGAGGTCTCCTTTTTGTTCATAGTATTGGCAGATTTCCGCCCCTGAGAGGGAAGTCTATCCTCTCAGGGGCTACTTATCTGGCATATAACTACTTATAGTAAACGACAAATAAATTTGCCGTTTACTATAATCCATCCGGGGATGCGCACGATTTTTGAGAGGTAGAACCTGCATTTACATGCAGCAAAAATCGGCGCAGGAAACGTCATAAGGAAAAGATTTATGACGTTTCCTATAGTAATTCATTGATCTTACAGTATCATCGCTTGATATCATAATTCATATTCATCAGATTGCGGATGGTCTCAACGTCATCGGTGATGTTGGCGTCGCCATGGATCGTGTGTTTGATCACGCTGCTTGCCACCGCAAAGTTTACCATATCCATCGCGCGGTAATTGTGCATCATCGCATAGATCAATCCGCTCGCGAATGCGTCGCCGCCGCCTACGCGGTCAAGGATATTGAAAGTAAAGAGCTTGCTCTCAAAGGTATGTCCGTCATACCACATAAATGCCTTCAAACTGTTCTCACTGCCGGAATGAGCGTAGCGGACATGGCGGGCAATGCAGCGGAGATTAGGATATTTACTGATAAACGCCTGGAAGATCTCATCCTGCTGCTCATAACTCGGCTGCAGCGGAACACCGTCCTTATAGTCTCCTCTGCTGTGATCCTCTTCATCCCTCCACAGATGATACGGCTCAATGCCAAAGAGGACATCAATATACGGAAGACATTTCGTGCAATAATCCCGGGCTTCCTCCCAGGTCCAGAGCAGACTGCGGAAGTTGCCGTCAAAACTCACCGTAAGCCCTTTCTCCTTTGCTTTCTTAATGCACTCAAAGATAAAATCAGCACAGGTCGGACACAGCGCCGGGGTAATGCCGGAAAGATGCAGCCAGTCAAAACCGTCAAGCAACGCGTCCAGATCGACCTTCGACAGATCATACTCGGTGATCGCACTGTGCTTGCGGTCATAGGTTACCTTGCTGGCACGAATACCATAGCCGGTCTCCAGATAATAAGTACCGAGACGATGGGTCGGAACCTCCTCCGGCGATGCCAGGATCATCGGCGTGCAGTGGACATCGTTAGAGCGGAGCCAACGGATTGCACTTTTACCGAGAGAGTTATTGGGCACAACACTGAAAAAGGTAGAATCCACACCAAGATTAGCAAGAGCCAGCGCGATGTTGGCCTCACTGCCGCCGTAGCTTGCTTCAAAGCTGGACGCCATACGGATCTTTTCATAGTTTGGCGGAGTGAGACGAAGCATCACTTCCCCGATAGTGATGAACTTCTGTGGGCTCACGTTGCCGGATAAAAGCGGATTATGATGTTCCATAAGAAATACCTCCTGATCAGATAAGACAATCTGCCTGTAATAGTTGCATTTATTTTACCTTATTTGGACAAATGTTTCAATAAAAAGGTGTAAAAAATGTAAGGGTTTTCATATCTGAAGTAATAACCTTCCCTGTTCTGCAATCCGAAAAGCAAAGAGCAGTCTGACGGCTGCTCTTCTATTCTTTGTTCTTTCAATGTATTTTCTCAAACTCAGCGTCATTCCACTTTATTTGGAATCACCCGCAGCCATCGTCCGTTTATTAATCTTCTGCTGATTATAGATCGAGAAGAGTATAACCGCAACCGCCACGATAAAGAACGTCATCGCGATTGGGGACTGGGTAATCGCCCAGAAGTTACCTCTCTGGATATTCATGAACCTCACGAAGTTCTTCTCGCACATCGGTCCCAGGATCAGAGCCAGCAGGATCGGAGAAAGCGGAATCCTTCATTTTATTGAAGGTCTGTCAGCCATTCAGACATTCCTTTACCCATTCAATAAAATTCTCCGTTGAACTCCCGGTCCGCTCTGCCATCGTATGACCCTCTCCCCAGATCGTCTCAAAGTCAACTTCACAGCCTTCATAGCTTTGCAGCGCGAGCGCCAGATTCACTTCTGTACAAAGCGCGGTGTCTCCCTGATTGATACCGGTACGGATCCGCCAGTATTTCACCGGCTGTGCGGTGCCAAAGCCTTCATAGTAATCACACAGATAGTACATCGGGTTATACATATTGATCCGGTAATCCACCGTATTGCCGAGAGCGTCCGTCCTGGTAAGATCCTGAGCATACGCTGCACCATAGGTCTCATGATCTGCGAGCAGTTCCGCCATAATTGCGTCAAAATGCGCGCCTTCGCCGTCCGCATAACCAAACAGAGTATTTTCTCCCTGCGCCTTATCCAGATCATCAAATGCTCCTACATTTTTGGAAGCATTCTTACAGTTTTTCACAAAGTCTTCCACACTGGTTATCGTTGCAGTATTGGATGCGCTGTCATAATGAATCCACTCGCCGTCCGCATTCAGGCTGTCGATATAATCCTGCGCCGTCTCATATGTGACTGCCTCCTGGGATCCGCTTCCGGTTTCATTTCTCATGATGCCGTCATTCTGCATCTGGCCGTTTTCATCGACAAATCCGCCCTGCTGATTGTCCGGGCCATTGCCGCCGGCAGCCTCACCTGCTGCTTCCGGTCTGTTGCCGCCACCCGGCAGTTCACCTTCCGGACTGTCTGCCTGTGGCATACCTCCCTCAGGCATATTTCCCTCCGGTCTCTCACCTCTCTCCGGCATATCCTGCGCGTCTCCCCGGTCAGGCATACCGCCCTGCGTCCGGTTTCCGCCGTCAGGACCACCTTCTCCTCGCATACCGCCCATCTGGCCGCCCATGCCGCCACCCATCTGGCTTCCGCCCGATGTATATGGGAATTCCGTATCCTCCAGGAAATGATTCAGCGAACGTTCAATCTCCGATTTAAGATAATCATAGTAACTTCCTGCCTGACAGATACCATTATCTGATTCCGCCAGAGTAAGGACATTGCCCTCACTGTCCTTCAGTCCCAGTTCATTCATATAAGTTACAAAAGCCTCAGCCATCCCATCAGAAAGCGCCTGCATCTCTTCATCCAGATCCGTCCGGCTGATACCCAGATTCCACTCATACGCTTCATTGGCATAATCCAGATTGGTGATCGGGCACCAGCACATGGACCCGGCCACCGCGTCACTGAAGCCTTCGACAGCCCCGATTGCTTCCAGATACGGCGTATAGAGATCGCTGTCTCCGGTCGCGCCCATCAGCGCGCTCTGCGCTCCGCCGCCGCTCATACCAAAAGTAAAAATCCGATCCATACTTCCGGGAATACTGCCTTCATTGGAACGGATATAGCGCACTGCGGCCTTCAGGTCCGTTACCCCCGCAGGTGCGCCATGATCGCGGCCTCTGCAGCCGGCATTGACATAGATAAAACCGGCACTGGTATAGTCCGCCGCGCCGCTGACATAATCGGTCGGCGCCGACATTGCCGAATATCCCGGCGTATTCACCGGAATGACGATCGGCGCTGTCGATGCCGTAAAGCCTTCCACCTGTGCCGTATCATTTATCGTGCAGGTGTAGGAGCCGTCTCCATTTTCCACTGCATCCATATAAGCTCCCGGTACAAATATTCCCAATGTCTCATAAGTCTCATCGGCTGGCGTCTCGCAGTACGAAATGCCAATCTGCCAGTATACATCATCGTCCTCCTGATACTGCCATCCGGCATGATCGATGGAACCGAATCCATTTCCTGAACTTTTTGCATTCTCTGCCTGTTCTGTCTCTGTCTCCTGTGTAGTTTCCTGTGAGGCCACCGGTTCCGTCTGCGGCGCTTCTGTCTCTGTCGTTTTTGTTCCGCCGGAACAACCGGTCAGGATAAGCGCGGCCGTCACGGATACCGCCATCAACTTTTTTCCTGTCTCTCTTTGCTTCATGCTGCTAATTCCTCCTTGTACATTTCGTACTCTATATGGTTCTCAAAGTTTCCTTTGATTACTCCTCAAAAATAATATGCAACAATTCTTTCTTAACTCGCATTGTACCACCATAAAAATGATTTTTACAGCACTTTTCTAAATAAAGTCAAAATCCAGGACATGCCCTCACACATCCTGGATATCGTTCACTCCCGATTTTTCTTAAATTCACTCAGAAAACAGTTCCGTTGACAGATAACGGTCTCCCGTATCCGGCAAAATAACGACGATCGTTTTTCCTTTATTTTCCGGCCGTCCGGCAAGTTCTACTGCCGCATAGACAGCAGCCCCGGCGGAAATGCCGACCAGAACCCCCTCCAGGCGTCCGATCTCACGTCCGATCCGAAACGCGTCATCATTCTCCACGGCAACGATTTCATCATAAATATGCGTATTCAGTACTTCCGGTACAAAACCGGCTCCGATCCCCTGAATCTTATGCGCGCCGGATCTGCCCTGGCTTAACACCGGCGATGATGCCGGCTCTACCGCTACCACCTTCACCTCCGGATTCTGAGACTTCAGATACTCTCCCACTCCGGTCAGCGTACCTCCCGTGCCCACACCTGCAACAAAAATATCCACCGTGCCGTCAGTGTCTTCCCAGATCTCCGGTCCGGTCGTCGCCCTGTGGATCGCCGGGTTAGCAGGATTCACAAATTGTCCCGCAATCAGGCTGTCCGGGATCTCTTTCGCCAGTTCTTCCGCTTTTGCAATCGCTCCTGCCATTCCTTTCGCTCCGTCGGTCAGCACCAGTTCCGCGCCGTAAGCCTTCATCAGCTGTCTGCGCTCCAGACTCATGGTTTCCGGCATCACAATGATAATGCGATAACCTCTGGCCGCAGCCACAGACGCAAGACCGATCCCCGTATTTCCGGAAGTCGGCTCTATGATCACAGAATCTGAATTTAACAATCCTTTCTGCTCTGCATCATCAATCATAGCTTTTGCAATACGATCTTTAACCGATCCGGCCGGATTCAGATATTCAAGTTTTGCCAGTATCTTTGCTTCAAGAGCATATTTTTTCTCAAGATTGGTCAGTTCCAACAGCGGAGTGTGTCCGATTAACTGATCCGCCGATGTATAAATTTTTCCCATAATAACGCCTCCTGCTCAACAGACAGCCGCACAGATCCAACCTGCGGCAATTACCATGTTTCTCATATTAAATTGTCTGAAATATAGCACCATATTCCTACTTTGTCAATAGGTTTACCGGGCTTTCCAAACAAATCCTCCGAATAGGTTCACAGGTTATATCCCATGGCTTTACTGATGGGCAAAGCGAAAATCCTGTATCGTCTCATTCGCAACCTTCTTCATCGATTCCCAGCTCTCATCCGAGCTCTTATCATAAATTCCAACAACATAAAACCCGGCGTTTGCCGCTGTCTGTGCCGCAAAGAAAGCATCTTCAAACACTGCCGTCTCTTCCGGCAGCGAGCCCAGTCTGCGAGCCGCTTCCAGATAGATGTCCGGCTGCTTCTTTCCCGCGCCCACCATTTCACAGGAGAGGAGAAACTCAAAGCAATCCAGTACGCCCAGACGTCCCAGACAGAGTCTCAATAAGGGTTCTGCCGTTGCAGACGCGACGCCCATGCGCACTCCATCCCTCCGGAGCTTGATCAGATATTCTCTGACTCCCGGCTTTAATGGAATATCATTTCTATAACGGTTTTCAATCATCTCATACATCTCGCGGGCCACGCTCTCCGGCGTCCCTGACAGACCAAGCTCCCGGATAAAGAGAGCTGCAGACTCCTTCATCGTCATCGGAATAATCCGTTCAAATAATTCCGGTGTGATCGCTCCTGCACCCTTACTTACCAGATAATCCGATGCAAGCCTTTCCCAATATGGCATGGAATCGATCAGCGTACCATCCATATCAAAGATCGCATACTTTTTATTCATGTCCGGCAGCCTCCTTCGCGAGTTTCAGCAAATGAGCGGTTGCCGCTCCCGGATCATCGGCCGCAAAGATCGCCGATACCACAGCGACTCCCGCCACTCCGCTTCCTCCAAGCCCGGATATATTGTTCTCGTTGATACCGCCAATCGCTACCACCGGGATACTGACCGCCACACAGATTTCGCGAAGCTCCTCCATGCTCAGATGCCTGGTATCCTTCTTGGTGCTGGTAGGAAATACCGCTCCGACTCCGATATAATCTGCCCCGGCTTTTTGTGCGCATACTGCCTCTTCTACGGTCCTTGCCGTCATTCCCAGGATTTTATCCGGCCCGATCATCGACCGGATATCCCTTCCCTGAATATCGGATTGACCGACATGAACACCATCTGCATCGATATCCATCGCGATCTCCACACTGTCATTGACTACAAACGGCACATGGTACTCCGAACACAGACGTTTCAATCCGACAGCCTCTGACTCAAACTCATCCATACCCAGATCCTTTTCACGCACCTGTAAAAAAGTAGCTCCATTTTGGAGTACCTGTCTGCAAACGTCGGTCAGGCTCTCACCTTCCCTGAGCCACGTCCGATCCGACACAGCGTACAGAAGCATTGCCTTACGAATCTCCTCCCTGGAATATCTCATAATGAATTTCCTCCAATAATTTTTCCGGCGTCATATTAAACACGGAGTCAATCAGATCCGAGCGGAAGGTTGCATTGCCGCTTCCTTTTCGCAGACGCAGTTTCTCCGCCATTTCTCCGCCAACGCCCATGACGGCCACTGCCGTACAGGCAGCCGATAAAATATCATCCGGATTTGCTCCGCAAAAAGCCCCGATTAACGAGGTCAGCATACAACCGCTCCCGGTAATCCGGGACATCATCGGGCAGCCATTCTCCAGCACGACTGTAGTATTTCCGTCCGAAATCACATCCAGTTCCCCGGAGAGCGCAATCACGCTGCCGGTATGTGCGGCAAGTCTTTTTACCCTTGCGGCGGCCTCCGGCAGATTTTGCTGAGATACCACATCAAGAATATTGACATCCACGCCGCTCCTCGATGTTTCTTTATGCTCTGCCAGATACCGGATCTCGGACGCGTTACCGCGGATAACCGCAAATGATACCTCTTTAAGCAGACGGCTGCCTGCATCGCGGCGCAGACGGGTGCCTCCCACGCCGACCGGATCCAGAATGACAGGTAAACGCAGCTCATTTGCCCGCTTTCCCGCTGCCACCATCGAATCAACCAGATCTATGGCTCCCAGATTACAGACCAGGGCATCCGCACCGCTGACTGCCTCCGCCACTTCACGGATATCTCTGGCCATCGACGGAGAAGCGCCGGCCGCCAGTATCATATTCGCGCAATCATTTACTGTTACAAAATTTGTAATGCACTGTACCAGGGGCTCTTTTTCCCTCACTCTGGCAAGTGAACCCACAAAATCTATCATTTCCATTCTAATCTCCATTCCCCGCCCTTTGGTTGGCGGTACAGATCGTGATGAAAGAACTGCTTTATTTCATACGATTCTCCCGTGCTTCCCCACAAAGGGCCGGTATCATCTGCTTTCATAGTAACTCAAAGCCAATTTCTGTGCAAGAGGTTTTGACAGCCTCATTCCGGGAAATATTCCTTGTCATTCTTTATTCCTCGTTATATAATAGGTTAATAGGTTATAAGGAGGAACTCATATGATCGTATCTACAAGAGGACGGTACGCGCTGCGTGTTATGATTGACCTGGCCGAGCACCAGACCACCGGCTATATCCCGTTAAAAGAAATCGCAGAGCGCCAGGAAATATCCGAAAAATATCTCGAAAGCATCTTAAAGCTGCTGGTCAAAGGAAAACTTCTCACCGGTCTCCGCGGCAAAGGCGGCGGCTACCGGCTGAACCACGCCCCCGAACAATACACCGTCTGGAGCGTCCTGATCCTGACGGAAGATTCCCTTTCCCCGGTTTCCTGTCTCACAGCCGATGCGCCATCGTGCGAACGGGCCGCAGAATGCCGCACATTGCCCATGTGGCAAAAACTTGATGATATGATCCGTGACTATTTTAAGCATATCACCATTGCGGATCTGATGATCCCTTCCGCATCCAAAGATCACGATATCACCTGACCGGAGCTTTCAGGAACGATGATCTGTCTGTTTTGCAGGTTCTTCCTGAAAGATCCGGATCAACATGATAACCGCCGCCGTGGCAAGAACCAGTTCCGCGCAGGGCTGCGCATATACAAGGCCGTACAGAGGAAACAGGTGATTTAAGATAATCAGTGCGGGAATCTCCAGCACGATCTTTCTCATGACGGCAAACATCAATGCCCTCCGGCCCATACCAAGCGCCTGAAAAACACCGACAGCCAGAAAATCCATAACAATCAATGGGATACCCAGGCATTCTCCCCGCAGGAATCTTGTCCCATAAGCGACAATCACTTCATTATCCATAAAGAGCCGGATCAATGTTCCCGCAAAGATATAATACAATACGGTTACGCCAACCATAATCGGCATCATCAGCCGGATCGCGAAAAGTATGACATCTTTCATTCTTCTGCGGTTTCCGCTCGCATAATTATAGCTGACAAGCGGCATGATCCCCTGAGAAAAACCAAGCGCGATCTGAAATACGACCGTATAGATTTTATGAGAGATCCCGATGGACGCCACCGCGTCCGCGCCAAACGCCGCCGCAAAATTATTCAGCAACGTCATACCGGTAACATTCAGCAGGTTCTGTATGGACGCCGGCACTCCAACACCGCAGACCCCCAGCACAATTGCCTTTTGAAAACCAAATTTTTTCGGATTGACACACACACAGGTATTTTTCCGCTTTTTGTAAAGCAGAGCAAAAAAATACAAACAGGCAACACAATTGGAAATAAAGGTTGCCATACCCGCGCCCGCCGCTCCCATATGGAGACCAAACGGCAGAATAAAAAACGGATCCAGAAGAATGTTTAAAAGACAACCGCTCATCGTCCCGATACTGGCATGGAGGGAAGCGCCTTCCGCGCGGACCATATAAGCCATAACGACATTCAGGATGGCCGGCGTCGCGCCGCAGGTCACTGTCCAGAACATATAACTGTCCGTCGCTTCCCTGGTGGTCTCACTCGCTCCCAGCAGGGCAAGGAGATTTTCTTTCCACACCGTACAGGCAAACGCAAAAAACAGGCCGCTGAAAACAGCACAGTAAAATCCAAACGCGGAGCTTCGTTTTACCGCTTCATAATCCTTTCTTCCCAGCGCCCGGCTCATCATACTTGACGATCCCACGCCAAAAAGGTTATTTACCGCATTGAACGCGAGAAGAACCGGAGCCGCCAGCGTTACCGCCGCGTTCTGGACCGGGTCGTTCAGCATGCCGACAAAATAAGTATCCGCCAGATTGTAAAGTACCATCACCAGCGAACTTAAGATCGTCGGAATTGCCAGCTTCGCCACTGCTCTCGGGATCGGCATCTGTTCAAATAACAGGATCTTGTTATCATCATTCATCGTAGTCTCTTCCCCTTTTCCTGTCGTAGTTTTCTTATCCCTGATCTCGTATTTATTTCCGTTTTATCTGGTTTTCAAAACTATTTGTATTGACACTGCACCCTATCTGTGATATAAATAGTTTGAAATTCAAAACATTTGTCCTGTCTATTGATTGAATTGAATGGAGGCTTCGTAATGATTGAACGCGTACTTCAAATTGGAAATAAATGCGCAAAGCTACCACTCATCCAGGGTGGTATGGGAGTTGGCGTCAGCCTGTCAAAGCTCGCGGGCGCAGTCGCAAAGGAAGGCGGTATCGGGATTATCTCTACTGCCCAGATTGGTTTTCGTGAACCGGATTTTATGACGGATTCCAAAGCAGCCAATCTCCGCGCTATGACAGATGAGCTGAAAAAAGCCCGTGAGATCGCCGGACCTGATTCTCATGGTCTGATCGGTTATAACATCATGGTTGCAACAAAGGATTATCCGGAATATATCCGCACCGCCGCCGAAGCCGGAGCGGATGTGATTATCTCCGGTGCCGGTCTTCCGGTTGATATGCCTGCCTATGTGGAGGGCTATGACACCAAGATCGCTCCGATCGTTTCCTCTGAAAAGGCTGCCAATATTATTCTCAAGCGCTGGGATCGTAATTATAAACGTACCGCTGATTTTGTCGTCATTGAGGGGGCTCACGCAGGCGGACATCTCGGCTTTTCCCAGGAACAGCTCTCCCATCTGAATGATGACGATTATGAAAAAAACTATGACCTTGAAATTAAAAAAATCATTGAGTGCGTCCGCCGGTACGCAAATAAGTACCTCACCAAAATCCCGGTTATTGTCGCCGGTGGTATTATGAACCGCGCGCAGGCTGACCATGCCTTTTCCCTTGGCGCAGACGGCGTTCAGGTCGCTACTCCCTTTGTTACCACTGAGGAATGCGACGCCAGCCGCGAATTTAAGGAAGCCTACATCCACGCCTCAAAGGACGATATCGAGATCATCAAAAGTCCGGTAGGTATGCCGGGACGTGCCATCCACAACCGTTTTCTCGACCGCATCAGCCAGGGGAAAGACTCGATCTCCCGCTGCTTCCGTTGTCTTGAACGGTGTAATCCATCGACTGCGCCTTATTGTATTACACAGGCTCTGATCCGCGCGGTTCAGGGAGACGTTGACAATGGATTAGTCTTCTGCGGCGATAACGCTCAGTATCTGACCCGGATCACGACGGTGAAAGATGTGATTGCGTCGATTCTGTGATTTTGAAATGGTTTTCATCTGTCTGTCTCCGATGGATCGCGCTGCGGCGGAAAGGAAGATGTCGCTGTCGCGTCTACGCTCCGTTTCGGCGGTTGCTAAACGTGTGCCAATGGCACACGTTTAGCAACCGCCGCAGGCAGGAATTTCGCAAAGCGAAATTCTTTGTTCCTGGCATACGCAGGATATTAATTTTCTGAGGTTGTTCTTACAGCACGCCAATTGCTTCTTTTACATTACTCACTCCATAAAGCACAATCCCATCCGCGTTTTTACACTTACTCAGGCATACTTTGGGCAGGATGCAATATTCAAAGCCCATTTTGACTGCTTCATTCACTCTCTGCTCTGCCATCGATACTGCGCGCACCTCACCGGATAAACCGACCTCACCGAATATCATGCATTTGGGATTTACCGGTTTATCTTTCAGGCTCGATACCAACGCCATGATGATCGCGAGATCCAGCGCCGGCTCGTTCATCTTGATTCCACCCGCGATATTTACATATGCGTCATAACGGGACATTGCCAGATGGCAGCGTTTTTCCATCACAGCCATCAGCAGATTGACACGGTTATAATCCGTACCGGCTGCTGTCCGCCTCGGCATCCCAAAATTTGACTGGGTCACCAGTGCCTGTACCTCCAGCAGAATCGGCCGCGTGCCTTCCAGCGAACAGGCTACCACTGCTCCGGATGCCTCCTCCGGCCGACCACTGAGCAGATATTCGGATGGATTCTCCACCTGTACCAGTCCCTGTTCTCTCATCTCAAAGACGCCGATCTCATTGGTCGAACCAAAGCGGTTTTTCACGCTTCTCAGAATACGGTAATTATCGTTACGGTCTCCTTCAAAATAAAGGACGGTGTCTACCATATGCTCCAGCACCTTCGGACCGGCCACAACTCCCTCTTTCGTCACATGTCCAACGATAAAAACGGTAATGCCGCATCCTTTTGCGATCTGCAGCAGGACATTGGTAGATTCCCGCACCTGTCCGACACTGCCCGGCGCGGATGCCACATCTTCACGATACATCGTCTGAATCGAATCAATAATCGCAATCTCCGGCTTTTCCTGCCGGATCACCTCTTCAATCCGGTCGAGGCTGGTTTCACACAAAAATGACAGGTCGCCTCCCGCCATCCCGATCCGGTTTGCCCGGATCTTAATCTGCTTTAAGGATTCCTCGCCGGAAATATAGAGAACCTTATGATTCTGTTCTGCCAGATTCCGGCATACCTGCAGAAGGATTGTCGATTTGCCAATGCCGGGATCACCTCCCACAAGGATCAGAGAACCGGCTACCAGACCGCCTCCCAGTACGCGATCCAGTTCCGTAAAACCAGTACCCGTACGCTTCTCATCATCGAGAGAGACCTCTGACAGTTTCATCGGTCTGGACGCGACTGACAGTCCAAAGCCGCCGGTTTTTCTTGCCGACGGCTCCTTTCTGACAACCGGTTCCTCCACCATCGTATTCCATTGTCTGCATGCCGGACACTGTCCCATCCATTTAGCAGATTCATATCCACATTCCTTACAGAAAAAAGCGGTGATTTTACCCTTTGCCATTTATGTACTGTTCCTTTTAACGTCTCACAATCTTCACTGTGGATTCACGGCCTTCGGACAGTTCTACGCTGACCATCAGCTTGCCGCTCCGATTGGTTCTCATAGAACCGATCCCGATCCCGTCTACATAAACCTCGTATTCCGTATCGTCATCCAGCTGCAACGTGATCTGCGCGTCTTTCGCGCCCTCCACACCAAAAGCGACCCCATTATTTGTCACCGTAAATTCCGAAACCGCGGTACCCGGAACCGACTCATAAACAAAGGCCCCGTTGCGCTCCAGCTTCGTAATCTCATCATAAGTTTTAATCTTATAATAATCGCCTCTGTGTTCAAAATCCTGAAGTTTGGATTTTTGAGCCAGCTTATAATTGCCAAAACTCAGACTCCCATCCATCTCAGACCGGATCAAACTCTCTACTACTGCCATATTATTAACCTCCTGTAATCGGATTCATGCCTGCAAACGCAAACCTTTCTCTTATTCCCCGAGAGAAAAGAGATTCTTCCCTCTCAGGGAACGATCGTCTGCCTGATCATTGCTGTGCAGCCTGATTATACACGATTCTGACTCAAATGACCAGACATTTATCGAGCTTATTTTGTTTCTGCCAGCGCAGGCATTTTTTCGGGTTTTGAGAACGCCAGACCATCTTCTGCCCGCGTCACCATGACCTCATCGCCGGCCTGCACTTTACCGTCAAGCAGCGCCTCCGCCAGACCATCCTCCAGATAATTCTGGATCGCACGTCTGAGCGGTCTTGCTCCATATTTCTCATCGTAACCCTTTGTCACAAGGAATTCCTTCGCTGCTTCCTCCACATCCAGCTTCATATTCATCTGACGCATCGTACGCTTGATGATACTGTTCAGCATAATTTCAACAATTTGCTTCATGTGATCCTGATTCAGAGGATGGAAAACCATAACCTCGTCGATCCGGTTCAGAAACTCCGGTTTAAAGATCCGTCTGGTTTCCTCCATCACACGGTCCTTCATAAAGCGGTAACGTTCTTTCTCATCATCCTTAGATGCAAATCCAAGCCGCTTCGGAGCAATAATATTTTCTGCTCCGGCATTGGACGTCATGATGAGAATCGTATTCTTAAAGTCGATCTTTCTTCCCTGCGCGTCCGTGATATGGCCGTCGTCAAGCACCTGCAGCAGGATATTAAAGACATCCGGATGCGCTTTCTCAATTTCATCAAAAAGGATCACCGAGTATGGATTCCGGCGCACCTTTTCACTCAGTTGCCCGCCTTCCTCATAACCGACATAACCAGGCGGCGAACCAATCATCTTGGACACGCTGTGCTTCTCCATATATTCCGACATATCAACACGGATCAATGCGCTTTCCGTCCCGAACATCGCCTCCGCAAGCGCTTTGCAGAGTTCCGTTTTACCGACACCGGTAGGACCAAGGAACAGGAAAGAACCAACCGGACGTTTCGGATCCTTGAGCCCGACGCGTCCCCTGCGGATCGCCCGGGAAACAGCCGTAACTGCTTCCTCCTGCCCCACCACGCGCTCGTGCAGAATCTGTTCCAGACGTTTCAGACGTTCCGACTCCTCTTCTTCCAGCTTTCGTACCGGTATCCGCGTCCACGCCGACACGACATCCGCGATCTCACTCTCACCGACAACCAGTTTGCGGGAATTTTTCTCCTTCTTCCAGTTTTCGCGGATCTCAGTAATCTTCTCGCGGCATTCCTGCTGAGCTTTCTTAATCTCACCGGCCTTTTCATATTCTTCTTCACGGATTGCGTTCTCTTTGTTCTTTTCCAGATCAGCGATTTCTTCTTCCAGCTCCCGGATCTCCGATGGCTCGACATAAGTCGTCAGACGAACCTTGGAAGCCGCCTCATCCACCAGATCAATTGCCTTATCCGGCAAAAAGCGGTCATTGATATAGCGGGCAGACAGACGAACTGCAGCCACTAACGCCTCATCGGTAATCGTCACCTTATGATGAGCCTCATATTTTGGACGAAGTCCCTTTAAAATGCTGATAGAATGTTCTTCGCCCGGTTCCTCCACCATGACGGACTGAAACCGGCGTTCCAGCGCCGCATCTTTCTCAATATACTTACGATATTCGTCAATCGTCGTAGCGCCGATCAACTGGATCTCGCCGCGCGCCAGAGATGGTTTCAGGATATTGGACGCGTCCAACGCGCCCTCCGCTCCACCGGCGCCGATAATCGTATGGATCTCATCAATAAAAAGCAGAATCTCGCCGTCCTCCTTTACTTCCGCAAGGACCCGCTTAATCCTTTCTTCAAATTCGCCGCGATACTTGGAACCGGCAACCATCGCGGATAAATCCAGCGTCATCACACGCTTGCCGGCGATGATCTCAGGCACCTCACCCGATGCAATCAGCTGAGCCAGACCTTCAACGACTGCTGTTTTACCAACTCCGGGCTCCCCAATCAGACAGGGATTATTTTTGGTTCTCCGGCTTAAAATCTGAATCACACGCTGGATCTCGGATTCTCTCCCGATCACCGGATCCAGTCGATCCTCCCGCGCCATTGCAGTCAGATCGCGGCTGTAATTATCGAGTGTTGGCGTCGATGTTTTTTTTGCTCCGCGGAACGGCTGAAAATCTTCTCTGTTTTTCGGCGCATCCTCACCCATGGCTGCCAGAAGTTCCACATACAGCTTCTGAATGCTGATTCCCAGCGTATTTAATAACCGTGACGCCACGCAGTCATTGTCCCGGATCATCGAAATCAGTAAATGTTCCGTACCAATCAACGGTGCCTTGAACCGCACCGCTTCACGATAGCTGTTGTCGAGCACACGGGCAGCGCTTGGCGTATAAGTGGTCGGGCCGTCAGTCCGTACTGTCTGATTCGGCGAGATCAGCTGACTCACCAGATCCTGAACCCGATCAGCTGTAACGCCATTATTATCCAGCACTCGCGCGGCCACGCCGCTCTCCTGACGAAGTAATCCCAGCAGGAGATGCTCTGTCCCTACATAATTATGCCCCAGATCCCCGGCAGCCTCAACTGCCAGCCGGATTGCCTCTCGGGCCTGTTCGGTAAATCGATCGACCATCGGTCTGATATCCTCCTTTTATTGTTTCAGATCCGGAAGTGCTGCACGGATGTAAGCCGCACGCTCCACGTCCAGTTCTTCTTTGCTGAGCGGACGGCTGGAATCCTTCTGAAGATTTGCCGGCTGGATCCCCAGCATCAGGCGGTACACCGGACACGGCTCCTCCATGACAAGAATATGATCATGGATTCCCTGCATCAGCTGTGACAGAAAGACCATCGCATCTTTTGAAGAAAGCCGGCGCGCATACTTCAGCACCCCGTAAGATTTATACGCTTCATCCTCACATTCTAACCGATGCTTTTCCAACGCCAGTTTCCGCACCTGATTTTCCTGTGAAAGCAGCTGCAGAGCAAGACGGTTGACCAGATCCAGTATTTCCTTTTCCGTCAGACCAAGTGTTTTCTGATTCGACACTTCATAAAGAGAACCATAATTTTCGTTTCCCTCTCCGTAAATCCCCCAGACTTTTGCTCCAAAACGTCCCATCTCCGCGGTCAGACCGCTAAATTTCTTTCCCTTGGACAGATTTGGCAGATGGATCGTCACAGACGCACGCAGGCCCGTACCTACATTGGTGGGGAAAGACGTCAGATATCCATATTTTTCATCAAATGCATATGGAAACCGTTCCCCGATATAATCATCCATTTTATCACAATCTTCCCATAACTTCTCCAGGCAGAGTCCCGATGAGAGAATCTGAATCCGGATATGATCCGTTCCTCCTAATATAATGCCGCAGTCTTCGGTGTCGCTCAGAATCAGTCCTACCGGCGACTTGCGGGATGCAATTGTTGAATTAAACACATGGCGTTCTCTCAGAGACTTTCGTTCCAGGTCGCTCATATCCTGCAGCATCGAAAACTGATAATTTCTGCCGTCAACAGAACCAATATCCTGCAGTCCATATTCCAGACGGCGTATCATCTCTTCATTTTCCTTTACGGATAGTTTAGCGGGAAAAACACAGTGGTCCAGGTTTCTCACCAGCCGCACCCTGCTGGAAATCACTCCGGGACGATCCGAGTCTACATATTCGTACCATTTCATTCTGCCGCACTTCCTTCTCTCAGTCTTCGGATCTCATCCCGGCATCGGGCAGCCGTTTCATAGTCTTCCAGTCTCAGTGCCTCTTTTAATTTCTGTTCAAAACTCTGAATCTGCTCTGCATCTGTACCGGATGCGGTCTCGGCACCCCTGGCAGAAACGACGACCGGTACCGGTTTGATCTTCTGCAGTCCCCGCGGACGCTTACCCTTATGAGTATCACTTCCCTGAAGCTGTTTCATATTTTCTGTAATCAGCAGGTCAAAAACTCCATAACAGTCCGGACATCCGAAACGACTGTCCTTGATAAATTCCTCATAACTCGTTTTGCAGGTCGGACAGACGATCTGAGGCGTCTCCTTCTCCTCCTGCTCATCGGATCCCATGACTCCCAGGAGCCCTGATAAAAGTTTACCCAAAGGGAAGTCTGTGTCAAAGATCGCGGAATATGGACCAAAATCCAGTTCTTTCGCGCACTGTGCGCAGAAGTGATGTTCCGTCTTTACTCCGCCAATCACCTCAGTATACTGAATATTTGCTTCTCTGATTTTGCATCGCTCACAAAGCATACCTGTCCTCCAAAATCTTACTATCCTTTATTCTGTGCATTTTCCGTTGAATAATGTAGGCGACAAAAAGTATTTTGTCGCCACGATACAACGGATTTCTGCAAAGCATAAGTTCGATTACGAAAATCAAAGATTTTCTATCTCACTTATACGCGCTTCGTGCTCCCGAAATCCTGAAAACATTCGTAATCCGCCCTAATCGGGCTACTTACTCATGTTTTCCGGGACCCAAAGTCATGAATTCAGATGCCGGCATCTGATTCATGACCTTTTGTCCCTTGTATCGTCATATAATAATCATAAACTTCATCGACCAGATCGTGTACTTCCTCGCGACTCACCTGCTTACAGATGCAGCGAGCCAGCATCACATACATCTCCTTGCGCATTTCCTGAATTGCGCATATTTTTTCAATATCAAGAGAAATCACAGCGCCCCTGCGCCGGTCCAGTTTGATAAAGCCCTCCTGTCTTAATACGGAATATGCCTTATTTACCGTATGCATATTAATCCCGATATTGTCAGCCAGCTGCCGTACCGAAGGAAGGGAATCTCCTTCATGAATACGGTCGGACGCAATCCCGATAATAATCTGATTACGCAGCTGAAGATAAATCGCCTCGTCGCTTTCAAAGTCAATTCTCCATGTCATGATCTCACCATTTTTTCTTTTTGTTCTACAGAACCTATAACACCTGTTTAATTATATCAAAAAAAGCGGCGTTGTCAATACGCCGCTTTTGACATTTCAGAATGCTGCCCGACAGTTACAGGTCGAAGAACTCAAAATCATCATCTCCGTCTTTCTCATCCTCCGCAGTGGCTGCCATTTGGGCCGACACGGGAATCGCGGAGTCTCCCGGAGTCTCCTGATCCATATCTGTACCTTCTTCCTCGTATTCTTCTTCCTCTCCTCTCATATATCGTTCTTCCTTAGAGAGTTTTCTTCCCCCGGCGCTGCGGGAAACTGCTGCACGGTCCGTATTTTTTGCTGTTTCACGATCATAATTCTGATAACGCTCATTTTCTCTGCGTCCCGTTCCTCTTCTGCTGAGCAAAAGCATCACCAGTAAAATGACAGCGATACCGATCAATACAAACATCAGAATCTTCACCTTCTGATAATCGCCCACCAAGCTGTTATAATTATCTGCCAGCGTCTCGTATTCTTCTGAGGTGACGCCCGCATTGTCTTCCTCGAAGTAACGCTGAATGGTCTTTTCAGTCAGATCATATCGATAGAAGTTCTGTTCGTCATTATCATTCATTCCGTAAAATACGCAATATCTCGGAGTTTCATCCGCCGCCCAGGTCCAGCCCGGAACCTTGGTATCACCAATCGCGATCGAACTTTCCCTGAATCCTGCCGGTACTTCCACACCTTCCGGCAGTTCGATAATCTGGATCTTTCTCGCCGTCACAGTGAGTTCAGCCAGAACTTCCGGCGCCTCTGTACCAGTTTCACCTGCCTCCGAGGCGGCGGTTTCCCCGCCTTCTACACGCGTTACCGTAATTGTGTATTCTTTTACCGTTGTACCATCCTCAGCGGTGACGCGGCAGATCACAGTATTTTCTCCTTCCTGCAGATCATCTCCGCCTTCCAGGGCAACCGTCGCCTTATCATTGTTCGCAACAGCGCTCACAGTAAGCTGAGTCGTATCCAGACCAACGGTCACCGCATAGCTATCCGTTAACGGGGTAAAGGATGGGGTCAGGCTGCCCGGCGAAACTGTCATAGAAGCAAGAGTTGCATCCGTAGAAGACGTCGCCAGCGCACTGACTGTAACCGTTGAAGACCCCTCTCTCACCTCATCCAGAGACTGGCCGTTATTGTCATAAGCCTCCCAGGAGGACACGGAGATCGTCGCTGTACCGGCTTTTAACGCCTGAAAACGCAGGATCGTTGTTGCTTCCGAACTGCCTGTCGGAGCGCTCCAGACGCGGATCGCGCCGGCACCGCCGCTTGCGTTCTCCGTTTCGTTAATATACTCCAGGATCTCCGGATCATAAGACAGCATAATATCCGTATTTCCCAGGGATTCTCCCCCAGTCGTACTGAATTTTACGGTAACACTGACTTCTTCTCCTACCTGCGCGGACGGATCCGAGAAAGCGATTCTTCCGGAAGCCGCAAAGCTCTGGAAAGACAATGCAAGTAAAAGCGCCGTCACCATCAATAATCGAATCCCGATTCGTTTCATCATACTCTTCATTTTCTTTTACCACCATTAATTTATTATTGTAACATTACTTCCCACTACCGGATCTGAAGACACAACACCGGAAGTACCGCTTCCTGATGTTGTACTGCTTCCCGCTCCCGGACCCAATGATACGCCAGGGCCGGACGACGTCTCTGTTGTCTGCCCGGAGGACGATGTCCCGGTATCCCCGGTCACAGTCGTATCTGCCGATCCCGCATAGGTCGGACCTCCTGCCTGTTTCACCACATGGATCGTGTAATTACGTACACTTCCATTCTGAGCTGTCACCGCAACCGTCACATCTGTCTCGTTCCCGGCAAGTGCAATCGTGCCGATTCCCTGCACGGATGCCGTCGAATTGATCACAGACGCCGACACAGTAATCTGGGTTACAGACTGATCAACGATCAGATTATAAGATGTCGTATCACGGCCAAAGGTAGGCGTCAGCGTAAACCCATCTACCGTAAGACTCTTCAGTTTGTTATTCGGACAGCCGTCTCCGGTCGGAATCGCACATGCGGTCTCCGGCATATTGCTGTAAACCGGGATCTGAAAACGGAGAGCAGAATTGCGCATATTATCGGAATATGCCTCTGCGAAAAGAGCAGCTTCTGACGCGGCTCCGTCTACATTCGTCATATACTGATGCTTATACATGTTGCTGCCCTGAACATTATATTTCTTCAGATAAAACGTATCCTGTCCTGCTGAAACATAATTTTCTCCATAGAACGCCGCGCCGCCTGAGATGGATTTCTGAGGCGTATCCCATGGTCTGCCATATGTATCATTCTGGGAAGCATACCACATTCCCCTTTGAATTGCCGTCATGCCATCTGACGCATACGCGCCCACATTAAAATAATTATAATAGCCATAATAACCAGACACAGTCCCAGAAATCGAACTGCCGCGGCCATCGTACCCCTGCTCCTGCAGAATCATGGCAGCCAGCACATAAGGATTGACTCCTGACTCCTGTGCCGCCTGCATAATCATATCTACGTAAGAGACTGTCGTACTTCCGGAATCCGAAGATACCGCACCGGTACTGCCGGGATCCGAACTCACGACCGTACTTCCCGAGCCCTGCACGATAACCGAACTTCCCGATGATGGACTGTCCGACGTAGAAACGGAACTCCCGCTTCCCGGCATCGCGCCCACAGTCACTGATGACATCAGAAGCGCCGTGTCCTTCCTGCTGATCGAGGCTACCGGGGATGCCACAACGACTCCCGAAGAAGAGCTGCTGTCTGATGTGCCCGGATTCGCCTGGGTAACTCCCGGACCTCCTGATGAGGTCGAACTGCCTGGCTGGCTTCCTCCCTGAATAATCACACCGGAAGATGAGGAGGAAGTCGAGGATGAGGAAGAAGATGTCGTCGAGGATGTCGTCGAAGAAGACGAGGAACCCGCCGTAATCACGCTTCCCTCCAGGAAAGTATCCTTCACCATCTCCTGCAGACCTTCTTTCGTCTGCAGAGATGAATCATACTGATGACTCAAAAACTGAAAAACAAAAACTTCATCCAGAAAATTACGCGGATCCATATAATAGCAGAGCAACTCCTCGGACGCTGCCACCCAGTCGCTCCCGTCAAACCCGGTCCATGTACTGCTGTCCCAGTCATAAGCGCCGTCAGCCAGAGACTTATAAGAGGAAATACTCTCTGTACCGATCAGGCTCCTCGGCAAAACCATTTCATTACTGATCACCTCAGACCAGTCAAGACCCGTCTGCTTCGCCTCAAATACCCAGTTCGGGAACTGCGCGTGAAGCTGTCTCAGACCATCTTTATAGCTTTCCGGGAATCCCTGTGCGGAAAGCTGAGCCTCAAAGCTGGAATCGTACTGATAGGTAACGGCAAAATGTATGTAAGTACCAAGTACATACCCGGTCTGAGTCGTGCCCCCGCTTGTAAAACGGATCTGATACCAGGTTTTCCCATCCGTACCTGTCGTCTCGTCAATCACCGTAACAGATGTCCCCCGCGCGAGCTTCGCGATCGAAGAATAACCGGTTCCGGCCCCGCTGCGGACGTTTAACGTCGTCGCGTTAATCGTGGCCGACTGCTGCGTATAGGCAAAAGACACAGCCGGAACATACGGCGTTACCGGAAGCTGAACTCCCAGGATCACGCCAAGCAGAACGGCAAGTCCTTTTTTCCAATTTCGTCTTTTCATTGCTTTCTCCATTATCATCGGAATCACTGCGAAATCATACAGATATTATTATAATGACAAAACCTGACAGAGTCAACAAATTCAAAAAATCTTCATAGAATTGTATATTTATTTCACACAAACGAAAGGGAACCATGATGATTCCATAGTTCCCTTTCGTTATACTCTGTTTTCCTTTGATCAGACAGGATAAGCCTTATCCGCGGTATCCGCCTCGGTCGGATCTACCTTTGTCTGCTGTGCTTCTCTGTATTTGAAATACTCCTCCGCAACCTTCGGGAACAGCGCGTAAGACAGCACATCTTCATCCTGCTGTTTCCAGCGCGCACACTCCTTCTCGAATTTGGGAAGCTGCGGCTCGATCAGATCCGCCGGACGGCAGGTGATCGGAGTCTCATCACCGATGATCTTTTTCTGAACTTCCGGATTAAACGGTTTTACCGTCTGTCCGAATTCACCAAGCATGATCTTTTTGGATTCCTTCGGAACCAGTTTATAACGCTCGCCGGAGATTACGTTCATAACAGCCTGTGTACCTACGATCTGAGAAGACGGGGTTACTAACGGCGGTTCGCCGAAATCCTTACGCACTCTCGGGATCTCCTCAAGCACCTCACGATACTTATCCTCTTTACCAGCCTCTTTGAGCTGGCTGACCAGGTTGGACAGCATACCACCCGGCACCTGATACTGCAGGGTCTTGATATTAACGCCCAGAACCTTTGGATTCAGAAGTCCGCTCTTTAACGCCTCTTCACGCAGCGGAGCAAAATAATCCGCGATCTCAGCGAGAAGTGACTGATCCAGTCCGGTATCATACGGAGTGCCGCGGAAGGTTTCAACCATAACCTCTGTCGCCGGCTGGCTGGTTCCCAGCGCAAACGGGGACATCGCGGTGTCGATGATATCACAGCCGCTCTCCACAGCCTTTAAGTAAGTCATCGAAGCGACGCCGGAGGTATAATGAGTGTGCAGGTCAATCGGCAGATGCGTAGATTCTTTCAGCGCACTCACCAGTTCCTCTGCCGCATACGGGGTCAGCAGACCTGCCATATCCTTGATACAGATAGAATTCGCTCCCATATCCTCGATTCTCTTCGCGATATCTTTCCAGTAATCCAATGTATAGGCCTCACCCAGCGTATAGCTTAACGCGATCTGGGCATGAGCGCCTTCTTTATTTGCCGCCGTCACTGCAGTCTGGAGATTACGCAGGTCATTCAGGCAGTCAAAAATACGAATAATATCGATTCCGTTTGCCACAGATTTCTGAACAAAATATTCCACTACATCATCCGCATAATGATTATAACCCAGAATGTTCTGTCCGCGGAAAAGCATCTGCAGCTTTGTATTCTTAAATCCGGCTCTCAGTTTTCTCAGTCTGTCCCACGGATCCTCTTTCAGGAATCGAAGGCTGGCGTCAAACGTTGCGCCGCCCCAGCACTCCACCGCGTGATAGCCGACCTTATCCATCTTCTCGATAATCGGAAGCATCTGTTCCGTGGTCATCCTGGTCGCAATCAGAGACTGATGGGCGTCACGAAGGACGGTTTCCACGATTTTCACCGGCTTTTTCTCTATTGCCATTTTATTTTCCTCCTAAATAATAGATCAAGATGTCGGGGTCAAACACATCTGGCCCCTGTGATAAGCATTTCTTATACGCCGAAAATCGCCATAAATGTACCGGCAGCAACCGCAGTACCGATGACACCGGCAACATTCGGTCCCATCGCGTGCATCAGCAGGAAGTTGGTCGGGTCAGCTTCCGCTCCCACCTTCTGGGAAACACGGGCCGCCATCGGTACTGCCGATACGCCCGCTGACCCAATCAGCGGATTGACCTTACCTCCGGTCGCCTTGCACATAAGTTTGCCAAAGATACAGCCGGCCGCCGTACCAAAAGCGAACGCGATCAGACCAAGAGCGACAATCTTTAAGGTTGTTGCCTTTAAGAAAGCTTCCGCGCTGGTATTCGCTCCTACCGAAGTACCAAGCAGAATAACAACAATATACATCATTGCATTGCTTGCCGTTTCCTGGAGCTGCTTGACCACGCCGGACTCACGGAAGAGATTTCCGAGCATCAGCATACCGACTAACGGCGCGGTCGTCGGAAGGATCAGACAGACAACTACGGTAACAATGATTGGGAACAGAATCTTCTCCAGCTTGGATACCGGACGCAGCTGCTCCATCTTAATCTTGCGCTCATCTTCGGAGATCAGCAGCTTCATAATCGGAGGCTGGATAATCGGAACCAGCGCCATATACGAATACGCTGCCACTGCGATCGGTCCCATGAACTCGGTCTGACCCAGCTTACCGGCCAGGAAGATGGATGTCGGGCCATCCGCACCGCCGATGATCGAGATCGCCGCAGCCGCCTTATCATTGAAGCCCATAAATATCGCCATAAAATAAGCCATATAGATACCAAACTGGGCCGCCGCTCCAAGCAGGAAGCTCATCGGATTCGCGATCAGCGGACCAAAGTCGGTCATCGCCCCGACGCCCATGAAAATCAGTGATGGAAGAATACTCCATTCATCCAGCATAAAGAAATAATACAGCAATCCGCCAGTACCGTTCGACGTCTCTTCCGGAGAAGCCATGATGTCCGGATAAATATTTACCAGGAGCATACCAAACGCAATCGGAACCAGAAGGAGCGGTTCAAAGCCCTTCGCAATCGCCAGATACAGAAAGACAAACGCTACCATAATCATGATAAAGTTGCCAACCGTCAGGTTACAAAAGGCTGTCTGCTGAACAAGATTCGCCAGTGTTGTAGCAATATAATCCATTTTTATCCCTCCATATGGATATTGTAAATGATTTCAGCAGATCGATCTTAGTTCATGGTTGCAAGAGTCGCTCCGGACTCCACGGAATCGCCTACCGCAACATTGACCGTTACGATCGCTCCGTCCTGAGGAGCAACGATGTCATTTTCCATCTTCATCGCTTCCAGAATCATCAGAACATCACCCTTCTTAACTGCCTCACCGGCTTTTACCTTGACAGAAAGGATCTTACCCGGCATCGGGGAAACGATGCTGACCGCGCCTGCCGCACCTGTCGGAGCCGCTGCCTTCGGCGCTGCCGCAGGAGCCGCTTTCGGAGCCGCCTTGGGAGCTGCTTTCGGGGCTGCCGCTGCAGCGCCTGTGATACCTTCTTCTACTGTTACTTCATAAACATTACCATTTACAGTAATTGTATAATTTTTCATGATTTCATCCTCCTGATTTGTTTAGGCTCTTTTCCATTTTGCGGCTGACGCTCTTCTGATGGAGCGAACCACCAGACCGTCCGCCGGAGTATCGGCAGCGGCAGCAATTGCTGCGGTAATGACCGCTACCAGTTCCAGATCATCAACAAGTTCCTCTTCTTCTGCCGCAGGCTCTTCCGCAACGATCGGCGCTGCCTGAGCGGGAGCCGCTGCCGCAGGGGCCGGCTCTTTTTTCTGACGCATCTTTTCTTCCGCGATATGGATGTACTTGAAGCAACTGATCAACAGGCTTAAGAAAATAAGCACTACAAATACAATCCCCATACCCATCAGCGTATTTAACGCCGCCTTCGTCATATTCTCAGCGACGGTATACTCAGGAGAAAATGTCATACTTGCCGGAGCAAGACTCTGATCGTCCAGAGTGTAAAAGATCTTATATTCGACGTTGCGATTTGCATACTGAGCATAAATCACACAGACATATTCCTCATCCTCATTCAGCGTAGTCTCAGAAGATATCGCGCCGATATAGGCTCCGGTATCATCCATGACATTCACCCAGGCCGCAACGCCGTCCGCCAGAGCTGTCTGCTTTTCTTTTCTCAGATCTGCCTCAACCTGAACCGCCTGCTCCTCTGTAAAAGAGCAGATCTGTCTCAGAAGGTCCTCCGACACCTGGCAGACATAGCTGGCCGTCTGCGGATCCAGCATATCCACCTCAGAAGTATTGTTCTTAGAACCGCAGGCCGTCATGGAAAAGACGCAGACTGTCAGCATTAATAATACGACAAATCGTTTGATATTCTGTTTCATTCCCTGTCACCTCGTTCTAAACCGTGCCATGTTTTCTGTCCGGACGATCCTCTCTCTTTGTATAAAGCATCTCAAAAGCAGCAATCACCCGCTTACGAGTGTCGCCCGCTTCGATAATATCATCCACATATCCTCTCTTTGCAGCGGAAATCGCGCTGGACTGAAGTTCGCTGTAAGCGGCAGCTTTTTCATGAATCAGAGCCACACTGTCATCAGCCTTGTCAATCTCATCCGCATACATAATCTTCGCGGCAGCCTGCGCGTCCATCATGCCGATCTGCGCATCCGGCCATGCATAAACGATATCGGCTCCCAGCGCCTTACTTCCCATGACCAGATAAGCCGTACCATAAGCGGTTCCCGTAACTACAGTGATCTTCGGAACACTTGCGTTGGCATAAGCGTAAGTCAGGCGGCCTGCGCTCTTTGCGATTCTGCGCTCTGTGCATTTGCATGCTTTATATCCCTTTACATTCACAAGCGTCAGAACCGGGATATTAAACGCATCACAGAAAGAAACAAACTTCGCAGCCTTCTCGCAGCCGTTTGCCGTAAGAGCCGCTTCATACTCCGCGCTCTTCTCACCGTTCTCATCATACTCCTCAGTACGGTTCGCCACACAGCCGACGGTGCAGCCATTCAGGCGGATAAAACCGGTCACCATCTCCGGCGCATAGGCTTTCTTAACTTCTACAAAGAAATTGTCATCGGAAATCTGAGCCAGACCAAGATCTGATGCCCCCACATAATTTGCCATATCCGCAATCGTGCGGTTCAGATCATCGGTACACTCATCATAAGACAGATCATCCTCATTATTAGCCGGAAGAATGGAAATCAGTTCACGGATACCCGCAAGGACTTCATCCTCGGTACCGGTAAAGTCTACCAGCCCGGTTTCTTTGCTCTGGAAATCTGCTTTGGAAGTATCACAGACTTCTGCCCGGTTGCCCGCGATCGCGTTCGGCGCGTTGACAAATAATTTTGCCTTTTTACTCTCCATAAAAATAAAGTCTGCCATCGCCGCCGACACTGCCATACCGCCGCCGCAGGTACCAAAGATCGCTGTGATCTGCGGAACGACGCCGCTGGCCATCGCCTGACTGAAATAAACCTGTCCGAATCCGTTCAGGGCATCCGTAGCTTCCTGAAGACGTAAACCCGCGCAGTCGATCAGGCCGACTACCGGCGCTCCCATCTTGATCGCCATGAAATAAACGTTGGAAATCTTTTTTGCATGCATCTCGCCAAGAGACCCGCCGAGTACGGCGGCATTCTGGCTGTACACATACACAAGACAGCCGTTGATGGTACCATAACCGGTGATTACGCCATCTGCCGGAGTCTCCCTGTCAGTCAGGTTGAAATCCGTGCTTCGTGCCGTAACGTAAGAACCGACTTCAACGAAACTGCTGTCATCAAGCAATGCTGTGATTCTGTCGATTGCTGATGTCTGTGTTGAATTGCTCATATTGCACTCCTCCATATTGTAAATATTTGTACACATTTGGAACAAAGAATTCCGCAAAGCGAAATTCTCCGCCTGCGGCGGGTCGCTTTCGCGACATATTCCACTCCGCTGCAGTGCGATCCCGCCCGGAGGGCTTTTTATCTTACAGGACGCACTTACTGTAAGATAAAAATGTGTCCGGTAAACTCAAATTTCCACCGAGTATAATAATATAATGACTGGTTGGAAAATTCAAGTGAATTCTGAATTTTTTTCATTTTCCTGTTTTTTTAAATTGGCTTCATGTGATCCTGGTGAACCCATCCGTCCCTGAGAAGAGAGAATATTCTCCGGGAAACTACTTTAATGGCATGCCCTTAATATGACGTAAAACTACTATCTATACCAAATATAAAGAATCCTCCTTAAATGATCATTCTTTTTCTCTTACATCGGGTCTTCGACAGTTGAATTGAATTCAAATCCTCTCAAAGCCTTGATTCAGG
>JAJQAC010000010.1 GCA_021204025.1 Clostridiales bacterium | reverse complement strand
TGTTTTTCAGGGATTCTCACCTCTTTTAAAATTCTCAAGTGTCGAAGACGGGATAGTATAACGAATTTCCTTACTTCCGTCAAGCACATTTCCCCACAAGTTTCCAGTATTTCATGCCGCTTCCGAACGCGAAAAGGAGGGGAAAATCCCCTCCCTGATTCGTCGATATGCAGTCCTGCATCCTCTGACCTGATCTTTTATACGCCCCGGTTTACTTCACCGCGATGGCCTCAATCTCACAAAGAACTCCCTTCGGAAGATCCTTTACCGCCACACAGCTCCGTCCTGGTTTGGATACAAAATATTTCGCATAGACTTCATTAAAAGCCGCAAAGTCACTCATATTTGCCAGGAAACAGGTCGTCTTAAATACCTGCTCCATACTGCTTCCCGCCGCTTCCAGGATAGCTGCTACATTTTTGCAGCTCTGCTCAGTCTGAGCGGCGATGCCCTCCGGTACCTGGCCGTTTGCCGGGTCAACCGGAATCTGCCCCGATGTATAAACCACTCCGTTCACTTCAAATCCCTGAGAATAAGGTCCGATTGCTCCCGGCGCCTTGGTTGTTTCGATTACTTTCATGATAAAATTACCTCCTGCGTTTTCTTTGTTTAATAGTTTCACTGAGATCATCTCAGGAGCCTTTTTAGTTCTTTTCTTCCTTTAAGCATTCGCGGACAAGCCTCTCTGCTGCCTGCTCCACATAAGCAGGATCCGTCGCCAGATTCATGCGGATAAATCCTTTATAATCCTCGCCGAACCATTCGCCGTAGTCCACACCCAGGCGGCACCGCCCCTGGACAACCTTCACGATGTTTTCCGGATCCACATAAGCTCTCAGGTCGATCATCGGCAGGTAGGTCGCCTCCAGACAGCAGACCGTCGCTTTGGGCAGCTTCTCTGCCAGCGTGTCTTTTAAATAATGATAATTGTCACGAATGACTCCGAGCGCCGCGTTCAGCCATTCTTCGCCATGATTAAAACCTGTCTCGGTCGCCAGCATTCCCATAACGCTGATCTCCGTCCGGTTCATACCGGACGCGAAACGGTCATAGATCTCACGAAGTTTCTCATTGGTGATAATAATATGAGAATGAAGCAGTGTCGCCAGATTGAAATCCTTCGACGCGGAATTCAGCGTGATGATAATATCCTGATATTTCCCGCCGGATACCGCCGCAGCCGGCACAAAAGGCACATCCTCCAGTACCAGATCCTGATGAATCTCATCACTTACCACCAGTACATGATGCTTCTCGCAGATCGCGAGCAACCGGTCCATCTCTTCTTCCGTCCAGACACGTCCGGCCGGATTCTGTGGGGAACAATGGATCAGCATCTTTACCTTCTCTTCCGTGATCGCTTTTTCAATCGCGTCGTAATTCATCGTAAAATAGCCGTTATCATAATTCAGCTTTACTTTTACCAGTTTACGGTCATTGTTTGTAACGACATTGTGGAACGGATAATAGACCGGTGTCAGGATCATGCAGGCATCTCCCGGCCGGGTAAACGCGCCGATCGACCAGGCGATCCCGGTCACGCAGCCCTGAGAGAACCGAACCCATTCCTTTTTGATTGGAAAATGATGTTTTCTTTCCATCCAGTTAGAAAGCGCCTCATAATAACTGTCCGGCACAACCGTATAACCGAACACACCGTGCTGTACCCGCTCCTGCAGCACTTCCTTAATCGCGTCACAGGTCGAAAACTCCATATCCGCAACCCACATACCCAGCAGATCTTCTTCGCCGAACTTATCCTTCAGACCATCCCATTTCATCGAATGAGTCCCATGACGCTCTACCAGATATTTTTCCAGAAACTCCTGTTTTGTCATATCTTCACCCCTGTATTCTTCTCAACTCCTGTTTATAAACGTCCCAATACTTCCTGCAGATCAAGCGTCTGAGTGCCATCCTCCAGTTCAAAGAACGGCATCCCGATCCCGTCATTTGCCTTTACCGCATCATAAAGCGGGCTGCTTTCCCTGAGCTTTAAAAATTCTTTCAATGCGGAAAAATCTGTGGACAGATTGCGAAACTCAACCTGTGCGCCTTTTTCTTTCAGTTTGATAATGGCAAACAACGTGTCCTGACAAAAGCTGCTTCCGATTACTTTTACCTTCATTTTCTTCCTCCTGAAATATCTTAAAAAACAGATCTTATCGTTTCCTGTATCTTAACGTTACTGCCGAAACACTTCTGTTTCATCTGACCTGAAAAGGTGCTCCGCTTCTGCTCCCTCGTCATACAGACGCATTTTTCTCATCTTTTGTCCGCAGCAGACCAAACTGAATCGTACATACGGTGAAGAGTAACAGCAGAACCGGATAGAACTGCCAGCGGATAATCTCACCATACGATGCGCCGCCATACTGCGACACCAGCAGTACCGCGCTGTCGTGCGGCACCAGCATCAGAGCCGCGCAGGCAAAGATATCCAGAAGGCTCGCCAGTCTCTTCGGCGCGATCTTATACTTTCCTCCGAGTTCTTTGGCAATCGGGGCAGAGATAATGATCGCCAGGAGACCCACTCCCTGACTGCCATATCCCCGGCAGAATACTTCCAGCTTGTCATTGACAGAGGTCTTTGTATCATAGCAGAGCAGCGCCACCATAATGGTGATCAGTATCGCCGTATAGCGCGACATAATGCTGAACGGACTGCTCTTTCCCATAATCGTAAAGACGATCCCACACCCTACATATAAGACAAGGAACAACAGCATTGGCATCAGCGCGAGCGCCTTATAATTTTTCTCACTTCGTTCTTTCATGACTTTCTCCTGATTTTCTGAATTGATATCCCTGTCTCACAGGTGAAACAGGGATAAGCCCCATAGTTTCTCCTGTTTAGTTTGCTGCGTCTTCGCCCAGATACTTCTCGGTATGCTTCGTATTCACTGCCTCGCAGATGCGCTTTAACCCTTCCGCAAGTGTCGCCTTCGGGCAGGCCAGATTCAGACGGATGAAGCCGTCGGACTTCTGTACGAACATATTGCCTCCCTCCAGGAGCACGCCCGCCTTATAGGCAAAGAATAACGGCAGATGCTCATCCGGCTCAAAATACGCGTTCAGATCCACCCAGGCAAGATAAGTCGCCTCGGAGATACGGAATTTCGCCTTCGGCAGATGCTCCGCCAGATACTCCTGTGTGAAGCGGAAATTCTCATCCAGGTACGCCCGGAGCTCCTGCACCCAGTCACTGCCCTTCTCATAGGCTGCCTGCGCCGCAGCAATGCTGAGCGGGTTGTCAAAGTTATAATGGCGGCTCAGCCATACCTTTCTCATATCCTCATCGCGGATCATAATGTTGGAAAGTTTCTTATCGTTTTGTGAGGTAATTTTAATAAAATTTTGACCTGTTAGCAAATTCTGTCACTTCTATTAATAATAGAAGTATCTATAATTATTTTCTTGTAAATGGAATTTTGTTTCGCCAGACAGCCTGTATACAAAAAAATACAGGAAAACAGAAATTTTTATGGATTTGTTGATTTATAAGAGATTTTTCCTCTGTGATCAAGTAGAAGGCGGCATAAGCCGCAAAATTCCTTATCCGACTCTGTGATCGAGTAGGAGGCGGCTTTTTCGCCTCATACTCGCTGCGCCGGGCGGATGCAGCGTCAGCTGCAAAATTTCCATATCCGCCCGTGCTCATAAAAACAAGGAGCCGACAAATCACTGTCTGCTCCCTGTCTTTATTACCTGTTTCCGGCTTTTCATCCTGCCGCCTATCGATCAGGATCCGGCACAGGCAAACTGCCGGATCGCTCCCGCGCCTACAAATTTCTCCGCGACACCGCCCTCAAGAACAACTAATGTCGGCGCCTGGCGGATCCCATACTTTTCTACCAGCTCCGGCCACTCCTCGGCATTCCTGACTTCATAAGATACGCCCGCGTCATCCAGTTCATATCTGGCGATTTTACAGTTCGGGCAGGTTGTAGTAGTAAATAAAAGCATCTGGTCCTTCTTCCCAGCCACAGATGTCTTTTTCTGAGTATCAGCGGACCGTTTATCGGCAGACTGTGTATCAGCAGATGGTTTATCCGCAAACAGTTTACCCGAAGAAACTGCCATGCTTTCACGGTCACTCAAACGGCGTCCCTCAATCTCAGAGGTCTCCGGTACATATTCCCTCCTGTCCTCAAATTCCTGAACCTTGCCGTCATTCCAGTTCTGGACCGGGCGATAATACCCGGTAATCCGGCTCCATACCTCCGTAGCCGCGCCGCAATACGGACAGACCGGCTGCTCCCCTGTCAGATATCCGTGCTGATGGCAAATCGAATAAGTAGGCGACATGGTATAATAAGGCAATTTAAAGTTTTCAGCAATCTTACGCACCAGACTGGCGGCTGCCTTCCAGTCCGGCAGTTTTTCGCCCAGAAACGCGTGGAAAACCGTACCTGAGGTATACAAAGTCTGCAAATCATCCTGGATCGCCAGCGCTTCGAAGATATCTTCGGTAAAGCCTACCGGCAGATGAGAGGAATTGGTATAGTACGGCGTATCCTCCTCACTCCTGGCAGCGGTGATGATATCCGGATACCGTTCCTTATCATGCTTTGCCAGGTGGTAAGTCGTCGATTCCGCCGGCGTCGCTTCCAGGTTATAAAGATCGCCGTATTGCTCCTGATAGTCCGACAGGCGCTCCCGCATATGGTTCAGGACAGCCTTTGCAAACGCCTGCGTTTCCGGATGTGTCAGATCCTTACGCAGCCATCTGGCGTTCAGCCCCGCTTCATTCATACCGATCAGTCCAATGGTAGAAAAATGATTGTCAAAACTGCCAAGATAATGTTTCGTATAAGGATACAGCCCCGCCTCCATCAGACGGGTGATCACCGTGCGCTTTGTCTTTAACGAACGCGCCGCGATATCCATCATCCGATCCAGTCTCTGATAAAACTCCTCCGGCGTCTCCGACAGATAAGCAATGCGGGGCAGATTAATCGTTACCACACCGACGGAGCCAGTCGATTCGCCGGAACCAAAGAATCCGCCGGATTTCTTGCGCAGTTCCCTCAGATCCAGACGCAGACGGCAGCACATGGACCGGACGTCCGAAGGCTCCATATCCGAGTTAATATAATTGGAAAAATACGGAGTCCCGTACTTCGCCGTCATCTCAAAGAGAAGCCGGTTATTTTCGGTATCGCTCCAGTCAAAATCCTTTGTAATCGAGTACGTAGGAATCGGATACTGGAATCCATGACCCACCGCGTCGCCCTCTGTCATGATCTCAATAAACGCCTTATTGATCATATCCATTTCTTTTTTGCAGTCGCCATAAGTAAAATCCATCTTCTTACCGCCAACAATGGCCGGAAGATGCGCCAGATCTGCCGGAACCGTCCAGTCAAGCGTGATATTAGAAAACGGTGCCTGCGTCCCCCAGCGGCTTGGGGTATTCACTCCGTAAATAAATGACTGAATGCATTGCTTTACTTCTTTCTGCGAAAGTCTGTCCACCCTGACAAAAGGCGCCAGATAAGTATCAAAAGAGGAAAATGCCTGCGCGCCGGCCCACTCATTCTGCATAATACCGAGGAAATTGACCATCTGATTACATAACGTGGATAAATGGCTGGCCGGTGAGGAATTAATCTTTCCGGGGATGCCCAGCCCCTGCTCGATCAGCTGTTTCAGACTCCACCCCGCGCAGTACCCGGTCAGCATAGACAGGTCGTGCAGATGAATATCGCCGCTTTTATGGGCATTGGCAATCTCAGGATCATAGATCTCGCTCAGCCAGTAATTGGCAGTAATTGCTCCGGAATTTGAGAGAATCAGCCCACCCACAGAGTAAGTAACCGTCGAATTTTCTTTTACCCGCCAGTCATTGATCTGCAGATAATTATCCACCAGGTCCTTATAGTCCAGCATGGTAGTCTTCAGGTTGCGAATCTTTTCCCGCTGCTTACGGTACAGGATGTATGCCTTGGCAACTTCCTCATAGCCGGCGCGTGATAAGACAGCCTCAACGCTGTCCTGGATATCCTCCACAGTAATCTGGCCATCTTTGACTTTTCCCTGATAGTTGGCCGTTACTTTCAACGCGATAAAATCAATAATGTCCGGTGTATATTCTGTGTTTGTGGCTTCAAATGCTTTTGTGATCGCTCTGCTGATCTTTGTCAGATCAAAATCAGCGATCGTGCCATCCCTCTTTGTTACCTGGTACATAACAACTCCTCCCCGTATTTCCAAAGCAAAAGTTCCAAATTTGAGTCCGGGTTCTATTATACCATATATTGATTCTGTGTCAACGTGAAAATACAATATCTTGATTATCCTGTTTATCAGATAACCACTCCCTGTCATCTCTTCCACTGCCGTCAGTTCCGGAAATGGCAGCAAAATCAAAAAGAACACTGAAACCCTATGCTCCAATGCTCTTATTTTTTAATCACCATTTTTTTAATCCGATACACAACCAAAAAGCGATTCGCCTCAGGAACCAAATCAGAGCCCTCGAATCTTAACCTGTTCAAAATAAGGTCCGGCAGCCGCAGCCATCGCCTCCATCTCACCCAGTGAAAACCCCTGAAACCCCGCGCCGATGAGATTTCCCGAATCCTCAAAGTTCTGTAGAAAATATCGCGGCGCTCCCTTAAGCCAGCGCCCGATTGCAGTAATATCTTCCGTCGTGTGAAATTCCCGGATAACCGTAGTGCGAAACTCATAGTCTGTCCGGCCTTCCATCAGAATCTTCACGCTTTCCTTAACCGGTTTCATATCAAAACAGGGAATCCCCGTCGTCCGAGCATATTTCTCCGGAGTGTTTTTGATATCCATCGCGATATAATCCGCCAGCCCCCTGTCCAGAATATCAGCAAGAACCTCCGGATAACACCCGTTCGTATCAACTTTAATCAGAAATCCCAGCTCCCTGACCGCCCGTAAGAATTCCATCACTCCCTCCTGGAGAAGCGGCTCGCCACCGGACAGAACAACACCATCCAGCAAACCTCTGCGCTTGTGAAGAAATTGCAGAATATCCTCAGTATCCAGTTCCGGCGATTCCGAAAGCCGCGTCACCAGCAGGGCGTTATGACAAAACGGACAGCGCAGATTGCAGCCGCCCGTAAATACCGTAGCAGCGATCTTTCCAGGATAATCAACCATGGATAACTTTTGTAAACCGTGAATTTTTATGGTATTTTCCATATGAATCCCCATTCTGCCGCTTTGCTACGGCTCAAATAGTTACGAAAAACTTCTGATTCTTGTCTCCTGTTACAATACCTGACGCCTGTCAAAGATCTCTCTTCAACAGGCGTCCGAAATCATGGCTGGTTATGAATCTTACCGGATCATCAGGCTTTCCACAGACCATGCAGGTTGCAGTACGCGTAAACTTCCTCGACTTCATCTTCCTCGCTGAGAGCGAAACTCGCGGCCGGTTTCTCCTCCGGCTTTAAGTACTTGATCTGCACACCCTCTTTTGTCTTCAGGGCAATCCATTCAATATAGTGTACATCCAGCATCGGGTGATCAACGGAGCCTACGTTAACCTTGACAAGATTTCCTTCCACCCTATAATCCGGAACGTGCTTCTCTACTGCGGCGTCGGTCGTCCCCGGAATGATCTCCTTCATCTTCTGACCGCAGCACATCACCGGAACTCCCTGATCCTTCACTTTCATGATAATATTTCCGCAATGCTCACAGATATAAAATTTTAATGCCATATGAATATCCTCCTAAATTATTTCCGACTTCGACTTTTACCGCCTCTGTCATACTTTCCTACTGTTTCTGGTTCCCTTTCATAATTTTCTTTTCTTACTTCAAGACTATGCATCGAAGTTATTCTGCGGGAAATTCCCTGCTACTCCGCATGATTCCCACAGCCCTCTCCGTAATGATGACCGCCGCAGCCTTCCCCATGATGATGTCCTCCATGGCCACCGCAGCCCTCTCCATGATGGTGCTCTCCGCACCCTTCCCCATGGTGATGCTCCTCATGATGGCTGCACCGCACATCCGGCACATAAGCAAGCGTTCCCTCAAGCAGCGCCTGTGCCGCCGCGTCAGCGTCTCCGCTCACTCCACCGTACAGTTTAATGCCCAGGGAGTTCAGCGCCGCCTGTGCGCCCCCTCCGATCCCGCCGCAGATCAGCACATCCGCCTGCAGCGCCCGCAGAATCTCCGCCAGCGCACAGTGACCCTCGCCATTGGTGCTGACTACCTCCGAGGATACGATCTTTCCATCCTCAGTGTCATAAATCTTAAACTGCTCTGTACGGCCAAAATGCTGAAAAATCTGACCATTTTCATAAGTAACCGCTATTCTCATAATCGTTTCTCCTTTCGATTTCTGGTAAATCTGATAAAGTTTCTGCTTACGGCAGTTCGCGGACCCGCAGGACCGATTCCAGCCGTCACACAGCTGATATTCTCCGCCCTCGATCTTTAACGGCAATCCCTCTACCAGGGCGGTCGCTATCTTCAGCCTGGCAGAATTATAGATCTTCTGCGCGGTTGTCCGGGCGACCTGCATCCGTTTGCTGCACTCTTCCTGGGATAATCCTTCCTTGTCAATCAGGCGTACCGTCTCAAATTCATCCACAGTCAGAATCACCGGTTCGCTCTCATCCTCACTCCTTACCGGAATAAATTCCAGAGTCTGGGGAAAGCGGCAGATCATCCGACATTTTGTTGGTCTCGGCATTTCGGTCACCTCCAATCGCTCGATTTTCCTTATCATAGCACAATAAATGGCATATGTCAATAATAATCATTGGCATATGCCATTTATTGTGTGTGGAACCTGGCAAAGAATTTTGCGGCTAACACCCCCGGTCTGCGCTCCGCTTCGGTCGTTGCTAAACGGTTCTGTGCGCCAATGGCACACGCTAAGAATCGACTGAAACGAAATGTGCATGCCATCGGCACACAACAACCCGCAAGGCAAGTATGGGGTAAAAACTGCCCTCGCCCAATTCATAATACCCGGAAAGCTTCCTTGATCGCCCGACTCGTAAACGTTGCGCCAGACACCGAGTCAATACCGGAACCGTTCGCCTCGATCGCATCTGCAAACATAATGTCATACGCGATATCACTCACATGCGCCGTCTCTCCAGATGTATTCACCTGAATATCCGTAATCGCATCATCACCAAAAGTCACATCCAGCACCACATCGCCATTGTAACCAGATCCGGTACCAGTATAGGTTCCCGCCGTATAAGTGATCTCACCGCCCTCCGCGGATGCTGCGGTATCTTCTCCGCTCTTTGCGGCCTCAATTGCCGCCTGCGCCGCTTCCTTCACAGCACCGGAAGTGATCGTCGCCCCGGACACGCCGTCGATCTCCGCGCTCTGTGCGTCCAGAATCTGCTGCGCCAGATCAGCCAACGCCGCTCCACCGATCGTCTCCGTCTCATCGTTGCCGACTGCCTCTACGTCTGTGATGCTACTCCCATCCGTCGTGATCGTAACGGATACCGTCCCGCCAAAGCCGGAATCTTCCCCTGTGTAAGTACCGGCGACATACGCGCCGGATGCCCCGGCTGTCTCCGCCGGCGCCACAGTCGTCGTCGCAGTAGAGCTGCTGCCACTCGAGCACACGGTCGCGGATACGGCCACGGTTGCTGCAAGAACCAGTGCCATTTGTTTTCCCATGTACCTTTCCTCCTCAAATTATAGTTATGGATAAATAAAAAACAATAACTCAAGGAAAAAATACAAAATGCACATTCGCGTTAATCTTACGTCCATTTATGGCATATGCCAATAGCTTTGTTGACATATGCCATAAACTATGCTATGATACCTCTAACATCAACGGAAAGGAGGCTGTGATACACATGAAATATATCTGCGATGTCTGCGGCTATGAATATGATGAAGCTCTCGGTGATCCGGACAACGGAATCGCGCCCGGAACCAAATGGGAAGATCTCCCTGACGATTGGGTATGTCCGCTCTGCATGGTCGGCAAAGACCAGTTCAGCCCCGCATAAACGTTCATTGAACGATTCATTTCGTTATAGGATACGGCTTCAGTCGTTCCCTATAAAATCCTTTCAACTGCAGGATCTGCCACTGGCAGGTCCTTCCGTATGCTATGGCTAACACGAATTCGACGGAGCGAATCCTGTCTCACAAGACACGGTTTCACTCCGTCGAATTCATAAGAGGAATATACTATGCAAAAGTTACTTCTGAATGTCTTTTTTGATTGATGTTACGCCGGCACTGACGCCGCACAGATCTCAACCAGGTTGGTATGCTGCGGATTGCCCTTGGCAAGCGGCGACGGTTCTGCCGCCGACGTCAGCACGTTGATCGAGCCGCGGATATCCGTCCCATCCCGATCCGGCGTATACCAGGCTCCCTGGGACATCGCCGCGACGCCCTCCCGGATACGGTTGGTCAGCGTCGCCGGGAGCCGTACCCTGCCCAGCTCATTATAGACCTCGACCAGGTCTCCATTGCGGATGCCGCGTCTGGCCGCATCTGACGGATGCATCCATACGGACGGCATCTCCACCTCATCCTGCCACTCATTGTTATCATGAATGGAATGGCACCGCCTGCGGGTATGCCAGCCGATTAACTGCAACGGATACTGTTCCCGACGCGAGTCCTCATATCCTCTCGGCGCCGGAACATACTTCGGGATCGCCGGGATATCTTCCAGTTGCCCAAAATCATATAATTCTTTCGAAAAGATCTCAATCTTGCCGGAAGGCGTGTTAAAACGGTAATGCTCCGGATCATGGATCTCATTATAAAACGGGATTCCGTTAATCGGATCCTCGAACTGCCAGCCGCCGAGCCGGCAAAACTCCTCATATTCCGGAAGTCCCGGCTCTTTCTCACGCAGGATCTCGTAATTCGCCCGCAGCCAGTCCTCGGCATCCTCCATATGATTGGTAAATTCCTCGCGGATCCCCAGACGTCCCGCGATTTCCTTGATCCATTCCCATTCAAAGCGGCTCTCAAATAACGGCTCCACGACTTTATTATTTCTCAGGAAATAATTGCCGCCCGCCCAGGAAGCCACGATATTATTTCCTTCAAAGACCGACGTGGCCGGCAGGACAATATCCGCATACCGCGCGCTCGCTGTCATAAAGATATCCGAACACAGGATGAACTCACACTTCGTATCGTCCTTTAAGATGCGGATCGTGTCATTAATATCCGCATGCTGGTTGATCAGTGTATTGCTCGCGATATTAAAGAGCATCTTAATATTGCTGTCCAGATGATCGACACCCTTCAGGCGGTCTCCCCTCGGCGTCATCTCGGTACCATGCTCGATCGCCCGCGTCCACAGGAAAACCGGTATCTTTCCCGGATAAGGATTGGCAACCGTATTCGTAAAAAGAGACGGCGTATGATGTTCTTCCAGGTTACTGGCATTGCCGCCCGGACTGCCGCCCGAGATACCGACATTACCTGTCAGGCAGCTCAGCATCATCACACTTTTTGCGCTCTGTTCCCCGTTTCCATGGCGCTGGAGTCCCAGCCCCGCCTGAATACAGGCAGGCTTTGCCGCCGCCAGTTCTCTGGCAAGACCCCGGATCACATCCGCGCTGACTCCGGTGATCGGTTCCGCCCACTCCGGAGTCTTCGGCACCCCATCTTTTAAACCAAACAGATAGGTGTGATAGCTCTCACCCCACGGCACGCCTTCCGGCATATGATCCTCATCAAAACCGATGCAGTAGGTGTCCATGAAATGCTGATCCTGCAGCCCCTCCGACCAGATCACATAGGCCATGGCATCCGCCAGCGCGCTGTCCGTCGCCGGACGCAGGGCGATCCACTGATCCGCATAGGCCGCCGCCGTATTATTTAATCTGGGATCAATCGCTATGACACGAATATTTTTCTTTTTTAATTCTGACAGATAATAATTGCGCTCCGGCCCGAAAATGGTCTCAGAAGGATTGTGTCCCCAGAGGATCAGCAGCTTTGTATTGACCAGATCCATCGCGCTGTTTGAACCGTGTGTCGATCCATACACATAGTTCATGATATAGTTAACCTGCGCGGAACTGTAGGAATTAAAATAATCCAGATACCCGCCATCCATTGCCAGCAGCCGCTTGATCAGGTTGCCCGGACGCATGATGCCGGTCACCCCCGTGCCATAGATCAGATAACGCGATCCCGGCCCATAGGTATCACGGATCCGCACCCAGTTCTCATAGATAATAGAAACCGCTTTGTCCCAGCTGATGCGCTCGAACTTCCCGCTGCCCCGCTCGCCGATCCGCTTCATCGGATAGCGCAGGCGATCCGGATTTAAAAACGTCTTGCGGTATCCGCGCCCCCGCACACAGGCACGGATCTGAGGATGGTTGCTGGTACAGTCTGATTCAATCGACAGCATACAACCCTCCTGCACAGTCGGACGGATCACGCAGATGCCGCCGCAGTTATTGATGCCGCCGGTTGGGATAACATGCGCTTTCTCATTGGGGATCTCCGGATGTCTGCCATGCAGCATGACCTGTTCCAGTTCCTCATCCTGAAAGCCCTCCGGCAATAAGAAAGTGTCATCTCCATGATTCTCTTCCGCCAACGCAGAATCACTACATTCATGATTCTTTCCCGCCAATGGGAAATTACCATGTCCGTGGTCTTCATCCGCCAGAAATGCCAGGTACTTTTCCAGCAGATCGACGTAACCCTGATAAGTCCCGTTTTTACCCGCGGCATCCTTCATCATCCGGATCTCGCCGCAGGTATAATAAAGGATGAACTCCTCTCTCTCTTCCCTTATCTCCTCAACTGCCGGGGAGTCACCGTGTTCCTCTGCATAAATACCCGCCGCCGTCAGATAGGCGAGAAACCGGAACTGCTCGCCGATATAATCCGGAGGATTGCCCTCCATACGCACAGGTTCGTATCCCCATTTATGATAGGTCTGGATCACTTCCAGCGTCGTCTGGTTCAGGAGCGCCTTATCTCCCAGAAAGACGGACGCCCAGAGCGGCATATGATAATCCGCGTTTGTTCCACGGTACAGCGCGTCGTATTCCAGTTCCCACTCGCGTTCTGTGTGTTCCTTCCAGTCATCCATCCTCCGGATGATCGACACGCCATAATCACGACGCCAAAAGAACGACGCGCATGAGAGTAAATCTGTATAAATCCCGTATTCCCGTCTGTCCATCTGACCCTCCTTAGAATCCCAGCTCCGCCTTGATCGCCGCCATGTCTGACAGATCACCGAGCAGAACCGCACCTTTCAGCTTCCCATCCCGATAAATGCGCCGCGAATAATGCGTATCGCCGCCTCTGGCCTCATTGACCCGGAATCTTCTCCCTGCCATCTGAACCGGCTCGGGACTCTTTTCCGTGCAATCGTCTCCATCCACGATTGTCACACCTTCCCCGATTGACACATCTCCAATCGAAAAAAGATTCGTCCCAAACCCGGAAATGATAACCGGCGACGGCGGCGCGATAAATGGCCGCGGCGTGTCCGGATGACAGATATTATATCCTGCCGTCTCCCCGGATACCTTCGAATAAGACCACAGGGAGGGGTTTGGTGACGCTGCCTGCATACAGTCTCCCGCAGCATAGATGCACGGATCGCTTGTCCGCATCGTTTCATCGACTATTACGCCGCGATCACAGGTCAGGCCAGCCTCTCTGGCAATCTGACTATTGGCACGGACGCCACAGGAGACGATTACCACGTCTGCCGGATACCAAGAGCCATCCGCACAGGCCACGCCTGTCGCTGCCTCATCCCCCGTGATTTCCTTAATATTAACTCCTGCTTCCACTGTGATCCCCTGACTGCGGATCGCGTCACTTAAGACTCCCGCAGACTGCTCATCCAGAAGTCTGCCCATCAGCCTCGGTCCGGCCTCCAGGATTGTCAGCCCGCAGTTCATCTGCTTTAACTCCCAGGCCATCTCCAACCCGATCACACCGCCGCCGATCACAACCGCATTGGATGCGGTGTAAAGCCTCCTGCGAATCTGATCAAAGTCCCGGAAAGAATGAACGACCATCACGCCCTTTTTGTCCTTTCCTCCAAACGGCGGCACAAAGCAGCTCGATCCCAGAGCATAGATACAGATATCGTAGGGTATCACAGTACCATGATCCAGTTCCACGCATTTTTCCTTTGTCCGGATTCCGATAATCCTCGTACCGAGGATCTGACGCATTCCCTGTTCCCGGTACCACTCGTCCGTCTCCAGACGAATCTTCTCTTTCTGAAAAGATTTGAAGTACGTCTTACTTAAAAGCGGTCGCAGATAGGTGGTGCTCCTTTCCTCTGAAATAAAGGTGATCGGCGATTTTGTATCATATTTACGGATTTCCCGTGCCGCCGCATAACCGGCGATTCCATTTCCCAGGATTACAATCTCTGACATCATCGCTCACCTCGCTTCCAAACTTTCGGAATGATTCTCAGGGAAGGATCAGTAAGGGAAGAATCCGGCAAAAATGGCAGGTCCCGAACCATCTTTTCTTCTGATTTCGCATCCAGTTCATCCAGATCCACAAATTCCAGGCAGTGCATAATGCAGGCGTCAACACAGGCAGGATTTTTCCCTTCCCTGCGAAGGTCCACACAGGAGGTACACTTGAGTGCGATCCCCCTCTTATGGCTCAGAGACGGGGCTCCATACGGGCATACCCACACGCAGGTCGCACAGCCGATGCACTTCTCATCATCGTGAGCGACTGTTCCGTCCTCCCGATAATGCATCGCACCTGTCGGACATCCCTTCACGCAGGCCGCGTCCTTACAGTGATTGCAGGCACCCGAATAATTCACGCAGAATGTTTTCCCATCCTTCACGGTCTCATATGTCGCTACCCGACGGAAAAACTGCCCAAGCTCCAGGTTATTTTTGTCCTTACAGGCCATCTGACAGGCATTGCAGCCCACGCATCTGGTCTGGTCGAAAAGGAACCCCCAACGGCTCATGATATCCCTCCCCTTAGTTTGTTTGCCGGTCATCATAGTCTTAGTGATAAAACAGAGGTTTCCCTTCGCACCCCTGCCCACAAAAGACCACCTGGTCAAACCACATACCCTCTACATGACCGGATACGATCTTTTTGTTCTGCTAATTAACATTTTATAGCAAATAGTCCCTGTCTTCAAGATACCAGCAGAATTACGAGTAACTAATAAATTTATTAGTATCCATATCTTCTGAATATAAATTTTTGTAGTTTTCCATATTTTCATTATCATTGCTATATTTTAAACAAGCATAAGCAAAATCTGATAATACACCGTCATCAGCACGCAAAACACCAGTGAAAACGGTATCGTCTTCCTCACCAGCTCTCCCAGCGAGATATGATAATAATCCGACGCCACTACCAGACAGACATGAGTCGGTGAAATCTGACTGGCCGCATGGGTAATGCACATCAGATACACCATCAGCGGCATGCCTCCCGGTATCGCCGCAAACGCTAACGGTGTCCCCATCGCGATCGCTCCTGTAGAACCACTGATCACCGTAGCCGCAAACATCAGCACCGCAAATACCAGGTACGGAGGGAGCGGCAAACCAGACATCAGCTCCGGCAGCTGCTCCAGAACACCGGTATAGGAAATAAATTCCTTTAATACCAGTACCAGGAAAGTATTGCCAAGCATCTTCTTTTCAAAAGCAGACACAATCATTTCTCTGAGTTCTGCAAAGGTTATCCGGTAAATCACAATGGAAGCAATAATAACGATAAACACTGCAGATACCACATCGAACCCCAACCCCAGGATCAAAACCAGGATCAGCAGCAGCGACCACAGATGCTGAAACAGATGGATCACATCCATGCCTCTCGACTGACTGACCGGTGTCCCCGGATCTTTCGGTATCCTTCGCAGATAAGTCACATACCCCAGCAATGCCAGCGTCAGTACCGGCACAATCATCCCCGGCAGGAAACTTGACAGCTCCACACCGGACAGGCTCAGCATCAGCAACACCGCCGTGTAAGTAGGAAGCGCACTCTCCGGAATGTGTCGAAACCATGTCGTGACAAACGCCTGCTCCTTCGGTTCCAGATAACCGTCCGTCGCACTCTTGACAATATCACCGCAGAGAATCATTGCCGCCGCGGACGGCAGCAATCCGATAAACAGCGACGCACCGGCTACGTTCACACGCCGGTTATGAAAGATTCCGTTCAGATCCTGCTGCGCCAGCCGGATCTGCTGACGCGCTTCCAGAATCCTCTGTAAAAAAGTAATCAGATAAAATGTCACCAGCACCGAAAATGACGACCACACGGTAATGACCCGCGAAGTGCAGACAGCCGCGTCGCCCAGCGGGATCCGGTATAATACCACAATCACCACCAGTCCGGCCAGAATCGCATGATGCAGCGGATGCCGCAATGCCAGAACAGCGATAATGATCAAAAACACAATTCCCAGATATAATACTTCCATCCTTCCAATCTCCCCTCTGAGTTTCCGATTTAATGGATGTCATTTTATATCAGTTGCCTGATATTTTCAAGATACAAGGAGATTTATAGGTAACTATTAAATTTATTAGTAACTCATAAATTTACTGATATCTTGTTTCGTCAACCTAATATCAATATAATGCAGTTGTACACAGAAAACGGCATCGGGATATCAGGAAATTTTTTTATGTGAAAAAATTTTTATATGTCCAGAAAAATTCCTGTTCGCGGTACCAGGCAGACAAAACAGAAAATTTTTAAAGGAGGAAATTTAAAATGTTAACTGAAAATGTAAAGAAAGTTTTAGACGCAAGTATGTGGGATCTGGCTACCTGCCAGAACGGCGAACCGAATGTAGTTCCGGTTGCCTTTAAAAGTGTGAGCGATGATGGCAAACTGCTGGTAGGCGATGTATTCCTTGAGACCACTCTGAACAACATCCAGGCAAACGGCAGAAAGATCGCAATCTCCGCATATGACGCATCTTCCCTTGAGGGCTATCAGATCAAAGGCACCGCTGAGTATGTAACCTCCGGCGAGGTCGTTGATATCTTTAAGGCTATGGTTGAAAAGATGTTCAACGGAGCTGCTACCGCAAAGGGAGCACTCATCATCACTCCTGAGCAGGTGATCGTTACCACTCCGGGCGCGGATAATAAGAAGGTTCTGGCGTAGAAATATCGATCCGGCCATGATTTTTATCCTATATGGCAATCAGCTTCTTCTATCATTTTTCGCGATTATGTGATAGGATATTATTGGTGAATCGCCCGTCCCTGAGCGGGAAGAATATCCTCCGAGGACCGTTCGCACTTAAGTTTTCACGTAGCGGTACTAAACTCACCGGAAAAGCGTCCGGTTCGTTAAGTGCCGACGTGAAAAATGCCCTCTGCGGATATTCTTCCCGCTCAGAGACTATTGCATTGACATACCTTATAGCTTCTTAATAAGCTGCAAGATCCGCAAAACATGCTTTTACGTAAAAGGAGTTTGCCATGTGTCAGAAAAAATTAAAAGAGGATATCCGCTGTCCATTGGAATACGGTATGGAGATTTTCGGCGGCAAGTGGAACTCCAGGATTATCTGTGTCCTGGCAAGCCTCGGAACACTGCGTTACAGCGAGATTCGCCGCGAGATGGGCAATATCACCGATGCGGTTCTTGGCTCTACGTTAAAATCGTTGATCTCACATGAGCTTGTACAACGGATTTCTTATAACGAGATTCCCCCGCGAGTGGAATATAGCCTGACAGAAAAAGGGCAGTCGGTTGTGCCTATCCTGCAGAGTATCTGTAAATGGTCGGGGATTTTTTATAAACCGGACGCTGAAGCGACCATGCCTCATTGCCAGAAATGTGACTATCACTGAATTGCATCACCGCTTCTTTACAGAAAACATCGTATCAATGATTAAATGCTTATACAAAAACAGCCGGAAGCATCACCCCGCTTCCGGTTGTTTTTATGACTTTCCTTTCATGTTTTCCTGTATCTCTCCGCGCAGATCTTCGCAAGTCATTTGTGTTCTTTTTCTTTCAGCATTTTCTTACATCTATAAAATCCTGTCCTTCAGACTACGCTATGTTTAAATGCTTTTTTATCATCCGTGTATCTGTCCTGAGACTGATAATCTCCAACTCGATCCGCTCCCAGTGGGACTCCCGCAAAAGAGCCCGGTCAAGTTTGCGATTAATAAAATCATGCCCCTCACCGATAATATCAATCCTTTTGCTGATATCATTTTCCAACACAAGATTGATATTTCTTATCTCTTCCTTCATGCCGGATATGTCCGCTTTCACTTCGGCCATATCCGTTTTCAATGCCGATACCTCTGTCTTCACTTCGACCATATCTGCCTTCAATGCCGATACTTCTGTCTTCACTTCGACCATATCCGCCTTCAATGCCGATACTTCTGTCTTTAAATCTGATATGTCCGTCTTCATTTCGGTCATATTCGCTCTCATATCCGATACATCCGTTTTCAGCGATCGAATCTCATCCAGAATCATCTTTGTTTCTTCGGTCATCTTTTCTGTCTCCTTTACTGATTTCTTTGCTTTTATCACAAGTGTGATTTTATCGGACGTATCTTTACCTTTTCGCCTGAATCGTATTTTCAGGAAAGTGTCCTCATCATACCATAATCCGACAGAAAATGCAAACTTTATAAAACACAATGAAAGATATAAAGTAAAAGAAAAAGAAACAGCCTGACCAGATCCTCACAGATCTGACCCTGCTGCTTCTTTATCATTTTACAACACTTTTTATTTTACAACTTTCCTCGGTGCGGACTGCCAGAGACAGGCGAGCATTTTCTCATCAGGCTCGAAAATAACCTCTCTCTGCCCGTTTCGTGACGCAACAATCACAGAATACTTCTTTGCGTGTGGCATATGAGAACCGAAATCTACGATTCTCTCGCTGCCGGTCCGGTAATCCTTCAGGACATCCGAGTCAGATGGCGCAATCATCCGGACATCTGTCATATTGATATCACAGATCTTTTTGCGCTTTGCTCTGCCCATGATCTGTTCCACCGTAAGCTGTCCGTCGATCACCAGATATTCAAATTCCACATAAGAATTGCGGAAAATGAGATAGGTGCAGAAGCTTACCGCGCAAAACAGCAGGATCGAAACCCCGTTAAATGTAAACGCAAGAAACAGGCTGATCAGGGTCAGCACCACCATCATGGCGTTGACCAGATATGCGCTGACCGGAGTTTTTCTTTTGATCAGGTGTTCGGCATAGGAATCGTTCATATTACATCATACCGCCCATACCTGCGCCGCCTGCGGGTGCCGCCGGCGCCGGCTCCTTGATGTCCGCAACCACAGACTCGGTGGTCAGCAGTGTAGACGCTACGCTGGTCGCGTTCTGCAGAGCACTTCTGGTAACCTTGGCCGGATCCAGGATACCTGCCTCAACCATATCAACATACTCTTCCTTATAGGCGTCAAAGCCCTTGCCTACCGGAGATTCTTTTACTTTGTTTACGATCACGGAACCTTCCAGTCCGGCGTTCGCAACGATATGGTACAGCGGAGCTTCCAGAGCTTTGAGGATAATCTTCGCACCGGTCTTCTCATCGCCATCCAGCGCATCGACAACCTTCTGTACTTCTGGGATCGCATGAATATAAGCGCTACCGCCGCCTGCGATGATACCCTCCTCAACTGCCGCTCTCGTAGCAGCCAGAGCATCTTCCATACGCAGCTTTGCTTCCTTCATCTCGGTCTCGGTAGCCGCGCCTACACGGATCACTGCTACGCCGCCGGCCAGCTTTGCCAGACGCTCCTGCAGCTTTTCTCTGTCAAAGTCAGAAGTAGTCTCCTCGATCTGACCACGAATCTGCGCGATTCTTGCGGAAATATCAGCTTTCTCACCGCAACCATCTACGATAACGGTATTTTCCTTCTGAACCTTTACGGACTTCGCACGACCCAGCTGATTCATCGTTGCATCCTTCAGCTCCAGTCCCAGTTCGCTGGAGATTACAGTACCACCGGTCAGAATCGCGATATCCTGCAGCATCTCTTTTCTTCTGTCACCATAACCCGGTGCCTTAACGCCTACTACAGAGAAGGTGCCGCGCAGCTTGTTGACAATCAGCGTTGTCAGAGCCTCGCCCTCGATGTCTTCCGCGATGATCAGCAGACGGGAGCCGGACTGCACGATCTGCTCCAGGATCGGCAGGATCTCCTGAATGTTGGAAATCTTCTTATCGGTGATCAAGATATACGGATCATCCAGAACTGCCTCCATCTTATCCATATCGGTGCACATATAAGCGGAAACATATCCACGGTCAAACTGCATACCTTCTACCAGATCCAGCTCAGTCTTCATCGTCTTGGATTCTTCGATGGTGATTACGCCGTCATTGGAAACTTTCTCCATCGCGTCTGCTACCATCTCGCCGACTTCATCATCGGAAGCAGAGATTGCAGCAACCCTGGCGATCTGAGCCTTGCCGTTAATCGGCTGGCTCATCTCTGCGATTGCGTCCACCGCCGCGTCAGTCGCTTTCTTCATACCCTTTCTCAGGACAATCGGGTTTGCGCCCGCCGCCAGGTTCTTCATCCCTTCGTTAATCATCGCCTGCGCGAGAACCGTCGCGGTGGTCGTGCCATCACCCGCTACATCATTTGTCTTGGTCGCTACTTCCTTTACCAGCTGAGCGCCCATATTCTCAAAAGCATCCGCCAGCTCGATCTCCTTTGCGATCGTCACACCGTCGTTGGTGATCAGCGGAGCGCCAAAAGACTTGTCAAGTACCACATTTCTGCCCTTCGGTCCCAGTGTTACGCGAACGGTATCTGCCAGCTGGTTCACACCGGACTCCAGCGCTTTTCTTGCTTCTACGCCATATTTAATTTCCTTAGCCATGATTTTTCTTCCTCCAAAATCTTATTAAAATTCTGATTACTCAATAACAGCCAGAATATCATTCTGCTTTACTATAACATACTTCTCCTCATCCAGCTCTACTTCCGTGCCGGAATACTTGGAGTAAATAACCTGATCGCCAACCTTTACCTGCATTGTGATCTCTTTTCCGTCCACTACGCCGCCCGGTCCTACTGCGATCACTTCTGCCTGCTGCGGTTTCTCCTTTGCCTGACCCGGAAGAACGATCCCTGACTTGGTGGTTTCTTCCGCTACCAGCTGTTTTAATACAACCCTGTCAAATAATGGTGCTAATTTCATGGATAAATGCCTCCTTGATCAATTTATAAGCAGCCGTTTCCGGCTCCCTTTTCTTTTCTGTTCTGAAACACAATACTATTTATACCACGTACTGTTAGCACTGTCAAGCATCGAGTGCTAATTTTATATTTTTTTTACATCTCGCCGTTATTTCCCCCTTTTCTTTTTCTCCCTTTCATATTAAAATATACACAAGTTATTAAAAATTATAAAAAGGAGTATGGTTATGGCAAAAAAATTGGGAAAACTGGTTACACTCGCGGCTGTTGCCGGAGCGGCTGCTGCCGGCGTCGCTTATCTCAAAAAATCCAAAGAATTTGAGGAAGCAATGGACAGCGAAGACGACGAAGATGATTTCATCGACGAAGAGGATCTGGAATTCAATAGCACAGACAATGAAGATGAAGAATCCAAGGACGTGACCGACGATGAAATGGATGAAAACGAAGACGACGAAGATAGCGAGGCTTCCCCGAAGGATCGCATCTATGTCTCTCTAAATGCAAACAAAGACGACTTCCTGGATGCCGCCGACACGATGCTGACCGGAGCGAAGGGCATTGCCGGCGTTGTGAAAAATGTCGCAAAGGAAGCTGCCTCCATTGTCTCTGACTCTACCCAGTGTCCGCTCTGTACCGCAAAAGAAACAATCACTGCGGCAAAAGACACCGTTCTGCATGCGGCGCAGGAAAAATTCGGCTCTTCCAAAGAAACTCAGGAAGACATGGAAGATGTTCTCGAAGAGGCGGCAAACGCTGTTGAGGAAACCGCTGAAGCAGCGGAAGAAGCTGTCCAGGAAACTGCTGAGATTGTAGAAGAGGCAGTGGACGATATGGTACAGGAAGCATCCGCCGACACCGCGCAGACTCCTGTTGATGCCGCCGCAGAAACCACGCAGGATGCAGCAGGTGAAGCCGATGAAGAGGACGCGACCATCACTTTAGATTAAATACCTGCAAACAACAGGCGGAAGATCACTTCTATATGGAAGCTGTCTCCCGCCCGCTGTCTGTTTTGCTTTCTTATCGATTGCTTTTCCTGTATGTTTTTCTATTTTTATGTTTTTATGCTTCTCTGTTTTTCTTAATTTATCTCCAGCTCTTCGTCAGGCGCTGAACCCCCCGGATAATTTCTTCTTCCTTCCGGTTCGCAAATCCGATCAACACGACTCCCGGCCTGTGTCCTTTCAAAGGATCAATATAATAACTGCTCATCCCATAAACCAGAACCTGACTGTTCTTAGCCAGCTCCATCAGTTCTTCTTCTGTCCGCCCACGACGATCTGTCAGCAGGATATGCAGCCCCGCATTTTCCCCGTGGATCTCAAAATCCTGTTCCAACGGCCGCAGCGCTGCGAGCAGCGTATCGTGCTTACTCCGGTAAATTCCTCTCATGCGGTTTAAATGTCTCTCGAAATATCCCTGGGACAAAAACTGATATAAAATATGCTGATCGATCCGCGATACGGTCGAGGCATAGAATCCGGCCTTTTCACGGTAAACCTCCAGCAGTTTCTCTGAAAGTACCATATAGCTGACACGGATTGCCGGCGCGATACTCTTGGAAAACGTTCCGATATAGATAACCGTTCCCTCCCTGTCCATTCCCTGAAGCGCAGGAATCGGTTTTCCCTTATACCGGAACTCACTGTCGTAATCATCCTCGATCAGATAACGTTCCGGCTCCTCTCCCGCCCAGTTCAGCAGCTCCTGACGTCGGCCCACCGGCATAATAACCCCCGTCGGATACTGATGTGCCGGCATAATATACGCAACGTTCGCTCCGCTTTGCGAGAGCTTCTCCGGATTCATGCCAAAAGCGTCCATACCCACCGGATATACCGGGTGTCCCTGACTGTAAAAAACCCGATAAGCCTGCTTATAGGTCGGATTTTCCATCGCGATCCCCTTTTCCTGTCCCAGAATCAGCGAAAGCAGCATCAGCAGATATTCACTTCCGGCGCCGATAATGATCTGTTCCTCCGTGGCATTCACGCCTCTCGCTGCATGAAGATAAGTCAGAATCGCGGTGCGCAGCCCCGGCTCTCCCTGCGGAGTCCCGGAATGAAAATATTCTTTATTGTCATCCGCCAAGGCATTTTTTGACAGTTTACGCCAGGTGTTATATGGGAAATGATCCAGATCAATACCCCTGGGTGAAAAATCGATCCAGTCTCCGACGTTTTTCTTTGTGTCTGGGATTTCACGATCCATCTGCATCAGAACCGGCGTACGTTGTTCCATACGGACAAGCCCGCCGATATGCGCCACATAATTGCCACGGCATGGCCTGGCCTCGATATACCCCTCCGCGACCAGCTGTTCATATGCCATCTGAGTCGTGCACCGGCTTACCTTCAGATTTTCCGCCAGGCTGCGCGTGGAAGGAAGACGTTCTCCTTCTCTCAGATTTCCCCTGCGGATCTCTTTGCGGATATAAGTATAAATCTGTTCGTAAATCGGTTTTTTCCCATGTGTCTCGATCGGCACCAGCAGTTCCATGCCTTCATCTCCTGATTATATAGCAAACGTCGAATACATTTACCGTTCCCTATAGCTTAAACGAACTCTTCAATGACACAATCCGGTTAAAGACCGGCGCGCCCTCCCTGCTGTCCTTGCAGTCCACACAGAAATATCCGTTGCGCATAAACTGAAAGCTGTCATAGGCTTTTGCCCTCGCCAGTTCTGGTTCTACATAACAGTTTTTCAGAACCGTCAGCGAATTGGGATTCAGATTCAATGTGCCATCCGCGTTCAGCTTGCCTTTTTCTTCATCTACGATATTTTCATACAGACGACATTCGACTTTCGTTGCTTCCCCGGCACATACCCAGTGGATCGTACCCTTTACCTTACGCCCGGTAAATCCGGAACCAGACTTCGTCTCCGGATCATAAGTCGCATGTACGACTGTGACGTTGCCGTCCGCGTCCTTTTCACATCCGGTACATTTCACAAAATACGCTCCCATCAGGCGCACTTCATTGCCCGGAAAGAGACGGAAATATTTACGCGGCGGGTTCTCCATAAAATCATCTCTCTCGATATAAAGCTCTCTCCCGAAAACAACCTGCCGCGAACCAAGCTCCTCATTTTCCAGGTTATTCGGGATCTCCAGAACCTCGGTCTGTCCTTCCGGATAATTGTCGATCACCAGTCTGACCGGATTTAAAACAGCCATCAGGCGAGGTCTCTTTAATTTTAAATCTTCCCTGATACAATATTCCAGCATTGCATAGTCTACAGAACTATCCGCCTTTGCGACGCCGACCAGATCGACAAATCTGCGGATGGATTCCGGTGTATAACCACGCCGACGCAGCCCCGCGATCGATACCAGGCGCGGATCGTCCCATCCGTCTACGATACCGTCCTCGACCAGCTTTTTGATATAACGTTTACCGGTCACTACATTGGTCAGGTAAAGTTTTGCAAACTCAATCTGGCGCGGCGGATTTTCAAACTCACATTCCCGCACCACCCAGTCATACAGCGGGCGATGGTCTTCAAACTCCAGTGTGCAGATCGAATGTGTGATATGTTCGATCGCATCCTCGATCGGATGCGCAAAATCATACATCGGGTAAATACACCATTGATCTCCGGTATTGTGATGACTCATATGCGCCACACGATAAATAACCGGATCTCTCATATTAATATTAGGAGAAGCCATGTCAATCTTCGCACGGAGCACCTTCTCACCATCCGCGTACTTCCCTTCTTTCATTTCTTCAAACAACCGCAGATTTTCCTCAATCGAACGATTCCGGTACGGACTTTCTTTTCCCGGAGTCGTAAAATCTCCACGGTACTCCTTAATCTCGTCCGCACTCAGATCACAGACAAATGCCTTGCCTTTTTTGATGAGCAGCACCGCACATTCATACATCTGCCCGAAATAATCGGATGCAAAAAACAGCCGGTCTTCAAAATCCGCCCCCAGCCACTGGACATCCGCCTTGATCGATTCGACAAACTCAATTTTTTCCTTTGTTGGATTCGTATCATCAAAACGCATATTGAACTTGCCGCCGTATTCCTGAGCCAATCCATAATTTAACAGGATCGACTTGGCATGTCCGATATGCAGATATCCGTTCGGCTCCGGCGGGAAACGCGTCTGTACGTGATCATACACACCTTCCGCCAGATCTTTATCAATCTCCATTTCAATAAAATTTCGAGAAACCACTTTCTTTTCTTCCGGTTTGTTCACGACAGCCGTATCTTTTTCCATGGCTTTATCTCCTTTTCCGATAAAATCGAGCCGGCCGCAAAATACCCTGCCCGGCTCTGTGATCGAGCAGGAGGCGGCTTTTTCGCCTCATACTCGCTGCGCCGGGCGGATGCAGCGTCAGCTGGAATATTTCCTTTCGCGCCCCTGCGCATCAAAAAAGGGAAAGTCTAAATGACTTTCCCCTTTGAACGAGCTGCTGACGAGAATCGAACTCGTGACCTCCACATTACCAATGTGACGCTCTACCGACTGAGCCACAGCAGCTTAGTCTTTCAGACGACTCATTTATACTATCATGATGAATTTATTTTGTCAACGGATTTTTACAGTTTTTCCTCTGGTTTTTTTGCACAGGTTTCATTTTCATTCATAAAGTAAATTAAAAACCCATGAGGTACTCTATGGCTGACAATGATATGCATTACAACAGGATCTACTCCCAGGCTCCGGCTTCCGAGACAGGGAGACCGGCACCGGGAAGCGGTTCGAATCCCCCCGCTTATCCCGGAAACAGTTCTTCGCCGGGAACCGGCGGTTCCGGTTCGAATTCACCGGCTCCGGATGCCCCGGGTTCTGACAGACCCGGATCCAATAATCCTCCTTCCGGCTCCCCCGGTTCTGACAGACCCGGAGATCCGACTCCTCCTCCGGAACAGAAGCCCTCTGCTCCGTCCCAGCCGCCACAGCTTCCGGACGCTCCCGGCTCTTCTTCCCGGCCGTGGATGCCACCCTACCCTGCCTGGCCGGGCTATCCCACTGTCCCATCGCAAAATTACGGCCAGGTCCGCTTCCTGAATGCGTCAACCGGCTCTTCCTCTGTCAATGTTTCCATCGACGGCAGCTCCTACTTTGCCGGAGCCGGATTTGCTTCCCTGTCGGCATATGACTGGATCAGTGACGGATTTCACACGGTAACGATCCGCAGCGCTTCCGGTCTGCGTTCTATCCTGCTTCAGCAGACCTTTCCTTTCCTCGCCGGACAGAAGGTCACTCTGGTCCTGACTGACGCAGCGGACGGCAGCCTGGATCTGGTCCGCGTCGTTGATACCGGATGCAGCAATCTGCCATCCAACTCTGCCTGCTTCCGTTTTGCCAATATGACATGGCCGGGATCCTATTTCGATCTGATGCTTGGAAATGAAATGGTTTTCCGCAACATCAGCTATCAGTCCGTCTCTTCCTACAAACAGGCAATCGCAGGTAATTATCAGTTCACTGTCGTTGCCGCTTCCGGCTACGCTTTCATCCGTGAACTGCCGCTTATCATCCTGGGTGCCGAAGGTGTTTCTGTCACGGCTCATGAGTCGATCCTTATTTTTTCCGCAGCGATTGCCGCCGGAAACGACTACACTGCCTATCTGATCGGTAATACCTGGTCGACCGCAGGTCTGCAGATCCTTCTTGCACAGGACTGAACGCGAGCCCTACAGTTCCTCATAATTCTCGCGCAAAACCGTGCAGGACAACGCAAACCGCTCAAGTTCCTTCTCGTCCAGCCGAAGCTCCACGACGCGTTTTACTCCATCCTTGCTGATAATACAGGGAACTCCGATAAAAACATCGTTTTGGCCATATTCGCCGCGCAGCCGTGCGGATACGGTCAAAACACTGTTTTCCCCTCCCAGGATCGCTTTTGAAATACGCGTCATCGCCATGCCGATTCCATAATAAGTCGCGCGTTTTGCCTCAATGATCTTATAAGCGGCGCCTTTGACCTCTGCTTCCATCGCTTCCAGCCGCTCCATCTCCTCCGTATGATCACAGATATTTAAGATATCACAGATCGGCCGGGTTCCCAGCATTGCCTGGCTCCACGGCACAAATTCACTGTCTCCATGTTCCCCCATGACATAAGCATGGATATTGCGCGGATCGACATCCATATAATCCCCCAGAAGATATCGCAGACGCGCAGAATCCAGCGCCGTACCTGTGCCGATCACACGGCCGGCGTTAAAACCAGACAGGTCATATGTCATGCGTGTCATAAGATCGACCGGGTTCGTCGCCACCAGAAAGATCCCGTTAAACCCGGACTCTGTCACCGGATCTATGATCGATTGAAAAACCATGCGGTTTCGTTTTAACAGATCCAGCCTTGACTCACCCGGCTTCTGTGCCGCACCCGCGCAGATCGCCACAATATCCGCGTCCTTACAGTCCCGGTAATCTCCAGCGTAAATTTTCATGTTGGCAGGAGAAAAGGCAAGGCCATGATTCAGATCCATAGCCTCGCCTTCCGCTCTTTTTCTGTCAATATCAATCAGCACCAGCTCGTCAAATACCCCCTGGTTCAGCATACTGTAAGCATAGCTCATCCCCACCATTCCGGCGCCAATCAGTACAACTTTTCTGTTATCGCTCCTCATAATATCGGTATTCCTCCTTCTGCTATGCGCACGGATACATAAGGAATCGCTGCTTATACACCCCTGCATCCGGCACAATCGTAAATGGCTAAAGTTCTTTACGATAGTATAGACAGAAAAAGAAATTTTTATTTAACCGCGTTACCTTTTTAACCGCTGTCTCACAATCTCATAGGCGAGAACTCCCGCCGCCACCGACGCGTTCAGGGAATCGATCTCTCCCTTCATCGGAATCGCCGCTACCATATCGCAGTTTTCACGGACCAGCCTTCCGACTCCGCTTCCTTCGCCGCCGATTACCAGTCCGATCGGACCAGTCAGATCCAGCCGATACATTTCCTCGCCGCCCATATCCGCGCAGACAAACCACAGGCCCCGCTTTTTCAGGCTTTCCATTGTATTGACCAGATTGGTTACTTTTGCCACCGGCGTATAATTCAGCGCACCGGCGGACGCCTTGGCAACGGTTGCCGTCAACCCTGCCGCCCGGTTTTTCAGTATAATCACCCCGTGCGCGCCGGCCAGATTTGCCGTACGGATAATCGCTCCCAGATTATGCGGATCTTCGATCCCGTCCAGCAGGATCACAAACGGTGGCTCACCCTTTTCCTCCGCATTCTTTAAGATATCTTCCACTTCCGCATACTCATAAGCCGCCGCGTAAGCGATTATCCCCTGATGTTTTCCCGTCTCAGATATCTGGTCCAACCGCTCTTTCGTCACACGGCGCACAATTGTGTCATGTTTTTTCGCTTCCCGCAGAATCGTCTGGATCGGGCCATCCTTACTGTTTTCCTGCACAAAAAGCTTGTCAATTGTTTTTCCCGAACGAAATGCTTCCAGGACAGCATTTCGCCCCTCTATGGTAAATTCTTCGTATCGCATGATAACTCTCCCATCTTTTCCAGGCCGTCGTGAACCAGCCGCAGCAGGCGCTCCGTCTGTCCCGTAAGATACAGATATCCCATCAGCGCCTCACATCCTGTCGCCATCCGGTAGTCTGAAATGGTCGCATGTTTCGCCGCCGTCACCGATTTGGCGTTACGTCCCCGCTTAAAGATCACGGTTTCTTCTTCTGTCAGTTCCTCCATCAGCGCCTTGATCATATCCGCCTGTGCTTTTGCCTGAACCAGGCTCGCCGTCTTTTTGTGCATCTTATTGACCTGCATGCTGCCATGGTTCATCACCTTCGTACGGATCAGAAGCTCATAAACCGCGTCGCCGATATACGCCAGCGCAAGCGGCGAATAACTGTGGACGTCAACCTCCTGAAGCTCCAGTTCCTGCTTCATCTGTTCTCTTAAGCCCGTTTCCATTTCACACCTTCTCTGGTATCTTCCAGAATAATTCCCATATCGGAAAGCTGGCTGCGAATCTCGTCAGCACGGGCAAAATTTCTCGCCTTGCGCGCCGCCTGACGTTCCGCAATCAGAGCCTCAACCGCGTCCTCAAGCGATTCCGTCTTACGCTCGGTAGTGATGCCAAGCACATCACAAAGTTTTTCGATCGTTTCTCTCATATCAGCAACAAACTTCTTCGCGTCTGTTCCCGTAAGCGTCGAGTTGCTCAGCTTTACCAGCTCAAACAGCGCAGCGATCGCATCCGCGGTATTAAAATCATCATCCATCGCCGCCTCATACTTCGCAACCAATGCTTTTGCCTCATCTGCCGCCGCAAGCTCGCGCGCGTTCAGTTCCCGGTCCCTGGCAGTCTCTGACGCATCTTTTAACCGGTCAACCGCTGTAAGGATCCTCTCAAGACCACTCTTAGCCGCTTCCATAAGCTCCGCGCTGAAATTCAGCGGACTGCGATAATGTGCGCTCAGCATGAAAAACCGCAGAACCTGCAGATCATACTTTTCACTGATCTCGCGTACGGTAAAGAAATTGCCCAGAGACTTGGACATTTTCCGGTTATCGATATTTAAAAACGCATTATGCATCCAGTAATTGGCAAAGGGTTTTCCATTCGCTGCTTCCGACTGCGCAATCTCATTTTCATGATGCGGGAAAATCAGGTCCTCACCACCCGCATGAATATCAATCTGCTCTCCCAGATACCGCTTTGACATCACCGAACACTCGATATGCCAGCCAGGCCGCCCCTCGCACCACGGAGAAGACCAGCTCGGCTCTCCCTCTTTCTTTGGTTTCCAGAGGACAAAATCAGAAGGATTCTCCTTATTATCCTCACCGGTTACCTTAATTTCCCGGAATCCGGACATCATCTCATCCAGATTCTTGTGGGAAAGTTTTCCGTATTCCCGGAAGGAAGACACCTGGAAATACACCGTACCGTCCTTTGCCACATAGGCATGTCCCTTATCAATCAACGTTTGAATCATTTCCAGCATGCCCGGAATCTCCTGCGTTGCTTTCGGATGGGTCGTCGCAGGCCGCACATTCATCCCTGCCATGTCCTTTTTACATTCCTCGATATATCGCTCGGAAATCACTTCCGAATCTACGCCCTCTTCCATCGCCTTTTTGATGATTTTGTCATCGACATCTGTAAAATTCGATACATAATTGACTTCATAGCCTTTATACTCAAAATAACGGCGGACCGTATCAAACACGATCATCGGGCGCGCGTTCCCGATATGGATATAATTATAAACGGTCGGTCCGCAGACGTACATCCGGACCTTTCCCGGTTCCAGCGGAACAAATTCTTCTTTTCTCTTCGATAAGGTGTTAAATATTTTCATAACTTTTTTGTCTCCTCTTCTCTGATTTTACTCTCATCTCTGTCCCGCCATCGGACAACTGCCACAGCCCCCGGCCATAACGCGATCATCCGCGCCGTAATCCCGGATATCCATGAGCAGCGCAATCGCCTGCGCGCTGATCCCCTCGCCTGTCCCGGTAAATCCAAGACCCTCCTCCGTTGTTGCCTTGACATTTACCTGACTGGTCTCCAGATGCAGCGCTTTGGCGATCATTTCCTCCATTTTTGGGCGATACGGCGCCAGCTTTGGCCGCTGGGCAATGATCGTCGCGTCAATGTTTTCGATCACATAGCCCTTTTCTTCCAGAAGTTCTCCGACTTTTTTTAAAAGCAAAATACTGGAAATCCCCTTGTACTGCGGATCCGTATCGGGAAAATGCCGCCCGATATCTCCCAGAGCAGCAGCTCCCAGAAGTGCGTCCATCACAGCGTGCAGCAGCACATCCGCGTCCGAATGTCCCAGAAGTCCCTTTTCATACGGGATTTTTACTCCACCCAGAATCAGTTCACGCCTTTCAACGAGCCGGTGAACATCATATCCCTGTCCGATTCTCATAATTTCCCTCACAACAGATTTTTATTAATACGGATTTTCCCTTTTATCAGACGATCATCCGGATCTTTCTTTCCCTTCTGCTTATCACGATATCCGTCTGACAGCAACAGCTTTCACCGTCCACGTGCACCGGCATTGGCCGATCCAGATGCACCTTTAATTCCCGGCATCGATAACGCCGGATGCCGCCCCTCTTTGCCGGTTGATTTCTCCACGCATCGACAATCATCGGCAGGATCATCAGTTTTGACGTCGCGTGAATCACTTTTACTTCCAGCTGATCCTCCCGCGAATCTTCCTGGGCACGACGCCATAATGGATTCTTTTCATGGGTACGTGCAGAGGCCGAAACCACATAGATCCGGTTTAATTCTACTTTTTTTACTCCGTCAAGAATCAGATATCCTTTTACCGGTTCACTCCTGCAAAGCTGAGCCAGCCCCCGTATCAGATAACCGGCCCGTCCCGCATACCGCGCATATTTTCCGGCATCCGCTCTTTTCTCCAGCATACTGTGATATACGGCCGCATCCAGTCCGATCCCGCAGCTCTCCATAAACCGCCTGTGCATCGGAACATCTTCCCCATAGGAAAGGACTCCATAACCAATCTGTCGATATCTGGGCTTTTCAATTTTTTTCAGACACCTCTTCCAGTTCAGAGGAAGCCTGAGACTGCGTGCCAGATAATTACCGGTACCGGCCGGGATAAAACCAAGTGTCACCGGAACATTAAAGACAAGACCATCGATCACCTCGTTCATCGTTCCGTCCCCGCCCACGACCACGACCATGATGTTTCGCGAATCTGCGGCAGATTCTGTCAGACAGCGTGCAAAAATCCTGGCGTCACCACATTTTTCCGTCAGCATGACCTCGTATTCTAATCCTGTTTTTTCCAGGCGGCGCTCGATTTTTTGCCACAACTCATACGCACGGCCGCAGCAGGCGTCCGGATTGACGATAAAATAATGCATGACTCCTCCATACTTTCAGTCTATCAGAAAGTATAACACAAAAGTCATGAAATACATATAAAAAATAATAAACTGGTAATAAAAAAACCTGAAAACTTTTGTTTAAGTTTTCAGGCTGTTCGCATAGCGGAAGGGAGACTTGAACTCTCGACACCACGGGTATGAACCGTGTGCTCTAGCCAACTGAGCTATTCCGCCAAAGATATGGGGCCTACAGGGCTCGAACCTGTGACCCTCTGCTTGTAAGGCAGATGCTCTCCCAGCTGAGCTAAGACCCCATACACATCGTTCCGAATCAGAACATATTATAGTATAACTGATATTGTCTTAATTGTCAAGATTTTTTATACAATTTTTCAACCCATATCGTTATACATTTGTATGATGCGGAGCGTTATTTTGTCCTGCAGGATAAATCCTGCGAACAAAAAGCGGGTGATGGGAATCGAACCCACGTATCCAGCTTGGAAGGCTGGTGTT
>JAJQAC010000091.1 GCA_021204025.1 Clostridiales bacterium | reverse complement strand
AGGAGTCGTATTCGGCTCCTCTTCCAATCTCTCCAAGTGGCAAACTCGGGGTATACCAGACAAAAAATGGAAAATCAAGCGAGGTAAGAGAAGCTTAAAGAAATGTAAGAAAAAAAGCTGTCTTTACTTTAAACCGGTTGTCTGCTATGATGAAACCATCAAAAAATGCAGGAGACAGTCATGACAAAGGGAAAAAGCAGCCTTAAATCAATCGTTTATCAGGAAATGCTGGACGGAATCATCCGGGGAGAATATAAAGGAAATCAGATCATCAATGAACACGAGCTGGTCACCAAATTCGGCTTTTCCAAAGCTCCGATACGCGAAGCGCTGATTGCGCTCTGTAACGAGGGCGTACTGCGCAATATCCCCCGATACGGTTATGAGGTCGTGCGGCTTACCAGTGAAGACGCCGCCGAGATCCTGCACTTTCGTTTTATTCTGGAAAGCGGGATGCTGCGGGAATGCTATCAGAAAATTACCGCGACGCAGCTCGCAGAGCTCATGCGGCTTGATGAACTCTGCAACGCCTCCGCCGACGATCTCTGGGTACATTGGGAACATAATACCAATTTTCATGTCTGCCTACTGTCCTGCGCAGGCAATACCTACGCCGTCAGTCAGTTAAAGCGCTCCATGTCTATCTTAAAGCGCGCTTATGCCCAGTTTTACTGGGACAAATGGAATAAAGAATATACCCCGCTGGACATGCGTTATCACAGTCACATTTTAACCTGTATCCGTAATAACGATATCAGCGGGGCTGTTGAGAATCTCCGGCTCGATCTGGCGGAATTTCGCAGTATCTGAGGATTCTAAAAACATTTTGGCACATACGCTGTAGAATTCAGCAAGGACTGCCATTCGTTGCTATCATCCCATCAGTCTGCGTCTACATCAACACGATCAATCATAATATTCAGAATCTCCGTGTCAGTTGACTTCATACCGACGCGGCCGACATATCCGAGACTGCGGATCGTTCCTTCCACATCTCCGCGTACAAGTCCCTCGCCCGGCTGGAAGGAGCGATGCTTCATCGCCATATAATGAGCCAGCAGAGCCGCGTCTACAGACGCCGCAATCTTGGCCGCGCAGGATGACTTCGCGTCGTCGCACACGATACCTCCGACATTTCCAATGGTATTGATGATCGTAAGCCCGATCTCTTCCTCTCCCCCGCCGCACAGCCACGTAATCCCGGCTCCTGCTCCGCAGGCCGCGCTCACAGCGCCGCAGTACGCGGAAAGACTGCCGATATATTTTTTCTGATGAATCGCGATCAGGTTGCTGACAACCAGCGCCCGGTACAGCTTCTCCTCTGACGCCTGCAATTCCTTCGCGTACTCGATCACCGGCAGAGACACCGTCATTCCCTGGTTGCCGCTCCCTGAATTGATGACAACCGGCATCGAGCAGCCGCCCATCCGCGCGTCCGAACCGGCTGCCGCATATGCCCGTGCCCGTGTCTTCACATCGTCTCCATAGATGTCAACCAGCGTTCTGCCGACCTCTGCTCCATAAGGATTTTTCATTCCTTCTTCGGAGATCGCCGTATTCAGTGCGATCTGCCTGCCGATCACTTCACGGATATCTTCCAGATTTACCTCACTCGCAAACGCAAGGATGTCTTTCACATTCAGCAAAGACTTGTCCACATAATCCGGTGACTGCTCACTGACCTGATGTTCATAAAGCACATCGCCATCCTTGACAATCCGTGTAATCAGTGTATGACGGTTAATAATCGTCACTTCCGCATTATGTGCACCCTTCGTCACCTTCGCGACAATATACAGGTTTTCCACGCCTTCCTGTAAGCTGCAGCTGCAGAATCCCGCTGCGATCAGGTTTTTTGTCTTCTCAATATCTGCTTCCGTAACTCCTTCCAGCACTTCCAGTTCCCGGCTCGCGTCGCCGCCCACGATTCCCAGAGCCGCGGCCGCGTCGATCCCTTTCAGTCCGCCGGAATTCGGCACGATCACTCCCTTAACATTTTTTATAATATTTCCGCTGCAAACCATCTCTACATGATCCGGAAATTCTCCCAGCACTTCCCTTGCTTTTGCGGCGGCATACGCGATCGCGATCGGCTCCGTACATCCCAGAGCGGGAACCAGTTCATTTTTCAGGATCCGCAGATAATTATCATACCGACTGCTGTCCATGGTCTCTCCTCCTGTTCCTCTCATTCAGTAATCTTCACGGTTAATCTTATTATTGATAATATCACTGGTATGATCATATGTCAATTCTATTTTCCCACTCGCAAAATAACTCAAAAGTACTTGACTGTTTCATAACCTAAAAGTATAAATTTGAGGATTGCACTTATCGGAGAAATCATCCGGACTCGAAAGGAAAATGGAATCAACCAGAAAAGGCTCGAGGTAATCACAAAAACACCTGATGTTATCTCTCATATGACGATAACATCAGGTGCTTTTCTATCTTCACTTAATCTAAGATAACCTATGCCAGATACTTCTTCAAGGTCGCTCTCACCGCGCCAGGTCCTGCGATCTCCTCGACAAACAGTTCCTCAATCTTCTCACCGATTCCGGCCTTATAAAGGTCGATTCCGAAGATATTCTCATTTGACAGGATTTCCTTCAGCTGTCCCTTGTAGGTCTCCGGTTTGCCAACCTCAATCCCGGCGAGCTTCGCAGTCAGCTCCTGCGCCATCGGATCCGCAGAAAGCTCAAATGCCTTACCTTCATCATCCACGGCCAGCAGATACCGGCACCAGCCGGCGATTGCTAACGGGATTGCCTGCAGTTTCTTCGCGTCGCCGTATTTGGCTACATAGGACTTGATGGTCTCACCGTAGCGGATACCAACCTTCTGCGAGGTATCCGTTGCGATACGCTGCGGCGTATCCGGCATAAACGGATTCGGGATGCGGACATTGATCACCTCATCCACGAAATCCTGCGGAGACAGGATGCCCGGATCGGTAACTACCGGCATACCCTCGACCGGACCGATCTGATGAACCAGCTTATTTAACTCCGGATCCTTCATCTCATCCGCAATCAGAGTATAACCCAGCACGCAGCCATAGACTGCCAGCGCAGTATGCAGCGGATTCAGACAGGTCGTTACCTTCATACGCTCTACTTTATTTACAGTATCCCTGTCAGTCATATAGACGCCGGCCTTTTCCAGAGCCGGGCGGCCGTTCGGGAACTTATCCTCGATCACCAGATACTGCGGGCCCTCTGCGTTAACAAACGGCGCGATATAAGTCTTCTTCGATGTGATCACAGGAGCGATATCCTCCACACCCAGCTTCTTTAATTCCTCACAAACCGAATCCGCCGGCCGGGGAGTGATCTTATCGATCATGGACCATGGGAACGAAACCTGTTTCTCATCTTTCAGATATGCGAGGAAGCCCTCATTCACAAAGCCCTTCTTCTGCCACTCTTCTGCCATGGTGATAATGGAGCTCTGCAGCTTCTCACCATTGTGGGAGCAGTTATCCATGGAAACAACTGCCAGCGGCGCTTTGCCTGCTTTGTAACGCTCAAAGAGCAGCGCGCAGACAACTGCCATCGCGGCACCCGGCTTCTCCGGTCCGTTATCAATATCCGCCTGTACAAACGGGAAGAATGTCCCGTCCGCGCCCTTCAGCGCATAGCCCTTCTCCGTGATCGTAAAGGAGATCATCTGGAGACCCGGATTGACAAAGATCTCTTTCAGACGATTCCACTGTGCCTCAACACCGGACTGCGCCTTGATCGCCTCAGTCAGAGAGCCGATCACCTGCTTCTCGGTAGAACCATCTGCCTTGAGTGTTACGGCCAGTACCAGATTGTCATACGGCACATAAATCTTATCGACAACGTCAAAGTCAAAGGTCTCCACACAGGTAATGCCCTTTGTCATCTCCCCTGACGAGATCAGCGTATCCGCCAGCCCGCCGATAAAAATACGGAAAATATTTCCCGCGCCAAAGTGAACCCAAACCGGCGCTTCCTTCGTCGCCGCCGCAACCGCGCTCACATCATAGGACGGCAACTTCACACTGGCCGCTTCCCATGCCGCAGTATCTTTGATTCCCTGTAATGTTAATTTCATGTCTTAATTCCTTCCTTATCTATCAACAGTTCGTGATCGCCGCTCCTTATTTCGACATCTTGTCAATTGCTTCCCAGAGGCCATTCAGATAAGTTGCTCCTAGCGCGCGGTCATACAGACCATAACCCGGACGACCAACTTCATCCCAGATCATGCGGCCGTGATCCGGACGGATATAGGTGTCCGGACAGGTATCATAAACCGCCTTCATGATGGCGAACAGATCCAGATCGCCCTCGCTGGAGAGATGGCTCGCCTCACGGAAATGATGGTATCCCAGATATTTGACATTACGTACATGAAGAGCCGCAATGCGGTTCTTCTCGCCAAAGTGACGCACAACCGCCGGGATGTCATTATCCGGATTAGAACCCAGAGAACCGGTGCACAGGCAAAGCGCGTTGGCCGGAGAATCATGCAGATCACAGATCATGTCAAACTGCTCCTGCGTATGCGCGATACGCGGCAGACCAAAGATCGGCCACGCCGGATCGTCCGGATGGCAGGCCATGCGGATGCCAACTTCCTCGCAGACCGGGATGATCGCATCCAGGAAATACTTGTAATTCTCGCGAAGTTTATCCGGAGTCATTCCTTCATACTGCTTTAAGGTCTTCTCCAGCTCGCCCAGACGCTCCGGCTCCCAGCCCGGAAGGGAGAATCCATTGGAATTCTCAATCGTATTGCGCACGATCTCCATCGGTCCCATATTGCCGAGATCTTTCTCATCAAAATACAGGCTGTTGGAACCATCCTCCGGGATCACACGCGCCAGATCGGTGCGCAGCCAGTCAAATACCGGCATGAAGTTATAAATGATTACCTTCACCCCATACTTTGCCAGATTGCGGATGGTAATGATGTAGTTTTCGATGTATTTGTCGCGGGTCGGGAGTCCCATCTTGATGTCCTCATGGACATTGACGCTCTCGATGACCTCGCACTCAAGACCGGCCGCATGGACACCGTCGATATAAGACTTGATCTCTTCTTCGGTCCAGATCTCGCCTGCAGCCTTGTAATCCAGGAAACCCATCAGTCCGCTCATGCCGGGGATCTGCTTAATCTGCTTTAAGCTCACGGCGTCGCTGTTTTCGCCATACCAGCGAAATGTCATTTTCATAGTGATATTCCTCCATTTCATTTTTTTCGACCGGATGGAGTATCTCCTCCGGCCATACGCGGAATAAACGCAGTGCAAAACTGTTACAAATCACACATCAGCCAGCTGACATGTGACCTGTAACGGCGGCGCCCACATTGAAAGTCGTCTGCGACAAGCTGAGCGCCGCTTTGGCTCCATTACGTACTTGCTCCCGCGTTTATCAATACGGACGGGATCTGTGACAACCCCCGTCCGCTAATATCATTTCATCATTTATGACGCTCCTAAAAGCAGAGTCGCAACTCCCGCCGTAACCTGCGGGAAGAACGTCACCAGCGCCAGTACGATAAAGTTGGAAACCAGATACGGAACCAGGTCATGGATAACACCTGTCAGCTTTGTCTCACCGATATTGGTAGCGGCAAACAGGCAGACGCCAACCGGCGGCGTGCAGAGACCAAGCACCAGGTTCAGCACCACCATAACGCCAAACTGAATCGGATCTACGCCAACCTGAAGCACCAGGTTCAAAAGCACCGGGAAGAGGATCAGGATCGCCGCGATTGTCTCCATGAACATACCGACGAAGATCAGCAGGACATTGATCAGGAGCAGGATGATGTACTTATTGGTCGTCAGCGCAAGCATCGCGTCCGCAACCATCTGCGGGATCTGCTCTTTGGTCAGGATATAAGCAAATACATTAGCCATACCAACCAGTACCATGATCGCCGCGCTGGAAGTTACGGTTGATTTCATACACGCGATCAGACGCGGAACCGTCAGTTCTTTATAAATAAAGAAGCCCACCAGAATACCATATACCACCGCGATGATGGAAGCCTCGGTCGGAGTAACAAAACCAAAGCAAATCGTGCTGAGGATGATGATCGTCATCAGGATCGCAAAGAAAGATTCCTTCGCGGAGGAAAGGATTTCCTTCAGCGTAGACCGTCTGTCCGCTTTCGGATAATGTCTCTTCTTTGAGATATACCACGAGACAAAGATCATACCAAAGCCCATCAAGATACCTGGCACCATACCCGCGATAAACATCTTGGATACGGACAGACCGGTCATGGTCGCCGCCATAATCATCGGCACAGACGGAGGGATGATCGGACCGATACAAGACGAGGCTGCCGTAACCGCGCAGGAGAAGTCCGCGTCATAGCCTTCTTTTTTCATGGCCGGGATCAGGATACCGCCGATACTTACCGTATCCGCCAGAGCCGTACCGGAGATACCGGCAAAGAGCATGGACGCCACAACGTTCGCGATCGCCAGACCGCCTGTAATATGACCCACGATTTTATTACAGAAACCAATCAGACGCTCCGTGATACCGCCCTGATTCATCAGAGCTCCCGCGAATACAAAGCCGGGGATACAGAGCAGGGTAAATGAGTTTAAGCCTGCAAAAAATCTCTGCGCGAACATATACAACGACATGCCGCTTCCGATAAAGTATGCCAGAGAAGAAATACCCAGGCTGAACGCAACCGGCACACCAAGCGCCAGGCATACGACAAACGTGACAAATAATACCGCTACCATACTTATATTCCGCCTTTCTGCGAAAGGCACCAATGGGGCTATGAAACCCG
>JAJQAC010000086.1:23609-102936 GCA_021204025.1 Clostridiales bacterium | reverse complement strand
GCAAAATAAGGAAAAAATTTCTATTATCTAATCTACGAAGTGGCAAACTCGGGGTTGACGATAATATAAAGATTTATGTTACTTTCTGTCTATTTGTGTAAGTTCATAGAAGATAAAAATTTGCTTAAAACTTTGTCTGAGAGAAATCGGGAACTTGAATAAATCAGAGGTTGGTGCTACAATGTATTAGACTATCTTTAATTAGGAGAATGAAAGAATGAATCTCGTAGAGAAAATATTTGGCACTCACAGCGAACGCGAATTGAAGATGATATATCCAATCGTGAAAAAGATAGAAGCTTTGAGACCTGAGATGCTGGAAAAAACGGATGAAGAACTTCGTGATCAGACACGCATTTTCCGGGAACGTCTTGCTGCGGGAGAAACTCTTGACGATATCCTGCCGGAGGCGTTTGCCACGGTAAGGGAAGCGGCGCGAAGAGTTCTTGATATGGAACATTATCCGGTACAGCTGATCGGCGGGATTGTCCTGCATCAGGGACGAATCGCCGAGATGAAGACCGGTGAAGGAAAGACACTGGTGTCAACGGCACCGGCTTATCTGAATGCGCTTGCCGGTAAAGGCGTTCATATCGTTACGGTCAACGATTATCTGGCAAAACGTGACGCTGAGTGGATGGGCCGCGTGCATGAATTCCTGGGGCTGACAGTCGGCGTAGTGCTGAATCCGATGAAGTCCGAGGAGAGAAAGGCGGCGTACAACTGCGATATCACATATGTGACCAATAATGAACTCGGTTTTGATTATCTGCGCGATAATATGGCAATCTATAAGGAACAGATGGTTCTGCGTGGGCTGGAGTATGCGATTATCGATGAGGTTGATTCGGTTCTGATCGATGAAGCGAGGACTCCGTTGATCATCTCCGGGCAGAGCGGCAAATCTACGAAGCTGTATGAGATGTGTGAGGTACTGGCTCACCAGCTGGAGCGGGGCGAAGCCTCCGGAGAATTTACCAAGATGAACGCCATCATGGGTGAGGATATCGAGGAGACCGGAGATTATGTGGTAAATGAGAAGGATAAGGTTGTCAACCTGACGGAGCAAGGCGTTGAGAAGGTAGAGAATTTCTTCCATATAGAAAACCTTGCAGATCCGGAAAATCTGGAAATCCAGCATAATATTATTCTGGCGCTGCGGGCCAATAACCTGATGCACCGTGATAAGGATTATGTCGTAAAGGATAATGAGGTACTGATTGTTGATGAGTTTACCGGCCGTATCATGCCGGGCCGCCGTTATTCGGACGGACTGCATCAGGCAATTGAGGCGAAGGAGCACGTCAACGTGCGCAGAGAGAGTAAGACGCTGGCGACGATCACCTTCCAGAATTTCTTTAATAAATTCAAGAAAAAGGCGGGTATGACCGGTACAGCGCTGACCGAGGAGAAAGAATTCCGCAACACCTATATGATGGATGCGATCGAGATCCCGACGAACCGTCCGGTAGCGAGAATCGACCACAACGACGCGGTCTATAAGACCAAGAAAGAAAAATTTAAGGCAGTCTGTGATGAGATCGAAGAAGCCTATCAGAGAAAGCAGCCGGTGCTGGTCGGCACGATCACGATCGAGACGTCAGAGATGCTCAGCAAGATGCTGCAAAGGCGCGGGATTCCGCATAAGGTCCTGAACGCGAAGTTCCATGAACTCGAGGCGGAAATTGTCGCTGACGCGGGTATTCACGGAGCAGTTACGATCGCGACCAACATGGCAGGCCGTGGTACGGATATCAAGCTGGATGAAGAATCCAAGAAACTGGGCGGCCTGAAAGTAATCGGCACAGAACGACACGAGGCGAGACGAATTGACAACCAGCTGCGTGGACGTTCCGGGCGTCAGGGAGATCCGGGAGAATCCCGTTTCTATATTTCACTGGAAGACGATCTGATGCGGTTATTCGGTTCCGAACGTCTGATGAACATGTTCACGGCGCTGGGAGTGCCGGAAGGCGAGCAGATCGAGCATAAGATGCTGTCAAGCGCGATCGAAAAAGCGCAGATGAAGATCGAGACCAATAACTACGGCATTCGTGAAAACCTGCTCAAATACGATGAGGTTAATAACGAACAGCGTGAGATCATCTACGCGGAGCGCCGTAAGGTACTGGACGGCGATAATATGCGCGATGTAATCCTGCGCATGATTACCGATCTGATTGATAATTCCGTGGATATGTCGATCGCGGAAGAGCAGGTACCAGAGAATTGGGATCTGAAAGGATTAAATGCGCTGTTGCTGCCGATCATCCCGATGGAACCTATTACACTGGAAAAATATCCGGTTAAGAAAAAGGACGAGCTCAAGCAGGCTCTGAAAGAGACCGCAATCCGTCTTTACGAGGCAAAAGAAGCAGAATTCCCGGAGGCGGAACAGATCCGTGAGATTGAGCGCGTAGTCCTGCTCAAGGTGATCGATAATAAATGGATGAACCACATCGACGACATGGATCAGCTCCGTCAGGGTATCGGTCTGCAGGCATACGGCCAGCGCGATCCGGTAGTCGAGTACAAGATGAGCGCCTTTGACATGTTTGAGGCAATGACCGCCGCGATCACAGAAGATACTGTGCGTATCCTGTTCCATATCCGGGTCGAGCAGAAAGTAGAGCGCGAGCCCGCGGCGAAAGTAACCGGTACAAACCGCGACGACACCAGCCTCAAAGCAGCTCCCAAGCGCAGAGAGGTCCGCAAGATCTACCCCAACGATCCCTGCCCGTGCGGCAGCGGCAAGAAATACAAACAGTGCCATGGACGCAAACCGGTGTAAGGAACAGCTGTAGATAAAGCGAGTTGTTGGGCGGATCTTTATAAGTTATATTTAGTTATATTTTATTTAAGGGATACCAATGCAATAGTCCATGAGAGGGACAAATATCCGCAGAGGACATTTTTCACGTCGGCACTTAACGAACCGGATGTTTTTCCGGTGAGTTTATGCCTTAGTATCCATATAACGTGCCAGTGACACGTTATATGGAGTACCGCTACGTGAAAACCTAAGCGCGAGCGGTCCTCGGAGGATATGTTTTCCTCTCAGGGACGGATGGGATAATATTGTTAAAATCAGAGAAAAAGAAAGAGGGTGACACAATGGTCGAACTTGATCAGTACAGATACAAGCTATCTGCCTTTAAAAAACCATTAGTGGAAGTGAGGGATTCACTTTGACCTCGATAACAAGGTCAGAAGAATCGATGAATTAGATAAATCCATGGAAGAACCGGGCTTCTGGGATAATGCCGAGAAAGCGGCGGGACTGGTACAGGAGGCCAAGAACCTCAAAGATACCGTAGAACTGTATCACGGCCTGGAGCAGGAACTCGAAGATATCCAGGTCATGATTGAGATGGCAGACGAAGAAAATGATCTGTCGCTCGTGCCGGAAATCGAAGAAATGGTTTCCGCCTTTGAGGAAAGACTGGAAAAGCTGCGTCTGGAGACATTGCTCTCCGGCGAATACGATAAGTGCGACGCGATCCTGCGTCTGAACGCGGGGGCCGGAGGCACAGAATCCTGTGACTGGTGCGGCATGCTTTACCGTATGTACTGCCGCTGGACAGAGAAAATGGGATATAAGACGGAAGTGCTTGATTATCTGGACGGAGACGAAGCGGGTATCAAATCTGTTGCGATCCAGATCTCCGGTGTAAACGCTTACGGTTATCTGAAATCAGAGCATGGAGTTCACAGGCTGGTACGGATTTCGCCGTTTAACGCGGCGGGAAAACGCCAGACCTCCTTTGTTTCCTGCGATGTAATGCCGGATATTAAAGAAGACGTGAATATTGTGGTGAACCCGGACGACATCCGGATTGATACTTATCGGTCGAGCGGAGCCGGCGGGCAGCATATCAACAAGACTTCTTCGGCGATCCGTATTACGCATTTCCCAACGGGGATCGTGGTAACCTGCCAGAATGAGCGTTCGCAGTTCCAGAATAAGGACAAGGCGATGCAGATGCTGAAAGCCAAGCTGCTGATGCTTCAGAAGGAAGAACAGGAAGCAAAGGCGGCCGGCATTCGTGGCGATGTCAAAGAGATCGGCTGGGGAAGCCAGATCCGTTCCTATGTATTGCAGCCGTATACGATGGTAAAGGATCTGCGTACGGGAGAAGAGACCGGAAATGTGGCAAACGTTCTGGATGGTGGACTGGATCCGTTTATCAGCGCATATTTAAAATGGCTGAAGCTGGGGCGGCCGGACCGTAAAAATGCACTGACAGATTAATGACGAGGAGACAGCAAATATGTATGTTGCGATAATGGGATATGGGACGATCGGTTCCGGTGTGGCTGAGATTCTGGAAACGAATAAAGCCGAGATCGCCGCGGCGGCCGGTCAGGAGGTTGTGTTAAAATATGTTCTTGATCTGAGAGAATTTCCGGGAAGTCCGATTGAGGACAGGCTGATTCATGATTTTAAGATGATTGAAGAGGACCCGGAGGTTGGAATGGTAGTGGAAACGATGGGCGGGCTGAATCCGGCTTATCCGTTTGTAAAGGCATGTCTTCTTGCCGGGAAGCATGTGGCGACTTCCAATAAGGCACTGGTGGCCGCTCACGGCACAGAACTACTGGCGATCGCGAGAGAAAAGCAGGTAAACTTTCTGTTTGAGGCGAGCGTCGGGGGCGGTATTCCGGTGATCCGCACTCTTTATCGGAGCATGTCCGGAGAAAAGATCAGGGGGATCACGGGTATCCTGAACGGAACTACGAATTACATTCTTACCCGTATGAGCGAAGCGGGCAGTTCTTTTGAGGCCGCGCTGAAAGAAGCTCAGAATCTGGGATACGCGGAGCGCAACCCGGAAGCGGATGTGGAAGGATACGATACCTGCCGGAAGATTGCGATCCTGACGGCTATGGTAAGTGGAAAAGAAGTCAGTTATGAGGAAATTCATACTGAAGGTATCACGAAGATCACAGATATCGATTTTCAATATGCAAAGAAGATGGGTACGTGTGTCAAACTGTTCGGAAGCAGCCGGATTGGCGAGGACAGCGTTCAGGCGTGGGTAGCCCCGGTAATGATTGGTCCCGGACACCCGCTGTATGCTGTGAGAGATGTTTATAATGGAATTCTCATTACCAGTAATATGCTTGGACAGACGATGCTTTATGGCAGCGGCGCGGGGAAACTTCCGACAGGCGGAGCCGTTGTGGCAGATATCATCGAGGCGGTTCAGAATCCGCACAGCACGATACCGTTTGGATGGTCGGCTGAGCGTGAGACGGTTGCGGATTTCTCGTTATCTTCGCATCAGTATTTTGTGAGAATTGCCGGTAATTACAGCGATCATGAAGAGAAAGTAGCTGCGGCGTTCGGAAACGTGCAGGTGATGGAACTGGATGGTATGGACGAATTTGCGGTGCTGACAGGAAGCATGACAGAAGAAGAATATCAGAAAAAGGCGGGAAGATTTGAAGTCCGTCAGATGATTCGCGCAGAGTTGTGACGACAGGCTGGACAGATTTTTACCCGAGGTCAGATGATTCCTGTAACCGGAGTATTTCAGTTATGAAAAAGAATCCTGCAAAGCAGGATTCTCCGCCTGCGGCGGTTGCTGTGTGCCAGTGGCACACGTTTAGTAACAACCGAAGTGGAACGTAGACGCTTTAGCGACATAGTTCCACTCCGCTGCAGTGCGATCCGTCGGAGACTTTTTATTTCACAGGACGTACTTTCCTATGAAATGAAACATAACGGGCAGAAGATGGTCTTATACCTTCTGCCCGGTTCTTACTTTAGATTGTTGAGCATTTCACGATAGTAATTCAACATTTCGCGGAACTGGTTTGCCAGATCCGGATCCTTGATGGACTGGATCAGACTTTCCGGATTGTCCATCAGACGGATGACCGCGATATAATTTAAAAATACGAAGATGCTGAGCAGGATACCGATAATCCCCAGCACAAGGCCAATGATGGAAAGCAGGGAAAATTTCTGATTATAAATCCGGAAAAGCCAGGCGAGGAGAACCGCGCATGCGCCTAAAAGGAGTTCGATCGGCGGATTGAAGATGACCGCGATAGACGAGATCCCGGAAGCGAGGCTTAAGATTGCGAGTTTTTTGGGAGTGATTCCAAATTTGTTTGACGTGAGTCCCATGAATTTCCTCCGAAGTAGAAAAAATGTGTTATCGTCAATGATTGTATCACGAATTGAGAAAGCGCTCAAGTGTTTTTGGCTTAAGTGATGAAAGGGCTGAAAAATGAAACAGAAATATGATTTTCAGGTGAAGCTGACGGCAAAGGATCTCTGGCATTTTACGATGTATCATGCCTATTTTGGTATGACTGGAGTTTTCTGTGTGATTTTTACGTTGTCGGCGGTGGTGCTGATCCTGACACGATGGGAGGTACTGGAAACATATCAAAGGGGGCTGCTGGTTATCTGCCTGCTGTTGTTTACGGTGTGGCAGCCGGGGCTGTTGTATTATAAGGCACGCAGGCAGGCAAAGAGACCTGCGATCGCAGCTCCGATGGAGCTGACATTCAGCCGCAACGAGGGACTCCTGGTACGGCAGAATGGCCAGTCAGCGCAATTCTCGTGGGATCAGATCGGGAGAGTGGACCGGAGAGGGTCGATGCTGATTATCTATATGGATCGTATTCATGCCTATCTATTGCCAAAAACAGTCCTGGGAGAGGACGAGGAGAACTTCTGTAAAATGTTGAAGGATTGTCTGCCTCAGGGACATACCAGGGGGATGTGACAGATGAGAGAGAAAATGATGCTGGTCAGGGAAACTCATGCCGCAGAAGAAACTCATGCGCTTGGGTGTGAGTTGGGCAGACAGGCGCGCAGCGGTCAGATTTATTGTCTGGACGGAGACCTCGGTGTGGGAAAGACTGTCTTTACCCAGGGATTTGCGGAGGGGCTTGGCATCACGGATATTGTGAGCAGCCCAACCTTTACGATTGTCCATCAGTATGAGGGAGGCCGGCTGCCGCTGTACCATTTTGATGTATACCGGATCGGCGATATCGAAGAGATGGATGAGATTGGATATGAGGACTGCTTTTATGGAGAAGGTGTCTGCCTGATCGAGTGGTCAGAACTGATTGCCGGGATCATACCGGAACATGCGGTGCGGGTCAGACTGGAAAAAGATCCGCAAAAGGGATTTTCCTACCGGCGGATCACGGTGAGCGGTCCGAAGAACGATATCGTAGAAACGGAGTAAGCCACAGGCGTTTGCTGGGAAGGAATGGAAGACTGATGTAACCGCTCTTATGACAGGCCACGCTGTGCATGGCGTCGCCATAAAGCGGCTGTATGGAGGTCAATCGTAATATGAAGATACTGGGAATAGAGAGTTCCTCGCTGGTGGCCTCGGTAGCTCTGGTTGAGGATGATGTAACAATCGCGGAATATACCGTTAATTTTAAGAAAACACATTCGCAGACACTGCTTCCGATGTTGGACGAGATCTTACGCATGATCGATCTGGAGCCGGGTGAGATTGACGCGATCGCCGTATCCGGCGGGCCAGGTTCGTTTACAGGACTTCGGATCGGCGCAGCGACAGCCAAAGGACTTGGGCTTGCGCTGGAAAAGCCGTTGATCCATGTTCCGACCCTTGATGCGATGGCCTGTAATTTATATGGTGCAGGGTCGCTGATCTGTCCGCTGATGGATGCCAGGAGGAGTCAGGTATACACGGGGCTGTATCATTTTGAGGGGCAGCTGGAAACCGTGATGAAACCATCCTGCATTCTGGTGGAAGAACTGACCGGGATTATCAATGCCCGAGGGGAAAAGGTGATTTTTCTCGGCGACGGGGTGCCGGTTGTAAAAGAAAAGCTGTGTGGGCTGCTGGATGTGCCCTATGTGTTTGCTCCGGCACAGGTCAACCGGCAACGGGCGGCGAGTGTCGCGGCTCTTGGCGCGAGATATCTGGAAGCGGGAAAAGTGGTATCCGCAGCGGATTTTGCACCGGATTATCTGCGAAAAGCGCAGGCGGAGCGTGATTTTGAGGAAGCGATGCGTCAGGGAAAAGAAAAGGAACTGGCGGCGGGGCATAGTGTGCGGGAGGGATCGTTATGATCCGCCGGATGAGGGAAAATGATCTGGAGGCGGTGGCAGAGCTGGAAAAGATCTGTTTTTCCGAGCCGTGGTCGTGGAACCTTCTGGAATCCGGTCTTCACAGCCCTTATGATGAGTATTATGTTTTTGAAGAGGATGGTAAACTCCTGGGGTATTGTAATCTGCGTGTTCTCGCCGGAGAAGGAGAGATCGAGCGGATCTGCGTCCGGCCGGTGAGCCGCCGCCTCGGAGTAGGGAGAAAACTGATGGAAGAGATGGAACGCTCTGCCTGCGGTCAGGGCGTTGTCCGGATACTGCTTGAGGTGAGGGAGAGCAATGAAGCTGCCCGCAGGTTGTATGAATCCTTTGGCTTTGCGGCAGAAGCAGTGAGGAAGAATTATTACCGTGATCCGTCTGAGGATGCTGTCATTATGATAAAAGGCTGAAGTGCTGTTGCCTGTCACTATTTACCACTTAAATTATGAGAGGGAAAGAGCTATAATGTAGGGGTATCCGGGAGAAACCGGATACCCCTTGCCGATAGGGCAGGAGGGCTCGAGGGGATAAGAAAGGACGGTAACAATGAAAAAATACAAAAGTAACGGCGTGCTGGAGACGGTAATCTGTAATCACTGCGGCAAAAAGATGGTCGTGGAGCGGGGAATTTTACGGGAAGGAGCGATATCGATGGACCACGCATGGGATTATTTCTCGGAAAAGGACGGCGAGGTTCATCACTGGGACCTGTGTGAGGAATGCTATGACCGGCTGGTCGGCAGTTTTCGGATCGCCCCGGAAATAGAGGAACGGGTTGAATTCATCTGACCCATGTGATATGATGCAGTGGGACGTGAGACGGGACAGCTTTGCAGGAAACAGGAAAAGTAAGGCGGAGTGCGTTTCGCTGGAAATGTAAGAAGTGAGGGATTTGCTGAGATGCTGGATATCTGTTTGCTGGGAACAGGCGGGATGATGCCGCTTCCGTACCGATGGCTGACATCGATGATGGCGCGGTGCGATGGGAGCAGTCTGCTGATTGACTGTGGTGAGGGCACCCAGATTGCGTTAAAAAAGAAGGGATGGAGCCCGAAACCGATTGATATTATCTGTTTTACGCATTATCATGCGGATCATATCAGCGGTCTGCCGGGACTCCTGCTGACGATGGGGAACGCCGAACGCACGGAGCCGGTGACGGTGATCGGTCCTAGAGGATTAGAGCGCGTTGTGTCCGCGCTCCGGTGTATTGCGCCGGAACTGCCGTTTCCGCTTCGCTTTGTGGAACTGGAAGAGAGCCGGGAGCGGTTTTGTATCGGACCATATGTGATCGACGCTTATCGGGTCAATCATAATGTGACGTGTTATGGATATTCTGTTTCCATTCCCCGGAAAGGACGTTTTGATGTAGAGCGTGCGAAGGAACAGCAGATCCCGATGAAGCTGTGGAACCGTCTGCAAAAAGGGGAAACTCTGACACTGGACGGTGTGACGTATACGCCGGATATGGTACTGGGGCCGGATCGCAGGGGACTTAAAGTGACATACTGTACAGACACACGGCCGGTTCCGGTTATCGCGGAGTATGCCCGTGAGGCGGATCTTTTTATCTGTGAAGGCATGTACGGCGAGGACGGGCGCGAGAATAAGGCAAGAGAATATAAGCATATGACCATGGCGGAGGCAGCCGGCCTTGCGGCAAAGGCACAGCCGGCGCAGATGTGGCTGACACATTATAGTCCGCTGCTTACGCGGCCAGACGATTATATGGATAAGATAAAAAAGATATTTCCCAGAGCAAAGGCTGCCAGAGACGGCTGGAGTCTGGAATTGAGATTTGATGATGAAGAGGATGGGAAAAAAGATGAGCAGTCATGAGGACGTATTCATACTGGCAATAGAGAGTTCGTGCGACGAGACGGCTGCTGCCGTGGTAAAAAATGGACGGCAGGTTCTCTCTAATGTAATTTCATCTCAGATTGATCTGCATACGTTATTTGGAGGCGTGGTGCCGGAGATCGCTTCGCGCAAACATATTGAGAAAATCAATCCGGTGATCCTACAGGCGCTGACTGATGCCGGTATGACGCTGGATGATATCACGGCAATCGGAGTAACTTACGGACCGGGGCTGGTGGGAGCGCTTCTGGTCGGCGTGGCAGAAGCGAAAGCGATCGCTTACGCGAAGAAAAAGCCTCTGGTGGGAGTTCATCATATCGAAGGTCATATCTCAGCAAATTATATCGAGAATCCGGATCTGGAGCCGCCGTTTGTGTGTCTGGTGGTGTCCGGGGGCCATACGCATCTGGTTATCGTAAAGGATTATGGGGTGTTTGAGATCATCGGACGCACGCGGGATGACGCGGCAGGAGAGGCGTTTGATAAGGTGGCGCGCGCTGTGGGTCTGGGATATCCGGGCGGTCCCAAGATCGATCAGGCGGCCCGCGGCGGTAATCCTCATGCGCTGGAGTTTCCGAGGGCAAAGGTGGCGGGAAATCCTTATGATTTTAGTTTCAGCGGGCTCAAATCCGCGGTGCTGAATACGATCAACCACGCAAAGATGACTGGCGAGACGGTGGCGGTGGCTGATCTGGCTGCGTCATTTCAGAATGCAGTTGTGGAAGTTTTGTCTGATCATGCGGTGCGGGCGGCAAAGGAGTATGGTTATGATCGACTGGCGATCGCGGGCGGCGTAGCTTCGAACACAGCGCTGCGGGAACGCCTGCAAAGCGAGTGTAAAAAAGCGGGGATCCGGTTTTATCGTCCGTCTCCGGTTCTCTGTACTGATAACGCGGCGATGATCGGGGCCGCGGCGTATTATGAGTACCAGAAGGGGACGAGACATGGCTGGGATCTGAATGCGATTCCCAATCTGAAGCTGGGGGAGCGCTAGAATGTTAGATGGAAAGAAAATCGGAGTAGTCGTACTGGCGGCGGGCAAGGGCCGCCGGATGCAGAGCGAGATCCAGAAGCAGTACATGACGCTGGCCGGCCGGCCGTTGATTACCTATGCGTTGTCTGCCTTTGAGGAAAGCGAGGCGGATGAGATCGTCCTTGTTGTTGGCGGAGGCGAGGAAGACTATGTGAGAGAGGTAATCCTGAGAGGTAAGATACCCGGTAAGATATGCGCCGTGACGGCGGGTGGAAAAGAGCGCTATCATTCCGTATATGAGGGATTAAAAAAGCTAACAAACTGTGATATCGTCCTGATCCATGACGGCGCCCGTCCTCTGGTGGATCAGGCGGTGATTGCCCGGACGATAAGGGGAGCGCTTACGGACGGCGCGTGCGTGGCGGCCATGCCGGTAAAAGACACGATCAAGGTCGCAGATGACGACAGCTGTGCCGAGGTCACGCTGGACCGATCCCGACTGTGGCAGATCCAGACACCGCAGGCATTTTCCTATCCGTTGATTCGCGAGGCTTACGAGCGCATGATGGCAGATGAGTCACTGCAAAAGGGCATTACGGATGATGCAATGGTGGTTGAGACGATCCTGCACTGCAGAGTGCGGCTGGTGGAAGGAAGCTATGAGAATCTGAAGGTTACGACGCCGGAAGATCTGGTGGTTGCAGAGGCGCTGCTGCACAGCCGGGGATAAAAAAGAGAGGACAATAGACGGAGAGAACCGAATCTGTTTGATGAAACGGATGGTTCTCTTTTTTATTAGGAAATTTGATTATTTTTCTTTAGTTGCGGATATAACCCGTCATATGATATAATTTATTGATAAAAAGTGACGAATAACATTCCGTTTTACAGGTGGAGAATTTCGCTTTGCGATATTCTTTATTCTCTGTATACCGGAAAAGAAACAGGAGGATAAGATGAGCCGACTGGAATTATTTACCCCAAGCGCTGACCAGCTGATCGTGGAGAGTCTTTATAAGAATCTGGAGCAGCGCATTGTCGCCAGCCCGCCCGGCCTTTGCCCGGTGGACATCACACGCGCTTTTATTGAACTCTGCCATGCGCAGACATGTGGCAAGTGTGTACCCTGCCGGGTTGGCCTGCTGCATCTGAAGCATATGCTGACGGATGTTTTAAACGGCACAGCCACGATGGACAGTATTGACCTGATGGAGGAAACGGCTTACTCGATTATGGAGACAGCAGACTGTGCGATCGGTCAGGAAGCGGCGCAGATGGTCTGGAGGGTATGCCGGACCTGCCGGGATGATTTTGAAGGACACATTCGCAATAAGCGCTGTACCTGTACAACATCTCAGCCGGTGCCCTGTGTGACACTCTGCCCTGCCCATGTGGATGTGCCTGGTTATATCGCGCTGGTGCGGGCCGGACGCTATGCGGACGCAATCCAGCTGATCCGCAAGGATAATCCGTTCCCGACTACATGCAGCTTTATCTGCGAGCATCCCTGCGAAGCCCGCTGCCGACGCAATATGGTGGATACCTCGGTAAATATCCGGGGATTGAAGAGAGTGGCAGCCGATCTGGCTGGAACCGTCGCGCCTCCGCCTTGTGGTCCCTCTACCGGGAAAAAGGTTGCCGTTGTCGGCGGCGGACCGTCCGGTCTTTCATCGGCCTATTATCTGCAGCTGATGGGGCATCAGGTGACGGTCTATGAGATGCTGCCGAAACTTGGAGGTATGCTGCGCTATGGGATTCCTAATTACCGGCTGCCCAAAGAGCGGCTGGAAGAGGATACGGACGCGATCCTGGCTACGGGCATTGAAGTTCGATACAATGTGAAAGTCGGGGTCGATATCAAACTGGATGATCTTCGCCGGGAATATGACGCGGTCCTGATTGCCGTGGGCGCTTCGACAGATAAGAAGCTCCGGCTGGAAGGGGAAGACGCGCCGGGCGTTGTGTCCGCAGTCAGCTTCCTGCGGGATATCTCTATGGGCAGCAGACCAGATCTGACCGGGCAGGAGGTTGCAGTCGTGGGAGGCGGCAACGTTTCGATGGATGCGGTCCGCACCGCAATACGCCTGGGAGCAAAAAAGGTCAGTATCGTCTATCGGAGGAGGGTTGCGGATATGACTGCGCTGCCGGTTGAGATTACAGCGGCTGAATCCGAGGGTGTGGAGATCCTGACTCTGCTGGCTCCGACCGCGATCGAGCTGGACGGTCAGGGGCATGTGAGTGGACTGAGAGTCACTCCGCAGATGATCAGTACTGTGAAGGGAGGCCGGGCGTCTGTTCGTGCCAGCGGAGAACCGGATCGGGTGATTCCCTGTCAGACGCTGATTATCGCTATCGGTCAGAACATTGAAACCAGACATTACGAAGAATCGGGAATTCCGGTATCGCGAGGGAAGATCGTCACACTGCCAAATGGCGGTTTTGAGGATATCCCCGGTGTCTTTGCGGGAGGAGACTGCGCGACGGGACCGGCAACGGTGATCAAGGCGGTGGCGGCTGCGAAAGTAACTGCGGCGAATATTGACGAATACCTGGGCTTTCACCATGAAATTACCTGTGATATCGAGATCCCGCTGCCCAACCTGAGTGATCACGTTCCGTGCGGCCGCGTGGAGTTGTCGGAGCGCGAAGCGGGGGAACGCAGGCTGGATTTTGACGCTGTGGAAAACTGCATGAAGGAAACGGAGATTGCGCAGGAGTCCGGCCGTTGTCTGCGCTGTGATCATTTTGGCTATGGAATATTCCGGGGAGGACGTGAGAAAATATGGTAAATCTGACAATTGACAATCAGCCTGTGTCTGTTAAAGAAGGAACAGCCATTATTGAAGCGGCGTCCTCTGTTGGAATCAATATTCCCCGTCTCTGCTATTGGAAAGGACTCAATGAGATTGCTGCCTGCCGGGTCTGTGTCGTGGAAATCGAAGGAAAAGAACAGCTGATTACTGCCTGCAATAACCATGTGGAAGAAGGTATGGTGATTTATACCAACAGTCCGAAGGTCCGCCTGGGACGCAGGATGAATGTGCAGCTGATCTTGTCCCAGCATGACTGCAAATGTGCGACCTGCGTACGCAGCGGAAACTGTGCGCTGCAGAAAATTTCCAATGACCTGAATATCCAGGGGAGCTGTTTTGAGGAACGGCTGGAGAATCAGGAATGGGATACGACGTTTCCGCTGATCCGGGATTCTCATAAGTGTATTAAGTGTATGCGGTGCATCCAGGTATGCGACCGGATCCAGGGGCAGAATATCTGGGATCTGGAGGGAACCGGCGCACGGACGACGGTGAATGTTTCCTGCAACCGGAGGATTCGGGAAGCGGATTGCTCGCTCTGCGGTCAGTGTGTTACTCACTGCCCGGTTGGAGCTCTTCATGAGAGAGATGATACGGAAAAGCTGTGGCGCGCGCTGGCAGACCCGGACAAGACCGTAGTCGTCCAGGTGGCGCCTGCAGTCCGGGCCGCCTGGGGAGAAGGACTGGGAATCGCGCCTGAGGAAGCGACGGTTGGCAAGATTTTTGACGCGTTAAAAAAGATGGGAGCGGACTATGTGTTCGATACGGTATTTTCCGCTGATCTGACGATTATGGAGGAAGCAAATGAGCTGCTGGAGCGGATGTCTTCCGAAAAATGGAAAGGGAAAACGATGTTTACCTCCTGTTGTCCCGGATGGATTCGTTTTGTGAAAGCGGAATTTCCTCAGTTTGTGCCGCAGCTTTCTACCGCCAAGTCGCCGATGCAGATGTTTGGCGCTGTGATGAAGAGTTATTTCGCTGAGACAATCGGAAAGCGGCCGGAGGACATTTTCTCAGTTGCGGTCATGCCGTGTATGGCGAAAAAGGGCGAAGCGGAGATGGAATTTTATTATGGGGAATATGCGGGTCGTGATACGGATTGTGTGATTACCACAAGAGAACTGATCCGCATGATCCGCGGATCGAACATCGTGCCGGCTCTTTTAAAAGACGTGGAACCAGACTCGCTGTTCCACGACGGTTCCGGTGCGGGCATGATCTTCGGAGCGACGGGCGGAGTGATGGAAGCCGCGCTTCGCACTGCGTTTTATAAGATTATGGGGAGGGACTGTTCGCCGGATGCTTTTCTGGTTGTGCGCGCGTCCTCACAGGAGACCGGTCTAACAGAGGCGGCTTTCGAATTAAATGGAACGGAGCTGCGTGTCGCGGCGGTCAGTGGTCTTGCCAATGTCCGGGCGCTGCTCGAAGATATCCGGCGCGGCCGGAGACAGTATGATTTTGTGGAGGTAATGGCCTGTCCCGGCGGCTGTGTAGGCGGCGGGGGACAACCTCAGCAGGATGGATGCGAGATGGCGTTTGAACGGGGCAAAAACCTCTATTTTCTGGACAGCCAGGCGCAGATTCGACATTCCCACCACAATCCGGATGTCCAGAAACTGTATGAGAATTTCCTGGAAGCACCGCTTAGCCATAAGGCACATCAGCTGTTGCATACCGATCACAATGCCTGGAAGATGCCGGCAAGCCCGGCGCGAGACCGGAATGGATTTGTGATTAATCCGAATGTAAAATTGTATGGGTAAGCTTTATTAAATCAATGATTCGCGGGCAATGCCGATGACCGGGATGGGCAGGCTTGCCCGCGAAGAATAGATAAAAAGCGAATAGATAAAAAGCGAATAGATAAAAAGCGAATGGATAAAAAGTAAAAAACGGCTTGACAGAGCGGCATATATCGATTAAAATTAAGAAGCACGTTTGAGGAGAGGTATCGAAGTGGTCATAACGAGGCGGTCTTGAAAACCGTTTGTCCGCAAGGGCGCGTGGGTTCGAATCCCACCCTCTCCGCTCGAAAAATATTGATTTTAAGCCATTTTGGAGACTTGTAAAAAGTTAGGGTTATCAAACAAAAGTTCGACTATTCTTAGAAAGAAGTAGCCGCTATAGCTTTGAAACAATTTGAAACCAGGATAAGCACCTGAGCCACATAGCGGTTTAGGTGCTTTTTTTGGTAATTAATATTTGTCGCTGTCGACGTTATCACCGTGGTGTGTTTTGATTGTTGTGCGGTGACAGTTTATTATGTAACGAAAAATTGAAATCAGATCAGGAGATTTTCCAATGAATGAAATTATCCAAAGCCTGAAAGAGCGGAAATCGGTTCGCGCCTATGAAGACCGTCCCATCCCGAGCGAGATCAAGCAGAAGATTCTGCTCGCTGCGATGGAAGCGCCTTCCGCCGGTTGTCAGCAGCTTTACACGATTATCGATGTGACAGATCCCAAACTGAAAGAAAACCTGTCGGAATCCTGTGATCACCAGCCTTTTATCGCGAGAGCGCCGATGGTGCTTGTGTTCTGCGCGGATTGTAAAAAATGGCACGACGCGTACCGGGAGGCGGGAGTAACGCTGCGCGATCCGGGGGTGGGTGACCTGATGCTTGCAGTTACCGATACCGTGATCGCGGCGCAAAACGCGGTCGTCGCGGCGCAGAGCTTCGGGATCGGTTCCTGTTATATTGGCGATATCATGGAGAATTGCGAGAAACAACGGGAACTTCTGGGCCTTCCGCCATATGTATTCCCGGCGGTCATGCTGGTCTTTGGTTATCCAACCGAGCAGCAGAAAAACCGGGAAAAACCGCTCCGCTGCAGCCTGCGCCACATTGTCCATGAGAACCGGTATCACCCGATGGATGGAGCTGAGCTTCGGGATATGCTTGGTTTTAAGGCGAAAAACGCCACTTTTGAAGAATGGTGCGCGGCATTCTGTAAGAGGAAGTATGATTCTGATTTCTCCAGAGAAATGACGCGGTCTGTGTGGAAATATTTGGAGGATGATTATCTTTGATGGATTTTTCAGGCTTGATACGGGGCATTGAGGATCCCGTGTACGTCCTGTAGTGTCAATATCCCTGCTCAGGCAATTGGTAATTTCCGGGAATTGCGTAGCAGTCCTCAGGGGCTTTTTACAGAGTTTATATGGATACAGAAGGAGCTGCCAGTGGCAGCTCCAGTGGTTCGTTGACAGAATGATTTCTGTTTTATCTATCTGGTATGTACAGGCGAAAGACCTACGCGATTCCTAAGAATTCTTTGACGTGTTTTAGTTCTGCGTCGAGGTGATTCACCTTCAGGTGGTACATTGTGTTTGGATGGAGGGATGTCAATGCCTCATCGAGCTTCCGATCAAGATTCATGTGTCCTTCGGCAATCAACTGGATATTGCGGTTGGTTTCGTTTTCGAGAGTAATTTTGATCGTTTTTACTTCGGCTTTTGTACTTTCGTGATCGGTTTCGATGTGGCTTAATCGTGTATCCACAGAATCTAATCGACTTTCCATAGAATCTAATCGACCTTCCATAGAGTCTAATCGACCTTCCATAGAATCTAATCGACCTTCCATAGAGTCTAATCGATTTTCCATACCGTTCACTTTCTCTAATAGTAGATCAAGTTTCTCACTGTCAGTCATCTCGTTCCTCCTTTCCTGGTTGTTCCCACATTATACCGGATTTTTCGACATATTTCAAGGGGGATAAGAATATAAGGGACGGTTTTATCTTTGATTTTGCATCGGATACCAGTGGTTATGATAAGTCACTGGATTCTCAGATTTTAATACCAGTCATGCTTTTCATTCCTGTCTAGGGCATTGATTTGCTGCATCTCCTCCCCGGTCAGTTCGAAGCCAAAGAGATCGAGGTTTTCGCGGATGTGCTCCGGATTGCTGGAGCCGGGGATGACGACGACGCCTTTCTGGAGATTCCATCGCAGGATTACCTGGGCGGAAGATACACCGTGGGTTTCTGCGATGGCGGTGATGGTTTCATCGCCCAGCAATTCCGCCGTATGTCCCCGTCCGCCGAGAGGATACCAGCCCTGTACCACGATCCCCAATGACTGGATGTAGGGAATTACGTCATTTTCCTGATAGTAGGGATGGATTTCATTCTGCACGAGCGCCGGGGTGAGATTGACCTGGGGAAGAAATTCTTCCAGCTCCTCCACATACCAGTTCGAGAGACCGATGGAATGAACCTTGCCGTCCGCGACGGCCTGTTCCAATGCCAGATAGGCCTGTACATCGCCGTCGCCCGGATGATGCAGGAGGATCATGTCGATGTAATCCAGTCCCATCCGTTCCAGCGCTTCATCGATTGCGCTGGCCGCATCATCAAACTGATTGGGGTAGAGTTTAGTGATGACAAAGATTTCTTCCCTGGGCACAGCGGAGTCGCGGATCGCCTGGCCGACGGCTGCCTCGTTGTGGTACATATATGCGGTATCGATCAGCCGGCCGCCCGCTTCCAGCAGCGCGGAGATGGAAACGGCACATTCCTCATCGGTCAGACTGTAAGTGCCAAGACCCAGGATGGGCATCTCATAGCCGCTGTTCAGCAGTACCGTCTTTGTCTCTAAGTTAAAGTTACCTGCTGTAGCTGCTGCAGGGGTTTTCGCTGTCGGTAATTCCAGACCTTTCACCCATTCTTTTACCTCTTCCGCGGATGCGTTTCCGGAGAATCTTTGCCCGCTCATCCACGTAACCGTATCGGGAGCGATTGGATGCAGATTTTCTGCACTGGAGCCAATGCCGCTGCTATGGGAGGTGCAGAAGGGGATGATAGTAACACCGGAGAGGTCATAGCTTTCCAGAAAGGTGCTGATGATTCTCGGGGCCTGTCCATGCCAGATGGGGTAGCCAAGGAAAATCACATCATACTGGCTGATATTTTCCACGCTGCCGGAGATCACAGGTCTGGCAGAAGAATCCGCCTGCTCCCGGTTGGCGCGGCTGGAGGACTGATTGTAGTTCAGGTCATCCGCGGTATACGGCGTTTCCGGCGTGATTTCATAGAGATCAGCGCCGGTTTCTTCTGCGATCCATCCCGCGATCTGTCTGGTTGTCCCGGTACAGGAGAAATATGCTACCAGAATATTGCTGTCAGTAGAGGTGCCGCTGACGGAGTGATAGCCGGAAGCAGAATTCGTGACTTCAGGTTCCGTTGCCGTCGTGTCCGTATCGATTCCTTTCGGTAATCCTTGTGTGTCTGATTGGACATTTGTATCGGAAGGGGAATTGTTTTTGGCGACGGACGTTGTCTCAGCTCCTTCCGCGCTGCAGGCTGACAAGACAGTGAGCATACAAATTGATATCATTAATGTGAAGATTCGCTTCATCCTATCCCTCCCTGTCAATCTTTTTGATTATTTTCGCGGGCACGCCGCCCACGACGGTGAACGCCGGCACATCTTTTGTCACGACAGCTCCCGCCGCTACGACAGACCACTCGCCGATCGTGACGCCGGACAGGATCGTAGCCTGGGAGCCAATCCATACATGGGAGCCGATAGTAACAGGCGCATAGTGATTCTTCCGGTTTTGTGCCGGATCCAGATCATGATTGATGGTCGCCAGTACCACGTTGTGGCCGATCAGGCAGCCGTCGCCGATGGTAATGCCGGCGTGATCCTGAAAATGACAGCCGGAATTGATAAAAACGTCTTTTCCGATGTGGATATTCTTTCCAAAGTCCGTGTAAAACGGCGGAAACAACCGGAAAGAAGCATCGATCGGTTGTCCGGTCAGACGAGCCATGATCTCCCGGATTTCCTCGGGCGTATGATACTGGTTGTTCAGCTCCATAGTGATGCGGAGCGCTTCCTGATAAAGGACGTCCGCGTAAGTGTTGCAGGCTTCATTTTCAGTGGTTTCATCAAGAAAATTTTTAATAACATCTTCAATACTCATTGTCAATTCGCCTCCTAGGTTGGTGCCATTATGGTTGATATCAGGTTGATATCATTTTATATCGAAGTGACAGAAATGACAAATACTTAATTTCTATTTCTAATTATTCTGTAAATAAATAACTACATTTAAAATTTTATTTAACCTTTATTTGGCCATCTCCTGATTTTCGGAAAAGTACTCTTTTAATAAATCTATCAGTCTCTCTGCAATCGGCGTGAAGACCTGATACTTCTTCCAGATGATATACATTTTTGTTTCCAGTTTCGGAGACAGAGGCCGAAAGCACAGACCACTCTCCGGACTGACATCAGCCAGCCGGTCAAAGGTCAGCAGACATCCTAAGCCCTCTCTGACAAAAACCGAACCATTATAAAACAGGTTGATCGTCCCGATTATGTTTAACTGGTCAACCATCTCTCCGCACCATCTCGGAAGATCTGCACGAATGGACTGGGGCGAAGTGATGAGCGGAATGCCCTGTAAATCCTCCCGGCAGATTGCTGTTTTCTGTGCCAGTGGATTGTCTGCCCGCATCAGGAGCCCCCACGTATCACTTCCTGGAAGGGAGAGATAATTATATTTTGAAAGGTCAGGCGGTTCTACGATGACCACAAAATCGGAAAGCCCCTGTTCCAGATCATTGACCACCACACGAGTGTCCCCGCTGGTGATATGAAATCTCAGTCCCGGGTATCGCTGACGGAAGTCCTGGATAGCGCTGGCCAGGTAGCGAATCAGCCATGATTCGGCACAGCCGATTCGTATATCGCCGCCTGTCACATCATTCAGAGACTGAAATTCTCCGATGGTTTTGTCTGCCATGTCCAGAATGTCTTCCGCTCGTTTACGGAGCAAAATTCCTTCCTCGGTCAGATGCACATTATAATTTCCGCGGACAAACAGTTTGCATCCAAGTTCAGCCTCCAAATCCTTGAGCTGTTTAGACAAAGTAGGCTGAGAAATATGCAGCGTTCTGGCCGCACCGGTAATGCTGCCTTGCCTGGCAACTTCTGTAAAATAACGTAAAACCCGCAATTCCATAATAATCTCCATTCCGCCGCTATTTCGTTCGCGGCTCAAAAAGTGATGAAAGAATTATCTTTCACATTACGCCTCTCCATATTCTGATTGCACCTTTATTTCATTCACAAACAGTTGAAATCACTTCAGGCCATTATAAGCTGATAAATAACAGATCATATAGATAATAATATAGCAGAAACAGTTATTTAATACAAGAATAACTGGAAATTACTTTTAAGTATTTTACATTTCTGCATCTGGAATGTACAATATCGCTACAAAGGAGTATGAAGATGGCAGAGGCAACAGACAAAGAGGGACTGCTGCGGCAGAATCTGTATGACATGGGCTGTAGCAGCGATATGGTGGAAAAGTATGTGACGCTGGTAAAAACAAGACAGGTATCTTTAGTATTGAGAATGCTTGCGGTTGACAGGAAGACCATCCTGGAAGAGCTGCGGGAAAAGCAAAAGAAAATTGACTGTCTGGATTATCTGGTGTTCGCACTCGAACACGGACGGTATTAGCAGTGCAACAGAAAAGAAAGGAGAATCTTATGAAAAAGAACTGGAGAAAGATGATGGCAGGAGCATTGGCGCTGGCGGTATTGATGAGCACGGGATGCTCGGCTCAGAGCAGCCAGACCACCACGGAGGCACAGACGACAGAGCAGACCGCCGCGGCGGAAACAGAGGCGGAGACGACTGTAACCGCGGAGTCGGAGGAGAAAGCAGAAGAGGAAACGGCTGCGCAGACCACAGGAGCCGTCAATTACGGAGAGATCGAGGATACCACGATCCAGGTAGAGGATATCGTGCTGACGGATGAGTGGGACAAGGTCTTTGAACTCAGCGATGAAGTGAACCACCGGAAAGTAACCTTTGTCAACCACTTTGGCAATACGCTGGCAGCTGATCTGTATGAGCCGAAGGACTATACCGGCAAACTTGCAGCTGTCGCGGTTTGCGGGCCGTTTGGCGCGGTCAAGGAGCAGAGCTCCGGACTTTACGCGCAGGAGATGGCGAAAAGGGGCTTCCTTGCGATCGCGTTTGATCCGTCTTATACGGGTGAAAGTTCCGGATATCCGAGATATTTTAACTCGCCGGACATCAATGTAGAGGATTACCAGGCGGCGATCGACTTCCTTTCCGTGCAGGACAATGTTGACCCGGAGCAAATCGGTATCATCGGCATCTGCGGCTGGGGCGGCATGGCTCTCCAGACGGCGGCGCTGGATACCAGGATCAAGGCAACGGCGGCGATGACGATGTATGATATGAGCCGGAATACCGCGCTGGGATATTTTGATTCCGTTGATGAAGATGGCAGATATGAGGCGCGTGTCACGTATAACAACCAGCGGACGGAGGATTATAAAAACGGCTCCTACACTCTGGCAGGCGGTGTAGCGGATGAGATTCCGGAGGATGCCGCGCAGTTTGTGAAGGATTATTATGACTATTATAAGACGGAACGTGGTTATCATCCGCGCTCGCTCAATTCAAACAACGGATGGGCGGCTACGGCCAGCGGTTCCCTGATGAATATGCGGTTGTTTGAGTATGCGCCGGAGATTCGCAGCGCGGTACTCCTGGTACATGGAGAGGAGGCACATTCTCTGATGTACAGTGAAGCGGCTTATGAGCTCCTTCAGGGTGACAATAAAGAACTGATGATCATCCCGGGGGCAAACCATACCGATCTGTATGATCAGATAGATATCATTCCCTTTGATAAGCTGGAGAGCTTCTTTATGGAAGCGTTTCAATAAATCAGATGTTAAAGAAGGGTATTCAGAGGCAGTAGGAAAATAACCTGCAAACAACGAAAAATCAGCCGGATATACGTTTTGAGAATAATAAGAAATAAAATTAAGTATTTGTCAGTTCTTTTGTTCTAATATAAAATAATGACAGATATTTGGTGCCAATAAAAGAGAAAACAGGATTTGAAATGAATCGGAAAGGACAGAACACAATGAAGGAAGAGCTTACTTTAACAAATGAATGGGACAAGACATTCCCACAGAGTGAAAAGATCGAACACAGTAAGGTGACATTCCATAACCAGTATGGGATCACGCTGGCTGCTGACCGGTATGTGCCGAAAAACGCTAAAGGTAAATTCCCGGCGATCGCGGTGTGCGGACCGTTCGGCGCGGTGAAGGAGCAAGCGGCCGGTCTGTATGCGCAGACTATGGCGGAGCGAGGTTTCCTGACGATCGCCTTTGATCCTTCTTACACTGGCGAGAGCGGAGGAACGCCGCGTTATATGGCGTCCCCGGATATTAACACGGAGGACTTCATGGCCGCGGTGGATTTCCTCTCGGTGCAGGACAACGTTGACCCGGAGCGGATCGGGATCATCGGCATCTGCGGCTGGGGAGGTATGGCATTGAACGCGGCGGCGCTGGATACCCGTATCAAGGCCACGGTAGCCTCCACCATGTACGATATGACCCGTGTGAACGCCAACGGGTATTTTGACAGTGAGGACAGCGAGGAAGCCAGATATGAAAAACGAAAAGTTCTCTGCGCTCAGCATACCCAGGATTACAAAAACGGCTCTTACGCTCTGGGCGGCGGCGTTGTTGACCCACTGCCGGAGGACGCGCCCTTCTTTGTAAAGGACTATTACGACTATTATAAGACCGAGAGAGGCTATCATCCCCGTAGCCTGAACTCTAACGGAGGATGGAATGTGACCGGCTGCCAGTCCTTTATGAATATGCCGATCCTGCAGTACAGCCAGGAGATCCGCAACGCCGTGCTCATCATCCATGGAGAAAAGGCTCACTCCTGTTACTTCAGCAGGGACGCCTTTGCAAAGCTGACCGGTGAGAATAAAGAACTGATGATCATACCGGGAGCGGTTCACACAGATTTGTATGATCAATCGGACATCATTCCGTTCGATAAGATCGAATCTTTCTTTGGAGCATATCTGAAATAAATTGAAATGTGAGTTTGTTAAAAGAAAGAATCGCAGAAAATTTGTATCCCTGCCAAACAGGCAGGGATGCAACGGCGAGTATGAGGAAAAAAGACGCCTCCTACTCGACCCCGGTTTCATACTCTAAAATATCTTCTGCCTGACAGCCAAGTGCCTGACAAAGCGCCATTACTGTTTGAAATGATGCTTTATTGATGCTTTTTGCACCAAGTTCATACTGCTGCAGTGTTCGTAAATTGACATTTGCTTTCCCGGCAAGCTGCGCCTGAGTTAAGCCGATTCTTTTTCGCTGTGTCTGAAGTGCGGTTGTCCCGATTTTGCCTGAGATAATAGCATTGACTGTATCCACAAACTTGTCTTCGGGCGCTTCGTGCAGGATTGGATAGAGTTTGTATACTTCTGCCATAGATATATAATCATATATATTTTTGAAAGATCGTGCTGTGTACCATTGATAATATGCCAGAATCCATCCGCACCAATATTCTGCAGAATAATCATAGATTGTCTGGCTTTCGGGGAAGTCTATGTTTTTTCCCGCTTCCAAAATAATGTTGATCGTAAGTTCTGTGCCGGACATTCCGGATATTATTTTGGGATTTCCGTTTCCGAATTGTTCTGCATATTTACCAGTAATAAAATATTGCATAAATTCTTCCATATCTATTTTACAGGCGTTGACCGCGTAATCAAATGCTTCGCCTAAGTTTCGCATTGCATCGTCTAAGTATTCCTCAGCGTAAGCGTGGGTCATCCGATTTGATCTCCTCTCTGATAATATCTCTCATAAATATACCGTTAATGTCATCGGTTTCCAGTTCTTTGTAGTATGCGGCACGGGCATCTTGATCTCTTTTTACTCTTTTGGCATAATAGATACGGTTATCGGCAAGGGTACTGTCGATATAGGTTATGGCGTCAAATGCTTTTTTAGATTTGATTACATACTGTTCACCGAGTTTGCCGAGTTTCATTGCCCGACTTAACTGTGACAGCGAAATCTCATTACTCAAAAATGATCTTGCGAATGAAAAATACGAATCATCCGCCCGATAACCCACGATCACATCATAATCCATATATTCCGGAAGGAAATTTTTAATGAGCCATTCCTTTCCACGAACGGCAATCGGAGTTGATAATCTTGTTTTTCTGTTTTGAATCAGAATGGCAAGCCAGTTCAAAATGGTATATTCCTCGTCGGACAAATTCAGGATTCTGAAATTTTGCGTAGTAAGCTCATACTTGTTTGCATATCCGTTCGTGTTTAAACTGCAGGACCATTCTTTTGCGAGTTCGATATGCTCGGTACAATAAAAACCTCTTCCATAATCGTTATTACCTTTTCCTTTTCCGAACTCAGGTTTTTCTATGATGATGGGCGAACCGTGATACAAAATAAGTTTATCCATAAAGAACTCTCCTTGTACTTCTTTAGAGTTACTTATAAGATACTTCCAAGGAAGTAGTTTGTCAAGCGCTGTGAAAATAATTCAGTTGTTTTGTTTCAATAACATACTTCGATTCCGATTTCTCCGGGTCCGGTTATTCGATAAAGAAATCACTATAATGCTCGACCAGATATCGACTTAAACCTGCTGGATCCAGCCCGGAAATCTCGGCAGCAAAGGCCGGAGCTTTCAGTTTTCGCCGGGATGTGGAAAAACCCTGCCGGAATAAAAACTGAAAATCATCTTCGGTCGGATAAAAATGCAGTTTGATGCAGGAATATCCCAGATCATGAAGCAAGGTGGCGATCCGATTGGAAAAAACGATCAGATGATCGTATTCCATCTGCTCAAGCAGGTAAAGTTCATTGATGTGGATCACTTCTTCCAGACGGACATCTACCCTCAGTTTCAGCTTTTCCATAAAGAAGCCTGTTTTTTCTACAGAAGAATTCGTGACGATGATAAGGCGCTTTTGGTTGCGTCCGGCAAGTTTATTCTTGTTGATAAATTTCCGGAAAATCAATGTCAGTGAGGCAAGCTGAAAATGGCTCAGGGAGAAATCGTAAAATTGTTCGATGGGCTTTACGGCTGCTTTCAGTACATCATACAGGTTGTTGTAATATTGTCTGGTGTCTTCAAGTTTATTATCATAAAAAGAAAAATGATATTGATTGCGGATCAGACATTTATGGAGATAGGAGTAAACTTCTTCATAGATGCAGTGGTCATCAAGAATTCCTGTGATGATCTGTTGTTGTACCTCGCGGATCATCTGTTCTGACAGGGAAGACAGAGTCTCGTTGAGGGGAGGCAGGACATGCGAGGTGAAATCTAAAGCGGAAATGAGCTGATTAGCAAATTCGTTTTCCGCGGATTCCTGGAACATGCGGTGATCGTGAGTGGAAACCGGGAGTATCTTCACACTTGTCAGTGGATAACCGTTATCCAGTCGAAAATAGGCACAGCTGAGATAAATATAAAGAAATTTAATCGACGGATAGGCAATCCGGTACCGGTTGGCCTCGATCAAATGGATCAGAGCCAGTCGTGTACGTTCAATTTGGGTATCGGCTTTGACCAGGTAATACCGGGCGATCAGCAGCTGCCAGGGATTATCAGCCTGCCGAAAAGTGAGATGGAAATCGCGGTCTACTTCGATATATTGGCAGAGAATATTGCTGACGCAGATGCGGTAAAGAACTTCATCGCCGACAATGCGGATTCCCGCCCGCGGCATGGTCTCTGTGGAGAGATTTATGCCGGCAAGTCGTTCAGACAGCGCACGGCTGTCTTTCTTTTTGGTAGAGAGACTGATACGCAGGGTATCATAAAGGTGTGTCATGTTAAGGATCTCGTTGAAAAATGCATATATCGTGATGATATCCAGACGTTCTGACTGGGAAGGGTAATAGTCGTCAAGCGTTAAGGAGTGGATAAAAGCGAGATATTCCTTATAGGTCATCTGAAAAACAGCATGATTATCATTGATGAGAATTTGCTGTTCCGGCGCGAGATATGCGTTGACAGCGGCAATGCTGTTCTTTATGCTGCTGATACTTTTGTTCAGACGATGAGCACATTCAGAAAGAGACATGGAGTGCCTTTCCTGAATCAGCGAGGCTGTCTGAAGATCGTAATAATGAATTCCCATAACTTATCTCCCTCTGTATGATCAGATTGTGAGCAGAAATTGTGACCTGATTTGTCATTTATGTTTCCCGTGTGCCAGTGCGGAACAGACGCGGGATGATATCTTGTGTATATTGTATCATAAGCAAATGGTTTCAGGTGTATTTTTTGGGTATAATTTTTTGCCTTTGATGAATCAGAAAAGTGGCCTTGAAGGTGTTCAGGAGAAACGATATAATATAATCAATTACTGGCCAGGATGGAAAAATAAAAACATTGATTGAGTGGAGGATATCATGAGTAAAGAAACTTCTGTTAGCTTCAAAGATGAGATTCAGACCTTTGGACGTTCTCTTCTGCTTCCGATCGCACTTCTGGCACCGATCGGCATGATTATGGGTATCTGCAGTGCTTTGGGACAGTCTTATATGGTCGAGAAATTCCCGGTTCTGGCACTTCCTTTCTTAAAATTGATTATTAACAGTGCAAGAGACATTACCAGTATTATCTTCAACAATATTCCGATTTTGTTTGCCATGGGTGTCGCTCAGGGTATGGCAAAGAAGGAGAAAGGAATCGCTGTTTTTGCCGCGGTAGCGGGGTATCTGACATTGAATACGGTTATGAATGTATACCTTCGTGCTACCGGAACGCTGGCAGACAGCGCGGTCATGGATCAGGTCGGTCAGGGAGTCGTGCTTGGCGTACAGACGTTAAAGACAGAGGCTCTGGGAGGCCTGATTTCCGGTCTGGTCGCGGCAAAGGTGGCAGATCGTTTTTATGACCTGGAGCTTCCACTGGCATTTGCGTTCTTTGGCGGGAAAAAATCCATACCGATTATCACATTTGTGTGTATGATTCCGATCGGGCTGGTGCTTCCTGTGATATGGAATGTACTGATTCAGTTTCTGATCAGTATTTCCTTTATTTTTACGACAGATTACATAGGAAGCGGTATCTATTATATGCTGAATCGTGCGCTGATTCCTTTTGGTCTCCACCATGTTCTGGCAGCGGTGGTTCGCTTTACAGAAGCGGGCGGCACTTATATGATTAACGGTACGGAGTATGTGGGAATTTTACCGGCAGTAAATGAAATCCTTTTTAATCTTGGCCCGGACAGTCCTTACTGGGCGGAATTTATGCCAAAGCTGACGAGTTATCTGGGAGGCTGTCAGATGCTGACGACGCTTTTCCGTATTCCGGCCATCGGACTGGCAATGTATCATACCTCATTTCCGAAGAATCGCAAAATGTGCAAGGGCGTTATTACAACCTGCGTACTGACAGCTTTTCTGGGAAATATCACGGAACCACTGGAATTTTCCTTCCTTTTCATTTCACCACAGCTCTTTGCGGTTTATTGTGTTTTGTGCGGTTTGATGACGATTCCTTATCAGATGCTGCACATTGCGATTGGTTATATCCGGGGCACCATCTTTGATTTTGGTATCTTTGGACTGATGTATGAAAATACAAACTGGGTCAGCCTGATTCTGTTAGGTCTTGTCAATTTCGCGGTGTTTTATGCGGCATTTCGATTCTTTATTCAGAAGTGGAATCTGGAGACACCCGGGCGTGAGGCATTTGAGGTAGAAGAATCCGCAAGTCAGCTGTTGAAAGATAAGAACTGGCCGGAAATTGCACGCATTGTGATCGCAAATCTGGGAGGTGCTGACAATATTCTGAAGGTAGAGAATTGTGTGTCCCGACTGCGTATTGACCTGAAAGATCCGGAAAAGGTTAACCAGGTCGGCCTGAAGGAGTCGGGATGCGCAGGCATCTTCTTCCCATCTAAAAATCACATTCATGTTGTATTTGGCCCTCATGTGGAATTTGTAAGAAATGCGGTTGACAAGATTATGAAGGGATAAGGGATAGCGATGAGAGCATTGTATGATTCAAAAAGCAAGGGAAATGACCGCGGGATCCAGGCGCTTCTGACCAGAGATGCAAAAATCGAGTCCTGGCTGACGGTAGAAGCCGCATTGGCGGATGCACAGGCGGAGGAGGGATTTATCCCCCGCAAAGCAGCGGATAATATTATGGAGAACGCAAAACTGGATCGGATTGATCTGGAAGAAATGGAGAGGATTAAAGAGAAGGTAGGGCATGGGTTTGTCCCATTCGTGAAGGTGCTGGTCAAAGCATGTGATGAAGAAAGTGGAAAATATGTTCACTATGGGGTCACAACCCAGAATATCCAGCAGACAGCGCAGCTTTACACTGCCTACAGGATTCACAGAATCTTTAAGTCCTATATCGTGGATATTCTGGAACACCTGGGCAGATTGGCTGATGAGCACGCGGAAACGGTGATGGCGGGCCGCACACATGGCCGTCATGCGATTCCCATTACCTATGGATACAAAGTGTCTGTCTGGATCAGTGAACTGCTGAATGCGGTGCAGCGCATGGAGGAGTGTGAGAAACGGGTATTTCAGGTCATGGCAGGAGGAGCGGTAGGAGCTTTTAATGCGACCGGAGAGACCGGATACCGGGTACAACAGCGGATGTCTGAGAAGCTGGGGATGTATACGATGCCGGTTCCGTCCAGAAATATCAGCAGTCATAAAGAAGAATATATCATGAATCTCGCTCTCCTGTGTAATGTGCTCCATAAAATGGCGGAAGAAGTGTATTACACTGGCCTGGAGGAATTCGGAGAGGTCAGTGAAGCCTTTCAGGAAGGGACGATTGGAAGTTCAACCATGCCACAAAAGATTAATCCAAAGCTGGCAAAGGGAATCATCGCCAATTCACAGAAGCTGTATTCGATGGTATCTCTGGGACTTTTTTCCAGTGTGCGGATGTTTGAAGGGGATTCCAGTTCCTATATGTTATATGACAGAATGATGGAAGAGGCGCTTGAACTTACTACAGAGGTACTGATGCGTGCGGAGGAGCTTACCGACACGATTCGCATCAATAAAGAACGGATGTATCAAAACGCCATGTTAAATCATGGACTGGATAACAGTGAGTGTGTTATGATGCGGATTGCCGGAAAACTTGGTAAGGATCAGGCTCATCAGCTTTTGTATGATAAGGCGATGAAGGTAGAACTGGAAGGAAAAGACTATCTTACCGTCTTAAAGGAAGATAAGATTCTGGCGGAGAATTTTACGGAGCAGGAGTTAAAAGATATGATACTGCCAGAAAATTATACAGGACTCAGCAGCTTTCTGGCTCATAAGATGGCGCGGGAGGCCAGACGAATAGCGAGTCAGTTAAGGGAGGAGATGTAGATGGGATTATTTGGCCGTAAAAAGAAAGAAGAACTGATATGTCTGATGACAGGGACGCTGTTATCGATCGAACAGGTGCCGGATCCGGCATTTGCCACGAAAGTGATGGGTGATGGGTTTGCGGTTGAACTCACAGACGGGAAAGTGATCGCACCTGTCAGTGGAACCGTGACGGCGGCATTTCCGACCGGACACGCTTTTGGCATAACAACCGCCGATGGGATGGAGATACTGATCCATCTTGGCATTGACACTGTAAATTTGAAAGGCCAGGGGTTTCAGGTCTTTGTGAAACAGGGTGATAACATCAAACAGGGAGAATCCCTGGCGGAGGTTGATATCAATTATGTGAAAAGTCAGGGGATGTCCCTTGTGTCGCCGGTCGTCTTTACAGGAGGAGAAAAGATCAGACTGTTGAAAAACGGGACGGTAAGAGCAGGCGATCAGGGGATAGTCAGGATAGGATAGTTACAGGTCACACGTCAGGAAACTGACGTGTAACCTGTAACGGCGGCGCCCACATTTAAAGTCGTCTACGACGAGGTGGGCGCCGCTTTGGCTCCATTACGTACTTGGCCCATGCTCTCCGCTCCCGCTTCGGTCGGTGCTTAACAAGCGCCACTGGCGCTTAGCACCGCAGCGTGGTGCGTGGCATGGATGTGATTTGTAACATAGGATTAACTTATTACGCTTGATACATTTTGCTAACCATATTATAATGAACATAATCATTAATGAAGGAGGATTTGTTCATGAAGAAAAGAATGATTGTTTCCGTGTTGGTTGCAGTTGCTTTGATTGGCTGTTTCACTGCTGCCGCGGAGACGACAGCAGAAACAGCAGCAACAGGAACGGAAGCGGCAGAGTCGGAAGCGTTTGCACAGTATCTGACCGAAGTGAAAACCAATCAATATTTCGAAGATACTCCGGTGCCGGAGGAAGATACGCGCACGATTCTGGAAGCAGGAATTAACGCACAAAGCGGGATGAATATGCAAAACTGGCATTTCACCGCGGTAACCTCTCATGAGGTTTTACAGCAGATTGCCGACGATATGAGTGCGGGCATGCCGGCAGGGGTCATGGGCGGAACCGCAAAGGCAGGGATTGCCGACGCGCCGCTGGTCATTCTGATTTCCTGCGGGGACGGCAAGGAGTATGACGCAGGTCTCGCGACTCAGGCGATGAACTCTGCAGCTCTGGCTCTTGGTTATGGAACAAAGATTATCTCGTCTCCATCTATGGTTCTGAACGGCGAGAAACAGGCGGAATACAAAGAGCAGCTCGGTATCCCGGATGAGATGGCATTTGTGGGAGCGATTCTGATCGGTGAGGCGACAGACACAAGCACGCTCGACGCAGATGCAATCACGGGGCCGACTGTAAGAAATGATTTCTCTGAGATGACGACGTTTGTAAATTAATCTGTCTTGCCAGACCTCCCATGACTTTTGTCAGGGAGGTCATTTTCGATTCATAGTAGGAAAGTATGTCCTATGGAATCAAAAAGCCCTCCGGGCGGGGTGCGCAAGGCGCATATTCTTTATTCTGCGACACTTGCCGGGGATTGTTGCTTGATGAACGCCTGGTGAGAGGATAAAATATAATCACGCAACAGGTGTCGGGAGATAATTGGAAACACGAGGTAAGAGTTTTCCTGTGCGGATAAAAACAATGGCAGGAATGAGGTGCAAACGATGCAAAAGGAAAGAAACGACACGCAGTATAAAAAAATGACCGAGGGCTCGGTGAACCGGATCATTCTTTCGCTGGGAATACCGGCTACTATCAGTATGCTGGTTACCAACTTATATAATATAGCGGACACCTATTTTGTCAGTCAGATCGGCTTAAGCGCCAGCGGAGCTGTGGGCATTGTTTTCGGGTTTATGTCAGTTTTGCAGGCAATCGGGTTTATGTTCGGCCAGGGTGCCGGAAGCAATATCGCCAGAAGCCTGGGAGAAAAGGATGAAGAAGCGGCTGGAGAATATGCCACGATATCTTTTATGGTTGCGTTTGTTTTAAGTATCGTTATCGGCGGAATATGCCTGGCTTTTTTAAATCCCTTTTTAAGGCTTCTGGGCAGTACGGAAACGATTCTGCCATATGCGGCCACCTATGTAAAATTTATCATTGCCGCCTCGCCGTTTACCGTCTGTGGCTTTGTCATGAATAACATTCTGAGATTTGAGGGTAAGGCAAACTATGCGATGGCAGGTCTTGTCTCCGGCGCGCTTTTAAATATGATCGGCGATCCGATTCTTATCTTTTATTTTGACCTGGGGATATACGGAGCCGGTCTTTCCACGGCATTTTCGCAGATCGTGAGCTTTTTCATCCTTCTTTCGTTTTTTGTACGGGGGAAGACGTCGGTCAAACTGAGATTTACGCATATTAAGCCTGACCTGAATAAATTTAAGGATATTGTAACCATTGGATTCCCGTCTATGTCAAGACAGGGACTTCAAAGCATTTCAACCATGTTGTTAAATAATTATGCCGCTGTTTATGGGGATGCCGCGGTTGCCGCTATGAGTATCGTTTCGAGGATTGTATTCCTGGTATTTGCGGTCGGTCTTGGTGTTGGGCAGGGTTATCAGCCTGTAAGCGGATTCAATTACGGGGCAAAAAAATACTCCAGGGTAAGGCAGGCGTTTCGATTTACCCTGATTTTAAGTGAAGGAATTTTAGGTACCTGTGCTGTTATCTGCTTTTTTGCCGCTCCCTATGCGGTCAGTATATTCCGAAAAGATCCTGAGGTGCTGGATATCGGGATACTGGCGTTAAGACTTCAGTGTGTGAGTATGCTTTTTCAGCTGCTAGGCGTAGTTTCCAATATGACCTTCCAGAGCACGGGAAAGGCGTTTCTGGCTTTTGTTTCCTCATTATTCCGAAACGGCCTTTTCTTTATACCCACTATCATAATAGGAACACATTTCTTTGGTATTCTGGGGATTCAGTCGGCACAGGCCATAAGCGATATCCTGACGTTTGCTACCATGCTTCCTCTTATTACATATTATTTTAGAAATCTTCCGGTGGAAGGATAAAAAGGTACCGGTCGTTTCTGGCAATCGGTACAGCGAGCAGGAGACGAAAGACCGTTGCCTGATCGATTCAGATGGATGGACGGTTCCGGGTTTGACCATGAAAAAGTCTTTCTTGCGGAAAAATCTTGCATGGCTGTGGTTTGTGGGTTAAGATAGAGATGTAATTCAAAACCAGACAGAGGAGGATTATTTGTTGATGGGACAGGAACGCCCTTCAACAAAAGATGAACTTCTGAGTAGTACGCCCTATGACGACGTACACCGCACGATGGAGAATGACTGCAGAAAGTGGCTGATTCCACTTATAAGTGAAGTGTTTCAGGAGAATCTGGACGAATACAATGACGTCCTATTCACGAAAGAGACTCACTTCATGAACCATGAGGGCGGCGGAGAGGAGAAGCGAATTACGGATGGATCGTTCCGGCTGATTGCCAGGGATGAAAAGACAAAAGAGAAAACCTCAGTCAAAGAGAAGAAGTATCTGTGCGAGTGCCAGACAAATGCGGACAGCAGCATCCTGATCCGGATGTTCGAATATGCGACGCAGACGGCGCTGGATGAGAGCACCCTGACGGATCACGTACTGGAAGTGACAACCCCTCATTGCGCGGTGATCTTCCTGAGGCCGCCGGGGACGAATATCGATTCGATGACGATGCGGATCGCAGCGCCGAAAGGAACGCTGGATATTACCATTTTATCTTTTCCGGTATGAGAAGCAGTTTCCGGAATACAATACCAATGATAAGAAGCTGGAATCGCTAAAAGCAGAATATGTAACCATCGGGCAGCGCCTGGACACGCTGGTACAGCAGGGTGTGATTGAGGAATATGCGAAAAAGATCACGCAGGAAATGTCCATAAAGGTGCTGGTGAATCTTGCGGCGAAGTATGGCCGCCTGAAGGAAGAGGTGAGAGATGTTATGGGCGGAAAAGTGCTTATGACAGAGGCAACCCGGATTTTAAATCAGGGAAAAGCCGAAGGTAGAGCAGAGGGAAAAGCCGAGAAACTGCTTGAAAATCTGCGGGCTCTGATGGAGACGATGTCGTGGACGGCAGAGCAGGCGCTGGCAGCGCTGAAGGTGCCGGAGGGGGAGTATCCGAAGTATTTGTCGATGTTGAAGTAAATATGGCACACGGTTGAAATGTAATTTTTAGTTGTGCGAAAAATAGCGGTTCCAATACTCAGGGAACCGCTATTATTCTAGGCTTTTATAAATATACACACTATTGAAATATCATATATACTGTTGAATTGTAATTTTTCACGTCACGCATTCTTCCTTACAGATGCAGCACCCGGTCGCGAATTTCCTGCGTCCGCCCCTGATTCCAGAACTGAGTGCCGATATAACCGCAGGTACGGCGGGCGACGCTCATCTTTGACTGGTCGCGGTTGCCGCAGTTCGGGCATTCCCAGACGAGCTTGCCGGATGTGTCTTCAACGATCCTGATCTCGCCGTCGTAGCCGCAGCACTCACAGTAGTCGCTCTTGGTGTTTAACTCGGCGTACATGATGTTCTCATAAATGAACTGCATGACGGAGAGTACGGCGGGGATATTGTGCTGCATATTTGGTACTTCCACATAGCTGATCGCTCCGCCCGGAGACAGCTTCTGGAACTCGGACTCAAACGTAAGTTTGCTGAACGCGTCGATCTGCTCTGAGACGTGGACGTGATAGCTGTTGGTGATATAGTTCTTATCTGTGACGCCTGGGATGATGCCGAAGCGCTTCTGCAGGCACTTGGCAAATTTGTAGGTAGTGGACTCGAGCGGTGTGCCGTATACGGAATAGCTGATCCGCTCGGCAGCCTTCCACTCGGCGCATTTATCGTTCAGGCGCTGCATGACGCTCAGCGCGAAAGGCCGGCCTTCCTCAGAGGTATGGGACTTCCCGATCATGCGCATACACATCTCATAGAGTCCGGCATAACCCAGGGAGATGGTAGAATAGCCGTTGTAGAGCAAAGGATCAATCGTCTCGCCCTTCTTAAGTCTTGCCAGTGCACCGTTCTGCCAGAGGATGGGAGCAACATCCGAAACCGTGCCGCGCAGACGCTCATGCCGGCAACGCAGTGCCCTGTGGCAGAGCTCCAGGCGTTCATCCAGGATCTCCCAGAAACGATTCATATCGCCCTCCGCGGAGCAGGCGACGTCGACCAGATTGATCGTTACGACGCCCTGATTGAAGCGGCCGTAGAACTTATAGCTTCCGTCCGGATTCTTCTGACTCTCTTCGACGGTCAGGAAAGAACGACATCCCATACAGGTGTAGACGGCGCCCTTTTTGAGCTCTTTCATAATCTTGGCGGAGATGTAGTCCGGCACCATCCGTTTGGCGGTGCATTTTGCGGCAAGCTCGGTGAGATACCAGTACTGGGAACCTTCGGTGATATTGTCTTCATCGAGAACATAAATCAGCTTGGGGAAAGCAGGAGTGATCCACACGCCCTTTTCATTTTTTACGCCCTGCATACGCTGCACCAGGACTTCCTCGATGATCATGGCAAGATCGGTACGCGTCTGTCCCTCAGGCACTTCATCCAGATACATAAAGACGGTGACGAAAGGTGCCTGTCCGTTACAGGTCATCAGGGTGATGAGCTGGTACTGGATAGTCTGGATGCCGCTCTTGATCTCATCGCGGAGACGTTTCTCCACAATCTTGTTGATGATGGTCTCATCAAGCGGTTCGCCGCACTCGGTCCGCTCCTCAATGACATTCCGGCGCAGCTTTTGGCGGCTGATATCCACGAAGGGAGCCAGATGCGCGAGCGAGAAAGACTGTCCGCCATACTGGTTGCTGGCAACCTGGGCGACGATCTGCGTGGTGACGTTGCAGGCGGTAAAGAAGCTGTGCGGCTTTTCGATCAGAGTCTCACTGATAACGGTGCCGTTCTGCAGCATGTCTTCCAAGTTGATCAGATCGCAGTTGTGTTCCTTCTGAGCAAAATAATCGGAGTCGTGAAAATGAATGATCCCCTCGTTGTGAGCCTGTACGATGTCCTCCGGGAGCAGAAGGCGCATGGTCAGGTCCTTGCTGACTTCGCCCGCCATATAATCCCTCTGAGTGGAGTTAATGGTCGGGTTTTTGTTGGAATTTTCCTGTTTTACTTCTTCATTGGCGCGATCGATCAGCGCGAGGATGCCGTTGTCGGTGGTGTTGGCCTTACGCGCCATCTCACGTTTATAGCGGTAACGGACATACTTCTGTGCCACTTCATAGCCGCGCATCTCCATGATGCCGGTTTCCACCATGTCCTGGATATCCTCGACGTTGGCCGCGTGAGTCATCGTCTGAAGCCGCTTTTCGATGGTCTCGGCGATGGCGTCGATCTGATAAGTATTAAGCTGATGGATCTTGGGAATCTCATTATTTGCTTTTGCGATAGCGTTTTTGATCTTGTCGATCTCAAAAACGACCTCTTCTCCGTTTCGTTTGATTACTTTGAGTATCATAATTGCCCCCTTGCATGTTCTGTATATGGATTTGAATACGATATCAGTGGCCTGAAGAGCTGTGTTTCGATCAGTTCTGTGAATAACGGGTCAGGCGGATGTGTCTGCATATCCTTTTGGCGGAGTCGTGTGCCATTGGTACACAACTCCGGACAAAAGGGAACGATTCATTCCGTTCTGGATGAAAAGACACAGTATATACGAAAAAGACACAATATCTGGTGTTTAGGCTGTGCCACATATAGTGGCGATAACTATCATAACAGCTTTGCCAGAAGATTGCAAGAGGAAATTAAGAAAAGGAAAATAAATTTAACACTATATATTGTGGTTTTTTAACATAACAACATCATCATGTAGACAAGGTTCCGCACTGTAGCGTGCCTTCTCATAAAGCGCGTGAAGCTGAGAATCCTTAAGTCCTGCGAGGTCTTCGAGTTCGGCGGGTGTGGAGGCCGTGAGCCCGGCGGAGGATACGTCGGATTTTGCATTGTTTTGATCAGAGGAAGCGGGAGCCTCGGTTGGCTGGATCAGACTTCCCGGAGCAGGAGATGGTGCCCTGCCGGCTCCGGTACGAGCAAGTCCTGCGTGGATTCTCTGGCGATAGATCCGGCGGATCTGTTCATCCGGGGTTTTCGGCCGTGAGAAGATGCGTGAGAGTCGTTCGCTTAGAGAATGTGGCTTTGGATGTTCGGAAGCGGTGTCATCGGTGGCATGCGGTTTTAAGGAGATACGCACATCGTCATCCCAGCCGATGGGCTGGCTGAATCGCCGGTAGAGGCGGAGGATCAGCCGCGCAAGCACGAAAATAACGAGGGCAGCGATCAGGACGACGCCCAGGATATTGAGGATCTGTTCCAGCATCTCGACCCAGGAAGGTGTTTCCATGCTTTCAGCGAGAGCGGAGAGGTCCGGAGATTCGGTATCAGCATCCGGCATGATGTTAGCCGCCGCTTCCAGATCGCTGCTAACGGGCCGGGAGGCAAACCATGCTTTGAGCGCGGTCCAAAGGGTTCCTGTGAGTACGGCAAGACCGCCCATCAGCGCCGATGCGGCGATCAGAAGCAGGAGGGCGCAGAAGAGGCCGACCCGCGTGATCTGCGTGGAGGGCAGATGACTGGTATCCTGAAAATGTTTGAGGAAATGGTTGCTTCCGTGAATGTTGATGTGCAGGATGACAAGGAGGATCACGGCGAAGAGACCGGTAAAACCGATTGTATGCAGCGCGGAAACAATGTTTTCAGATACGCCGGAGGAGCCCAGCAGCCCTCCGAGGGCGTAAATGGCGCAGAATGTTATGGTCAGTCCCAGGTGGAGGGAGACGCAGGAGTTGTCGATCCAGTGGTTGAGAAGTTTTTTCATGGGCGGAGCCTCCGGGGGTGGGGTGAAGTTACTTTATTGGCATAAATTCATCGGATTATCTATCAAAGTGGTACAGGTGAAATTGGTATACGGTCAGCGGATCTCCCACGGATAAAAACCTTCGGAGAGTCCATAGACAGCCGGATCGAGGCGCAGCTCGTCGTCGGGGCGGATCGGGAGAATCCACTGGGAACCGGGGGAGAGCGCAGTGAGTTCGGCGTATCTCTCTGCCAGGGATTCCCGCTGGCAGGGAGAGAGGAGCAGGTAAACGGTCGTATTCTGGCCGTCGGCGCGCTGATGTTTTTCGATGAGCTCGTCAATCAGCTGTTCGGCGGAGCGTCGGTCCGTTCCCTCCAGATCCGCCCGCGCAAGGAGCTGCAGCGCTGCCCGCAGGTGGTCTTTTCCGGCGCCGTGGCGCAGATTCAGTTCATGCTGTGTGAAGCAGTCGCGCGCGTTGGAACGGATGGATACCGGAGTCTCTCTGGCGATCAGCAGGTCGGTGAGCGTGGCTGCGAGCCGTATGGTTTCTTCTTTCAGATCCAGGTCAGCCCAGAGCCGGTCGGCGTCGCCGTCCAGGATCAATGTGACCTGCCAGGAAGCGGCGGGTGTGTGGACGTTGACTTTGAGGGAGCCGGTATGGGCGGTCGCTTTCCAGTTGACGTCGCGGTATGGGTCGTGACGGGTGTAGTCACGGATATTCTGCAGGTCAAAAGGATCGCGGATCAGGGCGTTTTGGATCGCCATCGTGCCGGAGAGCTGCCGGAGCGGGAGTTCCAGGCGTACCGGATCCACAAAGGACGGATATACGTACAGATAAGTTTCCGCCGGGAGCGAGGTAAAGAACTGGCTGCTCCAGAGGAAATCGTAACTGACCAGATCGAGCTGGCGGATGGCGTACAGACCTCGCTTGCGGCATTGAAATTCCAGATGTCGGATGATCTTCTGCCAGGGCATGCAGGAAAAGATATCGCTCCGGTAGTTCTGGTCCGTGATGGTGGAATTTTCCTGATTTAAAAATACCAGATCTTTTCCCATCTGAAACTTGACATGGAGAGCCGGGAGCGGGAGGTATTTGGCGTTGGTGATGACCTCGTCCAGGGAGGCCGTGTCGCCTTCCGTGACTTCTTCTTCACAGAAGGAAACTGTCGCGTTTAATCCCCGCTGCCAGAAATGTCGGTACAGACTGCACTGGAGGATCCAGATGAGACAGGCCCCCAGGATCAGTCCCAGGCAGATCATGGACGGCGCTCCCAGTCTTCCGTCGGGAGCGGGATGGTATTTAAAAGTTCGGTTAAAAGGCTGCGGACAGACTCGTGCTGATTGACGGAACGGGCCGGGATGATCCGGTGTGCCAGTACCGGGATGGCGAGAGTCTTGATATCCTCCGGGACGACATAGCTGCGCCCCATGACCAGGGCGTGGGCACGGACCGCGCGGCTGAGAGCCAGGGTCGCGCGAGGGCTTGCGCCGCAGAGAATCTGCCGGTGCGAGCGGGTAGCCTGGATGAGATCAATGAGATAAGATTTGAGATCCGGATGGATATAGATATTGGCGGCAGTTTCACGCAGCCGGCGAATATCCTCTGTGGTACAGACCGGAGCAACTTTGGTCAGAGGGTTCTTTGTCAGGAAACGATCCAGGATGGCCAGTTCCCCGGACTTATCCGGATAGCCCATGGAGAGCTGCATCAGGAAACGGTCCAGCTGGGCTTCGGGCAGCGGGAAGGTTCCCGCGGTTTCTACCGGATTCTGTGTGGCGATGACGAGAAACGGCTTTGGCAGTTGTAATGTGACGCCGTCGATCGTCACCTGGCGCTCCTCCATCGCCTCCAGCAGACTGGACTGTGTGCGCGGGGTCGCGCGGTTGATCTCATCGGCGAGCAGGAGGTTGGTAAAAACCGGACCCTTCTGCAGGACGAATTCGCCGGATTTCTGGTTATAGTAATTCAGTCCCGTCACATCGGACGGAAGCAGATCCGGGGTGAACTGGATGCGGGAAAATGTGAGATCCAGTGCGGCGGACAGAGATTTTGCCAGCATGGTTTTCCCCGTGCCGGGCACATCTTCCAGAAGTACATGACCGTCGGCAAAGAGAGCGGTCAGAAGCAGATCGAGCGTGCCGCTTTGCCCGACGATCACGCTTCCGACGGCGTCACGGATGCGCTGGATAACGGGGAGAGAGGATTGATCAGCCATAGAATATGCCTCCTTTATTTTCAATAGTGGTTGAGAAAACTGACAGGTAGATCGATAATTTTGCCAGAACTTATTCTGACAAAATTGCACCGTTAGAAGCGATTACCTTCTGATACCAGTAAAAACTGTCTTTTTTGTATCGTTTCATCGAGCCATTGCCGTAGTCGTCACAGTCGACATAGATAAACCCATACCGTTTGGACATCTCACCGGTGGAGCAGCTGACGACGTCGATGGCGGTCCAGGGCGTATAGCCGATGAGGTCGACACCATCGTCGATTGCCAGAGCCATCTGAATCAGATGTTCCTTGTAATAGGCGATGCGGTAATCATCGTGGATCGCGCCGTTTTCAAAATGGTCGCGGGCTCCGATCCCGTTTTCCGTGACCATAATCGGTACCCGGTAACGGTCATAGACATGATTCAGTGTATAGCGAAGGCCGACAGGATCAATCTGCCAGTCCCATTCAGTTGCTTTGAGATAAGGGTTTTTGGCTCCGCCCATAATGTTGCCGGATACGAGAGCGGCGTCCTTTTGCGTTGTCACACAGTTGGTCATATAATAGCTGAACGTATAGAAGTCACAGCAGCCGTCGCGCAGGATCTGCGGATCGTCCGGCAGCGTCTCAAAAGAAATTTCATTCCGCTCAAAATACCGCTTCATGAAATATGGGTATTCTCCGCGGATCTGGACGTCGCCGCTGAAACAGTTGCGCAGCTGATCCTCCTGCTGGGTGAGAAGGACATCCTCAGGCCGGCAGGTGAGAGGATAAACGGTAATATGGCAGATCATGGTTCCGAAACGGAAATCCGGGTTGATCTCTTTTCCGAGACGCACGGCCATGGCGCTGGCGATAAACTGATGGTGCAGGGCAGAAAAACGTTTGTCGGGCTGATCGATCTGTTTTTGGAAGGTTTCCGTCCCCTTATTCAGGATCCCGCCGTGATTCCAGTTGCCTACGCCGGTTGTCAGATCATTGATCTCGTTAAAGGGGATCCAGTAGCGAACGATATCCCGGTAGCGCTCAAAAAGGATTTTGGCGAAACGCAGATAATAATCTATGCATCGGCGGTCAGACCAGCCCCCAATCTCCGTTACAAGATTGAGCGGCATTTCATTGTGATAAATGGTTACAAGCGGTTCGATCTGGTATTTTTTGCATTCGCAGAAAACAGCGTCATAAAATTGCAGACCGGCTTCGTTGGGCTGATCTTCGGTGCCGTTGGGGAAGATCCTGGCCCAGCTGATGGACATCCGATAGACTTTGAGACCCAGTTCAGCCATCAGGGCGATGTCCTCTTTGTAATGGCTGTAAAAATCGACGGCCTTATGAGAGGGGTAGTAATATTTTGTCTCGTCGATATCGAGGGTGATGCGGCGTGGAGAAGTATGGCTGCCCAGAGTCATCGCGTCTGCAAGGTTTGCTCCTTTACCGTCAGCATTCCAGGCACCCTCGATCTGATTTGCGGCGGTCGCTCCGCCCCACAGAAAATCAGATGGAAATTTTATGTTCATAGAAAGAACTCCTTTTTCTCTTCATTATAACAGGTGAAGAGAAAAATGAAAATTGCTTTTTCAAAAGGATTTCGGAATCGGGCGGAGGATAATGAGAGAAAAGTAAGATTCAGAAGTATTGACAATAAAATGAAAGAATGTTAGTCTGAAACCAGTTTAATGCTAAGGAGGGAGAGGCATGGCAGATATATCTGTAAAGGAAATTATAGAGGGACTTGGCGGAGTGGAGAATCTGGCCAGTGCGATGCACTGTGCGACGCGTCTGAGGGTAGCTACAAAGGACAGGAGCAAGGTAGATATCGCCGCGTTGAAGGAGATCGACGGGGTCTTGGGCGTTGTGGATGGGGAACTCCAGACTCAGATTATCATCGGTGCGGAGGTGTCAAATGTTTACCGGAAATTTATAGCGGAGACAGGTCTGGAGGAAAAGAATGCGATTGAGGAGAACCTCGATGAGCAGAAAATCCTGAAAGAGGATCTGAAGAATAAAAAAGGGCGGGGCCTGACCCGTTTCTTTGAGACGATCGCGGCGATTTTTAACCCGATTGTACCGGCATTAGCCGGATGCGGATTTTTGTCGGCGATTATTATGGTAGCGATGGCGTTCGGCGCCTCGATGTCCATGCCGACGTTTAAGCATTTTGTGACGATCTCCATGGCGATCTTTACGTTCCTGCCGTTCTTGCTTGCGGCGTCGACAGCAAAAGTATTTAAGATGAATTCCTATGTAGCGCTTACGATCTGCGCCGCGATGATGGCGCCCGCATGGTCGAGTATGATAACGGACGGTACGGCCACATCGACGTTTCTGGGGATCCCGTTCCGGGTGATTGACTACAGCGGATCTGTGCTGCCGATTGTTTTTGCGATTATTCTGGCATCTTATGTGGAGAGAGGCAGCGACCGGATCATCAGGGGGCCGCTTAAGATCATCCTGGTGCCGGCAATCACGATACTGGTATCGACGGTGATCACGCTCTGGACGGTCGGGCCGTTTACCTACTGGGTTGGCGAACTGCTGGCGTCCGGTATGAACTGGCTGTTTGTACATGGCGGCTGGATGGCAGGCCTGGTATACGGCGGTATTTATTCAGGAATGGTGGTTCTGGGGATCCATCATGGGATGGTTCCTGTCCTGACTCAGATGATCTCTACAAACGGCTTTAACTATGTATCACCGACATCCGGTTCTGCGAATATCGGGCAGGCGGGAGCGGCTTTCGGCGTATGGTTGAAAGAAAAGGATAAGAGACAGAAGGCAAATGCGGCGAGTGCCTGTGTCGCGGCCTGTGTCGGCATTACCGAACCGGTTATTTACGGTGTCAACGTTCCGAATGGAAAAACATTTTTCTTCGGTTCGATCGGCGGCGCAGTGGGCGGCGCGGTTGCCGGCGTCCTGCGGTTAAAAGCATACGCGATCGGCGGTCCCTCATTCTTAAATTTCGGAATGTTTTTAGGCGGGGAGAACGCTTTCATCAACTGCGGGCTGGTTATGGTTTGTTTTGCGATTGCTTTTGTTGTCTCGGCGGCATTGACGATTTTATTTTGGAAACCGAATGCTTAAGTATCTTAAGTTTCATTTCACTGCATTTTTTGCATTGGCCGGTTTCAATGCGGGTGGTACCGCGGAGTATGTTTTGATTGACTAAATAAGTCCCGTCCCGGAATATGTAACAGTATTCCAGGACGGGATATTTATATTACCGCCTCAACCAATGTTTTTCCATTCAGTATAATGTCATGTACACCGGTTCGTTTCTTTTTGTTAAAATTAAAACTGATCATATATCCGGTGTCGATATGATAAGCGTTAAGATAATCAACAAGCTGCTGTTCGCCTCTGCTGTTGTATTCATTTCCATGCCATATTTTCAGTTCTATGACGTATTGCTTTCCCCTGTAATCAACAATCACATCCGTTCTCTTTAATTCTCTGGTTCTGGCTTCTACATAATAATTGCCGGTTCCATTGATGATGGGTCTCAGATACAGGAGAAAGAATTTTCTGCCTTCATCCTCAATGAAAGTATCCCTGCTGTCTCCATACAGATCGTGAAAGTGCTCTGTAAATTTTTCAAGAATCAGACGCATGTTCAAAGTCCCGTTTGTGACAAACTGGTTTTTATCCAGTAAGGACGCTTTATAAAGATCGGTTGTCTGCATGTCGTCTGTGGAAAGATAAAGGTTATACAGTCTTGTTTCAAAAATTCGGTTCGAAATGGCGAGAATTCCATTGCTGTTTCGGACAAAGCCAAACATCGTCGCCATATCAATATGGGGGTTGTCCGGATTGTACAGAATATTTTTTCCTGTAAACAGCAGTGAATATAACATTTCATTCAGTTTCGGGTAATCCTTCAGCTTTGCGGTAAGCGATTCAAACAGGGTATTCTTTTCTGAGAGGAGCATCCGTTCGGCGGCAAAAAAATCCTCTCTGCTCCAGGAATTTTTGCGTAGTTTGCCATCGGTTCGGCATACTTTTTCATCTAACAGCATACACAGTCTCGATACCAGAAACGGATATCCTGAAGTATCATCATAAATCAGGCCTGCAATTTCATCCGCATCCATCCCTGTGTGCCAGTCTGTTTCGTATTCATTTAACATTCCGGCAATTCTGCTTTTTGAAAAACTCATATTTATGTCGAACTCCGCAGCAATGTTCCATGGGCTGTTCTGTTTATGCTCACCTTCGGTGCGGATTTTTGACTGGAGATTTTTGACATCATAAACTCCTGCGAGGATTACCGATTGAAAAGTGGAAAAACCGGTTTTTTCCCGCTTCAGATAATAATTCCTGAGCTGAGCCAGAAAATCCAGAAAAACCTGATTATTTTGAGCGCTGTCCGCTTCGTCAATCATAAGTACAATTGGTTTCTGAGAAGCTGAGCATACCAGGTTCAGGATCTTAAACAGGCGTCGCAGGGATAACTCGGTATCTGGCCGCGTGGCGATTTCGACCAGCCTTTTAATCGCAGGATTTTCATTCCCGTCAGGGAAATCATTTTCTGTATCCAGTGTGTCCAGAAAGCTGGAAGCAAACTCAGATGAAAAGGTATTTTCGTCTCGGAATGACATATTGCTGAATTCCTGAAAATCAATCGTGATTGTCAGATAGTCATGATTCAGATAGGCAGCCAGAGCGTTGAGCGTAGTCGTTTTTCCATATTGTCTGGCACGATTAATGGTAAAATAAGCGCCCTTATCGATAAGCGTCTTAATCTGGGCAAGCTTATCATCAATGTTTACCATATAATGTTTCCAGGGAACACATACGCCTGTGACATTAAAAACTTTTGGCATCAAAGTCTCCTTATCCGGCGCTGTGCGCCTGTTGGATCAGTCCGGTGTTTGCTGTATGATTGTATGATAAAGCTATTTTTGTGAAACGTCAAGTTGAGGTTGTCAGTTGCGCACGTATATAATGAAAGGAGAAGGCAGTATAAAGGAAAACTATGGTTATTGAAAAATATTGTAAATAAAGTAAATGAAAGAAAATCCCCGTTATCTGTCTAAGGTGGACAGATAGCTGGGATTCCTTTTTCATCATGGAATATTTTCTCAAATATCGAGAGCAGCGTGATAACCCCAATAGACGGCATTCGTAATGGTGCTGACCCGGCTGGCATCGCCAATCACCCGGACGAATGGCGCGGTTCCCTGTAAATCTGCTACCACATCGGTTCGGGAACGCTGCCCGAGCGCGCAGATGACGCTCTTGCCGGGGACGAGTATTTCATCTCCCTTTGGGTTGACGCAGACTACGCCTTCTTCCGTGATCCGGAGCGCACGGTATCCGACGTGGACGTGAACACATTTGTTGATCTCCTTTAGCAGAAGAGGACGGTGACGAACGTTAGCATCGGGAGCAAGTGCGTCCCTCATTTCCACCAGATGGACACTTTTCCCCTCCTGCGCCAGATGGATAGCACATTCACAGCCCGCCAGGCCGCCACCCATGACTACTACATCGCCTCCGATTTTGTCCTTTTCCAGATAGTAGTTATTGACTACTACCACGTTGTTCCCATTCAGACCTGGGATAGGGGGCATCAGTGGTGCGGAGCCAACGGCGATAATCAGGGCATCTGGAGCCTCCTGCTCTACATACATTTTCGTGACCTCAGTATTCAGACGAATTTCCACGCCTGCATCTTTGGCAATTTTGGCGTAGGTGTCTGCCAGCTGATACATTTCATATTTAAAGGGAAGAGCCTGCTCACTCCTGAGGATGCCGCCCAGCTCCGGCTCTTTTTCACAAAGGACGACCTGATGTCCCCGGCGGGCAGCGGTGTAAGCGGCATATAGTCCGCCGGGTCCTCCGCCTGCTACCAGTACCTTTTTGGAGATGGGAGCAGGGCGGACTTCATCCCCTTCGCATTCCCGGCCAATCAGAGGATTGACGGTGCAGCGTCGGGTGGATGTGGCGGCGCGTTCTGCCATGCAGGTGAAGCAACGCAGGCAGCGGACGATGTCTTCGCCCTTATTTGCCATGACCTTGTTGGGCAGGAAAGGATCTGCCAGTAATGCACGAGCCATGTAGACCACGTCTGCTTTGCCGGAGGCGATAATTTCCTCCATCTGGGACGGGTCATTCAGGCCGCCAATGGTGGCTACAGGAACTTTGACGTGTTTTTTAATTTCCGCAGCCAGATAGACATTCCGCCCATGTTCTGTAAACATGGAGGGATGGGTAATACCAAAGGTACGTTGATAAGTACCCGCAGTCACATGGAGCAGATCGATATACGGCTCCAGCTGCTGTGCAATGCGGATCCCTTCATCGAGATCGTATCCTTCGTCCACGAATTCTGCACCGGACAGGCGGAATTCGATGGGAAAGAGCGGCCCTACCTCTGCACGGACAGATTGCAGCACCTCAATGGCGAACCGGCAGCGGTTTTCCAGTGAGCCGCCGTATGCATCTGTCCGTTTGTTGAACATGGGAGACAGGAACTGGTTGATAAGCCAGCCGTGACCGCCGTGGATCATCAACATCTCAAAACCGGCTCGTTTTGCAAGACCTGCCACATGACCGTAAGCGGCCACAATTTCATTTATCAAATTTTGGGTCAGTGCCCTGACTTCTACTCCGTCGGGGCGAGTGCAGGTGGAAGGACCCCACTGATGCATGGACTTCTGTTTGGATTTGTCGGTCATATAGGTTCCGGCGTACATTCCGGAGTGAGACAGTTCCAGGCTGGGAATGGCTCCGTGACGGCGGATGGCATCAGCAGTGTAGGTGGCACAGGCCAGGGAGTTCAAAATGCTCTCGTCCAGATGATAGGCGTGGGAGCCGTCAGTCTGGGGATGCACCATGCATTCGGATACCGTAACAGCCCCGGCGCCGCCTTTGCCCCGCAGCTCATAAAAAGCAGTGGATTTGGGACCGATGCAGCCATCGTTAGTGATGTCTGTGCCGCCCATAGGGGCGGAGAACATCCGGTTGCGGAAAGTGGTGCCGCCTAATGTAATGGGGGCACAGAGATGAGGATATTGATAAGCCATAAGGATACCTCCGATTGATTCTTGCTGGTTTCTTTAAATTGTTGGTAAAAGCATCTTTCCTTACGATTTATTCCCCGTGTAGCTGCTGGGCAATAAAAGTAAAGATCAGCTTCGTGGCCTGTTCCCATTCGCACATCCGGTTGATGACAAACCCGTGAATGCTCTCGGTAAACCGTTTGCTGGTGACGATAACTCCGGCCTGGGCCAGTTTCATGGCAAACAGTTCGTTTTCTTCACAAAGGCGATCTTCTCCGGCGGAGATGATCAGTGTTGTCGGAAATTGCTCCAGCAATGCCGGTTCTGCAAAGACCGGACTGACAAATGGATCTTCGGCATTTTCCGGCACAATGTATTTGGCATTGTATGCCTGCGCACGTTCAGCGGGCATATCACAAATGCTCTCTTTCTTATTTGCCGGGTCCGTCTTGAGATCCAGCGGCGCATAATCAATGATCGCACATAATGGGCGGAATGCTCTGGTCAGTCCGGCACGCATACAGATCCCGGCCACCAGATTGCCTCCGGAAGAATAACCGATCAGGATTATTTTGTCCGGGTCCGCATGCAGGGAAGCAGCGTTCTCATGGGCCCATTTGGCTACATCCCAGCACTCCAGAGCGGCAACCGGGTAAGGATGTTCCGGCGCCAGTTTGTAATCTACATCCAGAACGAGAGCGCCAAATTGAATAGCCATTTTACGGCAGAATAACTCATCTCGATCCATATGTCTGCCGATGAATCCACCGCCGTGAAAATTCAGGATCAACGGTTTCCCCTCTTTAGCAGTGTCTGTGAAAACAGCATAAAGCCTGGCGTTTCCCTGAGATGTGGGAATGGATAATTCCTGTACGTTTGCCGGGAAGCTGTCCCATTCCTCCTGTGATACCGCACTGGCAGATTTTACTCCGGAGCGCAAACGGGCTGCCAGTTCCTCTTTTTGCTTTTGTGTGAGCATAGACTACTCCTTTCTAAGTGGTGCAGCATGGCTGTAAAAACCATGCTGCAAAATGATTCATGAGAATTACATTGGGAAAACTGTCATAGTCCACAGCACGCTGACAATACAGAACAGAACGCAGGGGATGATAGACTGCTTTAATGTGCTGGCCAGATTATAGCCGCCGGCAGCCATGTATTGCGGTACGGCAGGTGTGGCCATAGGTGTCATAAAGGCAGACAGGCAGGCCGCCTGAACCAGAATGACGATGCCCACAGGGTTAGCGCCCATGCTCTGGCAGGCGAGGGCTGCAATAGGGATAAAGACCTGCATGACGGTGCGGTTTTGCATGAACTGGGTCAGCAGGAAAGGAACGAAGAAGAATACAAGGCCCACCAGATAACGGTTGCCGAGTCCGCCGACCATATTTGCCAGTGCGTCGCCAATGACGGTACCGGCACCGGTTGCCTGAAGTGCATTGCCCATGGTCAGACTGCCAACCAGAAGCAAATACATCCAGACGGGCATAGCGTTGGTGGCTTCTTTGGGTGTCAGAACGCCGGTCATGACCATCAGGATGGCGCCGACCATACAGATCTGCCAGGTCGCCATACCAGACCCGGTAGCAGCAGCCAGTGTGCTGTTGATTTGGGGCTGGAGAATCAAACAGATTGTAACTGCGATGAAGATGATGTAGCCACAACGTTCCTGAAAAGGTTTCAGAGCCTCTTGCTGACGACCACCGGTTTTTGCTTCTGTGATCTCAACCAGCGGGTGTTCAGGGGCAAATTTCATGGCAAAGAAGATGCAGTAAACGGCGTAGACAATAACCATTGGCAGGCGGGCCTTCATGGGATCTGTTAAGGAAACCTGATAAGTGGTATAACCTACACTCTCCAGATAAGCATTGAGTTCGGCAAAAACGGTAGCACCGCTGCCGACAGGAAAAGCGCTGCAGGTGGCAATAGCCGCCACGCCCAGCGGATACATCACCTTACTGGGACTTACATTCATGTTGGCGCAGGTGGAGGCCATCATCGGACTCATGATACCAAATACTACGACAGGACTCTGGATGAACTGGGAGAGAACAATTGTAATCAGAATATAGGCTGCCATGATCGTGGTCATATTGCCTCTGGCGAGGCGGTTGACGCTGTTGGCGACCACGTTTACAAACTGGGTTCTGCGGAACCCGGCAGCCACAACAAACATACTCATCAGCATAATGCCGTTGGTGTTGCCAAAGTTGCTAAGAGCGGTTTCGGCTGTAACACATCCTGTAATAATAAACAGCATGAAGCTGCACATGGAAACGGTTGCCATAGACCATTTGCCCCAGATAAATCCAATAATTGTGAGGGCGCAAATAATCAGGCAAATTGTCAGAGTGTTCATAAAAAATCTCCTTCTGTTTGGTTTGTCTCTTGTGTCTGTGCAAACTCGAATTGCCATCGCTTAGCAATTTTGAATATAGCATTCGGGGTGCCGGTTATCCAATACATTTCAGTTATCAAACGATAAAAAAATATGATTATGTTTCGGCAAATTCACTGATTTCATCACTTTACCTGACAAAATCTCTGTGATATTATCTAAAATATCACGAGCTGCAGGGAGGGGTTCAACCATGACACTGGATAAATTTGATTATGTACTTGCTGTGGCGGAAGAACGGAATCTGCGCAAGGCTGCTGCCCGCCTGTACATTTCACAGCCGGGATTGACCGCGTATTTGAACAAATTAGAAGGGAACCTTGGCGTGAAACTGTTCAACCGGAATACGAAACCGATCCAGATCACAGAAGCGGGAGCGTTATATATCACCAGGATGAAGGAAATACAAAAATCCGAAACCATGCTGCGTATGACGCTTCAGGATATGGGAACGACACGGCGCACTTTGCGCATCGGTATGGGGATGACCCGCGGAATGCAGTGGCTGCCGATCTTGGTTCCCACGTTTCAGAAACTGCACCCGGATATCTCCATCCATGTACAGGATGGCGGTCTCAAGGACATGGATGGCGGCATTATTGATGGTTCTTTAGATGTGGCATTTGGCGCACTGACTTCCACATATCAGGACATCACATATGAGGATATCCGTAGAGAGTTTGTTTATTGTGTGGTTCCACGGGCATCTGCCTGCGGCCAAAAGTTTGCTGTTCATGAGGCGACGATTTATCATCCTGCTTCCATCACCGGACAGCAATTGGAAGGAGAAACTTTCCTTTTGCCTTCCCCCACAAATGGGTTTTATGAATTTACAAACAAGATGCTGACTCAGCAGGAAATCTACCCGTCCAATACGGTCATGCTCGGTAATCTGGATACCGCCTATCATATGGCGGCAAAAGGAGGCGGTGTTTTGTTGATCAATGCTTTTGATTATCACCGTATCTATCCGCATCTGGATTCCAGACTGGCGTTCTGCATTTTTAGCAATCCTCCCGTGTGCAGATTGTCAAAAGTTGCATACAAGGAAAGCTGCGCAAACATCGATCTGGTTCATGATTTGATTCAAATTGTCCGACAGGAACTGCTTCCGGTGATAGACGCAGGTGCGCCAGCATTCTGATAACTTTTTGTTATCCAAAGTGTTTGTTTTTCATATTTGACGAAATCGAACCCGTTTTGTTACAATGTTATTATCCAAAATGTGCAGATAACTGACGAGCCATCGCAAAGCTGAGTTGTATTATGAACATTTGGAGGTTTACATAATGAAAGTTATAAGGATGGAACTGATTCCTGCAAGCAAGTATCTGTTTATCAAGCTCCATACAGATGAGGGAATCACTGGTATCGGAGAGGTTGGTGCTTGGGGTTATCTCGATGGAACCATCGGGGTTCTGAAAAAGCTGGAAGGATACATTGTGGGACAGAATCCAATGCGGATCGAGCATCACTGGCAATATATGTATCGCAGCATGTATTTTCGCGGCAGTATCATTATGAGTGCCATTTCCGCCATCGATATCGCTCTGTGGGACATCAAGGGCAAGGCTCTTGGCGTACCGGTGTATGAGCTTTTGGGTGGTAAGTGCCGGGACAAGGTGCGCACTTATCCTGCTGTATTCAAATTTACACCGGAAGAAATGGCGGAAGAGTGCAAAAAGGTGAAGGAGCAGGGATTTACGGCGGCCCGGCTTATGATCACCGGCGATATCCGAAAAAAAACTGCTGACTTTGAGGATGGGATTTTTTCCCATCGGGTTGCCATGCAGATTGCCCGGGTGAAAGCATGTCGGGATGCCGTGGGTGATGATTTTGATCTGATTCTGGAAGTCCATCGAAGTATGAATCCCATGGATGCCATTGCATTTGCCAAGGGCGTGGAAGAATATCATCCCCTGTTCCTGGAGGATCCCATTCCTCCGGATAACAATGCTGCCATGGCGGAGCTGGCTTCCAAAACGTGGCTGCCCATTGCTTCTGGTGAACGGTTCATCAACATTGAGGAATTTGAAGATCTGCTCAGCCGACATGGGGCACGGTATGTGCGGCCTGACGTGTGTGCGCTGGGCGGGCTTACCCCATGCAAGAAGGTTGCTGCTATTGCTGAGAGCCATTATGTTGAAATTGTCCCTCATAATCCTCTTGGTCCTGTGTCTACGGCTGCCTGTCTCCAACTCGATGCAGCTGTGCCCAACGTATGTATTCAGGAGTTCCCAAGTTTCTACCTTCAGGGTAATGAAAGCCAGATGATCAAATCCCCTCTGGAGTTGGATCACGGTTACCTCGTTGTGCCGGATGCTCCCGGCATCGGTATCGAGCTGGCGGATGACATCAGCGAAAAGTTTCCTCCGGCTCAGAGGAGTATCAGTTGTCAGATCGCATTTGACGGTTCTGTGAGAGACGTATAAAAGTATAGATTCATATAAGATACATATAGAATTTGCAAAAAATCCTTAAAAAGACAAGGTCAGATACATAAAAAGATGTGTCTGATCTTGCCTTTTAGTATACATTAGGAAAAAATTCCCCTCAAAAAGATTATGATGACATTTTGGGGAAATATTATATTTTACGGATATTCATTTGACACTTTTCCGCCGGTGAATGATAACAATTCAGACTTTAGATTCTTAAGTTGTTCGGTTTGACCCTTGCAATTAAAAATCAGATGTGATATTATGTTGACCAGTTGCATTTTGTGATATCAGGGTCAAAACCAGATATTACTTCATTGCAGAAAATACAGATACGTGCGGCAAAGCACGAGAGGCGTAGAAGGAGACTCTTGCCAGCAGGACTTCGACAGAGAGACGGCGTCACCGGTTGAGAGCGCGGTCAGGTTGGACTCGGTAAAGGGAACGCTCCGGAGCTGATATTTCGATACGATTCTTTGTATCATTGAAGTCAGATATTTTTGACAACATTACCATATCGCAGGATCACAGAATGGCAGGATCGTGGGATATGAGACAAAGAAAGGCGAGGTAGGGGTATCCGTCAGGCACTCGTTACGTGTCATGAGAGGAGAGCGGTTTTTGCATTGGCCGGTCTCAATGCGGGTGGTACCGCGGAGCATGTTTTGATTGACCAAATATGTCCCGTCCCGGAGTATGTAACAGTATTCCGTGACCGGGGCTTTTTTATTTCATAGGAAAATATGTCTTATGGAACAAAAAGCCTTCGGGCAGAACACAGATCGCAGAGAGGAAGATGCTGCTTTGCAGCCTGCTTACTCACTTTGCTTCTGCACAGAGCCAGGTAAGGAGTTTTGCGGCCGCGCCGCGTCCGGTTCGTGCGGACGAGTAGGTGATTTTCCGTACTCGATTGTAAAGTCCCGGTCATGGAATCAGCGAAAGCAAACCAGGAGGAGAATGAAAATGGAATTTTTAACCGGAGTAAAGAAGAAGGAAACACTGGAGATTCACGAGATCCTTGCGGGCGATTATACCGGAAAGACGGTAAAATTAAACGGCGCGGTGCATAATATCCGTGATATGGGAGACGTCGCGTTTGTCATTCTGCGCAAGGCAGAGGGGCTGGTTCAGTGTGTTTACGAGAAAGGGAAAGCGGATTTTGATATCCGGGAGCTGAAAGAGGAGTCAGCGATCGAGGTGACAGGCGTTGTGGCGGCGGAGGAGCGCGCGCCGCAGGGTTTTGAGATCCGTCTGGAGGCTGTGCGGGTGCTTTCAGAGCCGGCCGAGATCCTGCCGCTCGCGATTAATAAATGGAAGATGGGCACGTCGCTGGAGACTCGCCTGGCTCTGCGCCCGATATCACTGAGAAATGTCCGGGAACGCGCAAAGTTTAAGATCCAGGAAGGAATCGTGTGGGGATTCCGTGAATTCCTCTCGAGTCAGGGCTTTACCGAGATTCATTCTCCCAAGATTGTCTCCCGCGGCGCGGAGGGCGGAGCCAATGTCTTCAAGCTGAATTATTTTAATAAAAAGGCAGAGCTCGCGCAGAGTCCGCAGGTATATAAGCAGATCATGGTGGGCGTCTTTGACCGGGTCTTTGAGGTCGCTCCGGTCTTTCGCGCGGAGAAGCACAACACGACGCGTCATCTGAATGAATATATGGGCCTGGATTTTGAGATGGGATACATCGACAGCTTTGAGGACGTCATGGCGATGGAGACCGGATTTCTGATGTATATGATGGAGCTGTTAAAGAAAGATTATGACAAGGAGTTAAAGATTCTCGGGGTGGAGCTGCCGACGATCCCGCAGATCCCGCAGGTGCGTTTTGACCGGGCGAAGGAGCTGGCGGCGGAGAAGTACAACCGTAAGATCCGCAATCCCTTCGATCTGGAACCGGAGGAGGAGCAGCTGATCGGACGGTATTTTAAGGAAGAGTATGGCAGCGATTTTGTATTTGTAACACATTATCCTTCCAAGAAGCGTCCGTTTTACGCGATGGACGACCCGGCGGATCCGAGATTTACCCTGAGTTTTGATCTGCTGTATAAAGGAATCGAGATCACGACCGGTGGGCAGCGAATCCATGATTACGCGATGATTGTGGAAAAAATGGAGAAGCGGGGAATGAATCCGGAAGATATGAAGGACTACATTTCGATCTTTAAATACGGGATGCCGCCGCACGGCGGACTCGGCATCGGACTGGAGCGTCTGACGATGCGGCTGCTGGACGAGCAGAATGTAAGAGAGACGTCGCTCTTCCCGCGGGATGTGACACGGCTGGAGCCGTAGGAGCGCGGGCAGATGTTATGAGTGACAGAGAGACTGAAAAAAGATAACTGGAGAGAACAAGATAAATCGTAATAATGATGTGATTGATAAAAGATATAGGAAGAAATAAGATCAGAGGAGACCAGTCATGGCAAATATCATAGATGACGAGACAATCGAATATGTAGGAATCCTGGCAAAGCTGGAGCTTTCCGCAGAGGAAAAGGAAGCAGCCAAGAAGGATATGGGGCGGATGCTGGACTATATTGATAAACTGAATGAGCTGGATACAACCGGCGTGGAGCCGATGTCTCATGTATTTCCGGTGACCAATGTTTTTCGTGAGGATGTGGTGACAAACGGTGACGGCAGCAGTGATACCCTAGCAAATGCTCCGCAGATGAAGGAGCAGGCGTTTAAGGTGCCGAAGACGATCGGTTAGAGAAAGGAGCAGCAGGATGAGTATCTTAGAATTGACAGCGGTTTCGCTGGGCAAAAAGATCCAGGCCGGGGAAGTGACCGCGGTCCAGGCGACAAAAGCGGCGCTGGCACAGATCAGGGAGCGGGAACCGCTCTTAAACTGCTATGTGACCGTCGATGAGGAGGGAGCGCTCGCCCGCGCGGCTGAGGTGCAGAAAAGGATCGAGAGCGGGGAGCTCACGGGACCGCTTGCCGGAGTGCCGGTGGCGATCAAGGACAACATGTGTACGGAGGGGCTGCTTACGACGTGCAGCTCGAAGATCTTATATAATTTCAAACCGACCTATACTGCCGAGGCAGTGTTAAATCTGGAAAAGGCCGGGGCGATCATCCTGGGAAAGACTAATATGGATGAGTTCGCGATGGGAAGCACGACCGAGACATCCGCTTTTGGCGTGACCCGTAACCCGTGGAATCCGGATCATGTGCCGGGTGGCTCGTCCGGCGGTTCCTGCGCAGCAGTGTCAGCGAATGAATGCTTTTACGCGCTAGGATCGGATACGGGCGGTTCGATCCGCCAGCCGAGTTCCTTTTGCGGCGTGACCGGGATCAAGCCGACATATGGCACCGTATCCCGTTACGGTCTGATTGCCTACGGTTCGTCGTTAGACCAGATCGGGCCGATCGCGAAGGATGTGACCGACTGCGCGACGGTACTGGAAGCGATTGCCTCTCATGACCATAAGGACAGCACATCGATTGCCCGTGAGGATCTGGATTTTACCTCAGCGCTGGTGGATGATGTCAGGGGGATGCGGATCGGTATTCCAAGAGATTATTTTAGCGAGGGTCTGAATCCGGAGGTGAAGGACGCGATCCTGGCGGCGGCGAAGGTGCTGGCGGATAAGGGCGCGGTCGTCGAGGAGTTTGATCTGAGCCTGGTGGAATACGCGATTCCGGCTTATTATGTGATTGCGTCCGCGGAGGCGAGCTCGAACCTGTCACGTTTTGACGGCGTCAAATACGGATACCGGACCGCGGAGTATGAGGGACTCCACAATATGTATAAGAAGAGCCGTTCGGAGGGCTTTGGCGAGGAAGTGAAACGCCGGATTATGCTGGGCTCCTTTGTCTTAAGCAGCGGTTATTACGACGCGTATTATCTGAAAGCGCTGCGCACAAAGGCGCTGATTAAGAAAGCCTTTGATCAGGCGTTTGTGCGCTTCGATGTGATCCTGGGACCGGCGTCTCCCTTTACGGCACCGAAGATCGGTGATTCGCTGGGCGATCCGCTGCAGATGTATCTGGGCGATATCTATACGATCTCCGTCAATCTGGCAGGACTGCCGGGGATGACGGTGCCGTGCGGCAGAGATTCGCAGGGACTCCCGATTGGCCTTCAGCTGATCGGCGACTGTTTTAAGGAGAAGAATGTGATCCGTGCGGGGTATGCGTTTGAGTGCAGCCGTACGTATGAGGCTCCGGAGCTTGCGAAAGCGGACGGCGGTTGTGAGTCTGCGGGACAGCGCGGGATCGCCGGTTCTGCAGAATGGAAAAAGGAGGTGCAGTGATATGAGCAGACAGTATGAGACCGTCATCGGCCTGGAGGTCCATGTAGAGCTGGCCTCCAAAACCAAGATTTTCTGCGGTTGTTCCACCGCGTTTGGCGGAGCGCCCAATACCCATACCTGTCCGGTCTGTACCGGGATGCCGGGTTCGCTGCCGGTCTTAAACCGTCAGGTCGTGGAGTATGCGCTGGCGGTTGGTCTGGCAACCAACTGCGGGATCAATCAGTATTGTAAATTTGACCGTAAAAATTATTTCTATCCGGATAATCCGCAGAATTACCAGATCTCTCAGCTCTATCTGCCGATCTGTCATGACGGCTGGGTAGAGATCGAGACGGCGGCCGGCACTAAGAAGGTCCGGATCCACGAAATCCATATGGAAGAGGACGCGGGGAAGCTCATTCACGACGAGTGGGAGGATGTTTCCCTGGTAGACTATAACCGGAGCGGCGTGCCGTTGATCGAGATCGTGTCGGAACCGGATATGAGGAGCGCGGATGAGGTGATTGCCTACCTGGAAAAGCTGCGCCTGATCATCCAGTATCTGGGCGCGTCGGACTGCAAGCTGCAGGAGGGATCGATGCGCGCAGATGTCAACCTGTCGGTGCGTGAGGTTGGGACGGAAGCATTTGGCACCCGTACCGAGATGAAGAATCTGAATTCATTCAAGGCGATCGCGCGGGCGATCGAGGGTGAGCGGGAGCGCCAGATCGAGCTTCTGGAGGAAGGGAAAAAGGTCATCCAGGAGACGAGAAGATGGGATGACAATAAGGAATCCTCGCATGCAATGCGTTCCAAAGAGGACGCGCAGGACTACCGTTATTTCCCGGATCCGGATCTGGTGCCGGTGTGGATCGACGACGAATGGATCGAGCGCGTCAAAGCGAAACAGCCGGAGATGTGCACGGAAAAGATGGCGCGTTATCAGTCGGAATACGCGCTGCCGGAGTATGACGCGCAGATTCTGACCGGTTCCAAGCATCTGGCGGATCTTTTTGAAGAGACCGTGGCGATCTGCGGACAGCCGAAGGAAGTCTCCAACTGGCTGATGACGGACGCGATGCGTCTGTTAAAGGAGCGGGGTCAGGAAGTGGAAAGTCTGAACTTTTCACCGGAGAACCTTGCAAAATTAATAAATCTGATTCATAATAATACAATCAACCGCACGGTAGCGCGGGGCGTCTTTGAGGCAGTCTTTACCGACGACGTAGATCCGGAGCAGTATGTAGAAGAAAAAGGTCTGAAAGTCGTCAACGACGAGGACGCGTTAAAGAAAAAGATTGAGGAAATTATTGCGGCAAATCCGCAGTCTGTCGCGGATTATAAAGCCGGAAAGCAGAAGGCGATGGGCTTTATCGTCGGGCAGACGATGCGCGCCATGAAGGGCAAGGCCGATCCGGCGGTGGTCAACGCGCTGGTGAAGGAAATACTGGAAGCGTAGAGCATGGATGAAACTGTAGAAATGGTAACCGGCTCCGGGATGAGATATGGTTCTGTGGTATCCCGCTGCCGGAACGGTTATCAGGCATTCTGAGAGGAGAAATTATGGAAATGAAAGCATATACCGAGATGAGCAACGAAGAACTGCAGGCGCTGTACCGGGAACTGAATGTGAAATATCATGAGTTCCAGGGCCGCGATCTGAGCCTGAATATGTCCAGAGGGAAGCCGAGTCTGGAGCAGCTGAATCTCTCGATGGGGATGATGGATGTGCTGAACAGTGAATCCGATCTGAGCAGTGACGACGGCACAGACTGCCGTAACTACGGCGTGCTGACCGGTACGCCGGAGGCAAAGGAACTGATCGGAGATATGATGGAAGTCAATCCGGATAATATCATCATTTACGGCAATTCCAGCCTGAACGTCATGTTTGATACCATTTCCCGTTCGATGACGCACGGCGTCATGGGAAGCACTCCCTGGTGCAAACTGGACAAGGTGAAGTTTCTCTGTCCGGTGCCGGGATATGACCGTCATTTTGCTATTACAGAGTATTTTGGGATCGAGATGATCAACATCCCGATGTCGGCGACCGGACCGGATATGGATCTGGTGGAGAAACTGGTGGCTGAGGATGACAGTATCAAGGGAATCTGGTGTGTGCCGAAGTACGCCAACCCGACCGGCATCAGTTACTCAGATGAGACCGTGCGCCGCTTTGCGCGTCTGAAACCGGCGGCTCCGGATTTCCGGATCTATTGGGATAATGCTTACGGCATCCATCATCTGTATGATGATCATCAGGATCATCTGATTGAGATCCTCGCGGAGTGCAAGCGCGCGGGTAATCCGGATCTGGTTTATAAATTTTCATCGACCTCGAAGATTACATTTCCGGGTTCCGGTATCGCGTCGATCGCGACGTCCCGCAATAACCTGGAGGACATTGAGCGGCAGTTAAAGATCCAGACGATCGGCCATGATAAGGTGAACCAGTTGCGTCATGTGCGCTATTTTGGCGGTATTCACGGTATGGTTGAGCATATGCGGCGCCATGCGGATATCCTGCGTCCGAAGTTTGAGGCGATCCAGGACATCCTGACAGAGGAACTGGGCGGCCTGGAGATCGGCCGTTGGAGCAATCCCAGGGGTGGATATTTTGTGGCGTTTGATTCGATGGACGGCTGCGCGAAGCGTATCGTCGCGAAATGTAAGAAAGCGGGGCTGGTGATGACCAAAGCCGGCGCAACCTATCCCTATGGAAAGGATCCCCGCGACAGCAGCATCCGGATCGCGCCGTCGTTCCCGCCGCTGGAGGATCTGAAGCTCGCGATGCATCTGTTCGCGCTGTGCGTGAAGCTGGTGAGCATTGAGAAGATTCTGGCCGACCGCAAGGAAGCAGGTCAGGAGTAAAAATAAGACAAAGATAAGACAGGAGTAAGACAGAACCGATATGGGGCGAAATCAAACGGGCCGCCGTTTCCGGGAAGCGGTGGAATGGGAAGAAGTGATCCGATCCGGCGACGGCCTGATGCTGTCATTCGTGATACCGGTTATATTGATGATTATCATATTTGTGCAGAGAGGAATCTTTCCCTTTGGGGAAGAGTCCTTTTTGCGGACGGATATGTATCATCAGTATGCGCCTTTTTTTTCAGAATTCCAGTACAAGCTGAGGACAGGGGGAAGCCTGCTCTACAGCTGGGATATCGGGATGGGAGTGAATTTTGCGGCGCTGTATTCGTATTATCTGGCGAGTCCGTTTAACTGGCTGTTATACCTGTGTCCAAAGGCTTATGTCCTGGAATTCATGACCTATCTGATCGTGTTTAAGACTGGCCTGGCCGGTGTGACGATGGCCTGGTATCTCAAAAAGCACTGCCATACGGATCATGTAGGAGTCGCTTTTTTCGGCATCTTTTACGCGATGTCCGGTTATATGGCAGCGTACAGCTGGAATATCATGTGGCTGGACTGCATTGTGCTCTTCCCGTTAATAGTGCTGGCGCTGGAGGAACTGGTGCATGAGGGCAGGTGCCTGAAATATACGATATTTCTGGGGCTGTCGATCTTTTCTAATTATTACATCTCGATCATGACCTGCATCTTCATGGTGCTTGATTTCATCGCGTTGCTGGTGCTGGAAGACAGGATGAGCCGCAGAAAGTTTGTGACGAGATGGCTGCAGTTTGGCGTGTCTTCACTTCTGGCCGGAGCGCTCGCGGCGGTGACGCTACTGCCGGAGATCTACACACTGCAGTCGACTGCTTCGGGGGACAGTAAGTTCCCCACAACTTTTACCGAGTATTTTTCCATTTTCGACATGATCGCGCGGCATATTGGTAATGTCGAGTCGGAGATCGGCCTGGATCACTGGCCGAATATCTACTGCGGCGTAGCGGTATTTTTGCTTTTTACGTTGTATCTGATGGTGAAAAAGATATCCGTAAAGGAAAAAGCCGTCTATTGTGTGCTGCTGTTGATTCTGCTGGGAAGCTTCGCGATGAATATCCCGAATTTCATCTGGCATGGTTTCCATTATCCGAACAGCCTTCCCTGCCGTCAGTCCTATATCTATATTTTTCTGATGCTGGTGATCTGCTGCCGGGCGTGTCAGCATGTGGAGGATTTTTCGGAAAAGCAGATCTACGGGGCATTCTGGGGAGCGGTGATCTTTATCATCCTGGCTCAGAAGCTGGTGACTCAGGAGCATTTTCATTTTTTCGTATTTTACGTGGCAATCGTTTTTCTGGCGTTATATCTCGCCGTCATATGTTTTTACCGGAAAGGGCCGGGATGTCGTGTCGCGGCTCTGCTGGCGGCACTTTTTGTGGTCTCACTGGAGGCGGCCGTTAATATGGCTGTGACCAGCGTGACGACGACCAGCCGGACCGCTTATACGAAGGATAATGAGGATGTGCGGACGCTGGCAGGACTGGCGCGGGAGCAGTCGGAAGAATTCTTCCGTATGAAGAAAATCAGCAGCAAGACGAAGAACGACGGCGCATGGATGAATTTTCCCTCGATTTCACTCTTCTCGTCGATGGCGAGCGCGGACATGTCTTCTCTGATGAAAAAGCTGGGCTGCGAGAGTTCGACCAACGCATACGGCGCGGAAGGGACGACGCCTCTTACGGAGGCGCTCCTGAATGTCAGGTACGGCATCTATTCGGAGGAGCCGGACGAAGACGGGTTAAAGACGGTGGTTGCGCAGGAGAATGGAACCTGGCTCTGTGAAAACACTTACACGCTTCCTCTGGGCTTTGTAGTGGATGAGGGCTGGGAGAACCGCTGGAATATCGATCTGGGAAATCCCGCGGATGTGCAGAATTCTCTGGCGGACAGCGTGGGCGCACCGCAGTTTTTCTATCTGATGCAGGACGTCTGGGGAGAGGGAAAAAGCATGACCTTTATCCCGGCGGAAAGTGGCGTTTATTACGCGTATGTGACGGACAAAAAGATTACGGATGTAAGCGTCATGACCGCGGATACGACGAAAAATTACGAACATGTGGATCGCGGATACCTCCTGAGTCTGGGATTTTGCCCGGCGGGGCAGGAAGTCGTGCTCTCGACGACGCAGACAGACGTGACGATGCAGGCCGGTATCTACCGGGTCTCGCAGGAGGGACTTTCGGCAATCTGCGAGGAACTGGGCAGATATCCCTGGAGCGTAACAGAGTGGACCGATACCTCCCTGAAAGGAACGGTAAACGCGGGCGGCGGCGGTTATTTATTTACAACCATCCCCTATGACGAGGGATGGACCGCGACCGTGGACGGGGAGGAAGTCCTGTTGTCCAGGATGTTGGGCGCGTTTCTCGCGGTGCCGGTCGGGGTCGGGACACACACCGTAGAACTCCATTATTTCCCACGGGGATTAAAGGCTGGCGCCGTGATCACAGTGATTGCACTGCTGGTTGTGGCCGCATTTGGCATCAGCGAATGGACGGCCCGGAGACGCAGAGAGCGCTGGGACGACGATTTTGAGATCATCGAGTATGAGGACGATGATAACGAATACAGTGAAGAAGAGTATGAGTGCGAAGAAGAACAAAATCCTGAAAATGAATATGATCAGAATAGTGAGATAGAAGAATGTAAAGGCGAAAGAGAATCACAGAAAGATGCCAACGAAGTAGTCCATGATTTCACAACATCTGGAGAGGACATTTTTCACGTCGGCACTTAACGAACCGGATGGTTTTCCGGTGAGTTTAGTACCGCTACGTGAAAACCTAAGCGAGAGCGGTCCTCGGAAGATGTTGTGAAATCATGGACGGACGGAATGATTTAAATCGAAGGGAGATATAATTTTTATGAAACTTTGGGGAGGACGCTTTACAAAAGAAGAGAACCAGCTCGTTCACAATTTCAACGAGTCCTTATCCTTTGATCGCAAATTTTACCGCCAGGACATCCGCGGCAGCATCGCGCATGTCACGATGCTGGCAAAGCAGGGAATCGTGAGTGAGGAAGATAAAGAAGCGATCATCGGCGGATTAGAGGGGATTCTGTCGGATCTGGACGAGGGGCGCCTGGAGTTTACCGCGGAACATGAGGATATCCACTCGTTTGTGGAAGCAAACCTGATCGAGCGGATCGGAGACGCGGGCAAACGTCTGCATACCGGCCGCAGCCGTAACGACCAGGTGGCTCTGGACATGAAACTCTACTGCCGCGATGAGATCGGCGAGATCGACGCGCTGGTAAAGAAACTGCTGGAGGCAATTCTGAAAATCATGGAGGAAAATCTGGATACCTATATGCCCGGTTTTACCCACCTGCAGAAAGCGCAGCCTGTGACGCTCGCGCATCATATGGGAGCGTATTTTGAGATGTTCGCGAGAGACCGCGGCCGGCTGCATGATATCTATGAGCGGATGAATTACTGCCCGCTGGGTTCCGGGGCGCTGGCCGGCACGACCTACCCGCTGGATCGGGATTATACGGCGAAGTTGCTCGGCTTTTACGGGCCGACGTTAAACAGCATGGATTCCGTATCGGACCGCGATTATGTGATCGAGCTTTTAAGCGCGTTATCACTGATTTCAATGCATCTGAGCCGCTTCAGCGAGGAGATCATCATCTGGAATTCGAATGAGTACCGCTTTGTAGAGATCGACGACGCCTACAGTACCGGCAGCAGCATCATGCCGCAGAAGAAAAATCCGGATATTGCCGAGCTGGTGCGCGGCAAGACCGGCCGTGTGTACGGCGCGTTGATGTCACTGCTTACGACGATGAAGGGGATCCCCCTGGCCTATGATAAAGATATGCAGGAGGATAAGGAACTGACCTTCGACGCGATTGATACCGTCAAGGGGTGTCTTGCCCTTTTTACCGGCATGATTGCGACGATGACCTTCCGCAAAGACGTCATGGAGGCGAGCGCGAAGAACGGCTTTACCAACGCAACCGACGCGGCGGATTATCTCGTCAATCATGGCGTTCCCTTCCGTGACGCTCACGGTATCATCGGGCGTCTGGTGCTGATGTGCATTGATAAGGGGATTGCGCTGGACGATCTGCCGCTGGAGGATTATCAGGCGGTCAGCCCGGTCTTTGAGGCGGATATCTACGACGCCATCGGCATGAAAACGTGTGTGCAGAGACGGGAGACCGTCGGCGCCCCCGGACATGAGGCGATGGCGGAGGTGGTGGAGAGATACAGGAAGATGCTGGAAGAGTAGAGAATCGGCGGCGCCGCGAAGCGATGTGGCATAGATATAAAAGATCAGAGAAGACACTTCGGTTGAGACCGATGGGATGCATCCGAAGTGTCTTCTTATGTTGTAGAAAATATTTTTCTAAATTTTGCAACTGCAGTTGTCTTTGACAATCCCTGTAATTTATCGCGGGGAACTGTTCTGGATAAGGTGATATACGCTTCATGTATATACGGAATTCCCACTGATTCATAAATATTTTCGATAATTTTTATACAGTCTTTCACTTCCTGTTCATCGACCTCGCAATCAAAATCATATCGAAGAGAGGATTCATATTCATACAGGATCGGAGAGATGGAGCGAAATGTTTTTGGTATTTTAATGCCTGCCTTGCCACATTCGTTCATTAAAAATTCATGCTTATGTGTCTGAGGGGGCTTAATACCTTTATTGATTAGCATAGCTTTCAAAATAAACTCTGCTGCCTGTGATATATTTCCCGCGGTTCGTTCTACTCTGTAATGATCATCGCTGGCAATTGCAAGTGATGCCTGGGTTATGTATGATCTTGCCTGTGTGTAGTAAAATGCCACTTCACCATTTACGGTCATAAATCACCACCCCTTTGTTTTTTATATCTTGTATTACCGTATATAAATGATCATTTTCGTCAAATCGCTTCGTATCGAATGAAAGAAAATCATCGTAGGAGGATTCAGGATAGAGTCTCCACATTTTTTTGAGGTTCTCACGATATAAAGATTTTTGTTCATCCGGATATAGCATACAGAAATCCATATCGGAATCTTTCCGACACCGTTCCTCTAAAGCAGAACCAAAAAGAATCACACGGTCAACGCCATTTAATGTTGAAAACATTTTTACATATTGTTTCAGACGATCGATTTTGTATTCGGACACCTGAATGGTATTTCCGTTTTCCAATACAAAAGGCATCAGTTTACACAAAATTATGCACCTCCTCCTTCTGCATTATATACGTTGATAAGGAAAACCTCAAGGGGCTTTACATGAAAAATCCTCTTGTTTTTTCATATCTGATATGTTACCCTAACCCCAGGCAAAACTTGCTGAATTCTGTATTGATGTTTTCAACCGCGGTTTGTGGATCTGCCGGAAGAACATGGGCAGTGCCAGATGAGATCGGTAAGCGGATTCGTGTTCAGCATGACATGGGAGTGCTAAAAATCTGGAGCAGGGAAGCGAAAATGCGGAATCTGCAGAAACCTTTATAAAAAATCAAAGCCAGAAAGAGAAAATAAATGATGAATGATTTCTATCTGTTATGCGCATTTTTCCTGGTTTATTCCTGCTTGGGATGGTGCGTGGAGGTGGCTTATCACGCGGTTACATTCGGAACGATTGTAAACCGCGGTTTTCTGAACGGTCCGGTTTGTCCGATCTATGGGTTCGGGATGCTGGCGGTGATCGTGCTGCTGCTTCCCATGGAGGAAAATCTTCTGGTGCTGTTTCTGGGAGGGATGTGTCTGACCAGTGCGATTGAGCTTTTTGGCGGCTGGGCATTGGATAAGCTGTTTCATATGAGATGGTGGGATTATACGGATGAACCCTTCAATCTCGGCGGTTATGTCTGTCTGAAATTCAGTCTGATGTGGGGAACCGGCTGTGTGCTGATGGTGAGGGTGATTCACCCACTGATTCTGGCAATGGTGGAAATCATTCCATCGATGATCGGGATCTGGGGAATGGTTTTCCTGTATTGCCTGTACGCGGTGGATACAGTTGCGACAGTGTTCGTTGTGAATGGCCTGAGCCATGGCCTGGAAAAACTGGATCACATTACGGGAGAACTGAGAGAGATCAGTGACCGGATGACGGAGCGGATTGCAAAGACCGCGATTGCGACGGATCAGCGGATCGATGAGCAGAGAGTACAGGCAGCGCTTGCCAAAGCGGAGGCGAGAGACGCGGCGGAGAGAATCCAGAACGAGGCGCGGGAAAATGTCGCCGGGATGAGAAATAAGCTGATGATGGTATCGATCGAAGTAGAAAAGGAAGCGGAAAAAGATCCGCAGTACCAGAAACTTCTCAGCAGGAAAAGGGAACTGGAGATCCTCGCTGAAAACTATAAAAGGAAGATGCTCCGGCATCGGTACTACGGAGCCGGCCATCTTCTGGAAGCGTTCCCCAGGATGCGGCATGAGGATTACCGCGAAGCTCTGGAAGAGCTGAAGAAATCAATGCGCGAAAAGAAAGAAGAATTACGTTCGACTAACAGAGATTTTCAGGGAGGAAAATAAAATTGATGAGAGGAGATGAGCAAATGAGCAAATGGAACCGGATATTTGTGGTTGTCATGGATTCCCTGGGAATCGGCGCGATGGAAGATTCCCGGGAGTTCGGGGATGTGGGAGTAAATACGCTGGGACATATCTCGGAGTCTGTAGACAGTTTCGAGATTCCCAATTTACAGAAAATGGGGATGGCAAATTTATGTCCGCTCAGGCAGGTGGCCCCGGTAGAGAAACCGCTGGCTTATTACGCAAAGCTCAGGGAACTGAGCCGCGGAAAGGATACGATGACGGGACACTGGGAGATGATGGGGCTGGAGGTGACAAAGCCCTTTCAGACATTTACCGAACATGGATTCCCGCCGGAACTGATCCGGGAGTTGGAAGAGCGAACCGGGCATAAGGTGATTGGCAATAAGAGCGCCAGCGGCACGGAGATCCTGGAAGAACTGGCTGAGGAGGAGATCGCAACCGGTCATATGATCGTCTATACATCTGCGGATTCCGTACTGCAGATCTGCGGCAACGAGGAGACGTTTGGACTGGACGAACTGTACCGGTGCTGTGAGATTGCCCGCGAGATCACGATGAAAGACGAGTGGAAGGTCGGACGGGTGATCGCGAGACCTTACGTGGGGAAGAAAAGGGGAGAGTTCAAACGGACGAGCAACCGCCATGACTACGCGCTGAAGCCGTTCGGCAGGACCGTTCTGGACGCGCTGAAGGCTGCCGGGCTGGATGTGATCTCCATCGGCAAGATCCGGGATATCTTCGATGGAGAGGGAATTACAAAAGCACTGAAGTCCAAAAGCTCGGTTCACGGCATGGAGCAGACGATTGCCATGGCAGGGGAAGATTTCCGTGGCCTTTGCTTCGTGAATCTGGTCGATTTTGACGCTTTGTGGGGACACCGAAGAGATCCACGAGGGTATGCGCGGGAGATCGAGAAGTTCGATCAGAATCTGGGAGTTCTGCTGGACCGTCTGAGAGAGGATGATCTGCTGATTATCACGGCGGATCACGGAAATGATCCGACCTATACCGGAACCGATCATACGCGGGAGAAGGTGCCGTTCCTGGCGTATTCGCCGTCCATGAAAGGAAGCGGAGAACTGCCGGAGGAGAATACCTTCGCGGTCATCGGAGCCACGGTTGCGGACAATTTCGGAGTGGAGATGCCGGAAGGGACGGTCGGGACGTCGATTTCAGGGAAATTACGATAAGACAGATGTCAGGATTTGTGAGATGAGGATCCTGACATCTGTTTTTTATGCACAGGGCCGGGTAAGGAATTTTTGCGGCTGATGCCGCACCCGGCTTTTATACCACCGGAGAGCCGATTCCATGGATTTGCCAGTAATCCTTCATCTGCTGTGCATATTTTTGTGAAAGTTCGATCAGGTATCGGTCGGCGGCACTGAGTGTTCGAAATTTGGAATAAATGATGTACCATTCCCAACTGGGGTCGCCTTCAAGGAGAAACCATGCACAGTGACTGTTTCTCCTGGCATAAGACTGAGGTATGATTGTGCAGCAGAGACCCTGGCGTACCAGACGATAGAGAAGGTTATTCATATGAGTTTCGTAACGGATGTTTGGCACAAATCCTGCTTTTTCGAACAAAGGATCTATGACTGCGCGCATGGTGGAACCTGCAAACATGAAAGCAAATTTATCGTTCTTAAAAAGTCTTAAATCTATTGTGTGAAGCGGCGTATTGGGAGTAGTATCAGCAGCTGCGGGATGTTTTATGGGAACGCCGAGAACCAGCCGTTCCGTGACAAGTTTCACGTAATTGAACTGTGAGGAGGGAGGATTTTTCATCATGACAAAAGCCAGATCCATTTGGTTGGCTGCGATTTTGTCCTGCATTTCCCGCACGGTCTGTTCCATCAGGGTGACGGATACATGAGGGAATTGCGAGGAAAATTCCCGGGAAATCTGAAGAAAAAGATCGGCGCCGTGTTCGAACGGCTGCCCATAAGTAATCGTACCTTGTGGATCTTCAGACAGGTCATAGATCTGGGTAACGCAGTTTTTTGCGATCTGCAGGATCTTTCTGGCATTATCAATATAGATTTTGCCGGCCGGCGTGGGCCGCATTTCTTTTTTCGAGCGGTAAAAGAGCGGTGTGCCAAGATCAGTTTCTGTTTTGATCAGTTGTTGATTTAACCCGGATTGGGAAATGTAGAGACGTTTGGCGGCTTTCGTTACGCTTCCGGTTTCAGCAATCGCTATCATATATTCCAGTATTTTGAAATCCAAAACAATCCATCCTTTCAACTCCAAAATTTTGTCTAATATGCTAAAAATATATAAAAATAAATCGAAAAAATGCACAAAAAAGAAGTAAAACTTCTGATTTTAATTAGTTTTAACTGTTTTACTTATTATAAGATAGATGATAGAATGATGTCAAGAAGAAGTTCTTCGTGCAAATTTTATTTTACGGGAGGTAGTTTATGACGATTTTAAAATGGCTCGACAAAAATTTCGAGCTCGGCTGCATGGCTGTTCTGCTGGCAGTGATGACCGTATTGTCATTTGCCAATGTCGTCATGCGTTACTGTTTCAACAATGCGCTGACCTGGTCAGATGAGGTCTGTTGTTATTGTCTGGCACTGAGCGCGTTCTTTTCCCTGCCGGCAACGATCCGCAATCGTTCCATGATCCGCGTAGACACGTTTACTACGATGCTCAGTAAACCGGTTCAGCGGGTGATTACCCTGATCTGCACGGTAATTGTGGCGGTATTTGCGGTTTTGCTGGTAAAAGGCGGTTACGATCTGATCGCCGTCACGTTAAAGACCGGGCAGAGGAGTCCGGCGCTGCAGATTCCGGTAGCGAATTTTTACTGGGTGATGACGTTTTGCTTCCTGCTGGCGGTTGTTCGAAGCATTGAGGTGATTTTTCTTGACGTGAGCGGAAAGGAGAAAGAGAAAAAATGACAATCGGATTATTTTTTATCCTTCTGGCGGTTTTTCTGGTAATCAGCCTTCCGGTGGGCGCGGTGTTCGGTCTTATGGCGGTGATTCCGGGTATGATGGGAACGATCAATTATGGCGCGATCGACGTGGCGAGAGCGATGTTCTCCGGCATGAACAGTTTTACCCTGTTGGCGGTTCCTCTGTTTATGGTATCGGGCATGATCATGGCGGAAGGTGGCATCTCTCAGAAGCTGTTTGAGTTTTTTGGCTATTTTATCGGCAATAAGACGGCCGGTTTCCCCTGCGCAGTGGTGGTAACCTGTATGTTTTACGCGGCGATCTCCGGTTCTTCGCCGGCAACAGTGTCTGCGGTAGGTTCCATGACGATCCCGTTTCTGGTGAATATGGGCTATGATATCGTATTCTGTACGGCCATCGTTACGGTAGCGGGAGCGCTCGGCGTTATCATCCCTCCGAGTATTTCTTACATCGTATATTCGGCTGCGGCGAACGCGTCGCCATCTGCCCTGTTTATCGCCGGCATCATTCCGGGATGTCTGATCGGACTCTTTCTGATATTATACTGCTATTATTACTGTAAGAAAAACGGGGAAGATAAGAAAAAGCTGAAAGAGAATTATGATCAGATCCATGCAAAGGGATTTATTAAGCTTTTAAAAGAGAGTTTCTTCGCTTTGCTGACTCCGGTGATCATCCTTGGCTGCATTTATTCCGGCATTTGTTCCCCGACAGAGGCTGCGGTTATCTCGGTTATTTACGGATTCCTGGTGTGTATTTTTGTGTATCGTTCGATTAAGATTAAGGACATTCCGCATATCTTTATGGCAGGAGCGGGAACCTATGTTAATATCCTGTTTGTTATCGCTGCGGCTTCCGCTTTCGCGAAGACCATGACGTTGCTTAAGTATCCGCAGACGATCTCAAAGATGGTTCTGGCTATGACGGATAATAAGATCGTCGTCCTGCTGTTGATGAATGTGATTATGATTGTATGCGGTATGATTATCGATAACATTCCGAATATCATGATCCTGACACCGATTATGCTTCCGATTGCCACGGCTCTGGGAGTCGATCCGGTTCATCTGGGCATCTTTATGACATGTAACCTGGCGATGGGCATGGTTACGCCGCCGATGGGTATCAATCTGTTTGTTGCGTCCGGCATGACCGGGATCCCGCTGCTTAATCTGGCAAAAGCGACGGTGCCGTTTATCATTATGTTTATCCTGTGTCTGCTGTTGATTGTGTTTGTTCCGGGGCTGAGTATGTGGCTGCCTTCGGTGCTGGCATAACAAAAGGGTTAAGAAAGTTATAAAAATTAAAAAGATAAAGGAGAGGAAAGCAATGAAAAAAACTTTAGCAATCTTATTAGCAGGAACCATGGCGGTCAGCCTTACCGCATGTTCATCGGGGTCTTCATCCTCCTCAGCGTCCATGACGGCTGCTGCTGCCGAAACGGCGGCTGCAGAGGGAGCAGCAGAAGAGGTGACGGAAGACTATGGCGATTACAGCTGGAGTCTGGCGATGACGGTAGCTGAGACCACAACCAATTATAAGATGTGTGAGTATTTTGCGGATCTGGTGAGAGAGAAATCCGGCGGCAGTATTGATATTGAGCTGTATCCGGGCGGGCAGCTTGCCAATACGACGGAGCAGGATGAAGCCTGTGTGGCTGGTTCGATTGAGATGGTAACCGGTATGACTTCCGATCTGACCGATTTTGTTAAGGAGATGGCATTGTTTGATATGCCGAACGTATTTGACGATATCGATCATATGAGAAATTTCCTGGAAAGCGATTATGCGAAAAATCAGATTAATGAGTATTGTGAAGCGTCCGGCATCCATATGATTTGCTTCTCTGATGCGGGCTTCCGTCAGCTGACGACCAATGTTCCGACGGCTTCTGTGGCAGATCTGGCAGGTCAGAAGATCCGTGTGATGACCAACAAATATCATATTGCGTATTGGAACGAGATCGGCGCTTCCGCGGTTCCCATGCAGTTTAACGAATTGTTTATGGGTCTGCAGCAGGGTACCGTGGATGGTCAGGAAAATCCGTATATGAATATTGTCGGCAACAACCTTCAGGAAGTGCAGAAATATGTAGTTGAGACCAATCATGTCGGTCATATTATTGTATTCTTCATGAATAATGATCTGTATCAGAGCCTTCCGGATAATACTAAGGCACTGATTGATGAGTGCGCAGCGGAAGCATCTGAGTACGCGAAAGGCGTGGCAAATGAGTCAATTGATGCGGATAAACAGACGGTTCTTGATGCGGGCTGCGAGATCGTTGAATTCAGTGAGGATGATCTGGCATTCCTGAGAGAAAAGGCTCAGGTTGTGTATGATATGGTTGAGGAAGACCTCGGCGCGGATGTTGTGAAGGGATTCCAGGACGCAGTGGAAGCGGCAAGACAGTAAGGATATCCAGTTATCATTTAAGCGGAGAGGCAGTTTTGTCTCTCCGTTTTCAGACAATGAATCAGAAATAATGGGGAACTGTCGTTCCCTGTCAAATTTATCCCTGGAGGAAAACGTATGGATTTTTTAATTGTGAACGGAACCATTTATGATCCCGCCCACCATGAGGTACGGAAAGGAGATATCGCTCTGATTGACGGAAAGATTGCAGCGCCGTTACCCGGTCATTCGTACCGGCAGGTGATCGATGCGGAGGGATGTATCGTAACCGTCGGCCTGATCGACTATCATGTGCATTATCTGTGGGGAGCGACAGAAGGCGGGGTGGAAGCGGACGCCGTTTCTTTTTGCAGCGGTGTGACGACGGCTGTGGACGGAGGAAGCGCAGGCGCCGGTATGTATGAGCATGTGTACCGCAACTTTGTGGCGTCATCGCAGGTTCGTTTCCTGAATGATCTGCTGGTAGCGTCCGGCGGTCAGTCCAATAATCAGTATCCGGAGAATCTGGACGCGGCTCTGATGGATGAAGATAAGATTATCCATTTATTTAAAAAGTATCCGGACAACCTGAAGGGTTTGAAAACCCGGCTTTCACATGGGATCATCGAAGGAGAAGAAGCTGTCTCTTCTATCAAACGCACGGTAGAGATCGCGGAAAAGGTTGGGACGAGGGTGATTGTCCATGTGACAGACTGTTCGCTCCCGCTGGATCAGCTGGCGGAGCTTTTGCGCCCGGGTGATGTGATCTGCCATATCTATCAGGGGAAGGATCACACCTGTCTTGGAGCGGACGGAAAGGTTTTGCCGGGACTGCTGGAAGCCAGAAAGAGAGGGGTTCTCTTTGACGCTTCTAACGGAAGAAATAATTTTGACAATGAGGTATGCCGCGCCGCTGTCGCGCAGGGATTTGTGCCGGACGTGATCAGCAGCGATATCAATAACGGAAACGGTTTCCTGCAGCCTTTGCATTCCCTGCCGAGGATCCTGTCCAAGTATATTGATTTCGGGATGGACTGGAAGGATGTGCTGGACTGTGCGACGATCCGGCCGGCGGAGCTGATCGGGATGCTGGAGCTGGGTTCCATGGGAGAAGGAACGACCGCGGATGTGGTGATCCTGAAGTTAAAGGAGAAATCAGTTCGGCATCAGGATGTTGCGGGTCATAGTTTTGCAGGCAGCCATGTATTTGTGCCGCAGATGACATTTAAAGATGGCGAATGTGTTTATTGTCAGGCTGATTTTACATAATGTGTCGCTTCCGACGGATCAGTCGGGGATGTTCTCTGAATGAAACCGGTAAAATAGATTTGAAAGTTGCCGGCTTCATTTGAAAGGAAGGAAACAGTGATGCAGTATACAGATTATAAAGTGCTGATGGAAAAAGAATATAAAAGAAACCGGAAATGTATTTTTACCTGTTATTTTTTCCTGGCAATATCAATTGTGTTTTTTGCTCTGTTTTTCCTGAGTATACGTGAGCTGGCCGTGATCGGTGCTGCATTTTTGCTGGATGCGGCGGCAGGAGTGTATGCGTTCCGTGCATTTAAGGGAATACATCCTTACTGGGAGATGCAGCTGGCGCTGAAAGCAAAGACAGACCCTTCGGATGTAACGGTATATCGCTTTGCGGCCGGTGTGGAATATGCACTCGAGCAGGGATTCCCGATATTTAAAGGAAGGTCTTTAGAAATTTTCGGAGAGACTTTAGCAATATTAAGAGAATGTACGACGATTTGTCCGGAAAGTATGGAGCAGCTGGAGCGAGTGCTAAAACGGTTGGCATTGCCGGAGATGGATGAGTGAGAAAAGAAAAGAGAAAAGCAGGGTGTCAGGAGATACGACAATCTTTTGACATCCTGTTTTTGATTCTCTTAAAAAACATGTCAGATACGACATTATCTGTTATAATGAGAAAACACCGGAACGGAACCCTCTGGCGGTTCCCTGAAAAAGGCATGAGAGGCATGAGAACTACCGGGGAGTTGTGAAAAATTAAAAAAATTCCGGTGTGAAAATGAAGAAAGAAACAGGATGTCAGAAGATGAAAGACAATCATAAAACAGAAGAAAAAAATCAGGCACTGCGGGGAACCATCCTGACGTTGGCAGGAGGAACCCTGTGGGGCTTTTCCGGCACCTGCGGACAGTTTCTCCTGCAGACGAAGGGGCTGACTTCAAACTGGCTCGTGCCGATCCGGCTTTTCTGCGCGGGATTGATCCTGGTATTGATCTGTCTGCTGCGGGAAGGCGCCGGCGCGTTTGCAATCTGGAAAAAGGATGCGGCAGGGATTCTGGTCTTTGCGATATTGGGGATGAGTATGTGCCAGTATACTTATTTCTCAGCGATCGGCGCTTCAAACGCAGGGACGGCGACGGTGCTGCAGTATATCGGTCCGGTTCTTATTATGATCATTTTGTCGCTCCGAAACCGTCGGATGCCAAAAGCATCGGAACTGGCAGCGGTTGCACTGGCGGTGCTGGGGACATTTTTACTGGCGACTCACGGCACTCCGGGCACGATGGCACTTTCCGGGGAAGCGCTATTCTGGGGACTTTTATCAGCGGTTGCATTGGCGATCTATACGATGCAGCCGATATCTCTGTTAAACCGCTATGGTTCCGCGGTTGTGACCGGCTGGGGCATGCTGGTCGGAGGGATTGTTCTGGGACTGTTATTTCGTCCGTGGTCCCTGTCCGCAGAGATTGATACGACGGTAATCATTGGCATGGGAGTGATTATCTTATTCGGCACGGTGACGGCATTTACGGCTTATCTGGAGGGAGTACGCTGTGTGGGGCCGAAGAAAGGGAGTCTATTTGCTTCGATCGAGCCGGTATCGGCTACATTTTTTTCTGTCATATGGATGAAAGCCAGTTTTGTGTGGATCGATTTTGTGGGATTTGCCTGTGTTTTGTCGACAATTTTTCTGCTGGCTGCGGATAAGGAAGATGGTTCCGGTAAGGATTGACAGAACATTTGATTTTTTTTACAATGGTTTTAATAAATTCTTTTGTGACTTTTTATTTCGGCTTATTTGCAGTCAGGAGGGATAGCAAGATGATGCAGACTATACCATTAGAACGTTATGAAAAAAGCGCTTCCTATATCCGGGAGAAAATCGGCGGAGCTGTGCCGGAAACAGCTGTCATCCTGGGGACCTGTCTGGGTCCTCTGGCGGAAGAAATCGAAGAGCCGGTTGTCATTGATTATACAGATATCCCCGGATTCCTGGTTTCTACTGTGGCATCCCATGCCGGGAAACTGATTTATGGAATGCTTTCCGGGAAACGGATCCTGTGTATGTCCGGGCGTTTTCATTATTATGAAGGATATGATTTCAATGAACTGTCGATCCCGATCCGCGTGTTTCATCTCCTGGGCGTAAAACAGGTGATACTGACGAACGCGGCCGGAGCGATTAACTACAATTATAAACCGGGAGATATCTGTGTGATTAAAGATCATATCAATCTCTGTGGGGCGTCTCCCTGCCGCGGACAGAATCTGGAAGAGTTTGGCGAGCGGTTTTACAGTGTGAACGGGATGTATGATCAGAAACTGCGTGAGCTGGCAAAGTCCTGCGCAGTAAAACTGGGATTTTCCCTGCAGGAGGGAAATTACTTTTTTGCTCCGGGACCGCATTATGAGACACCGGCGGAGATTCGCGCGATGCGTCTGTTGGGCGGAGATATGGTCGGTATGTCTACAGTGACGGAGGCATTAACAGCGGCGCACTGTGGGATGAAAGTGCTTTGTCTGTCTCTTGCTACCAATTTAAGTGCGGATCGTACAGCAGATCCAGACGAAGGGATCGATAAGGTATCGCAGATGGTTTCCGGGCGCTTTGGCGCACTGCTGAGGGAGATTGTGAGACAATTATAAGCGCGTCATCGAAATCGATGACTTATCTGCGGGGATTTAGGTAAAGATATCCCGCCCGATTTTCAGCGAGCGGACGTATCACTGTCAGGCGGAACGCGGAACGTGACAAGCATGCGCCCGTACATCAGGATCCCGCGCACACAAAGCTCAACCGCCATGCCGATCCAGGCGCCGGCCAGACCAAATCTTCCCACGAGCAGAAGAGACAGCACGATGCGGACACCCCAGATACTGATCAGGTTTAACAGACTGGGAATCAGCGTATCCCCGGCTCCCTGCAGGGCGCCGGAAGCCACGATAGATACGGCAAACAGAGGCTCCGCCAGCAGTTCGATGCGCAGAACCCTGACCGCCAGCGCCTGCACCTGCGAATCCGGCGTCAGGATGGAAAAGACCAGCGGACAGAGAAAATACATCAGGATGCCCGCGCCGCTCATAATCAGAGCGCCCAGCAGTACAGACAGATTGGCAAAGCTCCGGGAAAGCCGGGGCTTTTTTGCGCCGACGCACTGCCCTACAAGAGCCGCCACGGCGGCGGCAATCCCGTATCCGGGCATATAACAGATGCTTTCCGCGGTCACGGCAAACGAATTGGCCGCAATCGCCACCGTGCCCAGAGGAGCTACGATACCGACTGATACGACCTGAGCTCCGCAGATGGCGACATGTTCAAAAGCCATGGGCACTCCGAGACGGATCGCCTTGCTGAGGATATCCCTGTCCAAGTAAAACCGCTCTTTGCGCCGGAATCTCAGTACAGGGGAATGCGCGCAGGCCGCCCACAGCATGACGATACCGATGATCAGCTGGGCGCATGCCGTGCCAAGAGCCGCTCCGGCGACGCCGAATCGCCGGATCAGGATCCGGTTAAACAATACGTCAAGAGCACACATGAGAGCGCTCAGGATACTGGGAAGGCGCATATTTCCGATACTCTGCAGCATGAAACGCGCCAGATTATTTAACTGCACGACAGGCAGAGAACAGGCGTAAATAAAAAAGTACCAGGAGGCGTCAGCGCAGATATCTGCACCGCCGCCCAGCCATACCGGCAGAGATCCGCTGATGGTCATGCCGATGGCGGCCAGTACCAGCGAAAAGATCAGGGAAGCACAGAGCGAATTTTTCAAAATCAGACGTGCCCGCGCCTCATCTCCGGCTCCGATCTTCTGTGCCGTCTGCACAGAAAAACCTCTTGCCGAGGCATTTGTAAGACCGCCCAGAAGCCAGATCGAAGAAGAAACCAGACCGATCGACGCAGAAGCACCGGCCCCCAGCTGTCCGACCATGGCCGCATCGATATACTGCATCAGAATCGAAGTCAGCTGAGCCAGAATCGCCGGGATAGAGAGATTCCAGACGACAGATATTTTCTTTTGCAGGGGGATGTTTTCACTTCCCGATAAAATTTCAGTCAACATAATAGGTACCTGAGTGATATAGAAATAAAAACTTTTTGCGCAACTTAAAGTAGTCTCTGCAAGGGAAGAATATCCGCAGAGGACATTTTTCACGTCGGCACTTAGTGAGCAGGGTGCTTTTCCTGCGAACTTAGTACCGCTACGTGAAAACCTAAGTGCGAACGGTCCTCGGAGGATATTCTTCCCTCGCAGAGACGGGTGGTTTGTCATTACCTTTGGAAGCCAAATCCTAGTATAATTCGTGCCGCCACAGAAATCAATCTTTTTATGAGCAGACATATCCGTCCGGTACGCCTGCTTTCTTTCACGCCTCGCGCACCCACTTAACCTGAATTTTACATTACGCTGCTTTTGGACTTTACATGAACCCGGTACAATATAGCGGGCAGGCAGAAAATGACGGGTAAGGAGAGAACATGGGATAAACGAGATGATGGAAGCAATATGCATGGCCGCAATTTCAGTCGCAATACTGATCCTTGCGATCAGTCGGCTGAAACCGGGAAAATCTAAAGGAAGTACACAGGAAACAGGAGAATTGAGAGAAATGAATGACATAAGCTGCTATCAGAACAGGGAGCTGTCCTGGCTGAAATTTAACGAGAGGGTACTGGAAGAGGCAGAAGCAACGCAAAATCCTCTGTGTGAGAGACTGAATTTTTTGTCGATCTTTCAGAGTAATCTGGATGAGTTTTTCATGGTGCGCGTCGGTTCGCTGCATGACCGGATGCTGCTTAAAAAGGAGGAGCGGGAAAATAAGACCAATATGACCGCCGCGGAGCAGATCACAGCGATCCTTGCACAGGTCCATCTGCTTAACGGCAGGAAAGACGAAGCGTATGAGAAGCTGATGAAATCTGTGGCGGACGAGGGGCTGCGTCTGTTAAAATTTGATTCTTTAAATGAAGAAGAAGAGGAAACACTGAAAAAATATTTTGCGAAAGAGATCCAGCCGCTGCTTTCCACGATGGTAGTGGGCCGTAAACAGCCGTTTCCGTTCCTGAAGAATGAAGAGATTTACGCGGTGGCAGTGATCGGGACAAAGAAGGAAAAAGAAAAAATCGCGATCATTTCGTGCGACGGAGGCGTATTTGATCGATTGATTGCGATTCCCTCACGTCCGGGCTGCTTTATGCTGGTGGAGGAGATGATCCTGCATTTCCTCCCGCGGGTATTTAAAAAATATGTGATCGAGGAGAAATGCCTGATCCGCATTACGCGCAACGCGGATATCGATGAGCATCAGGTCTTTGATGAAGAGTTAAATTACCGGGATCATATGGCAGAGGTGATCCGTCGCCGCCGCAGACTTTGTCCGGTGCGGCTGGAGATCTCGTATGAACTGAACCGGCCAATCACCGCGCAGCTTTTTCACGAGCTGGGTCTGAGAGATGAGCAGGTTTTTGTGACAGAGGCGCCGATGGATCTGTCTTTCCTGTATCAGCTTCAGGATCAGCTGCGACAGAAACCTCAGCTTTTTTATGAGAAACGGGTTCCGCAGCACAGCGGAATGGTGCGGTATGACAGCAGGATCATCCCTCAGGTGATGGATCATGATATCCTTCTCTCCTATCCTTACGAGAGTATTACGCCATTCTTGAGAATGTTAAATGAAGCGTCGGTGGATGGGAGCGTCATTTCTATCAAGATGACACTCTACCGGCTGGCAAGAAACAGCAAGGTGGTCGAAGCGCTGGTGGCGGCAGCTGAGAATGGCAAGCAGGTGGATGTGCTGGTGGAACTGAAAGCCCGTTTTGACGAGGAAAATAATATCGAGTGGTCGCGCCGTCTGGAAGACGCCGGATGTCATGTGATCTATGGACTGGACGGATTGAAGGTACATTCTAAACTCTGCCTGATCACGTGCCGGGAAGAAGGGCAGATCGAGTACATCACACAGATCGGTACCGGTAATTATAACGAAAAGACCGCCCGGCTGTATACGGATCTGTCGCTGATCACGGCAAACGAGGAGATCGGGAAAGAGGCGGCTGAGGTATTTCAGGCGCTCTTTATGGGCGAGACGGTAGATCGTATGGAGCATCTCCTGGTAGCGCCAAAATGTCTGCAAAACCGGGTGCTCGACATGATCGATGAAGAAATTCAGGAAAAGAAAAATGGCGGCGACGCGTACATTGGTGTGAAGATTAATTCCTTGACCGACAAACAGATCATCGACAAGCTGATTGAAGCGTCCGAGGCGGGCGTGACGGTGGATATGATTGTCCGGGGCATCAACTGTGTTCAGTCCGGTATCACGGGGAAGACAGACAACATTCATGTCGTCAGCATCGTGGGACGTTTTCTGGAACACTCGCGCATCTATATCTTTGGGCGAGGAGAGCAGGAGAAGATTTACATATCCTCAGCTGATTTTATGACACGCAACACGCTGCGGCGTGTGGAGGTAGCTGTGCCGATCCTTGATGCGGCGATCCGGAACCGGCTGCGCGCGATGTTTGATACGATGCTGCGGGATAATGTGCAGGCGAGAGATCAGATGCCGGATGGTTCTTATCGGCGAAGAATGGCTGCGGAGGGAGAAGAGAAGCTGAACTCTCAGGAATATTTCTTCCGATGCGCCTATGAAACCGTGCGAAACGAGAACGCGACACAGCGGGAAATTACGGAAGAAATTCTGTGAAAAAACAACGTTGGTAAGCCGAAATGTGAAAAAAATAACGTTAGTAAGACAGAATTGACTTTTCTGTTTTTCTATGTTAGATTAGGTTCATAAACAAGTGAATAGTTATCGGATGAGGTTGCTGGGAGAGATACGAAGATGTGCGCCGAAGGGGAAGAGAAACTCTCAGGCAAAAGGACCAGCTTCTGACGATACTCTGGAAAGCAGCCGTGAGCTGCGCCGGCGAAGCAACCGGGCTGCCGGGAATCTTTCAGGTGAACATGACAGAGCGCGAGACAGGTAAAGGATTATTTGTCTCGCGCCTTTTTGTTTTATGCGCACAGGCGGATAAGGAAATTTTGCAGCTGACGCTGCATCCGCCTGGCGCGGCGAGTATGAGGCGAAAAAGCCGCCTCCTACTCGATATAAATACAGGCGGATAAGGAAATTTTGCAGCTGACGCTGCATCCGCCTGGCGCGGCGAGT
>JAJQAC010000086.1:0-23509 GCA_021204025.1 Clostridiales bacterium | reverse complement strand
ATGAGGCGAAAAAGCTGCCTCCTACTCGATATGAATACAGGCGGATAAGGAAATTTTGCAGCTGGTGTTGCATTTAAAATATAAGGAGGATGGGGAAATGGAGAAAAAGACGCCGCTATACGAAACTCATCAGAAATACGGCGGGCGGATCGTCCCGTTCGGCGGCTATCTGCTGCCGGTGCAGTATGAAACCGGAGTGATTGCGGAGCATATGGCCGTGCGCGGAGCTTGCGGGCTGTTTGACGTCTCCCATATGGGAGAGATTACCTGTGCCGGGCCGGACGCGCGGAAGCTGCTGAATCATGTGCTGACCAATGACTTTACCAATATGGTTGACGGTCAGGCCCGTTACAGTGTCATGTGTTATGAGGATGGCGGGTGCGTAGATGATCTGATTGTCTATAAGGTGCGGGAAAACAGTTATTTTATCGTGGTAAACGCAGCCAATAAGGATAAGGATTTCGCCTGGATGAAGGAGCATGAGCAGGGAGATGCTGTCTTTACTGATATTTCCGATACCGTAGGGCAGATTGCGCTACAGGGACCGAAGGCACAGGAGATCCTGGGTCGTCTGCTGCCGGCAGAGAATTTTCCGGAGAAGTATTACAGCGCGAATTTTGACGCTGAGATCGGTGGTATGAAGTGTGTGATCTCAAAGACGGGATACACAGGCTCCGGCGGCTATGAACTGTATATGGCGGCGGATCAGGCGCCTGCAATGTGGGAGCTTTTGATGGAGGCCGGAAAGGCGGACGGGCTGATCCCGTGCGGTCTGGGCGCCCGGGATACCCTTCGTCTGGAAGCGGGGATGCCGCTGTATGGACATGAGATGGATGAGACGGTGACTCCACTGGAGACAGGCCTGAATTTTGCGGTAAAGCTGAAAAAAGAAGAATTTATCGGCAAAGAGGCGTTGATGTCCAGAGAGATTAAGCGGACGCGGGTAGGATTAAAGGTTGTCGGACGCGGGATTGTGCGGGAGCATATGACAGTCTCTATGGATGGAGAGCAGGTAGGTATGACGACCTCCGGCACCCATGCGCCGTACCTGGGGTATCCGATCGCGATGGCGCTGGTGAGCCGGAACGCGGCAGAGATCGGGACGAGACTGAGCGTGGATGTGCGCGGACGTCAGGTGGAGACAGAAGTGGTGCCGCTGCCGTTTTATTCGAAGACAAGAAAATAGTTGTTTGAATGGTTATATGCGAAGAGTCCGTCTCTGCGGGGAAAGAATGTCCTCCGAGGACCGTTCGCACTCAGGTTTTCACGTAGCGGTACTAAGCTCGCAAAACCCTGTTCGCTAAGTGCCGACGTGAAAAATGTCCTCTGCGGACATTCTTTCCCCGCAGAGACTACTTTGCTGGTATATATAACTTAGGAGAAATTGCGAAGCAGATTAATATAATTATGAAATGAAAAGCAATGAGAAATCTTGAACAGGAGGATATATTATGAATTTCCCAAAAGAACTGCGTTATTCGAAATCCCATGAGTGGGTGAAAATCGAGGAGGGAATCGCCACTATCGGCCTGACCGATTATGCCCAGAGCGAACTTGGCGATCTCGTATTTGTGAATCTGCCGGAGGTCGGTGATGAACTGACCGCGGGCGAAGCGCTTGGAGATGTTGAGTCAGTGAAAGCGGTTTCGGATGTCTATTCGCCGGTAAGCGGAACGGTGGCTGAGATTAACGAGGAACTGCTCGATCATCCGGAGCGGATCAACGAAGCGCCTTACGACGCATGGTTTGTGAAGGTAGAGAATGTGACCGACGAGGAGGAACTGCTGGACGCGGAGGCATATGAGGCACATTGCGCCAGCGAGGCCAGCGACTGATTCATTCGTGACTATTCGGATGATTGAGACAGTTTAAGCAATGATAAGAGAAAAAGGATCCTTACTGGCTGTAAGGGATCTGACCAATATATACATAGCAGCAGGAGGTGTTTATTATGGGATCGTATATCCCCAATACCAGAGACGAGCGTCAGCAGATGCTTCAGGATATCGGTATGAGTTCCTTTGACGAGTTATACGCGGATATCCCGGAAGAGCTGCGCTGCAGGAAACCGCTCGACCTGAATCCGGGATTTTCAGAACTGGAGGTTTCGCGCAAAATCGAGGCGATTGCCGCGAAAAATACCCGGTTTTCCCATATTTTCCGGGGAGCTGGTTCGTATCACCATTATATTCCGGCAATTGTCCGGCAGGTGACTTCCAAGGAAGAATTTGTCACAGCTTATACGCCTTATCAGGCGGAGATCAGTCAGGGAATCCTGCAGTCGATCTTTGAATATCAGACGATGATCTGTGAGCTGACCGGCATGGACGTATCCAATGCGTCTGTTTACGACGGTGCTGCAGCCGCGGCGGAAGCGGTCGCTATGTGCCGGGATCGTAAGCGGGGGACGGTTGTCGTCAGTAGATCTGTAGATCCAAAGGTTCTTTCGGTGATCCGGACCTATTGCTTTGGCAGTGGCGCCCCTCTTATCGTATTACCGGATAACAATGGTCTCACCGATATCGATGCCTGGAGCAGACTGGATCAGAAGAATATTGCCTGTCTGCTGATCCAGTCACCAAATTATTACGGCCTGATCGAGGATGGCGCTGCGATTGCCAGGGTGGTCCATGAGGCAGGAGCGAAGTTGATCATGAGCTGTAATCCGATCTCTCTGGGACTGTTAAAGACGCCGGCGGAATGTGGAGCGGATATCGCGGTGGGCGATGGTCAGCCGTTGGGACTGCCGATGGGATTTGGCGGTCCATATCTGGGATATATGGCGGCGACCAAAGAACTGATGCGTAAACTTCCGGGAAGGATCGTCGGTCAGACGTCGGACGCGGAGGGGAAACGCGCCTTTGTGCTGACCCTGCAGGCGCGGGAGCAGCATATCCGCCGCGAGAAAGCAAGCTCCAATATCTGCTCGAATGAGGCGCTGTGCGCGATGACAGCAGCGGTCTATCTGGCCGCGATGGGGAGCGCGGGACTGGAAAAAGCAGCGAAGAGCTGTATGAATCTTGCTCATTACCTGTGCGGAGGACTGGAGAGCCTGGGATTTTCCAGGAAGTATGAAGGGGAGTATTTCCATGAGTTTGTCACGGTCTGTCCCTGTGACACCGGAGAACTCGCCGGCCGGCTGGCAGAAAGAGGTTATCTGTCGGGACTGCCGATTGCTGAGAAGGAGATGCTTTGGTGTACGACGGAGATGAATTCGGTTGAAGAGATCGACGGGCTGCTGTCTGAAATCAAGGAGGTGCTGGCATGAAGCTGATATTTGAAATGGGAGGACCGGGGAGAGGCTGTGACCTGATCCCGGACTGCAAAGCGCCGGACTGTACCGTGGGTTTAGCGCAGAGAGAAAAAAAGCCGATGCTGCCGGAAGTGTCTGAAACCGAGATCAGCCGGCATTATACAGAGCTTGCGAAGCAGGCATACGGCGTCAATGACGGTTTTTATCCGCTCGGCTCCTGTACGATGAAATATAATCCGAAGATCAATGACCAGGCTGCGTCTCTTGCGGACTTTACGCAGATTCATCCGCTGCAGGCTGCGGCAGATGTGCAGGGGTGTCTGGAGGTCATCGGAGAGATAGAGAAAGCGTTGTGCGCGATCACGGGCATGGACGCCTGTACGTTGCAGCCGGCAGCCGGAGCACATGGGGAATTTACCGGCCTGCTGGTGATCAAGGCTTATCACGTCAGCCGCCGGGATCAGAAACGTACTAAGATTATCGTCCCCGACTCCGCGCACGGGACCAATCCGGCCAGTGCGGCTATGGCGGGTTTTGACGTGGTGAATATTCCGTCTGATGCCAATGGGTGCGTGGATCTGGAAGCGCTGCGCGCTGCTGTGGGAGAGAATACAGCCGGGCTGATGCTGACCAATCCGAACACGGTGGGACTGTTTGATCCGAATATCGCGGAGATTACAAGTATCGTCCATGAAGCCGGTGGCCTCTGCTATTATGATGGAGCAAATCTCAATGCGATTATGGGGATCGCACGTCCGGGAGACATGGGCTTTGACGTCATGCACCTGAATCTGCATAAGACCTTTTCTACTCCGCACGGCGGCGGCGGTCCGGGCAGTGGACCGGTGGCGTGTAAGAAATTCCTGCAGGAGTTTTTGCCGGGCATCCGTGCGGTAAAGGGAGCGGACGGATACGAGATGACGCGAGGCAGTCAGACGGTTGGCAACGTGCATGGCTTTTACGGCAATTTCCTGGTGGTTGTGCGGGCATTGTGTTACATCATGACACTGGGACGCGAGGGGATCCCGGAAGCCGCGGAGGGAGCAGTGCTGAACGCCAATTACATGATGCATCAGTTAAAGCCATATTATCAGATGGCCTATGATCATACCTGTATGCATGAATTTGTGATGACTCTGCAGAGGGAAAAGCACGAGCGCAACGTATCCGCTCTTGATATCGCCAAGGCATTGCTGGATCACGGCATCCATCCGCCGACGATGTATTTCCCGCTGATTGTCCATGAGGCGCTGATGGTGGAGCCGACCGAGACAGAGAGCCGGGAGACGCTTGACGAGGCCGTGAAGATCTTTATCGAAGTGATGAAGCAGTCGGAGGAGACGCCGGAGCGGATGCATGAATATCCACTGGCAGCGCCGATCGGTCGCCCGGATGAGGTAGCGGCGGCGAGAAAGCCGGTTGTGCGTTATGGCAGAGAATGATAGGGAAAGCTGTGGGAAAGGGTAGTTATCAGGAGAAAAGAAGATATGCTGATTTGCCTGTATCCGTATAGACAAATGAACAGTTGACGATTTATGCGATTTATATTGCCAGCAGAAGGACGATGGAAGGGAGATTGTTATGATTGGGCGTATTTCATCCTATACCAGTAAAACGATGGATCCTTATCAGAATCTCGCCATCGAAGAATATCTCACCTTTCACACCAAACCGGATGAGTGTATCCTTTTCCTGTGGCAGAATGAACATACCGTTGTCATCGGCCGCAACCAGAATTGCTGGAAGGAATGCGGGGTGACAGAACTGGAGAAGGACGGTGGCCATCTGGCGCGCCGTCTTTCCGGCGGCGGCGCGGTCTATCACGATCGGGGCAATCTGAATTTTACTTTTTGCCTGCGCAAGGAAAATGCCAATGTGGAGAAACAGCTGCAGGTGATTATTGACGCAGTTGCCGTTTTTGGTCTGAGGGCAGAGTTGAACGGTCGCAATGATATCGTGCTGGACGGGCAGAAATTTTCCGGAAACGCGTTTTATGACTCCGGGGATTATTATTATCATCACGGAACTCTTCTCATCGATGTGGATATCGCATCGATGTCCCGTTTCTTACATCCGTCAAAAGCCAAGCTGGAGTCCAGGGGAGTCGCTTCCGTCCGTTCACGGGTGACGAACCTGTCGTCCCTGTGTGCGGAGATCACAACAGAATCTATGAAGACAGCGATGGTGGATTCGTTTTCTTATGTCTATGGAAAGAAAATGGAGACGTTCGATGAAACACGCCTCGATTGGGACGAGATGGGCCGTCTGCGGGAGCGCTTTGCCTCCCGTGAGTGGAAATATGGGAGAAAGATTCCCTTTACCGACCGGTTCGGGCGGAGATTTGACTGGGGTGAAGTGGAACTGGCGTTGAAAGTGAATGGCGGTATCGTTGAAGAGGCATTGCTGTCTTCAGACTCGATGGAGGCGGAATGGTTCGACGGAGTGGATGCGCAGCTGGCTGGTTGTCTTTATGAGGCAGAGGCACTGTGCGGAGTGCTGGAGCGGATTCTTGCGGAGCGGAATGTGCCGGAGACGGTGCGGGCGGAGGTGTCCGCAATGGTGCGCGGAAATCTCTTATCTTGATTCTTAATAAGAAATGTGTCTTAATAAGATAAAAAGATCTCCGGGCAGGCATTTTACTGTACAGCGTGGTCGTTTACACAGGAATAACCGGAAAAACTTCGGCAAATCAGCTCAGGAGTGAAATCGGATCAGGAGGATTGAAATGTTGGATCTTATCATTATAGGGGCAGGCCCCGGGGGATATGAGGCTGCCTTTGAGGCGGCAAGACAGGGACTTTCTGCCGCGCTGGTGGAAAAGGATGCCCTTGGCGGCACCTGTTTAAACCGCGGCTGTATACCGACGAAAACGTTAATTCATGCGGCGGATGTTTACCGGGAGATACAGGGATGCGGCCGTTTCGGGATTGTATCGGGCAGACCGTCTGTAGATATGAAAATGCTGCAGGAACATCGAAAAATGACCGTCGAAAGTCTGCAAAGGGGCATTGCGGCGCGGCTAAAGGCAGCGAAGGTTCCGGTTTATCAGGGGACAGGAATGATTCGTATGCTTCGCACCGATGAGTCCGATGAAAAGAAACCGGAATCAAAGAAACGAGAATCAGAAAAAGGAAAACAGGTTTGCGTGACTGCGCCGGACGGTTTGGAGACTGTGCTGGAGGCGAAAAATATTCTTATCGCCACGGGAAGCGTCCCTTCTGTCCCGCCGATTCCCGGCAGTGATCTGCCCGGCGTCATGACCAGCGACGACCTCCTTTTTTATGAGGGAGAACCGCTGGAATCGCTGTTGATCATCGGCGGCGGGGTGATCGGCGTGGAGTTTGCCGGGATCGGACAGTCATTTGGGACAAAGGTGACGATCCTGGAAGCGTTGCCGTCACTGATCGCTAATCTGGACCGGGAGCTCGGCCAGAGTTTGAAGATGTCGTTAAAGAAAAAGGGCGCCGATATCCATACCGGGGCAAAGGTATCCGCACTGGCGCAGACGCCGGAGGGCATCTGCTGCACCTATACGGAAAAGGATGGAGAACACAGCTGTACGGCTCAGGCCGTGCTGGTCGCCACCGGACGACGCGCTTATACCGGGGGATTGTTTCCGGAGGGCGGTGCGCCGCAGATGGAGAGGGGACGCATCCTGGTAAATGACTGGTATGAGACCAGTATTCCCGGCATTTACGCAGTCGGCGACGTAAATGGACAGATCCAGCTCGCTCACGCGGCGACGGCACAGGGACTGCGGGCCGTGCGTCACATAGCCGGATTGGCTGTTGATTCGGAGCCGGATCTGATCCCGTCATGCATTTACTCCAGTCCGGAGATCGCTTCCGTAGGGCTGACAGCCGAGGAAGCGAAAGCGCGGGGAATTACGGCAAAGAGTCATAAAATACTGAGTTCCGCAAATGGAAAATCTGTCCTGACATTGCAGGAACGTGGTTTTATCAAAGTCGTCTACGAGGCAGATACTCATGTGATCCTCGGCGCGCAGCTTCTCTGCGCCCGTGCGACTGACATGGTCAGTGAGTTTGCCGTCGCGATCCGGGAGAAGCTGACGCTGGAGCAGATGTCAGCCGTTGTCCGGCCTCATCCGTCATTCAGCGAGATGATTACAGAAGCAGTTCGGATATAAAACGCTTTGGCTCCATTATGTACCTGCCTTATGCCGTGCGTGGCATGGGTGTGACATGGTATGATAAAACACAATGACAAATAGCAAAAACTCTGATAAAATGAAAATCGGAAATGGAGGTAGTTGAGATGAAGGTTCTGATGTTAAATGGAAGTGCAAAACAAAATGGCAATACGTATCGTTCCCTGCTCGAGGTGGGTCAGCAGCTTGAGAAAGAAGGGATCGAGTATGAGATCTTCCAGATCGGTGGAGGGCTTGTCCGCGACTGTATCGGGTGCGGGCAGTGCACAGAAAAAGGCTGTGTATTTGAGGATGACAAGGTAAATGAATTTATCCGGAAGGCGAAAGAAGCAGACGGATTTGTATTTGGAACGCCGGTTTATTACGCGCATCCGAGCGGGCGGATCCTGTCCTTCCTCGATCGCGTGTTTTATAGCGGCGGCAGCGCTTTCCAATTTAAACCGGGAGCGTCTGTGGCCGTGGCGAGAAGAGGCGGAACGACGGCGTCCTTTGATGTGCTGAATAAATATTTCGGGATCTCGCAGATGCCGACCGTCGGCTCTACCTACTGGAATAATGTCCATGGACGCGTACCGGGAGAAGCGGAGCAGGACGAAGAGGGACTGCGGACGATGCGTAACCTGGCACGTAATCTGGCGTGGATGCTGAAATGTTTTGAAAAAGGCCGCGAGACAGGTATTTCGCTGCCGGAGACCGAGAGAGGCCGTCAGACGAATTTTATCCGGTAAGATATTTCCAGAAGCAGTAGTTGGGAGCTTATATCGGTATCCATATGATAGAAAATGCCGCCTTGACAAAACATTTTTCCGTGTTATAATCGGATTTAGCTGAAAGACAAAGCGTTGATGAGACGAGTACCTTCATGGAATGTTTCAGAGAGAGATGGGCGGGTGGGAACATCTTACAGGAAATGTTGGGAAGACCAGCTCAGAGCGGTCCTTAATCGGACACGGCGACTCCGTTATCGTCAGAATGAGAGGATGGGAAGTCCGGTGGGATTCCCGTCAAGCAGGGTGGAACCGCGGTAATGATCGTCCCTTGCCATATAATTTTTATGTGGCAGGGGATTTTTTATGCGCACGGGCGGATATGGAAATTTTGCAGCTGACGCTGCATCCGCCCGGCGCAGCGAGTATGAGGCGAAAATGCCGCCTCCTACTCGATTGAGTGGAAAAAATCAACAGCAGTTGATTTGACTACAGACAAATACGTTATTATGCTTGCCAATAAAGTAGTTCCTGAGAGGAAAGAATGTCCGTAGAGGACATTCTTCACGTCGGCACTTAACGAACCGGATGTTTTTCCGGTGAGTTTAGTACCACTACGTGAAAACTTAAGTGCGAACGGTCCTCGGAGGACATTCTTTCCTCTCAGGAACGGCTGGTTCACCGACATGATATAAAATTATAAATAAATATATATAAAGGAGTACTTGTATGAAGATCACATTAAAAGACGGAAGTGTGAAAGAATACGCACAGCCTATGTCAATCCTGGACATCGCAAAGGATCTGAGTGAAGGTCTGGCGCGTGTGGCCTGTGTCGGGGAAGTGGATGGAGAGAAGAGGGATCTGCGTACCGTGATCGACCATGACTGCACATTAAATATCTGCACCGCAAAGGATGAGGCAGGTCTGGCGACGCTGCGTCATACAGCGAGCCATGTGATGGCACAGGCTGTAAAGCGTCTCTTCCCGTCGGCAAAGCTGGCAATCGGTCCGTCGATCGCTGACGGCTTTTATTATGATATTGATTTTGAAGAGCCGATCAGCGCGGAGGATACCGAGAAGATCGAAGCGGAGATGAAAAAGATCATCAAAGAAAATCTGCCGCTGGAGCGTTTTGAACTGCCAAGGGCAGAGGCAATTGCGCTGATGCAGGAGAAGGAAGAACCTTATAAAGTAGAACTGATTCAGGACCTTCCCGAAGACGCGGTTATCAGCTTTTACAAACAGGGTGAATTTACGGACCTTTGCGCGGGACCGCATCTGATGAGCACAAAGGAAGTCGGCAAGGCGTATAAGATCACCAGCATCGCCGGCGCGTACTGGCGCGGAAATGAGCACAATAAGATGCTGACCCGTATTTACGCGACCGCTTTTGCAAAGAAGGATGAACTGGAAGCCTATATTACGATGATGGAAGAAGCGAAGAAACGCGATCACCGGAAATTAGGAAAAGAACTGAAGCTGTTCATGATGAGCGATTATGGCCCCGGGTTCCCATTCTTCCTGCCAAATGGCATGGTATTGCGCAATACATTGATGGAATACTGGCGGGAGATCCATTATCGGAATGACTATGTAGAGATCTCTACGCCGATTATGCTGAACCGGAGTCTCTGGGAGACCTCCGGCCACTGGGATCATTATAAGGAAAATATGTATACGACGGTGATTGACGATAATGATTTTGCAATCAAGCCGATGAACTGTCCGGGGTCGATTCTGGTTTATCAAAACGAGCCGCGTTCTTACCGGGATCTTCCGCTGCGTTACGCGGAGTGCGGTCTGGTACATCGCCATGAGAAGAGTGGAGAACTGCATGGCCTGATGCGTGTGCGCTGCTTTACGCAGGATGATGCCCATATCTTTATCACACCGGAACAGATCCGTGACGAGGTGACGAGGATTGCGGCACTGATCAATCAGGTCTATGAGCTGTTTGGATTCCGGTATCATGTGGAGCTGTCAACTCGTCCGGAGGACTCGATGGGGTCAGATGAAGACTGGGCGGCAGCAGAGGAGGGCTTAAAGCAGGCACTCGAAGCGATCGGTCTTCCTTATGTAATTAATGAAGGAGACGGCGCGTTTTACGGACCAAAGATCGATTTCCATCTGGTTGACGCGATCGGAAGGACCTGGCAGTGCGGTACGATTCAGCTGGATTTCCAGCTGCCGCAGCGTTTTGAACTGGAATATACCGGGGCGGATGGCATGAAGCACAGACCGATTATGATTCATCGGGTATGCTTTGGTTCTGTTGAGCGTTTTATCGGTATCCTGATCGAGCATTTTGCGGGAGCATTTCCGACCTGGCTGGCTCCGGTGCAGGTAAAGGTATTGCCGATTTCCGAAAAATTTATGGATTACGCCAAAGCAGTAACAGAAAAACTTCTTGACGCCGGAGTTCGTGCAGAACTGGACACTCAGGATCAGAAGATCGGTTACAAGATCCGCAGCGCTCAGATGCAGAAGATCCCGTATATGCTGGTGGTAGGCCAGAAAGAACAGGAAGATGGGCTTGTGGCAGTCCGCAGCCGCGCGAAAGGCGACGAGGGACAGAAATCGCTGGAAGGCTTTATCGCGGATATCTGTGAAGAGATCGCGTCCCGGAGAATCGATGCGGGAGAGGAGAAGTGATTGTTCCGAACGAAGTTTTCCTGCAGGGCCAGAGATGATAGGGGAATCGCCACAGGCGGTTTGATGGGATCCATCGATCTTTTTGTAATCATTCCGTATAAAAAATGATTAAAAAAGCATACTAACGGTGTATGGCAAAAATGATTCACAGGAGGTATGCATGGAATATGACAAAACTGGACTGTAGTGTGACAAATTGTATGCACAACGCAGATCACCGCTGCTGCAAGCAGGCGATTGTTGTCGACGGCTATGAGGCGATGGCAAAGGAAGACACATGCTGCGGGAGCTTTGATGAGAATAAGGACGGATTTTTCCAGAATGTTTTTAAGACTCCGGAAAACCGTCTGGAGATCGACTGTGAGGCAGTCAACTGTATCTATAATGAAAAGCGCCATTGCCGGGCTGAGCAGATCGGGATCCGCGGAGAGAGCGCCAACACGGCCGAGCAGACGCTGTGTGATACGTTCAAGACGAGATAAGAGACGAAGCAGATGATGTGAGCCGGGACTTTGACAGGGTTCCGGCTTCCTTTATATGCGCAGGGGCGCGTAAGGAAATATTCCAGCTGATGCTGGACGCGCCCCGCGCGGCGAGTATGAGGCGAAAAAGCCGCCTCCTACTCGATCGCACCTTCTGTTCGATTACATAAACCAATTTCTCAGCGGATTTGCAAGTCTGGAGATTGACTTGTTTTTTGGAATGGCTTATAATATTTGATAACTGTTTGAAAATATTTTGCCAGTGCGAAGGGAAAAGGAGCTCGAAACCCGATGATAAAAAGCATGACCGGCTTTGGACGGTACGAGACGATTACAGCGGATTACAAAATATCGGTGGAGATGAAAGCCGTCAACCACAGGTATCTGGACCTGGGGATTAAGATGCCGAAGAAATTCAATCTGTTTGAAGCGCAGATTCGCAATCTTTTAAAGACTTATGTCCAGCGCGGGAAGGTAGATGTTTATATTACCTATGAGGATTATACAGAAGGGTCTCTGGCGTTAAAATACAATGCCGCGCTTGCTGCCGAGTACATGGACTGTTTCCGGCAGATGGAGAAGTCCTTTGGACTGGAGAATGATATCCGGGTATCCGATCTGGCTAAGATGCCGGAGGTTCTGACGATGGAGCAGGAGCCTGAGGACGAGGATGAGATGTGGAAACGGCTGTCAGAAGTGATTGAGGGAGCCGCAAAGAACTTTGTCGACTCGCGCGTACTGGAAGGAGAAAAGCTGAGAGAAGATCTTCTGGGCAAGCTGGATTATATGACGACGCTGGTGGATTTCATTGAGAAACGGTCGCCGGAGATTATCCGGGAATATCGCGCGAAGCTCGAAGACAAGGTAAAAGAGATTCTGGAAGGCAGGGCTTTTGATGACAGCCGGATTATCGCGGAGGTGACGATCTATGCAGATAAGATCTGTGTCGATGAGGAGATGGTTCGTCTGCGCAGTCATATTGATGCGACAAAAAAGGAACTGAGAGATGGCGGCTGTGTCGGGCGCAAGCTGGATTTCCTCGCACAGGAGATGAACCGGGAGGCAAATACAACGCTGTCCAAGTCTTCCGATCCGGAGGTGGCGGATAAGGCCATCGCCCTGAAAACCGAGATCGAAAAAGTGCGCGAGCAGATACAAAATATCGAGTGATAAGACAGACGGCGCGAGAGCAGGGACAAAACTCTGCGTCAAGCTCGCTTGTAAGCAGAGTTTTGTCTCTGCTCTCACATCGGATGGATATCCGATGCTTCTTGTCCGGCGAAGCCGGGCAAGAAGATTGCGCCGTCGTGAGGGAGCTAATTCCTGCGTCAAGCTCGCTTGTAAGCAGAGTACAATGAGGTGTGATACGATGAACCAGAGAGGAATCTTAACCGTGATATCCGGTTTTTCCGGTGCGGGGAAGGGCACGTTGATCCGGGAGCTGCTGGCGCGGTATCCGGAGCGGTACGCGCTGTCGGTGTCCGCGACGACCCGGAGTCCGAGACCGGGTGAAGAGAACGGACGGGAATATTTTTTTGTAACGAAAGAAGAGTTTGAAAAACGGATCCGGGAAGGCGGCCTGATTGAATACGCGCAGTATGTAGAGAACTACTATGGTACGCCGAAAGCGTACGTGGATGCGCAGCTGGAGGCCGGAAAGAACGTGATCCTTGAGATCGAGGTTCAGGGAGCATTAAAGGTAAAAGAAAAATTCCCTGATACGCTGCTGTTGTTTGTGACGCCGCCGGACGCCGCCGAGCTGGAGAGCCGGCTGAGAGGCCGGGGCACAGAGTCGGAAGAAGTGATTCAGAACCGTCTGCGGCAGGCTTCCTGGGAGGCATCTTTTATGAGCCGTTATGACTATATCCTGGTTAATGATAAACTGGAGATCTGCGTGGAGGAACTCCATGCGCTGATTGCGTCGCAGAAGCTGCGGATGTCTGCAAATTCTTCATTCATTACACAGATGAAGACGGAATTAGAAAAGTATCAGGGATAATCCTCTTTCCTTCCGAAGCGGATTGATCAGAAAATTACAGATCATACAATAGTAAATAAAATCAGACCGCAAACGACAAACTAACGTTTGCTGTATATAAAAAAGGAGATATTGCCATGTTGCGTCCATCCTATCTGGATTTAATTGAAGCTGTTAATAAAGATGTACAGCCGGGAGAAGAACCGCTGGTTCAGAGCCGGTATTCCATTGTCCTCGCTTCTGCAAAGAGAGCGAGACAGCTGATCGATGGAGAAGAACCGTTGATCAGCAGTAAAGACGCGGAAAATAAGCCGCTTTCCATTGCCGTGCAGGAGCTTTACCGCGGCAAGGTGAAGATTGTCCGGGATCAGGACAAAGAAGAATAAAAAACAAAGGGAAACATAAGGCTGCCTCATATCATGTATTTCGGGACGGCCTTTTTTACGAGGAGCTTTCTTTTATGAAAATTCTGTGTATATCTCTGGGCTGTGATAAAAATCTGGTCGATACCGAGAGAATGCTGGGTCTTTTGACCCGGGACGGCTATAGCTTTACGGATGATGAGCAGGAGGCGGATATCATCGTCATCAATACCTGCTGTTTTATCAATGACGCGAAGGAAGAAAGCGTTAATACGATACTGGAGATGGCTGAGTTAAAGAAAACCGGCCGTCTGAAAGCCCTGATTGTGACCGGTTGCCTGGCGCAGCGCTACCGGCAGGAGATTCTGGATGAGATACCGGAGGTTGACGGGGTTCTTGGTACTTCGTCGTATGATGAGATCTGCGCGGTACTGAAAAAGGCGCTTGACGGAGAGAAAACCATGCGTCTGATGGAAGCAGACCGGACGCCGGAGCCCGGCGCCGGGAGGATCCTTACAACCGGCGGACATTATGCTTTTTTAAAGATTGCGGAAGGCTGCGATAAGCATTGCACCTACTGTATCATCCCGAACCTGCGCGGGCGTTACCGCAGTGTCCCGATGGAAGACTTGGTGAGAGAAGCAGAAGAACTGGCGGAACAGGGCGTAAGGGAGCTGATTCTGGTTGCGCAGGAGACGACGCTTTACGGAGTTGATCTTTATGGAGAAAAAAAGCTGCCTGAGCTGCTTCGCAGACTGGCTGCGGTGGATGGTCTGTACTGGATCCGGATTTTATACTGTTATCCGGAAGAGATTACAGAAGAGCTGATCGACACGATTGCGGCTGAAGAGAAGATCTGTCATTATCTGGATATTCCGATCCAGCATGCAAGCGACCGCGTCTTAAAGCGGATGGGGCGCCGGACCAATCAGGAGGAACTCCGGGAAAGGATCCGGACGATCCGGGAAAAGATTCCGGATATCGCATTGCGTACGACGCTGATCAGCGGATTCCCGGGAGAGACGGAGGAAGACCATGAGATCCTGATGGAGTTTGTGAACGAGATGGAATTTGAACGTCTGGGAGTTTTCACGTATTCCGCGGAGGAGGATACTCCGGCGGCGGGATTCCCGGATCAGGTTCCGGAGGCGCTCAAAGAACAGCGGCGTGATGAGGTGATGGAACTGCAGCAGGAGATTGTGTTCGAAAAATCAGAAGAGATGATCGGCCGTGTCCTGGATGTGATGATCGAGGGGAAACTTGCGGACGAGCCGGCCTATGTCGGGCGTACCTATATGGACGCGCCGAATGTGGACGGATATATCTTTGTAACCAGCGGCGAATTCTTTGTCTCCGGAGATTTTGTGAGAGTCCGGGTGACAGGTGCTTCTGATTACGATCTGACCGGGGAGGTGTACGATGAATTTACCGAATAAACTGACAACGCTGCGTGTGATTCTCATTCCGTTTTTTGTGTTTTTTATGCTGGCAGAGGGTGGCGCGTCGCGGATGTTTCGCTATGTGGCGGTGACGATCTTTGTAGTGGCGAGTCTGACGGATCTTCTGGATGGAAAGATTGCCCGCAAATACAATCTGGTAACGAATTTCGGAAAGTTTATGGATCCTCTGGCGGATAAGCTGTTGGTCTGTTCCGCGCTGATCTGTCTGACTGAGCTGGGACAGCTTGCGGCGTGGATGACGATCATCATTGTCAGCCGGGAATTTATTATCAGTGGTTTTCGTCTGGTGGCAGCAGAGCAGGGGATTGTGATCGCGGCAAGTTACTGGGGCAAATTTAAGACGACATTTCAGATGATCGCTGTGATCCTCATGATCATAGATGTGCCGCTTTTGAGTATGGCAACATTCATCTGCACCTGGGTCGCGCTGATCCTGACGGTTGTGTCGCTGATTGACTATATCGCAAAGAATCATAAGGTGCTTACGGAAGGAGCTATTTGATTATGACAGTAGAACTGATCTCGGTGGGAACCGAGCTGCTGATGGGAAATATTGTAAATACGAATACTCAGTATCTGGCAGAGAAATGTGCGCTGCTGGGGCTTTCCCTGTATTATCAGTCCGTTGTAGGAGACAACAGGGAACGGCTGGGGGAGACCTTGCGCACGGCGCTCGATCGTTCCGATATCGTGATTCTGACCGGAGGACTCGGACCAACGGAGGATGATCTGACCAAGGAGACCTGCGCCGAGGTGCTGGGGATGCCCCTGGTCGAGGACAAACGTACTCACGAACGGATTGAAAATTATCTGAAAAGTAATAATTTTGCGGTCATTACGGAAAACAACTGGAAACAGGCTCTGGTTCCGGAGGGAGCGATTATCCTGGACAATGACAACGGCACGGCGCCCGGTCTTGTGCTGGAAAAGGAAGGTAAGACAGCGATCCTGCTGCCTGGTCCACCCAATGAGATGATTCCGATTTTCCGTAAACAGGTGTATCCGTACCTGAATCATCGCCAGCCGGAGCTGATCCGTTCCAAGATGATCAAGGTGTGCAGCCTGGGAGAGAGCGTGATCGAAGACAAGCTGCTGGATCTGATCGATGCGCAGACTAACCCGACGATCGCGACTTATGCCAAGACCGGTGAGGTGCATATCCGTGTTACCGCGCGGGCGGAGAGCGAGGAGGCAGCCAAAAAGCTGCTTAGCCCGGTGGTAAAGGAGATCAAGAGTCGTCTGGGTAATTATGTGTACTCGACGAAGGAGCATGAGACGCTGGAGATGGTAGTGGTCGATCTGTTAAAGAAATATGATCTGACTGTTACAACCGCAGAATCCTGTACAGGCGGCCTGATCGCCGGGAGACTTGTCAACGTGCCGGGGGCATCGGACGTCTTTCACAGCGGTTTTGTAACCTATACCAATAAGGCAAAACGTAAATTCCTCGACGTCAGCAAGTCAACGCTCAAACAGTACGGAGCGGTGAGCGAGCAGACGGTGAGGGAGATGGCGATAGGGGGCGTCTTTGCGACAGAGAGCGACGCCTGTATCGCGGTGACTGGTATCGCGGGTCCGGGCGGGGCGACGGATGATAAGCCTGTCGGCCTGGTCTATATCGCGACCTATATGAAAGATAAGGTAAATGTGGAGGAATATCATTTTCAGGGCAGCCGGGCAAAGATCCGTGAGCAGTCGGTAGTAAAGGCGCTCGATCTGCTGCGGCGTTCGATCCTGGAAAATTATGGCTGACGGAGAATAGCTTATGCGGATGGTGGAAGATCTGTACCTGGGAGACAAAGCACAGCAGCGTCGGTTCGACATCCTTCAGGGGCTCCGCGAAGGGAAACTTCAGCCGGAGGTCTATGTGATTACGCCGCCGGTTTATGGGAATAATCTGCTTGAGATTTATCCATCGGCGGAGCTTCTGGCGCCTCCTCTGTGCGATCAGGATCGCCTGATCGTCGGGATCGCGGTTACATACTGGGAGGCTCTTGAGGTAGTACGGAGAATCGTTGATGACAGAGTGAAACGGGGAGAATTATGTTAGCATTGCTGTTGGGGGTTCTGAAAATCGCAGGGGTTATCCTGCCGATCGTTCTGGGAATCATTCTGCTGCTGATTCTGCTGGTTTTGCTGGTGCCGATCCGCTACCGCGCAGAAGGAGCATTTGACGGGAAACCCGCGGGTCTTGTGCGGGTGACGTGGCTGCTGCATCTGATATCAGTAAAAGCAGAGTACCGGGAAGACCTGGACCTTACGGTCAGGGTTCTGGGATTTCGTGTCTTTGGCAGGAAGCTGCCGGAAGAAACGGGAGCAGAGTTGGGGGCGGATGTGAGTTCCCGGACAAAGCCGGATGCGAAGGCGTCATCCGGGATGGGAGAAAATAGGGATCCGGCTTACGGCGCTGAGAATTTGAAAAGGAACGAAACGGGTGCCGAAAACAAGAAGAGTGCTGAGAAGCCGGGGAAAAGAGAAAACGGTCGGGCAGAAGACAGCAAAGCAGAAGTAAAGACAAAAGTAAAAGCCGGGGCAAGAGCAAAGATAAAGGCAGATGCTGAAGAAGCAGATGGACGGAAAAAGATTGACAGAATCAGACAAACCATCCATATAGAGGAACCGAATGGTAAGGAAGAAACTGTTAATAATAATATAGAAGAAACACCGTCGCAAAGTTCGCCGTTTTTCCTTACCGGAATCTATGAGAAATTAAAAGCAAAGTGTACCGGGACAATAAAAGAAGTGATACAGAAAATCCGTTCTGCCGCGTCTGCGGCGCAGGAGAAGGTACAGGCGGTCCGGGACAAGAAAGAATGGGTGGTTGCGTTTCTGAAAAACAAGGATAATCAGAAGACATTTCGCCTGGTGAAACGTCAGGTATTCCGCCTGATTCGGCATATCTTTCCGCAAAAGCTGCGCGGGCGGGTCAGATTTGGTTTTGATGATCCGGGTACGACCGGACAGATCCTGACCTGGATCAGTCCGCTTTATGGACTCTATGCGGGGAAGCTGGAACTGATACCGGTGTTTGAGGATAAAGCGCTGGAAGGCGAGGTCAGTCTGAAGGGCCGGGTGCGGATCCTAACCGTATTATGGATCGCGGCGCGGATGTTATTGGATCGGAATTTCCGGAAACTGATACGCTGGTTTTTGGATCGAGAGAGATAAAAGGAGGGTGCAGTAATGGCAGACAATCATTTTTCAGAGACATTGGAATCCTTATTTAAGGGGATGGATCTCTTTGTCACGACGAAGACCGTGGTGGGGGAAGCGATCCACGTCGACGGAGCGACGATTCTCCCATTGGTAGACGTAAGCTGTGGGATGGCAGCCGGAGCATTCGCGGATAATGCGAAAAATAACGGCGGTGGCGGGATGAGCGCCAAGATGAGTCCGAGTGCAGTGCTGGTGATCCAGAACGGTGTGACGAAACTGGTCAGTGTCAAATCGCAGGATCCAGTCACCAAGGTGATCGAGCTGGTTCCTGATCTGGTGAATCGTTTCACCGGAAAGAAGCAGGAGGAGATCTCGCCGGAAGCGATGAAAGCGGCGGAGGAGATCGCTGCGAAAGATGAGGAATAAATGTAAGCGGCTCTGTGGTCTTTCGGAATGACAGGGGACATATAATACAGGGAATCCTGCGATCCGGGTTGTCGAGATGAAAAGAGTTTTTGGTCTTATGTTATTTTGCTTCGGTGCGGGGATGACACTGCTTCTTTTCATACCGGAAACGTTGTCCACGCTGGCATTTATGATCGGGTGTCTTGCCCTGGGGTATTATCTGTTCAGTTGTTAAAGAAAACAGTTGTGAAAGAAAAAAGATCCTGCTTCGCAGGATCTTTTCTTAAGCTCTTTCAACAAGACCAGAACGTAAGCAAGAAGTACATACATACATCTTTTTCGCACCGCCGTTGACTTTAACCTTGACAGACTTCACATTTGCTTTCCACATCTTGTTGGATCTTCTATGTGAATGGCTTACATTATTACCGAAGTGAACTGCCTTCTCACAGATTGCACATTTTGCCATGTCAGCACCTCCCTTGACTGCTTATTGGTTCTGTATAGAAACCACAACAAAAGTATAATAACAGATGTTTCTGGATTTGGCAAGTATATTTTCAAAAAAGGTTCATGGTATCTTCATCATAATTCCTGCTTGAGGAATGAAGGGATTTCCTGTATATTAGAATTATAAAATTCCGGAGAGAAATAAAATCGATGATGTTGAATGAAATGAAATTAAGAATGCCGATCGGCGTCGATGACTTTGCAAAACTGCGAACAAATCATTTTTATTATGTTGATAAAACCGGCATGATAAAAGAACTTCTGGAAAATTGGGGAGAGGTCAATCTGTTTACGCGCCCGCGTCGGTTCGGCAAAAGCATTAATATGAGTATGCTCCGATATTTCTTTGAAATTGGAACGGATAAGAGTCTGTTTGATGGGCTGCAGATTTTAAAAGAAACCGAACTGTGTGAAAAATATATGGGGCAATATCCGGTAATAAGCCTTACATTAAAAGACGTAAGAGGAAAAGATTTTTCCACTGCGATTGCGCAGATGTGGTCAGCTGTCAGCATGGAGGCGAATCGCCTCAATATGATTTATGACCTGCAAAACAGCGATCAGCTGGATCCGGCCGATAAAGAACTGCTGATCCGTTTAAGGACGGAGCAGGGAAAACCTGAAAACAGTATCAGCATTCTATCTTATTTATTATATAAGCACTGTGGTAAGAAAAGTATTGTTTTGCTGGATGAATATGATGTGCCTTTGCAGAAAGCTGAGGCAGAGGGTTATTATAAAGATATTGTCGGTTTTATCAGCACATTTTTCAGTTCCGGCCTGAAATCGAACGAGTATATTCTGTTTGCGGTAGTAACCGGATGTTTGAGGATTGCAAAAGAGAGCATTTTTACCGGGTTTAATAACCCGAAGATGCACACCCTTGTTGATGAACCGTACGATGAGTGGTTCGGCTTTACCGATCAGGAAGTGAGAGAGATGCTCGAAAACTGCGGAAAAGGGGATTTTTTCGATATCACGAAAGAATGGTATGATGGGTATCTTTTTGGTAATATCCACGTTTATTGCCCGTGGGATGTGATTAACTGGTGTAATCAGTTGATGAATACTTCAAACCAGGTACCGCAGAATTTCTGGGAAAATACCAGCGGTAACGAAATGGTTATACGCTTCGCGGAAGTGGCGGATAGTGATACACGCGATGAGATCGGTCTGTTGATGGAAGGGAAAACGGTAAAAAAGAATATTCGATTCGATATCACATATGATGAACTGGATGCAAATGTCGATAATTTGTGGAGTGTACTCTTTTCTACCGGGTATCTTACGCAGTGTGGGCGTGATCCGGAGGGGAGATACGAACTTGTGATTCCCAACAATGAGGTTGCGGAAATCTTCAGAAAAAAGGTTGACCAGTGGTTTCGGGAAAAAGTGTGGAATGATAGCGATGGGTTGAAAGACTTCTTTCAGGCACTGGATGAGGAAGATGAGGTAGCGATAGAGGATTGTCTGATTGCATGCATGGCAGACACGATTAGTTATCAGGATGGAGGAACACTGAAAGACAAAGAAAATTTTTACCATGGTCTGATCGGTATGTTAAAAAACAGAAGCGGCTGGGTAGTCAAATCAAACCGGGAAGGTGGTAACGGCCGGCCGGATCTTGTATGTTATCCGAAAAAGAAAAGGTATGCAGTTATCATTGAAGTAAAGTATTCAAAAAAAAGAACGGATTTAGTAACCGATGCAAAAGAGGCGCTTGAGCAGATAGAACGTTTGAAATATGATGAATATTTTGGCAGCAGGGGGCCGGACAAGATCGTGCATTATGGTATCGCATTTTACAGGAAAGAATGCCGGGTTTTGAAAGGATAAGATTCTGCTGATTTTCAAATGGTCTGCCGATGGCCGCGGGCTTTCGGAAATCGCAGCGCTTTTGGGCATCACGGAAGAAGAAGTGCGAAAGGTGCAGACCAGGAGAAAATGAGCAACCGCACATAGACGGACGAGTTTTGCCGGGTTGCGGACATTGTCCGCCATATGCTATAATAATACAACCGGGTGAGAAAACCGCACATAAACAGGTGTAAAGTAATGATGGATGACGCTGACTGCGGGAGGTTGTCTGACAGAGAGATACTTACGTAAGAAGAACATTTCCATCCATTGACAGAAATGCAAAGAACAATTACCCGGATCAAGGAACAACAAAAAGACAGCTTCCCTGCGTAATATGAGTAAAGGAGGATACATGAAAAACGGCAGGGATCTTCTTACGAAAGATAAATTATCGATGCCGATTGAGGATCGGACGTTGAAAGATGCGATGCAGCTGTTTGCTAATGAGCTATTGCCTCGCCTGGGTATTGAAGAAAAAGTAATTGGCGTTGCTCCCACAGAGGCCGTGCATCTGGAAATGAAGGATTTTCTTCAGGACTTTATGTTTGTGATGGATAATGGACGATGGAGGCACATGGAGTTTGAATCCGACCGGCTTGTCAGAGAAGACCTGGTGCGTTTCCGCGCAGCGGAGGCTCTGACCAGCCATATATACGGCGTCGATGTGGAGACAAGCGTATTGTGTACGGCGAACGTAACGTCGCCGTTGAAGGAACTACACACTGGTATCAATACTTATAAGGTCAGTATCATTAATATGCGGCTGTCCGATGCGGACGAAAAGATCCGGCGGGTTGAAAAAATTCAGAAGACTACAAACGCGGGACGCGTGGATTTGGTAGAGCTTCTCCTCACACCGCTGATGTCGGGAGAACTGAGCGTAAAAGAACGGATTCGCCGGACACTGTTGATCCTGCAGAAGGAACGAGACCATCTTGATGAAACGGATTATCGGAGGATGGGATCGATTCTGTTTGCGTTTGCAGTGAAATTCCTGGAAAAGGAAGACGTGAATGATTTGAAGGAGGTGTTTAGCATGACAGTGTTGGGACAGATGATTTATTAATGATGGAATCGAAAAAGGGATCGAACAGGGAATTGAAAAACACAGTAAAATGCTGATCTTTAAATGGTCCGCCGATGGACGTAAATCAGCGGAAATCGCATCGCTTTTGGGCATCACGGAAGAAGAAGTGCGAAAGATACAGGCTGAGGAAATAATGAAATCTTGCAGTTAACACGATTCTGCTCGGCGCGGTGAGCAGATAAAGAGATTTCGAATCAATCAGAGATCGTAAAAATTGAAGCATCCAGACATGGATAAGATATGCTTCTTGTCAGACAGACAAAGGTATCTTACAACGTCTGGATGTTTTCTTTTTGCTGAAAACGGCCTCTCAGCTGCCTTATTTATGAAGAAAAAGTCGATTTTACGGCAGTCATGGATTATAGTATCTTGCGGGTATAAACCACTTATAAAAGTGAAATACTAAAATCATGGTGCAGCAGGAGGAAAATTTTATGTGTAAAAGTAAAAACAGGATCATCAGTGAAGAAATGTTAAACCGTTATCAGAAGATGCTGGCAGGGGAGGAGAAAAGTAAAAATACGATTAATCAGTACCTGCGTGATCTGGAGTGTTTCCGGCAATATACGAACGGAAAGAAAGTAGATAAATGGGTGGTCATTCGCTATAAAGAGAAGCTGATCGAGAACTATAAAACCAGAAGCGTGAACGCAAAACTCTCTGCGTTAAACGGTTTCTTTAAGAAAATGGGGTGGTATGAATGCATCGTGAAGCTGGTAAAAATGCAGAAAGAGACATTCCGCGCAAACAGCAAGGTGCTGACAAAACGAGAATATGAACGTCTCCTGGAGGCAGCGGAGCATATGGGAAAAGGACGGCTGTGTCTGGTAATCGAGACGTTGTGTTCCATGGGACTCCGGGTAAGCGAACTCCGTTTTATCACGGTAGAGGCTGTGCGGTGCGGATTTGCCGAAGTAACGTTAAAGGGAAAGAGCCGGATCGCTCTGATGCCGGAGGAACTCAGGAAAGTGCTCGAGAATTATATCAGAGAGCAGAAGATCGAATCGGGATGCGTATTTGTCACAAGAACCGGTAAGCCGTTGGACAGAAGCAATATATGGCGCGATATGAAAGCGCTCAGTGAGAAAGCCGGAATCATGCCGAGTAAAATATTTCCGCATAACCTGAGACATCTTTTTGCGTGTGTGTATTACGCGGAGGAGAAAAATGCGAATCATCTGGCGGATATCATGGGGCACTCCAGTCTGGATACCACACGAATCTATACGCAGGTTAGCATGGAAGAAGAATTGGCTGCGTTAAATAAAATGGGGCTGGTGGGAATGTCTGGGTTTGCCAGAGGAAATGCGGTAGGGATATGCCAGGGGTACAACTAGAAGTGGTAAAATTCGTGTAAAAAAAAGACTACATAATACACATTATGTGGTCTTTTTTTCTAGTCTTGATTATTTTACATCAATTAGTA
>JAJQAC010000043.1 GCA_021204025.1 Clostridiales bacterium | reverse complement strand
AAAGCATGCGCCTTTTATCGGCAGTTGCTGACGCAACTTCCGATAAGCTATATTATGAGAACCTGCTTCGCAGAACCTCATAATCGATGGACGGGGCTATCGCCCCTTTTATCGGCAGTTGCTGACGCAACTCCCGATAAGTTATATTATTAAAATTGAGTAAAAAATCTTACAAAAGGTTGACACAAGAACGCAATCGAACTATAATCTTTCTGTAACAAATACGTAATATTTGCTGCGGATTAAATGATTTAGGAGAGATTTCGTGAAGAAAATTCTTTTGTATATGATGACAGTAACAATGTTGACGATGAGTGTTGGCGCGAAGGAATCGATCATATCCTACGCGCAGATGAGTAACATGGCGACAGCTGATTCAGAAGATGGAAACCAGACAGACGTGAAAGCGTGCGGGGAGGAAAAAGAGGAAGTATCGAAAGCGGGAGAAAACGATGAATCCGCAGAGACGATCACGGATAACGCAGAGGAGTTATCTGGGACTGTCCGTGAGGAGAACGAGGAAAGAAGAGAACGCGAACAACTGGTAAATTATGCGCTGCAGTTTGTTGGCGGTTCTTATCGGCAGGGAGGCAATGACCCGCATACGGGCGTTGACTGTTCGGGATTTATTCGTTATGTCATGGCGAATGGGGCAGGTATCAGTATGTATCGCAGTTCGAGAGAGCAGGCAACTCAGGGGGTATCCATTAGCGCGGATCAGATGCAGCCGGGGGATTTGTTATTTTATTCCAATGGCACTCGAATCAATCATGTGGCGATGTATATCGGTGATGGTCGTGTCGTTCACGCATCTACGGAGGAAACGGGGATTAAGACCTCGATATGGAATTACCGGACACCGGTTCGGATTGTCAGTATGTTTGGATGATCTTTTTGATTCTGGTAAATTAAATTTTTGTATTTTGGATGGTTGTGAATAGGAATCAAAAAAAGGTTTATACTATCCCTGTAACCAAAATTAAAGATATTCAGGAGGTATGAATCATGAATAACTACAGCAGCCAGAATTCTTCTCAGAACAGCAGCCGGAACTGCAATTATCAGAATAACAGCCAGAATGCGGATCGCAATTCCAGCCAGAATAATACCGGAAGAAACAGTTCCGGTCAGAACAGCAATCAGAATTCCAGCCAGAACAATAACCAGAATTCGAGCCGCAACAGCAGCCAGAATTCCTCACAGAACAGCAGCCAGAATCATAACAGATAAACAGGATTTCAAAAAGAGCCGCTTCGGGACAAGGAATGGCTCTTTACATATATTAAATAATAAGAACATGCTCTGGCGGTGTCTTATGTGGGATCTGATCAGTGTAATGCAGTTGGATCAATGGATAAAAGAAAAACGTCCGCTGTTTCTGGTGGATATTCGCGAGCGGGAGAGTTATGAAGCGGATCATATTTCCGGTGCGGTCTGTATCAATGAGGAAGAACTGCTGGCGTGCCCGGAGGCATATTTAAAAAAGGAAGAAACGACAGTTTTGATTTGTTATCATGGTGCGCTGAGCATCCGGGCGGCCAGAAAACTTTCCGCTTCCGGGTATACGGTATATTCGGTCAGCGGCGGAATGGAAGCCTGGAAGACTTTTCTTCAGCGTTAAAATGTTGCAGAAATATGTATTTTCAAGGCTCTTGTTGACAAGAATTTGAGCAGCGGATACAATAGTTAACATATCAGTAAAAGTTCGATGCGGGCATGTCTGCCTGGTTCATCGTTGATAAAAATAAATATTAACATCAAATAATTAAGAAGAGGAGACGCGATGGCAGAGAAAGTATTTGAGTTGATTGCGCCCTGTCACTTTGGTCTGGAGGCAGTATTAAAAAAGGAAATTCTGACTCTGGGATATGAGATTTGCAGAGTAGAAGATGGAAAGGTCAGTTTTTACGGAGATGCAGAAGCGATCTGCCGCGCAAATATATTTTTGCGGACTGCGGAGCGCGTACTGGTGAAGGCCGGTTCTTTTCGTGCTGTTAGTTTTGAGGAACTTTTTCAGGAGACCAAGAAGATTCCCTGGGAAGAATATATTCCGAAGGATGGGCGTTTCTGGGTAAAAAAAGCAAATTCGATAAAAAGTAAACTTTTCAGTCCGTCCGATATACAGTCTATTATGAAAAAGGCTATGGTAGAGCGGATGAAAAATGCCTATCATACAGCAGTGATCCCGGAGAGTGGAGAAAGCTATCCTCTGCGTGTGTCGATTTATAAAGATATTGTGACTGTTTGCCTGGATACATCCGGAGATTCCCTGCATAAGAGAGGCTATCGAAAATTGGCCAGTAAGGCGCCGATTACCGAGACACTGGCAGCAGCTTTGATTCTGTTGACGCCATGGAATCAAAATCGCATTCTGGTAGATCCGTTTTGCGGTAGCGGGACCTTTCCGATCGAGGCGGCTATGATTGCGGCGGATATGGCGCCCGGCAGGAAGCGTTCTTTCCAGGCAGAGACATGGAGAAATCTGATCCCGGTAAAATGCTGGTATCGCGTGTTTGATGAGGCAAATGAACGAATTAACCGTTCGGTGAAAGTCGATATCCAGGGTTATGATGCGGACGGAGAGATTATCCGGGCGGCCAGATCCAATGCGGAACTTGCCGGAGTAGGAAATATGATCCATTTTCAGCAGCGCCCGGTAAGTGAGTTGAGCCATCCGAAAAAATATGGATTTCTGATTACCAATCCGCCGTATGGAGAACGGTTGGAAGAAAAGGAAAATCTGCCGGCTCTGTATACGGAGTTGGGTGAACGTTTTGCGGCGCTGGATTCGTGGTCGGCATATGTGATCACGGCATATGAAGATGTGGAAAAGTATATGGGCCGTAAAGCGGATAAAAACCGTAAGATTTATAATGGCATGATGAAGACGTGGTATTACCAGTTTATGGGACCGAAACCGCCAAAGCGCAGGGAAAAGGATGGAGAAGTTGATTAAAAAGAAAGGATTCCTGTGCAGCGTCGGACTGCTGGCGATGGCTGCAGGAGTTCTGTATGGCTGCGGTAAGATCGGGTATATGGGAAACCGTGAGTCCGCAGATGTAGAATCAAAGATCTCCGCGGAAGAATCGTCGGCCGATGACCGGGGAAATCCAGAGACGCCGCTGCCGTCTCATTATGACGGCCGCAGCGAAGGACGTACCGCGTGTGTAAGAGATCAGGGTGAACTGGGGACCTGTTGGGCATTTGCGTCGCTGTCAGCGATAGAGAGCCGGCTGCTTCCTGAAGAAACCTGGGATTTTTCAGAAGATCATATGTCGCACGACCCTAACTTCCTGTTGGGCCAGACTGGCGGTGGAGAATATACGATGGCGATGGCTTATCTGCTTTCATGGCGTGGTCCGGTGACCGAGGAGGAGGATCCTTATGGCGATGATTTTTCTCCGGAGGGTCTTACGGCGGCCAGACATGTGCAGGAAATTCAGATCCTGCCCGATGGCGACATAGAAGCCATTAAGAGGGCAGTGTGGCAGTGGGGTGGCGTGGAATCTTCTTTATACATTGATCTGAGGAATGCGGTGGATGAGTCGGATTTTTATAATCCGGAAACGGCGGCCTATTGTGTACCGACAGAAAATATTCCCAATCATGATATTACGATTGTGGGCTGGGATGATGATTTCCCTAAAGAGGCTTTTACCGGGAAAGTTACCGAAAATGGAGCCTTTCTCTGTGAAAACAGCTGGGGCACGGAATTTGGTGAGGATGGATTTTTTTACGTCTCTTATGAGGACGGGACGATTGGACTGAATAACATCGTATATACGGTTGTCGAGCCAACGGATCATTATACGGATATATATCAGAGTGATCAGTGCGGATGGGTTGGGCAGCTGGGCTATGGCTCAGAGACGGCCTGGGCGGCTAATGTTTATCAGACGGAAAAGGAGACGGAGCTTGCTGCCGCCGGATTTTATGCAATTGACCGGGATACGGAGTACGAGGTTTATGTGGTGCGGCAGGTACCGGAGGAACCGCAGGATAAGAGCCTGCAAAAACGCGAAAAGGTGGCGGATGGCAGACTGGTATACGCCGGGTATTATACGGTTCCGTTTGCGGAGAGTATCCATCTGGAGACCGGCGAGCGTTTTGCGGTTGTGATTTGCCTGACGACGCCGGGCGCTGTACATCCGATTGCAATTGAGTATGACGCCGACGACGGAAAATGCCGGATTGATCTGACGGACGGGGAAGGGTACGCGAGCCCGGACGGGATCAGTTGGGAACGGGTGGAGGAGAGTCAGAAGTGCAATCTGTGCCTGAAAGCGTATGGGAAATAAACGGAAGAATGAAAACGGAAGACAAAAAGCAGGAGAGAATATGAAACATAAGATTATTTTTGCCACCGGGAATCCGGGAAAAATGAAAGAAATCCGTATGATTCTGGGAGATCTGGGGTGTGAGATCCTTTCGATGAAGGAGGCGGGAGCAGATCCGGAGATTATCGAAGACGGCACGAGTTTTGCCCAGAACGCGGAAATCAAGGCACGCGCGGTATGGGCTTGCACCGGAGATATCGTGCTTGCGGATGACTCGGGTCTGGTGGTTGATTATATCGGCGGCGAGCCGGGCATTTATTCTGCACGCTATATGGGAGAGGATACCTCCTATGAGATTAAAAACCGCAATATTATTGATCGTCTGAGAGGCGCAGTGGGTGAGAAACGGGCAGCGCGGTTTGTCTGTAATATTGCCGCTGTTTTGCCGGATGGGCAGGTCGTCCATACGGAAGCTGTCATGGAAGGGCAGATCGCTGATGAGCCGTCAGGCACGGGAGGATTTGGATATGATCCGATTTTGTGGCTGCCGGAGTTTGGAAAAACCTCTGCGGAGCTTACCATCGAGCAGAAGAATCAGATCAGCCATCGTGGGAAAGCGTTGGAGGCGATGAAAGTCCGGTTAAAAGAAATCCTTGGGGAGGATGTATGAAAATACTGATTATAAGCGACACACACCGTATGGACGATAATATGAAGCAGGTGATTAAGGAGGAGAAACCGATGGATCTCCTGATTCATCTGGGCGATATCGAAGGCAGTGAAAGTCTGATCGGACAGTGGGTAAATGAAGAATGCCAGCTTGCGATGGTTCGCGGAAATAATGATTTTTTTACGTCTCTGGATGCGGAGATTGAGCTTTCCATTGGTTCCCATAAGATCCTGTTGACTCATGGGCATTACTATAATGTATCTCTGGGTGTGGAGACACTTTATGAGGAGGCACGGGAACGGGGATGCGATATCGCGATGTTTGGACATACTCACCGGCCGTTCTTTGAGAAGATTGGCGGAATTACACTTTTAAATCCGGGCAGCCTGTCTTATCCGCGCCAGTCCGGCCGAAAACCGTCGTATATGATATTGAATATTGATGCAAAGGGGAAATGTCATTATAAGCAATGCTATTTAAAGCATTCATAACAGGAAAGAACGGAATATCCGTCTTTGCGATCGATTTCGTACCATATCAGAATCAGAATGTTTTACTGTCGTTTGGAGCTGTAACGCGGCGCGTGTGCCGACGCAAGTGACAACGTTTCATGACAGCAGGAAAGGAGAAGAAAATATGGAGAAAAAGTATCAACTTGACACAGAAGAAAACCAGAGTTTCCTGAAAGGGGTGAGGGAGAATCTGCTGGCTTTTGGTCGTCGGTTCCCGTCACCGGGAGGCGGTTCCTGGTATCTGGGGGATGATGGGACGCCATGGAAAGAACGTAACCGGGAGACATGGATTACAGCAAGGATGGCTCATGTATACAGTCTGGGCACACTCCTTGGGTATGAGGGAAGCGGTGAACTGGCTGACGCTGCTTTGCGGGGGCTGGTCGGTGAGCTTCATGATGAGAAAAACGGCGGCTGGTATGCCGGTCTGACGGCAAATGACGAGATCGTCCCTACGAAGCAATGTTATGCGCACGCCTTCGTGATATTGGCGGGCACATCCGCGGTGCTGGCAGGCAGACCGGGGGCAGGGGAACTGCTGGAGGAAGCGTTGGAACTTTATGATGCCCGTTTCTGGAATGAGGAAGAGGGACTCTCGTGCGATACCTGGAATACGGAATTTACAGTTTTAGATGATTATCGGGGCCTGAACGCAAATATGCATACGGTGGAGGCATTTCTGGCTGTGGCAGACGCGGTTGGCAAAGAGGAATACCGGGTGAGGGCCGGACGGATCATCGGTCGGGTGATTGGCTGGGCTTCGAATAATCATTGGCGTATCCCGGAGCATTTTACCAGAGACTGGGAGCCTAATCTGGAGTGCAATAAGGAGCATCCGGCAGATCCGTTCAAGCCTTATGGAGCAACACCGGGGCATGGGATTGAATGGGCAAGGCTGATCACACAGTGGGCGCTCTCTTCAGCAAAGAAGACAGAGACAGAAAGTAAAAAGCGCGATTACGCGGAGTTTATCTCGAGTGCAGAAAAGCTGTATACCCGGGCGGTCAAAGACGCGTGGGAAGCAGATGGAGCGCCGGGACTGGTATATACGACAGACTGGGAGGGCAAACCGGTTGTCCATGATCGGATGCACTGGACGCTGGCGGAGGCCATCAACACATCGGCAACACTTGCCCGTGTGACGGGCTGTGGTAAATATGCGGATGATTATGCCTGTTTTATGAAATACCTGGATGAAAAAGTACTTGACCATATAAATGGGTCATGGTTTCACCAGTTAAATGAAAAGAATGAGGTGATCGGCACGGTCTGGCCGGGAAAATCGGATATTTATCATGCGTTACAGGCTACGTTGATTCCTTATTATCCGGCGGATCTCTCCATTGCGCCGGCGGTGGCGGCGGATTGATCCTGTATATCGTATCGAAACCTGTCCGGTTTTAAACAAGGGCTGTGAGAAATGACAGAGATAAGGGTCATTTTTCATGGCCTTTTTCAATGGAGTACCATGATTGATTGTCTGCCGTTTTTGAATGATCCTGCAAAGATGTTTTGCTTTTCGTTATATTGATATACCTGGTTGTAATTTTAACTTGCTTTCATTGTAAAATGTTTGAATTTAATATTGATTCTTGACAATCCGCCGTTTATGCTTTATACTTAGACAGTCGGTGAAAACGAGAGCCGATCAACAGGTTTTTATTGCAGCTGAATCTGAGTCTGTAGCTCAGCCGGATAGAGCAACGGCCTTCTAAGCCGTGGGTCGGGGGTTCGAATCCCTTCAGGCT
>JAJQAC010000067.1 GCA_021204025.1 Clostridiales bacterium | reverse complement strand
GCTGGATGGAAAAATAATTTGTAGTTTGCGTCTCCCTCAATTCGCCGTCCGACATGCATATCCGAAAGCGTAGGCCAAGGAAAATTATTATAAACAATATTAATTGAATAGCTGTAATCACTTTTCAAGCGCCCACAGACAGCTCTCATCCAAAAGTAAATGTGCAAACCATCGATTCAAATCATCTCATCAGTCACTTCCTCATCTGATATAACGAATACCAAAAACGCTACGACGCTTTGGTGACTCGGTACAACAAGGCAAACAATCGGCTGGAAGCGGTCACAGAGGAAATCACCAACAAGGAGTTGCGGAAAGCGACTATTGATGACTGCCTTGCAGCTATGGAGAAACTGCCGACTGCACTTGACTCCTTTGACTAGACGGCATTCCACAGCCTGGTAGATTACATCACAGTTTATTCAGCGGACGATGTCCGGGTGACGTTTAAAGATGGCACGGAAATCCAGGCGTAAAACGTACTCCTGACAAATTCTTTATGAGAACCAACTGTCAGGAGCTGCTGCTGTTTTTACTTGCTGCTTTATCTGCCGCAAACTCAGCTTTCATAAAAATATAGTCTTCTCTCATCCAATCAGCATAGTGTTCGATTGAAATTCCACTGCTTTCAAAATCATCAAAGAATTCTTTTGCTTCGTCTTTACGGCCTAAAGCCATAAGAAAATGCGCCAGATGAAGTGAATACTCATATTTTATCGGATGATTTTTCCACGATTTCACTATAGGTATAACGATCTTAAGCTGCTCCTCCATCAACGGAACCTGTTGTGGGTAAATTTTATAAGCTCTTGGCATATAGCTTGGATAAACCAATTGATAACCATCTTCGAGATGTAATGGTTCTGGCCCAGCTGGTAATCTATCAAGATAATCTTGATAATTTATCGGACGCATAAACGGATTAAACTGTATTTTTATATTGCTTGCCGACCCACACTCATCAATTAAAATCATCAGCACATTGACGGCATCAATTTGCAGTCCGGCGTCTTTCAACATATTATAAAGGTCAATGTAAAACTGCTTGCTTTTGGCAATATGCTTGTCCCTTTGCAGATACTTTAAAATTGCCAATTTGTCCTGTATGAGCCGACTTCTCTGATATATTTCGTGGGTATCCAAGGAAACCAAGTAATCATCAATGTCTGAAACAGCAAACCCCATATAATATTTTTTGATTTGCTCCCACAGTTTTCGGTAGGGAACTTTTTTCCGTAAAGAATAGAACTTTGCCTGATGAAAAACGCCAAAAAATTCTTTATACACAAGTATTTTGTCTGGCAGCGAAAGATTCGCGTACTCAACATATGTATTTTCGATTTCTGGGTCAAGCCAATCGTGTTTATATTCTCCATTTATAAGCATTCGAAATGTCGAAGTCTGAAATAGACACTTCTGGGTCAAGTTTAATTTCCCGATAAGCTGTGAGTACCCAGTTTTTATGCATTCATATGCTGCTTTCGTATCATTTACTTGACGATAAAATTCTACACAGCAATTATTATAAGCTATCAAATTTCCTATAGAATTAGCTGGCAGCTGATTTTTGTAATCCTCTAAAAGTCCTCTCACATATGGAGTATCTCCTTTTGTGATTGCTTCAACATGTATGAGGTTCTGTTTCAGATTCTTCTGCAAATCGGCTCGTGGGTTTTTTAATTCTCCTAACAGCTTATCCGCTTGAAGCATATACTGTTCAGCCTCTAAATAGTTTCCTCGAAATAATTGAATACGGCCAAAATTTTCGAGAACTTGAATCCGATAAACACAATCCACTTTAGCAGTGCCGCACAAATCCTTTGCTGCTTTCATTTTTTCATAAGCGTCATCCAAATTCCCGGCATACTCAGATATAAATGAAAGAAGCATGTGTTTCACAGGGTGAACATCATAAACACTACTTTCTAACAACTTAGCTGCTGCTGAAAAATCTCCCATTTCCCACAGCATCATCGCTTTCATTATAGTAAAGTCTTTTTCTTCTTTGTCATACATCAAATCAACATTGATTTCGCAAAATACATCATAAGCCTTTTTCACCTGCCCAATATCCGCATAATACCGCCCTTTAAGCCTTGCATAAGCTATTTTTTCAATGGTTTCACTTATGTACCAATGCTTTGGTTCGAAATAATCAATATGTTCTGATGCAAGACCGTCTTCTAAAAACTGTTCATATTTTCGAAGCATGTAATGAACATAGGGGAATTCATGATCCATTGTGTAAACACAGATAATGAAATAAGCCACATCCAAAGCCATCAGTATTGCCAGCCATTTAGATGTAGTCAAATTTAATTCAAACAGCAACAGTCCTACAATCGCATATACTATCGCAAAGAGGAAATACCCTCTGTTTCTTTTATGCCTGAACTTATACAAAATATTATCCTTGAATATCGGGAAAAATAATGCTACTGCTGCGAATCCAAGGAGTATTATTACTGCTGCTGTTATTCCGTATTTTTCACAAAAATCAAAAAAATCTGCTAAGCCCAAGTTTTTTCTCCTTTGAAATCAATCAATCGAATGTAAATCCCACAGCTGTTCTCACCTGAACACCCTTATTCCTTCCTGCGCACCCTAAAATCTCTTTGCACACTCGCGTACAGTTCCGTTGGATTGTATTAAATATGCTGGATAAATGCCATTATAAACTTCTCCCATTTCCATGGATTCCGTTTTTCATGATACCACATTGAAAGGGCATTCTCAATCAGCCAATTCTCATATTTTCAACATTTTCTGCTGTTCTCTTGCTGTCCGTTCTCCTTCGCCCACTCTCTCTGTTTCCTCTTGAGTTCCTCGGAGCAGGTCTTGTCACATGAATACTGATCCGGCGTTTGCCCATACCCACATCGAAAGATGTACTGCAAATCTCATCTTTCTCAATGAGCTTGAATAACTCTGGATATTCCCTGAAACGTGCAGGTTCCTGTCATTTAATTAACGGACTAAAGTTGACTTGCGTAAATTCATCGACTAAAATAGTATCATGATGATCCTGCGCCATGAAGGGAGATTTGTGATATGGGGACTTACTTAAATTGCGGGAATGAAGCATTCCGCCAGATATGCAGCGGTATCTATGTAGACAAAACTAATCTGATCCGCTATATCAACAGTACGATCGGAACTTCTGCCAACCTGACCTGTTTCAGCCGGCCCAGACGTTTTGGGAAATCATTTGCCGCCGTTATGCTATCGGCCTATTATGATAAAAGCTGCGACTCTGGAGATTTGTTTGACTCACTTGCGATTTCCCGGGCAGACACCTATGAAAAATATCGGAATCAGTTTGATGTCATTTATCTGGATATTACATGGTTTATTTCCCGTGCAAGGACAAAGAGAACTCCGATGATCGTATCGGCGATTCAGGCCGCAGTAATTGAAGAATTAAAAAAAGCGTTTCCCGGCTGCATTGATGAATCCGAGGAATATCTTCCCGACGCTTTGATCCGTATCAGTCAACAGACTAAGGAAAAATTCTTTATTATCATTGATGAGTGGGATGCGCTCTTCCGTGAAGCCAAAGAAAATGAGGAATTACAAAAATCGTATATCCAGTTTCTTCGGGGAATGTTTAAAGCCGGCCCTGCCATGAAATCTGCTATCGCAGGCGCTTATATGACTGGCATCCTCCCGATTAAAAAATACGGAACAGAATCCGCCCTGACGGATTTCCGGGAATTTACGATGGCAAAACCACTAAAGCTCGCCGAATATGTAGGTTTTACCGAAGATGAGGTGCAAAAACTCTGTGCGGAACATCATCTGGATTTTGAAGGCATGCAAAAATGGTATGACGGTTATTCTTTCAGCAGAATCAAACATCTGTACAATCCAAATTCCGTGATCAATGCCATTGCCAATGAAGAACTGGGAAGCTACTGGACAAAATCAGAGACGTATGAATCTCTGAGACAATATATCAGCATGAATTTTGACGGGCTGAAAGATGCGATTATACAGATGCTGGGAGGGCAGAGAATCTCTGTCGATGTCAATACATTCCAAAACGATATGACCACTTTCAACTGCAGGGATGATGTGCTCACACTGTTGATCCATCTGGGTTACCTTGCTTATGATGAAAGGAACTCCGAAGTTTATATCCCGAACCTCGAGGTTGCTGACGCATTCAAATCTGCGGTAAAAGGAACCTCCTGGTCAGAAATCAATCAGCTGCTGTCACAATCTGAATCTCTATTGAAAGCAACTATCAAAAAAGACAGCGAAACCGTAGCAAACGCATTGGAGCTTTCCCATGAATCCTGCACATCCATCCTTGAATATAACGATGAAAATTCTCTGAGCTGCGCGATTATGCTGGCCTATTATACCGCACGAAACTATTATGAAATCGTTCGCGAATTTCCATCCGGGAAAGGGTTTGCAGATCTCGTGTTTATCCCACGAAAAAACACGGATAAGCCTGCCATGATTATTGAATTAAAATACAATAAATCCGCGGAAAGCGCCATCCAGCAGATCAAAGACAAACGGTATACAGGAAGGATGCAAGATTACACGGGAAATTTACTTTTGGTCGGCATTAATTATGATAAAAATGCCGGGAGCAAAAAACATACCTGCATAATAGAGGAATTATGATGAACTGGTAAACTTATAGTCTAAACCATAAAGACAATGCGGAGGGAGCGTCATCGACGCTTCCTCCCTGATTCATAAACAACATTTTCTTTGAAATCGCCGGTACTCAGGCTCTAAAATCCAGACTGATTACCCGGTAATCCTCCTGCAGATAATGCTCCAATGCCGCAAGCATCGTAGTTTTGCCATACTGGCGCGCACGATTAATTGTGAAGTAATCTCCCCGATCCACCATAACTTTAATCTGGCGCAACCGGTCCGTAAGATCCACCATATAATTTTTCACAACCGCTTTTTTGCCAGACACAAAACGGCTGTCTAATTTCATTACCGATCACACACATGCCACGCACCGAGCTGCGTGGCATGGAGCCAGGTACGTAATGGAGCCCAAACGATGCCCGCCTCGTCGTAGACAACTTTAAATGTGAGCGCCGCCGTTACGGGTCTTCAAAGTGTTTAACGAACTTATCCTTTTCCCTGACTTTTCCTTCGCAGGCAGTTGACATCCGCTTATGATTGTGCTATCGTATGAAATGAAAACAAAATAAACAGTTCTTCGGGGCAGGGCGCAATTCCCTACCGGCGGTTACAGTCCGCGACCCGCCATTGGCGGCTGATCTGGTGCAATTCCGGAACCGACAGTTACAGTCTGGATGAGAGAAGAGCTTCATCAAAATATGTTTTTTGCATATTTGGATGAATCCGATACAGTCTCAGATCCCCGTGGATGTGAGGCTTTTTTTATTCCATAAGGAAGTACATCCTGTGGAACAAAAAGCCTCCGGGCAGGAAAATCTCCCAATCCGGTTGTCCTGTCCTCCACGATCATCTGCGCTGTGTTATCCCCCCGAACCACAAAAGGAGGATTTTATCATGAAAAACCACAATCTTCAAACTCTGATCACCACCGCTATGCTGGCCGCCGTCGCAGGCGTACTCATGTCTCTGGAATTTTCCGTGCCGATGATGCCGCCTTTTTATAAGGTCGATTTCAGCGACGTACCGACCGTCGTCGCCCTCTTTCTGATGGGTCCGGTCTCCGCCGCCTGGGTGGAAGCGATCAAGATTATCATTAAACTGATCACCGTCGGTACCAACACGATGTATGTCGGCGAACTGGCAAACCTGCTTGGCATCGCGCTCTTTGTTATGCCTCTCTGGCTGATCTATCAGAAAATGGGCAGAAACCGCAGCGCTGTCCTTGTGAGTCTCAGCTCCAGCGTTCTGATCCGCACCACGTTTTCCTGCTTCTGCAACGCATGCATCACCCTTCCGCTCTACGCAAAAGCGATGGGTGTCTCTGTGAATGCTGTTGTAACGATGGTTGCTTCCATCAATCCGGCGATCACCAACCTGACAACCTTTATCGTTATGGCGACGATCCCGTTTAATCTCATCAAGCTCTCATTGAATTTCTTTGTCGGATATCTGCTCTATTGTCGCCTCAAGGCCGTCTATCCGGCGGTGCGCACAGCTTAATGATTCTTAATATCATCGTAAAGTCATGGGAGGATGCGACAAGTCGCATTCTCCCAATTATCCGGGGTCTTATATACCATAATCACAATGCCCCTCAATACCTATCATAAAACCACAATCCGTTAAAAATGCATCACCATGATTCGTCAGACTTAAAACTACCAAAAAGGAGGCATCTATCATGATCCGCAACTACCGCGACCTCACCCGTCTGGAGATGGAAGAGGTCGACCGTAAACACACCATCGTTCTCATCCCTCTGGGTGCCCTCGAACAGCATGGCAATCAGGCTCCCCTGGGTACGGACGACATTATCGCAGAAGCAATGACCTCATATCTCAAAAGGGAACTGGAAGCTGTTGACCCCGATTTTCCAATGCTGATCTTCCCGGTGATTCCAATAGGCTTAAGCACAGAACACCGCAATTTCTGCGGTTCTATCACGTTCAAACCGGATACCTATTATCATGTCCTTTATGATATCTGTGTCAGTCTGGCCCACCATGGATTTCAGAAAATCGCTTTTCTCGTCTGCCATGGCGGAAATGCTCCCATTGTCCAGGTACTGAGCCGGGAGCTTCGCAGTGAACTCGGCATATCTCCCTTCATCCTCTCCTCCGGCGCGTTCAGCCACCCGGACGTCGTCGCCACCATCTCCCCCGGCAATGTCTGGGATTTCCATGGCGGCGAGATGGAGACTTCGATGGTCATGGCAGTCGATGAGTCGCTGGTAAAGCTGGAGACATCAGAAGCCGGAATCCCCACAGCGTTTAAGGATAATACTACTTTAAAACCATACGGAAATGTTTCCATCGGCTGGGTCTCTGAGGACTGGAAAACCGCGGAAGGCAAGCCGATCGGCATCGGCGGCGATCCTTCCGGGGCTACCGCGGAAAAGGGACGCATCATTCTCGAAACCAGCGCAAAGGTACTGGTACCGGGTCTTCTCGAAATCCAGAAATGGGAATATTGATATCAGAATTCCTTACCCGGCCAGGTGCATAAAAACAGGAGAGGGCGCCTCAAATAGTGTTCTCTCCTGTATCTGAAATTTATGAAATTCTCACCGACAAACTCGTTCTCTCTTTTGCAACTGTCACTCAATCGTAATATATTTCTTCTGCTCCACTTCCGGCTTCTTATCCTTCTTCGGGATCGTCAGCTTCAGTGTCCCGTCCTCAAATCTTGCTTTGATATCTTCCTGCATCACGCTTTCGCCCACATAGAAGTTTCTGCTGCAGGAACCGCTGTAACGCTCTCTGCGGATATATCTGCCCTTCGAGTCCTGCTCATCCTTTCCAGAATTCGTAGTCGCCTGAATGGTCAGATAACCATCTTTCAGTTCCGCCTTTACGTTCTCTTTCTTCACCCCCGGCAGGTTCATGATAATCTTATAATCCTGACCCAGGTCACGGATATCAGTCTTCATCAGTTCGCAGTCATCACGGCGATAAGTGCTGTTAAAGGGAAAATCAAAAAAGTTATCAATCAAATTCTCACCAAAAATACTGGGCATCAACATAAATCATCTCTCCTTTTTCTGTCTCTGTATCAATCATCTATCTTAAAAACATTCAGAACTCATTTGCTCTGTTTGTTCTACACGTAATATAGCACCTATTGTTAGCACTGTCAAGAGGTGAGTGCTAATTTTTTTAAAAATTTCAGGTGAAGCCTGAACGTTTCCCATTTTCCATTCTTTTCAGAGCTTTCACCTGTCATTTTACTGTTTCATCTTGTTTATACATATACATACAGCTTCTCTTTCGGTATATGCACATACCCTCTCTGCCCCTCTTCCAGATATTCCGGATGCAGCAGACAGAATTCTTCTCCCGCGGCGGTCCGCGCCTTGATGCGGTAAACATCTCCTTCAAAGGTCGACAGGATGATCTGTGCCGGAAAGGTATCCTGTCCACGCAAGTCTGTCCATCCGCAGTCCTCCGGCCGAAACTTTAACTTTACCCAGGTTTCTCTCTCCGGCATCTCTCCGCCAAAAAATTTCCCCTGCAGTGCGGCATCGCCGAGAGCAACCTTGCAGTTCTCTCCACTGCCGGACAATACAATTGCCAGATTGAGCTGGTTTCCCGCACCGAGAAGTCCGGCCACCATGCCTGTCCTTGGTCTCTGATAACAAACAAAAGGTGTGTCAGTCTGATCAATCACACCGTCGTTCATCACAACGATCCGGTCCGCCATGGCAAAAGCCTCGGACGGATCGTGTGTCACATGAAAAACCGTTGTCTTTAATGCGTGAAAAAGCTGTGCCATCTCTGTACGCATTTCAATTCGCAGCTGGATGTCCAGGTTGCACAACGGCTCATCCAGCAGAACGATCGACGGCTGCGTGATCAATGCCCGCGCAATCGCTACGCGCTGCTGCTGTCCGCCGGAAAGTTCCGACGGGTACTGATTTAACAGCCCGTCCAGATGCAACAGCGATACAACCCGTTCCAACCGGTTCTCCCTCTCATTCTTTTCAATCTTTTTGACTTTCAGCCCATATAAAATATTGTCCCTCGCCTTCATGTGCGGCCACAACGCAAAGTCCTGAAATACCATATTGATATTTCTCTGCTCGGTCGGCATCATTGTACGGTCCCCGGACACCTCCTTGCCACGGATAGACACGCTGCCGCCGTCTAACGGTAAAATCCCCGCGATAATGTTTAACAGCGTCGATTTGCCACAACCAGATGGCCCCAGCACGCTGATGATCTCGCCCTCTTCTACAGAAAGGCTGATCCCTCTGAGAATTTCTTTCTTTCCAAAGGATTTTCTCACATCACGGATCTCAAGCATCGTTTTCATTTAGCTGCACCTCTCTCTTTGCGGTATCTTTCCTGTGTCCCAGATTGAGCAGAACTTCCAGCGCCATCATAATCGTAATGATAAATACCGCGCCCACAATTGTCGCAGCCGCTACGTATCCAAATTTCAGATCATTATAAGAATCACTGATATACACCGGGAGCGTACTGTAATTCGGCGGATACAGAATCGTCGTAATCGCCAGATTAAACATGCTGCCGCCAAACGCCGCGAGGACTGCCGACACACTGCTGTTGTGCAGAAGCGGCAGAAGCACCGTCCAGAGCCTCCGCCCAAATCCCGCCCCCTGTACCTGTGCTGCTGTCAGGAGACTCCTGGGGATCTTCGCCATACCGCCCACCAGGACGCGGTTTATCAGAGGAATCGCTGACGCCACGCTTGCCAGCACCAGAATCGATGGTCTGCCATACAAATGCAGGCCAATCTTCGCCAGCCATCGCTGATTCCATACAAAGATATATCCGATACCCAGCACTACGCCCGGCACCGCCATTGCGACCAGCGTCAGCATATCGATCCCCTTCTTCAGACGAAAATCCGAATACGTCAGCACATAGGCCACACAAAATCCGATCACAATACCGATCACGGCCGCAATTCCCGCCAGACACAGCGAATGGCGGATTCCCTCCAGCAGAACACTCCCACTGCCAAAAACCTCCCGGTAGTTGTCAAGCGTAAAGCGGAATTTCTGAATACTGACTGAACTGGAAAATGACATGATAAAATTGGATCCCACCGGGATCCCCAGCGCTGTCAGATGGAACGCCATCGTTCCCGCCGACAACATCACCGATGTCACCGACCCCGGCTTCTTTGCCATGGTCTGTTCTGACCCATTGTCCAGATAATCAAATTTTTTATTTCCCAATGCCGCGTACTGCACCGCCATGGCGATCACAATCATGATCATCAGATAAAACGACAGCACCCCCGCCATATCAAAACGCACCGGCGAAGAACAGATCGCACTGTAAATCGTATACGGAAGCGTCGGAAATGAATATACTGCCGTGATCGTCGACGACATCCCGTAATCCCCAACTGTATCCATAAAGATCAGCATGGCCGCCGAGCAAAAAGCCGGCAGACACAGCGGGAGCTGCACGGTCAGCCACGAGCGAAACGCCGACGCTCCGTTCATCCGCGCGGCATAGATCAGCCGTCTGGGATACCACTCCATCGCGGTCCGGATCGTCACATATGCCAGCGGATACTTGCAGAGTACCATCACGCAGACCAGCCCTTTGAAGCTGAAAACAAAGCTGCTCACCCATTCAAGTCCCAGCCATGCTCTGGCGATTCCGTTTCCGGAAGAAAAATACACCCATCCCTGCGCCAGGATAAACGACGGCATAATCATCAGAATCCAGCTCACGATATCGATGATCCTCGCCCCAAAGAAATCATAATGAACCCGGATATGCGCCAGCGCCGCCGCCACGATCAGTCCCGCTATCGTTGTCCCCACACTCAGAGTAAACGAATTGATAAACGCTTTTTTCCACAGAGGCCGCACAAATACATCCATCACCAGAGCCAGATTGCCGGGGTTGAATTTACCGGGGTCAAGACCCGGACAGATGATCTGAAAAAGTACTGCCGCCAAAGGCAGCAGTACCAGAATCCCCAGAATAATCAGGATACCAAAACCTGCTGCATGATCCCTGTTCTTCATCTGATTTTTCACCCTTACTGTGCGGACATATCAGCAAACCATGCTTTGATCTCCGCTTCATTCTCCGCGCCAAACATAACGTCCGCAACAGCCAGCTTTGCCTCCGGATCCCGCTCTTTCTTTAATGTTACACCTTCCACCGAAGCCTCAAAATATCCCTCATCTCCGGTATTCACCAGCTGTTGCTGGGTATCCGTGTCCAACAGGAAATTGACAAATGCCTTTGCCACCTCCGGCTGAGACGTAGAAGCGCTGATTGCCGCTACGCGGGTCGAACCCGGAGCACCTTCTTCCGGCCATATAATCGTAATCGGCTCTCCACTTGCCAGCATATCATATGCATTGGTCTCCTGAAGCATTGCAATCGAGATCTCACCGCTTGCAAGAGCCTGGACGACCTGCGGATTCTTCGGGAACACCTTCAGTCCCTGATCAAACAGTGTCTGAAAATATTCCTTTCCATCATCCATCCCAAGTTTATCCATAAAATAAGCAGCCAGAGGATATGCCGGCGCCGCTACGCCGGGATCCGCCATCCCGATCTTACCCGCATATTTTTCATCCGTCAGATCTGCGAACGTTTCAGGAGCGTCCTCCTCTGAGAACTCATCATTCCGGTATACCAGGGTTCCCGCCGCGTGAATATCAGTCGGATAAAAACACCGGTCCTCCGGTACCAGCGATTCGCACAGTTTCGTCAGGTTTACCGCGTTTTCCGGTTCCCAGCCAGTCAGAAGTTCGCCTTCCTGATCCAGATTGTAGACGTCATACATCGAGTCAATCCATACGACATCCCACTGGGGATTGCCCTTTTCCGCCGCGATCCGGGACATCGTCTCCGCGCCGTTTCCAACCACGACCTCCACATCATATCCTGTCGCACTCTTAAACATGTCCGGAATCACTGCATCAAAATCGTTCAGATAAACTACCAGAGGCTTATCCTGGACAACCATATCCTGCTTTCCAGATTCTCCTCCGGTCCCCGCCCCTTCACTCGTTTCTGTTTCCGCGGCTGCTTCTGTCTGCCCGGCTGTTGTCTCTTCCGCTGTCGTTTCCGCCGCCGTGGTTGTCTCAGCCACCTCCGCCGTCGTCTGCTCACCCGAGCTGCATCCTGTCAATACCGCCGCCAGTACCACAGACGCTGAAATCAAATAAAGCCCCTGTTTGTTCATAACCCTGTCACTCCTTCCATACAAATCCATGTTATTTCATCTGTTTGAATGATTCTAACAAAGTCATGTAAAAATCAGGAACCTGCTATCATAAAATCTCAGTTAAAAACAAAAATATTTCAGGCAGTGTACACCGATACCGACTGCCGCCGTACCATATACACCGCCTGAAATACTTATCTGCCAATCATCTTGTCATACGCGAGCCGCTTCCCGTACCCCTGATAATCAACCACGCCGCGATAATGAAAACCATATTTCTCCAATACATGCTGCATTCGCTTATTGGGGAAATCTGTGTCAATCCGTATTCCCGTAATATGATTTGCATCGCATATTTCTTCTATCAATCGAAATGCGATACCGGCAAACCCCTGCCCGCGGTACGCGCCGCCAATCGCCATCCGGTGAATCACCGCGTATGGCATCTCTGTCTGCCATACGCCTTCAATCTGATCATAAGCCGGCTCTCCGTCAAATGTAATGCACAGATAACCGGCAATCCCGCCATCTGCCTTCAGCACATATCCTTTGTGTTCCCGGATATCCTGGCTAACCGTATCCATATTCGGATAATGATCCGGCCACTGTTGGAAGCCCTGTTCTCTTTGAAATTTTCTTCCGGACTCAATCATCCCATAACAAGCCTCCAGCTCATCCATCTGAGCCGGTTCCAGTGTGATCTGCATAAAAGGTCTCCTCTGTTGTATTGACAAGTGTCCACACCTGAGAAGAAAAAATATCCTCTGCGGATATTTTTTCTTCTCAGGTACTACTTCTCTGATAAACTAATCATTCATTCGCTAGATCCAGTTCCTGACCTGCCGGTAGATTCCGGCTCCATCCAGCTCATATTTCTTTAAAAGATCCGCTGCAGAACCGGACTCTCCAAATACATCACGCATACCGATGCGCTTCACCGGTGTCGGCTCATGCTCACACAAAAATTCGCACACTGCACCGCCCAGTCCTCCGATCATGGAATGTTCCTCCACGGTAACGATGCGGCCGGTCTCCCGCGCCGCTTTTGCGATCAGTTCCTCATCCAGTGGTTTGATCGTATGGATGTTAATCACCCGCGCGTGGATACCTTCGGTTTCCAGCTGCGTGGCTGCCTCCAACGCACCGGCCACGCACAGGCCGGTCGCAACGATGGTAAGGTCGTCGCCGTCTTTTAACGTCACGCCCCTGCCGATTTCAAACCGATAATCCTCCCGGTCATTGATGACCGGCACCGCCAGTCTGCCAAAACGCAGATACACCGGACCCACATACGCCGCGGCCGCCCGGACCGCCGCACATGCCTCAATATCATCCGCGGGATTGATAATCACCATGCCGGGAATCGTCCGCATCAGCGCGATATCTTCCAGCGCCTGATGGCTGGCACCATCTTCACCCACAGAGATACCTGCGTGAGTCAGAGCGATTTTGACATTCAGGTGCGGATAACCCACCGAACTGCGGATCTGTTCAAACGCGCGTCCCGCGCCAAACATTGCGAACGTGCTGGCAAATGGGATCTTACCGGCCGCAGCCAGTCCGGCCGCGATACCGATCATATTGGCCTCGGCAATCCCACAGTTAATATGCCGCTCCGGATATGCTTTCCGGAAAAGTTCCGTCTTTGTCGATACGGCCAGATCCGCGTCCAGCACGACCAGGTTATCATACTCCGCGCCAAGCTCCGCCAGTGTCCGTCCATAACTGTCACGGGTAGCAATCTTTTTTACATCTGACATAATCTCTCACCTGCTTCTGTAAGTTCTCGCATCGCGGCCTCATACTCCGCGTCTTTCGGAGCCTTTCCATGCCAGTCCGCTTTATTTTCCATAAATGAAACTCCGTTTCCTTTTACGGTCTTTAACAGGATCGCCACCGGTTTCCCTGTCGGCTCCTTTGCCTTACGGAACGCTTCGCGAAGCTGGTTCATATCATTACCATCCTCCACATGGATGACACAAAAGCCAAATGCCTCAAATTTCTGATCAATCGGATAAGGTGAATTGACTTCTTCCAATGCGCCGTCGATCTGAAGGTTATTGTTGTCCACAATAACAGTCAGATTGTCCAGGTTTTTGGCGCTTGCGAACATAAATGCCTCCCAGACCTGCCCTTCCTCGAGTTCTCCGTCTCCCAACAGGGCGTAAACACGATAAGCATCTCCGCTGATCTTCGCCGCCAGCGCCATCCCACATGCGGCGGAAATCCCCTGTCCCAGCGATCCGGTTGACATATCGACCCCCGGCGTATGCTTCATGCTGGGATGTCCCTGCAGACGCGTCCCCAGATGACGCAGCGTGGCCAGTTCCTCCACCGGGAAAAAGCCCCGATAAGCCAGCACCGCGTACAATGCCGGAGCCGCATGCCCCTTTGACAACACAAAGCGGTCCCGATCCGGTTTATCCGGCTCCTTCGGGTCTATGTTCAATTCTTCAAAATAAAGGTACGTCAGCACATCCGCGGCCGATAAGGAACCGCCCGGATGACCGGATCTGGCGCTGTGCAGGCTCTCTATAATACTTTTTCTCACCTCGACTGCAGTCTTCTGCAGATCTGATATCGTCATCATCGTGTTTTATCCTTTCATCTGGGAAAAGTTTTTCTCTTTAGCCCAAACACCATGATACTAAGTTCTCTTTCTTAAGTCAAGCACGAAAATTTATCAAACACGACTTTCCCGCCAAGTACCGTCATGGAACAATCCAGAAGCGCGTGGATATCCTCCAGCGGATCTTTCTCAAAGACCGCGAAGTCCGCCTTTTTCCCCGGCGTGATCGAGCCATGCGTATCCGCCACAGACAGAAGTTCTGCGGCATGAATCGTCCCGCACTGGATCGCTTCCATAGGAGTCATGCCATTTTCAACCATAAGAACACACTCATAACACGTCATATCATAACGGTTAAACGGTGTTCCGGCATCTGTTCCCAGAGCAATTTTAACCCCTGCCCGGTGGGCGCGGCGGAACGTATCCTGATGGGCGTCAATGGTATTTTCCACCTTTCTCACCATATAATCGGGAATCCCCGCCGCTGTTCCGTTGACCTTGATCCAGTAAGGAGCAGCCAGCGTCGGCACGTAAAACACCTGATGCTCTTTCATATAATCAAAGCACCAGTCATCCATAAAGAAACCATGCTCGATGGAATCCACACCGGCGCGGAGCGCGTTTTTGATTCCCTCCATCCCCTGAGCATGAGTAAATGCCTTTGCCCCCGCTTTATGCGCTTCCTCAATCGCCGCACGTAGTTTGTCTTCCGTCAGCTGCGCAGAGCCAGGTTCCACACCCTTCATCATAACACCTCCGGTCGCCATCACTTTGATCCAGTTTGCGCCTGCTTTCAATTGTTCTCGCGCGGCCTTACGGCAGTCATCCGGTCCGTCCGCCTCCCGTCCGGTCGCGTATCCGTGCCCACCGGTCATGCAGATACATTTACCGGCAGTCTGCATCTGGGGAGCAAGGATTGTCCCCTTCTGCTGTGCTTCATGCAGGTCAATATCAATATAATTCGGAGAACCTGCATCGCGGATATAAGTAACCCCGGAATTTAACAGCGTCCGCAGATTATGAATCGCCCGGATTGTTGTAGCGGCATCGCTGATTGTCTCGCGCCGTCCGTTTCCCGCGTCTGAACAGGAATGAACATGACAGTTAAAAATACCCGGGAGCAAGGTTCTGCCTCCGATATCGATGACCTCCGCGTCCTGCGGCACAGTAACCGAACTGCCGACCTCCCTGATCATGCCGTCCTCGACCAGGACAGCCCCGTCCCTGATCGTCGTCTCTCCGATCACATCCACAATATTTGCATTCTTAAAGATTATTCTCATGAAATATTCTCCTGTTATCACCCAAAATTGATATGATCACATATCGTTTATGAATATTTTAAACAACCATCCCTGATAAGTCAAATAAAAAAGAAATCCCATAGGACGTATTTTCCTATGGGACAACTACAGGACCTGCCACTGGCAGCTCCTTTCGTATGCTCAGGCAAAAAAAGAACTGCCGCTCAGGACAGTTCCTTTTTTCATTTTATAAAGAGGTTAAAGGGAGGAGAGCTGATAACGTTTCTCGATATCAGCTCAGGTATTATGAAAAAAAATTCTGGCAACTCTTAGAACAACTTGTTTGTTGTCTATGGTCTTAGTATATACAGGAAACATGAAAAAATCATGATTCTCATGTAAACTTATTTTGAATTTTTTGAACAGTTTATGAACGTCTCCCTTTTCCTGTTTTCTCAGTCTTTCGTTGCCAGAACATCAGCATAAAACTTATCCAGCTGCTTCTGAGTCGAGAAATTCGCGATATAGATCTGGTTGCCCATCGCTCCGGCAAGAGCATCCGGCATCCGACCGGTCATCTTCATATTTGCGCCATATTTTTTCATGATATCCTCGTGACTCATCACAAAATTCTTGCCATCACGCAGACCGGCGAAACCGCAGAAGAAATGTTCGTCAGCGGACGTCAGCGTAGATTTATCATAGGCAATCATATCCGCCCAGATCTTGTAGACATTGGTGCTGTTCGCAAAATTCATCATATCCGGAGAGAATCCTCCGCACGGACGCATATTGACCTCCAGCGCTACCACGTCTCCCTTCTTTCCCATGCCCTCCTGATCTTCGGTCAGACGGAAGAACTCGAAATGCACGAAACGGCTCTTCACGCCAAAGCTCTTAACCGTCGCGCGTCCCTGCTTCTTCGTATCTGCCGGCAGCTTCTTTACAATATAATAAATCGAATTATCATTGTTATTCACGATGTCCATGATCGAAATCGGGCTTACATTGCCGGTCTCAAAAATCGGATTGCCCTTGGAATCAATGATCGCGTCATAGGAGTTGACTTCCGCATGGATGAATTCCTCCATAATGTAGGTAACGCCCTCCATGCGCTTTTCCATAAAGTTCTGCAGCTGTGCTTCGTCTTCGATCTTCCAGGTATCGGACGCTCCCACGCCGTTGTCCGGCTTGGCGACAACCGGATAGCTGACCTTACGGATAAACGCCTGGCAGCCTTTCAGATCTTCTACGATATAATAGCGGGCAGTCGGGATACCGGCCTGCTCATAATATTCCTTCATTTTAGATTTGTATTTAATCCGCGGCATATCGCTTGTCTGGAATCCGCTCGTGATGTGAAAATCCGTACGCAGTCTCGCATCTCGCTCCAGCCAGTATTCGTTGTTGGACTCCAGCCAGTCGATGCGGCCGTGCTTGAACGTCAGAAACGCTACCGCGCGGTATACTTCATCATAATTTTCCAGACTGCCTACTTTATAATATTCATTCAGGCTGTCTTTCAGTTCCTGGCTGAGTTCGTCATACGGCTGATCGCCGATACCCAGTACGTTCAGACCATTGTTTTTTAATTCCCGGCAGAACTGCCAGTAGTTGGTCGGGAAATTCGGTGAGATGAAGATAAAATTTTTCATGATTGTCCTCCCATTTTTGTATTTTAATTTTAATTTACCCTTCTGAATTTTATTTTTCAGTCCGTCCGTGAGACGGACTCCGATATTGGCTGCAATCCAAAGTACAAATTATCTCTTCAGTAAATACGGTACAAAGTATGTCACCTGTTTATACCACCACGGCCAGTCGTGTGCGCAGTCATACCCCCATAAATCGACCCAGGCCGGGATGTCTTTGCTGCGCATGATATCCCGCAGCTGATAAGTCGTATCCGGGCGCTCCCACGGTCCGCGGCCACAGCAGATAATGCAGTTTCCCTGACGGTACAGATCCATATAAGGATGATCCTGCGGCATATTGGGCAGATAGTGTACCGGGGAGTTCAGGTAGACCAGATCGTCCATGTAACCGCCGAAGCCGTATTCTGCCGTATAGATTCCGCTCAGTGCCAGACAACCGCTGAAGAGATCCGGGCGGCGCAGATACAGATTAACCGCATGGGTCACACCCAGGCTGTAGCCGAAAGTGATGATCCCCGGCTCGCCGGACGTACCATTGCATTCATTCGTGATCGACCGGATAAACGGCACCATCTCATCGGTTATATAACTGATCCACTGTTCATGCCGCTCGATGCGCCAACGCGCGTCGCCGAATTCATTTGACCAGGTTTCCTTGTCGATCGTGTCGATGGAAAATACCATCACCTGACCGGACTCAATCCATGGTCCCCAGTAATCGGTCATTTTATAATTTTCAAAATCATAAAAACGTCCGTCCTGGCAAGGGATAAACAGCACCGGCTGACCGGCATGTCCATAAACCTTGCATTCCATATCCCTGTTTAAAACCGGACTGTAATCTTTAAAATATTGTGTTTCCATTGCATTCCCCTCCTTCTCTTCTCCTCTGCCGTTTTTCCTTTCATTCCCACAGGATTACTCCCTGAAATCCCTGCCGGCTATCTCAGGCTCCGGTCCGCGCCGTTTTTCTAATCCTCCTGATACCCTTCCTCTTCGCAGTATCCTTCATCCTCATGATACTCCTCGTCCTCATGGTATCCCTCATCCGGCTCTTCTCCGTCTCCGGCACCATCCTCTCCCTTTTCATAGCTCAATACATTCATAAAGAACGGAACCTGTCGTTCCCAGCTTGCTTCGCAGTGGGTACCTCCCGGTATAATACGGGCAGTAACTTTGATCCCTCTGGCAATCAGCAGACTCACCGTCCGCCCGAAAGCGCTGCGCATATCAAAGTGATTGTCAAACTCCAGATCTCCATAATCAATATACAGCACCGTATTGGGATCAATCTCCGCTGTCTGAATCAGCTGCTCAATCTTTCTGCGTCCGGTCCAGAGTGACGGAGACAGCGCCGCAGCCCCGGAAAAATACTGATTATATTCCAGAAGCGCATACACGCTCATCAGTCCGCCCATCGAACTGCCCGCGATAAACGTGGTTTCCCGAAACGGCAGCGTGCGGTATTTTTCATCGATCATCGGTTTAAAGGTATGGATCCACCACTCCATTGTGATCCTTCCCTTACCCGTGATGCGCCCGATTCCGTCCTCCCGGAACGAATAGGGAGCATACTCGCGCAGACGCCCGTTATTGGGACTGTCATTGCACTCCACAGCCGCGATAATGAACGGCATCCCGGTCGCATCCATATAATCCTTCATTCCCCAGCTTTTACCATAGGTTGCGTCCTCATCAAAGAACACATTCTGACCGTCAAACATGTAGAGGACCGGATAACGGCGCTCCGGATCCTCATCGTAAAATTCCGGGAGATACACATAGACTCTGCGCTTTTTGCGCCGTCCGGTAAGCTCCGGAATCGTAATTTTAAATACATCAACCATGACAATTCTCCTGCATTTTCTCACTATAACATAAGCAAAAATAAATTTCAATCACTACTTGGCCCAACCATAAGAACGTTTCACCGCCCGGTTCCAGCCATCAATCATCTCCCGGCGCTTCTCTTCGCTGATCTCCGGGGTAAATAAGCTGTCAATCGTGCGATTTTTTACTACGTCCTCTCTGCCGGACCAGTAACCGACCGCAAGTCCCGCCAGATAAGCGGCTCCCATTGCGGTCGTCTCTACACAGCGCGGCCGCTGTACGGGCGCGTTGCTGATATCCGCCTGCATCTGCATCAGAAAATTATTTGCACTCGCGCCGCCATCTACATTCAAAGCGGCCAGCTCGATGCCGGAATCCGCTTTCATCGCCTGCAGCACATCGTTCACCTGATAGGCAATCGATTCCAGCGTCGCACGGATCACATGATATTTGTTGACTCCTCTCGTCAGCCCCACGATCGTCCCGCGTGCGTACTGATCCCAGTGAGGCGCACCTAACCCGGTAAATGCAGGCACAAGATAACAACCGTTGGCATCCGGAACCCGCGTCGCCATATATTCAGAATCCGCCGCCGAATCCAGGATCCGCAGTTCATCCCTCAGCCACTGGATCGCCGCGCCGGCCACAAAAATCGAACCTTCCAGGGCATACTCCACCCGGCCCTCACAGCCCCAGGCTATCGTAGTAACCAGACCGTTTTGGGAAAATACCGGCTGCTCCCCGGTATTCATCAGCAGAAAGCACCCTGTTCCATAGGTATTCTTCGCCTCTCCCGGATGAAAACATGTCTGTCCAAACAGCGCGGCCTGCTGATCTCCCGCTGCTCCGCTTACCGGAATCGCCCCGCCAAAAAATGCCGGCTCACACTTCCCGTAGATATAACTCGAGGGCTTTACCTCCGGCAGCATGGCACGTGGGATATCAAGTTCCGCCAGGATTTCTTCATCCCAGCAAAGCTCCCGGATATTAAATAACATCGTCCGGGACGCATTGGAATAATCGGTCACATGCACCCTGCCTCCGGTTAATTTCCAGATCAGCCAGGTCTCCACCGTACCAAAAAGCAGTTCGCCCCGCTGCGCGCGTTCCCTTGCGCCCTCTACGTGATCAAGGATCCATTTACATTTGGTTCCCGAAAAATACGCGTCAATCACCAGTCCGGTCTTCTCACGAAAAGTATCTGTCAACCCCTTTTCTTTTAAAGAATCACAATATTCGGATGTACGTCGGCACTGCCAGACAATCGCGTGATAAACCGGCTCTCCGGTTTTCCTGTCCCAGACAATCGTAGTCTCCCGCTGGTTTGTGATGCCGATCGCTGCAATGTCCGCTGCACTCACGCCGATTTTCATCATGGCCTCCCGCGCCACGGAAAGCTGCGTATTCCATATCTCATTCGCGTCGTGCTCCACCCAGCCAGGCTTTGGGAAATACTGGGGGAATTCCTTCTGCGCGATACTGCACATTTCTCCTTTTTCATTAAATAATATACAACGGCTGCTGGTCGTCCCCGCATCCAGCGCCATAATCAATCCCGCCATAGCCAGTCCTCTCTTTTTCCTGTATCTTCATGTATCTCTCTTTTTATGTGTCTTTGTTTTATGTATCTTTACATTTTGATTTCCGTTTCGGTTTTTTTCACTTTGTATTTTCACATTTCTTTTTATCATAACACGATTAAGTTCCATATGCCAGAGTTATCCTTAACGACAATCACAATTTGTCGTGTTCTGAAACGGCTCACCTCCACATTGTATTCCAGAAAATACAATTTTTTGCTTGCATTCCGATCAGAGTGAGATATAATATTTTTGTATACAATAAACAGTATACAAAATGCAATTATTTCTCAGGACAGGAAGAAAACCTATGATCCGACATCTTTCTTTAAAAGCCTATGGAAAAATCAATCTCGGCCTGGATGTGCTGAGGAAACGCGAAGACGGGTATCACGATGTCCGCATGATCATGCAGACCGTCCGTATCTATGATCACATCGACATCGATCTGCGCAGAGAACCGGGTATTACTCTGAGCACCAATCTTTTTTATCTGCCCGTCAATGAAAACAATCTGGTTTATAAAGCAGCAAAACTGCTGATGGACGAATTTGGCATTACTCAGGGCGTCAACATCCGTCTCAAAAAGATCATCCCGGTGGCCGCCGGTATGGCCGGAGGCAGCAGCGACGCGGCTGCGGTACTTTTCGGAATCAATAAAATGTTCCGTCTGGGACTCTCACAGCAGGAGCTGATGACACGAGGCGTAAAACTGGGTGCCGATGTGCCATACTGCGTCATGCGCGGCACAGCATTGTCCGAAGGCATCGGCGAGATCCTCACGCCGCTTCCACCCCCTCCTCACTGCAAGGTTCTGATCGCAAAGCCTGGCATTAGCGTCTCTACCAAAGCCGTCTATGAGAACCTGCACGCGAACGAACTCAAACCGGATCAGCATCCGGATATCGACGGCATCATTCAGGCCATACAATCACAGGATCTTGCCAGCCTGTGCCATAAGATGGGGAATGTACTGGAAACCGTTACTCTCAGGCAACATCCGGTCATCCGCAATATCAAGGATTTCATGATGGAACACGGAGCGGACGGCGCCATCATGAGCGGCAGCGGTCCTACGGTATTTGGCCTTTATTCCGATCCCGACGCCGCCAGAACCACTTACGAACAGTTCCATTACGCACAATCAAACGAGCTTGCCAAACAGGTCTTTCTGACTGAGTTTTTTCATAACAGAAATCATTTTACAAAGGGGGAAAACCAATGAATCACGATCTGAAAGTCAACATGAATGAATATCTGCCGCTGCGCGACGTCGTGTTCAACACGCTGCGCCAGGCTATCCTCAAAGGAGAGTTAAAACCGGGCGAGCGTCTGATGGAAATCCAGCTTGCCGATCTGCTTGGCGTCAGCCGGACCCCGATCCGTGAGGCAATCCGCAAACTGGAACTGGAAGGACTTGTCCTGATGATCCCGCGCAAAGGTGCGGAAGTTGCTAAAATCTCGGAAAAAAGTCTGCGGGATGTTCTGGAAGTCCGTCGTTCTCTCGAGGAACTCGCGATTGAACTGGCCTGCCAGCGAATCACCGAAGAACAGATCAAGGCATTGGAAGAAGCCCAGGCAAATTTCGAAGAAGCTGTCAATAACGGCGATACCATGGCCATGGCGGAAACCGACGAAGCCTATCACGACGTAATCTATCAGGCAACCGGCAATGACCGGCTTGTACAGATTTTAAACAATCTGAGGGAACAGATGTACCGTTATCGTCTGGAATACCTCAAGGACACCTCCAAACGTCAGATCCTGATCATTGAACATGATCACATTGTAAAAGCAGTCAGAGCCTGCAGTATCCAGGAGGCAAGAACCGCCATTCGCGAACATATCGACAATCAGGAGGTCACGATTCTTCAGAATATCAAAGCTCAGGAATCTGACTGATTCTGTTCACAATTTTTTCATTTCTATACGCTATACTAGGCGTTACCAAATCCGGAGTTCCCAACGGAACATGGGGATTTGGCAGATAGTGTGAAGGAGTTTTTCTATGAAATATAAACAGCGATTACTTCCCCTCTCTCTGGCCGCCCTTCTGGCATATGGAACAGTGACCGGCACTTTTCCGGCCTTCCCGTCTGATCAGGATACGGCAAAGGCGATGTCCTTTTCAGCCAGCGCCTACTCCTATGGACCGGGGGTGGACAATCTCTCTTCCTCCGATGAATATGCCAGATACCAGTGGGGACTGCGCAATGACGGAGATCTGGAGTACGTCGAGGTCATCAACCGTTTTCAGAATATCTCACCCACGCTGGCCTATCTCATCGATTTTGCAAACTGGGCCGGTTATGAGATCCCGGAGGAATTCTCCGGACCGGACTCCTATCGGCAGCGAAGCATTCGCGCCGTCAAAGGCGCAGACATCAACATCCAGCCGGCATGGCAGCAGTATGACGCCGATACCGGAGAACGCCGCACGGTAACCATTGCTGTGATCGATACCGGCATTGATATCACACATCCGGAACTCGAAGGCGCGATCTGGACCAATGAAGATGAGATTCCGGACGATGGCATCGACAATGACGGCAACGGTTATATCGATGACATCCATGGATGGAATTTTTTCAGTGATACCAATCAGATCTATATCGGTTCTGAGGACAGCCACGGCACCCACGCCGCCGGCACCATCGCAGCCAGACGTTCCGACGGCGGGATCGCAGGGATCGCGGATCCGGAATATGTAAAAATCATGTCGTTAAAGGTGCTCGGCACGGAAAATGGCTACGGCGAGGAGGAAGCCGTTTTAAATGCCATCCGCTATGCGGAGGCAAACGGAGCATCCATCTGCAATATCAGCTTTGGGACGGAATATTATTACCCTGATCTCGAGGAACTGATGCGCAATTCCTCAATGCTCTTTATCCTCTCCGCCGGGAACGGAGACTCCAGCGGAACCGGCATGAATGTTGATACCAGTGAACAAAAAGATTATCCGGCCTGCTTCCATCTGGACAACACCATATCTGTCGCCAACCTGATGTTTAACGGCAGTCTGGAAAACAGTTCCAATTACGGTGTGGGAACCATCGACATCGCTGCTCCCGGCACTTATATTCTGGGACTGGCTGCCGGAAACGGCTACGGATATATGACCGGCACTTCCATGTCCGCTCCGATGGTAACCGGAGTCGCCGCCATGATATACTCGTATCGTACCGATTTTTCACTGGCCGATGTACGCGAGGCAATCCTCAATACCGCCAGAAAATGGGATACCCTGACCGATAAGCTCGCTACCGGAGGTGTCGTGGATGCTTACGCGGCGTTAAATTATCAGAAAGCTGAATAAATGAACGAGCGCAGACCCAGGTGCAGCATAAGCCGCAAAATTCCTTACCTGGCCGTTGTAATCGAGTAGGAGGCAGCTTTTTCGCCTCATACTCGCCGCGTGGGCTGCTCTACACTCCGTTCCGCTCGGTGCTAAACGAGCGCCACTGGCGCTCAGCACCCGGCATCAGCCGGAAAAACTCCTTACGCAGCCTTGCGCATAAAAAGAACCGGAAATCTTTCCACGATTTCCCGGTTCTTTTCTCTTATGTTCTATTTCTTTCGTCAGTGGTTTCGATCTGCTTTATTTATTTTTTCTTCTTCGTTCTTCCAGAATCCTTTCAAACTCTTCCTGCTGATCCTTCCCGCCCTGAGTCAGGCGCTCCCGTCGGCGTGCCTTACGTTCTTCCAGGTCTCTGCTTTCTTTTCTCCTGCTTACAATCAACCAGGACGTTCCGCCCACCAGGATCACCACAATCGCGATCACCAGAAACACCGTCAAAGCCCTGACAACCGGCAGCTGCGGAAAGCTCCATCCACTCTGACTGTCTTCTCCGTTTTCAGGATTCGATCCCGCTTCATGCGCGCCTACCTGCACCACGGTTCCGTCTGTCATCAGCCACGCGCTGCCCACCTGCCTGTCATTATAAGTATAAATCAGCTGCGCTACCGCTCCCAGAGGCGCATCCTCCCCCAGTTCTTCCCGCACTGCCACTTCTGCATCCTCAAAAGACGCGCCCTTTGGCAGCGTCATTACGCTGTCAGCGTCCACATAAAGATCCGGGTAGGCCTCCCACACATCACTAAGCGTCGCTTTCCCAAAACCAGACGCATAACGCGTCTCGTTTTCCGCGATATTGATATTCTGGAAACGATCCAGGCCAAAAAGCAGCAGTTCCTTGCCATCGACAAAATACTGCCTTGGCTGCCCTTTTAAAATCACAGATATGACATGACGTCCATCCCGCTCCCCATAGGTAACCAGCGTATTGCCCGCCGCAATCAGATACCCTGTCTTGCCGGCGACCGCCTCCGGGCAATAATACGGGCTCGTCGTATCCGTCGTATATATCAGCCGGTGTTCATTGCGAAAGGATTGCCCGTCCGGGAAAAGCTGCGTCGGTCCGATCTTATAGGAAATCGTTGAACTGATCCGCAGCAGATCTTCATTGGCAAACGCGGCCCTGGCAATCATTGCCATATCATATGCCGACACATACTGTGTCTCACCGTTTAATCCGGATGGATTTTCAAAATGGCTCTCCGTCAGCCCAAGCTCTGCGACCTTCTCATTCATCAGGTCCACAAAGGCGGACATACTTCCCGCTGTATGCTCTGCCAGACCATTGGCACACTGATTCACGGAGATCAACAGAAGCGCATACAGAGAATCCTCAACGGTCAGGGTATCCCCCTCCCTGAGACTTAATTTATTGCCACTATCAGCCTCCACGCTGAGAAGCGCGTGACTGGTATACTCAACCGTCTCGTCCAGGCTGCAGTGCTCCAGAACGATCAGCGCAGTCAGCAGTTTCGTAATGCTGGCCGGATAATAAGTATTGTGAATATTCTGCCCGAAAAGCACTGCGCCGGAATCCGCGTCAATGACAATCCCGGCCTCTGCCTGGATGCCCGTATCCGACGGCCACGCAGGCTTCGCATAAGTCGGAACAGCGGTCACGCCAAGTATCTGCAGTACAATCAGACACCGGCAGACCGCACGCTGCAGTCTGTACCTCAATCAAACTTCCTCCTGATCTTCTTGTTCTTCATGATTTTCCTTCGGCATATAACGCTGAAAAATACCAACCATCACAAACGAGTTTAAAAATGCCACCAGCGGAAAACCAAAAATAAAAATTACCGGCTGTAAAAACGCCGCCGCCATAAATGCCGTCAGCGGGATCGCCCAGTCGATAACCAGCATTCCCAGAGTCGCCGGAAAATGTCGGATACTGATAAAAAAAGCGTTAAATATCGTTCTTTTTACCGGATTATAAAAGGTCGCCTGGAGCGGCGCGACATACAGAGAAATCGCACTCCAGATCACCGCAAACCCTACGAACACTGCCATCATCACCGTACGGTAAGGCGTCTCGCTGGGCAGCATCACCGCAAAATACAGGTCAAACCCAATAACAGCCAGAACCGCCAGCAGGATCAGCCAGATCGCCGTCGCCTGTTTAAAATTCTCCTTAAAAGACTTAAAATACTGCCGGATCGTCGAACCGTCCTCGTCACGCACCAGCTTCATGGTAACATAATAGACAGCCGTGGTAGCCGCCCCGGCCGTAACAACCAGGATACAACAGACCATCCATAAAATATTCAGCAAAAAAATATCAAAAAACTTGCCGATAAACCGCCATACCGGATTATCATAATTAAAGAACTCCTGTAACATGAGTACCTCTCCTTTTTCAGTCATTCTGCTATTATAACGAATTCCACTCCAAAAAGCAATTTCTAAAAAGCAATTCACAGAATGTTATCATTTGTGCTATAATACCTGTGACACTTTTCTCAGGAGGATATGAATGAAATTTACCGAAAAAGTTACACAAGAATGGAATAAATTAAAACTCATGAGCGGAAAGGACCGGGTCTGGTATATCGCTTCTTATTATAAATTTCATATCGGCGTCATCTGCATTGTGCTTTTTCTCCTGTACAGCGCCGCCGGCGTCCTGTACCACTCCACATTTACGACTGCGCTCCATGTGATCTATGTCAACAGCTTTTCCGATCAGGCGGTTGACTTAAGCGTAGTCGATGAGGATTTCCCCGCCTGGCTGGGTCTCGGCAAAAAGGATCTGGTCACCGCAGAGCTCTCCTATATCTATTATGGAGAGCAGGCCACCGAATACAGCATTGCCAATCTCCAGAAAATCGTTGCCCTGATATCAGCCAGAGAACTGGATGTCCTGATCTGCGACACGGAAAATATGGAACATTACGGCGAAAGCGGCGCCTTTCTGGATCTGTCGGAGTTACTCGACGAAGAACTTGTCTCCCGGATCTCGGACCGCTTCTGGACCTGTACCAACCCGGACGGCAATGAATACGTCTGCGCGGTTGACATCAGCGGAACCGATTTTGTCATGCGCTCCGGTCTCACTCAGGAACCGCCTCTCCTTGGCATTATCACCAATTCGCAGCATGTCGATAACGCAGTTTCCCTGATCCGCTACATCTTTGATGAACGCGAAACCCAATAGACTCTAACAGACTGACAGACGCAATATTATCCGGCCATACATATGCAACTGCCTGCCCACCGTACTCCTCCTTTACAAGTTTCAGGAGACGGAGACAGGCTTCTTTTGCGTAACCCTGGCGCCGGTAAGGCGTGTAAATGTGATACCCCAGCTCATAAACCGGTTTCTCGGTTTCTGTTTTCTCTGCATACTCTTTTTCTGTACACTCTTTTTTCCACTGCTCTTTATCGGTTTTCTCTCCCAAATCTTCCTCGAATTCCTCCGGGACAACACCGGCCATCCCAATCAACTGTCCATCCGACTGTCGGATGAGCGCCCACATCCCGCATTCAAAAAACATATATTGACTTTGAATATATGCTTTCAGACTCACAGCGTCCTGAAAGATCTGATCCTCCCCTGTATCTTCCGGATCGCGAATGACCCAGGGCAGATCCGCAACCGTAAACTCACGGATGACCAGCCGTTCGGTGCGGGCAATTTCCCACGGCAGACCATACTTTCGTCTCACCACCCGCTCCAGCCAGGTATCGTCCGGCCAATCCTCCCGGCTATGATCTCCCGCCGCATCCTCTCCGTTTTCATCCCCCGTGCCTCGTTCGCTCACATGCGGCACTTCTATGATATAATCTGCCGGGAGCCGCAGCTGACAATCATCTTTTTGCTGCAAACCGATAATAACCCTCCCGGCAGTTTCCGCTGCCAGGAGGGTTTCCGGATCATCTGAAATTGTCACCGGGTACTCTGCCCCGTCAATCAGGATAACTTTTTCGTAAGTCATAAAGATAAAGATCCCTTTTTAGCAATCAGGCTGCCTGCCAAAGCACACTGCTCCGGCTCAGCACTTCTTTGGCTCGTCGTACTCCTCGCCAAACGTATCTACCGTCATGCTTTTGATTTTCTGTTCCTTTAACGGGCGATCATTCCAGTCCGTGCGCGTCTGTGCGATCTGATTCACAACGTCCATCCCCTCGATTACCATGCCAAACGCCGCGTAAGCGCCGTCCAGATGTGGAAAATCCTGATGCATAATAAAGAACTGGGATCCCGCCGAGTTCGGCATCATTGATCTCGCCATCGACAGTACGCCTGCCGTATGCTTTAACTCATTCGGGAAACCGTTCTGCGCAAACTCTCCTTTGATCGAATATCCCGGTCCGCCGGTGCCGACACCGTCCGGGTCACCGCCCTGAATCATAAAACCTTTAATCACTCTGTGAAAAATCAGGCCGTCATAAAAGCCTTTTTTTGCCAGGCTGATAAAGTTATTGACTGTATTTGGCGCGATCTGAGGATATAATTCCGCACGGATCACACCGCCGTTTTCCATCGTAATTGTAATTTCCGGATTTTTCATCACTGGTCTCCTGTCTCTTTTATTTTTCGGTGTTCATTATACCATTGCGCAAAATGGTTTGCAAGTGTGGGATGATATCCTCGCAGGCGCATCTATCCTGCCCATGATCCCGCACGCAGGCATAAATTTTCCACAAACTTTCCGGAATATGATATAATGAGCTCGCCAACGATGTTTTCTGATGCAATGACTGCAAAATAAACCAGTAAGATTTCAAATAAAGGAGACCTGTATATGAAAACAAAAGAACAACTGGGCGGCATCTACTCCGCCAGTATTACTCCCTATGACGGAGAAGGACGAGTGAACGGAACTGCCCTGCAGACTGTTATGCGGCGCAATATAGAAGAAGGAGCGGCCGGATTTTTTGTCGGCGGCAGCAGCGGCGAATGTTTCCTGCTGACGGAAGCCGAACGCATCTAGGTATTTGAAGCGGCCTCCGCCTTTGCCGGGCAGACGAACCTGATCGCCCATGTCGGCGCGATCGGCACGGATGAGGCGGTTCGCTATACCAGGGCCGCCATGGGAATGGGGTTTGATTTTGTCGCCGCCACCGCTCCCTTCTACTACGGCTTTTCCTCCAGAGAGATCTGCCGCTATTACTATGACATCGCCGAAGCCGCGGGGGCACCGGTTCTGATCTACAATTTCCCTGGCAACACTCACAGGGAATTTGACGTCGCCAATCCGGATTACTGTGAACTTTTCCGCAGCGGAGCCATCCTTGGTGTAAAGCAGACGAACTATAACCTCTTTCAGATGGAGCGCATCCTCAATCTGAATCCGGATCTGATCGCTTTTGACGGCTATGATGAGACCATGATCGCCGCACAGGCGCTCGGCTCCATCGGATCGATCGGCAGCACGTTCAATATGATGCTGCCCCATTACAAAAAGATCTTTACGCTCTTTGAAGAAGGGAACCGCGCACAGGCGCTGGAACTCCAGCATAAAGCCAATAACTGTATGGAGGCCATGTGCCGCGTGGGCCTGATCCCCGCTATTAAATACGAGCTGGGACGTCAGGGCATCCCGGTTGGCGAGGCGAGACGACCATTCTCTCCGCTGACAGAAGAACAGAAGGCATATCTGGACGCCGTGCTGGACCGTGATCTTGTAAGCGAGTAATCGTCAGCTGCAAAAACTATCATCCGCCTCTCCATGCATAGCGTCCGGATCTGTTACCGGCAGCCGGATGACCTGCATAGCCTGCCGGATCCTATAACAAATCAGAAAAGGGTACGAACAGCCACAGGATCAGATGACCGCTCCGTACCCTTCTTTTTGCTTGTTTATCACTGATTCATCATTTTCACTGAATCATTTCCGACAGATTCTCATAAATCTTTGCCGCTACATCCGGTTTATTCATAGAATAAATATGAATTCCCCTCACGCCGTTTGCCAGCAGATCGATGATCTGGTCCGTGGCGTAGGCAATGCCGGCCTGCTTCATCGCCTTAGGATTATCTCCAAACTTATCAACCAGAGAAAGGAATCTCGACGGCATAACACTGCCGGAGAGCTGAACCGCGCGTTTCACCTGCGCTTTGGTCGTAATCGGCATGATCCCGGCGATAATCGGCACCGTGATGCCCTTTTGCAAAACCCGGCATACATAGCTGTAATAAATACTGTTGTCAAAAAACATCTGTGTCGTCGCAAAATCACAGCCCGCGTCAACCTTTTCCTTCAGATATCCAATATCTACCGCCTTGCTCGGCGCTTCGGGATGCCCCTCCGGATAACAGGCCGCCCCGATACAGAAATCTCCCTGCGAACGGATCTCATGAATCAGCTCAGACGCGTGATGGTACACTCCCGGTGTCTGCCCGCCCTCCGGAATATCGCCGCGCAATGCCAGGATATTTTCGATATGATTTTCCTTTAGCTCATCCAGAACATGATGTACCTTTTCTCTCGTCGATGAATAACAGGTCACATGGGCGAGCGGAGTCACGCCCTGCTCCTGAATCATCTTCGCGATCTGCACGGTATAATCGCTCGTCCCGCCGCCCGCGCCATAAGTAATACTCATAAATGACGGATCAAGTTTCGCTATCTCACGAGCCGCCATCTCTACGGAATCAAATTTGTCCGCTGTCTTAGGTGGAAAGACTTCAAAGGAGAGAGTAACCTTTCCTTCCGCAAGAATATCTCGAATTTTCATTGTTATCACCGCTCCTTGTTAAACCTACTTTTCTTGTCGGTTTATCGTAACACATCTCTTTCCGGGCTGTCAAGCGGTTTTCGTTTTGTTGCTTTGATTCTGCCTCTTTGATTCTGCCGCATCACGCAATATTTGCTTTCTTTATATTTCAAAATCGGCTATAATATTGATGAATCGCCCGTCCCTGAGAGGAAACATATCCTCCGAGGACCGTTTGCACTCTGGTTTTCACGTAGACGTGAAAAATGTCCTCTGCGGATATGTTTCCTCTCAGGGACTACTTTATTGGCATATATATTAAGTAACTATATTAACATTTACTTAAGCATCCACTATACACAGATACCATATGGCTTATTTTCGTGCAAAAATAACCATATTTTGTATTTTACCATCACACTTCAGGAGGTCTGACTACGATGATTCAGGATATTGGAAACCATCATTATGACAATGCATACCGCCCCACACCGCCATCTGCCGACAGTTATGTCCTTTATTATAATAACCGCAAGGCTCTCGTTATCCGGCAGGGGGATCAGATTACTTTTCCCCGCTTTCAGGATCTGGAAGGAGCAAATCCTCAGATCTTCCGGGATTATACCTACCTTTTTTCAATCGATGACGACCATTTTTATCTGATCAACGAGCTGAATATTCCCGATTCTCTGCGGGGAGAAATGATCAGTATCCGGGATTTCCGCGGAGCGGCTCCGCGTTATCTGGCCTTTGCCGGAATCACGGGACATCAGCTCGCGCAGTGGTATGCCAGCCGGCGTTTCTGCGGCCGCTGTGGTTCCCGTATGCGCCAGGACACGAAAGAGCGCATGATGTACTGTGATCACTGTCATCAGATGGAGTACCCCAAGATCTGTCCGGCCGTCATCATCGGCGTGACTCACCAGAACAAACTCCTTCTGACCAAATATGCGCACCGCGAATTTACCAATTATGCCCTGGTCGCCGGCTTCTGTGAGATCGGTGAATCTCTCGAGGATACCATCCGGCGGGAGGTCATGGAGGAGGTTGGCCTTAAGGTCAATAATATCCGCTATTATAAGAGCCAGCCGTGGTCCTTCACGGATACTCTGCTCGCCGGGTTTTACTGTGACCTGGAAGAGGAAGATGCCATCCGCCTGCAGGAAGACGAGCTCGCGCTCGCGCAATGGTTTGAGCGTGAAAATGTCCCTGTCAATGATCCCAATCACGCCAGTCTGACGCAGGAAATGATCACCTATTTTAAGGAAGGGCACGCCTGACCCGCAGCGTTCTCAGATATGCCTTATGTTCTTCGCTGATCCGATCACTCTCGATTGCTTTCTGAATCGTTTTATTGTGAGTCCAGGTATCGAGCACATGATTTTCTATGTAGGGAAGCGTGGTTTCATACTGCTTTGCCAACGCGGTTGCGAAATACCAGGCGATCATCATGTTGACATAGTATCGCCTGTCATCAGGTGTATTATTGACAAATCGTCCGTCCCTGATCGCGGAGAAAGTCCTCCGAGGACCGTTCGCACTTAGGTTTTCACGTAGCGGTACTAAGTTCGCCGGAAAACCATCCGGCTCACCAAGTGCCGACGTAAAAAATGTCCTCTGCGGACTTTCTCCGCGATCAGGGACTACATGATTGGCATGCTCAAAAAGCAAATTCACAGTAACCGATTGAGAGCTTTTCTTCTGACTCAGCCCGGCCACCCACTCCGGATATTCCGGCGAGAATGCCTCATCCAGATAGTATACCATGAGCATCTCTATCCCGAAGCGAATGATATAGGGATGCTCTGACCCCAGCCAGCCTGGAATCTTCTGAATGAGTTCCTGCAGATTTTTCTGAAATATCTTTGGTCTGAGCAGATCGCAGGTTGCCCAGTTATCGATACAGGGAAGAAAGATTTCCAGCTTCTCGATACAACGTGTGTAATCGCGCTCCTGCATGATCAGAAACCCGTGCAGATTATTTTCTTCATAATAACCATGAGGAAGATCTTCCAGAAATTCTTTGATGTCTTCTCTCGCGGACAGTTCTTTTGCCAGTCGGCGCAGTTCTGGCATCCGCACGCCGATGACCGTCTCTTTTGCGACGGTCGGCATCAGCCTGCTCTGAAAATCCCGGTACTGCATATCCTGAAGCGCAAACAGCCGCTGTCGGATCTCTTTGATGATCTCGCTCATTTTCTCTTCCTCACCCTATCAAAGGAAAGCACTCGATACCATAATCATCGAGTGCTTTTCCATCCTTAATATTCCAGATACGCGCCTTTCATCGGACTTGCCGCGTGTTCACTAAACAGCCGCAGGACGCCTTTTTGATACCGACGTTCTCTGGGTTTCCAGTTTTTCCTGCGTTCCGCCAGTATCTCATCCATCTCCTCCGGCGTCTTTCTCTCTCCACGGACGCCTATGATATTGAGCTTTCTCCCCAGAACGTCGATCTCGATCAGATCGTCTTCTTCTACCAGCGCAATCGGTCCTCCATCGGCGGCCTCCGGACTGCAGTGACCGATCACCGGCCCGGTAGACGCGCCGGAAAAACGGCCGTCCGTGATCAGCGCAATGCTGCGTCCCAGTTCCTTATCGCTGCTGATCGCCTCCGAGGTATAAAACATCTCCGGCATGCCGCTTGCCTTTGGTCCCTCGTAGCGGATAAAGACCGCGTCGCCTTTTTCCACCTTATGTTTCAGCACCGCGTCCAGGCATTCCTCCTCACTGTCAAAGGGTCTCGCGCGAAGCACCGCCTGAAACATCTCCTTCGGGCAGGCCGTGTGTTTGATAACCGCTCCCTCCGGAGCCAGATTTCCTCTCAGCACGGCAATGCTTCCGTCCGTCCCGATCGGCTTGTCATAATGACGGATGATATCCTCTCTCGTCAGCGATACGCCATAGCGACGGTTAAATTCCTGAAGCCACCCATCGCAGCGCTCATAAAAACCATTTGCTTTCAGCTCCGCCAGATTCTCTCCCAGAGTCTTACCGGTCACTGTCATCACATCCAGATGCAGACATTCCCGGATCTCCTCCATGATCGCCGGAACGCCGCCCGCATAATAGAAGCACTCCGCCGGCCATCTCCCCGCCGGACGCAGATCCAGGAGATACCTCGCGTTGCGGTGCAGCCTGTCAAACGTATCACCGGTAATCTCGATCCCCAGCTCATGGGCAATCGCCGGCAGATGCAGCAGACAGTTCGTGCTCCCTGATATCGCCGCATGCACCATGATCGCGTTTTCGAAACTGTCCATCGTCACGATATCGCCCGGACGCATGTGTTCCATCTGCGCCAGCTTCACCGCCTGCCGCCCCGCTTCTCTGGCAAATGCCAGCAGATCCGGGCTGGTCGCCGGCATCAGCGCGCTTCCCGGCAGCGCCAGACCCAGAGCCTCCGCCATGATCTGCATCGTCGAAGCCGTTCCGATAAAGGAGCAGGCGCCGCAGCTCGGGCAGGCATTCTGCTTTGCCCAGTCCAGCTTTTCTTCACTGATCTCGCCTCTCTCAAAACCCGCGCTGTACATACCAAGCTGCTCCAGCGTCAGCATGTCCGGTCCCGCGTTCATCGTGCCGCCGGGCACCACTACCGCCGGGATATTCACACGGCACAGTCCCATCAGATTACCCGGCATCCCCTTGTCACAGCTCGCCAGATAAACGCCGGCGTCAAACGGAGTGGCATTTTCCTGAATCTCGATCATATTCGCGATCATCTCACGGCTCGCCAGACTGAAATTGATCCCGTCCGTCCCCTGGCTCTCGCCGTCACAGATATCTGTACAGTAATATCTTGCACCGTATCCCCCGGCCTCGTAGATCCCCTTCCGGACCTCTTCCACCAGGATATTCAGATGGCCGCTGCCCGGATGGCTGTCACCATAGGTACTCTCGATAAAGATCTGCGGTTTGGACAGATCCTCCGGCTTCCAGCCGGTCCCCAGCCGGAGAGGATCCACCTCTGGGGCAAGTTTACGCATTTCCTGACTTTTTAAACATTTCATATTCTATTACCTCCCTTCTGAAAATATGGCTTATCCCGCTAGCAAGGATTATATCAGATATCAAATCGGCTCGCAAGCTGAACCGCATGTCACACGCATCCGTCGCAAAATCGATATAGCTTGAACTGATACGTACCGTTCCCGGATTTGATAAAAACCCGATGACGGCGATA
>JAJQAC010000046.1 GCA_021204025.1 Clostridiales bacterium | reverse complement strand
AATTTTTATCAGAAATTTTTGAGTCGAATATTCAACTCCCCGGTCAATCAGGGATTAACCCTCAACGATTGCCTTCGTCTCGCGCGCAATGTAAAGCTCCTCATTGGTCGGAAGCAGGATTACCTTTACCTTGGAATCAGCTGTGGAGATCACACGATTCTCACCTCTGCAGTCATTTGCCTCGTCATCGATCTGGATGCCGAGATAACCAAGATACTCGCAGACAGCCTTTCTGGTACTCTTGTCGTTTTCTCCTACGCCTGCTGTAAACGCAATTGCGTCAACACCGTTCATTTCTGCAACATAAGCGCCGACGTATCTTGCAACACGCAGAACATAAGCCTCAAGCGCAGACTTACAAAGTTCATTGCCTTCTGCAGCTCCTGCCTCGATGTCACGGAAATCGCTGGAGACACCACCGCTCAAACCAAGGATACCGGATTTCTTGTTCAGAATATTAATAACTTCATTGACATCTTTACCTTCTTTGTTGCAGATGAACTGAACAATCGCTGGATCAAGGCTGCCGCTTCTGGTTCCCATGATCAGACCTTCCAGAGGTGTCAGACCCATAGAGGTATCTACGCACTTACCACCGATCGAAGCAGAAATGCTTGCACCGTTGCCCAGATGGCAGACAATCACTTTCGCGGTCTTCGGATCCAGGTTTGCCATCTTAATTACTTCGCCGGATACGAACGCATGGCTGGCACCGTGGAACCCATAACGGCGAAGGCCGTACTTCTCATAATACTCATATGGGATTGCATACAGATAAGCCTTTGGCTCCATCGACATACCAAAAGCAGTATCCCAAACCACAACATTGGGTTTGCCTGGCATTGCTGCTTCGCAGGCTTCGATACCGGTCAGATTTGCCGGATTGTGAAGCGGTGCTAGGTCATAGCAATCCTTAATTACTTTCTTAACCTGCTCGTCCACCAGTACAGAAGAACTGTAGTAAGTACCGCCGTGTACCACACGATGTCCGATTGCGGAGATCTCGTCGGTACTCTTCATCACACCATGCTCCGGATCTACCAGTGCGTCCATAACCAGCTTAATTGCTGTTGTATGATCCGGCATCGGCTCCTGAACTACATAATTTGCCTTTCCGGTCGGCTTATGGGTCAGCTCAGAGCCCTCAATACCGATACGCTCGCAGAGACCTTTCGCGATTACGCTCTCATCATCCATATCGATAACCTGATACTTCAGAGAAGAACTTCCACAGTTAATAACTAAAATTTTCATGGTTTACCCCTTTCCTGAACGGCTGTACCCGACCGCCTTCTCCCCGGCTTGCAGATCTGTCAGGCGCCGCATTTTTTCTCTTATCTAATTATATACATACCGCCGATGAGAAACAAGTAATTTTTTTGCAAAATATTGTATTTTTCCTGATACCGAATTCTTCTGTACAGCTTTTTATACAAAAAACAGGTTGAAATATTCGTAAAATCAGATAAAATAGAACTAGAAAATTTCACTGTATAATGAATGGAGGATAATTATTATGGCAAACCAGATGCAAGGCTTCGGCATGATGATCAACAAGCTGAAAAAGGATCCGAAAAAAATTGTCTTTACCGAGGGTACAGATGAGCGTATCCTGGAGGCGGCTTCCCGTCTTCTGGCAAGTAATTTCCTGACTCCGATCCTGGTCGGCAACGAAGAGGCTGTTCAGAATGCCGCAGAAGAATACGGTTATAATATCAGAGGCGCACAGATTATCGACCCGGACAACTTTGATCGTATGGAGGAAATGGTTTCCCTCCTGTGCGAAATCCGCAAGAGCAAAAATATGCAGCCGGATGAAGCGCGCAAGATACTGGCTCATGGCAATTATTTCGGGACTATGCTGGTTAAGATGGGCATCGCAGATGCTCTGCTTGGCGGCGCTACCTACTCTACCACTGATACCGTCCGTCCTGCACTGCAGATCATCAAGACAAAACCTGGCTACAATATCGTAAGCTCCTGCTTCATCATGGTACGTCCTTCCGCAACCGGTGAGCGCGAGGTTCTGGCAATGGGTGACTGCGCAATCAACCTCAAACCAAACGAAGATGATCTGGCAGAGATCGCGATCGGCACGGCAGAGTGCGGCAAGATCTTTGGTATCGATCCGAAGATTGCTTTCCTGAGCTATTCTACTCTTGGTTCCGGTAAGGGTGAGGATGTAGATAAGATGCGTAACGCAGCTGCCAAAGCAAAAGCTCTGAGACCAGACCTTCTGATCGAAGGTGAACTGCAGTTTGACGCTGCAGTATCTCCACGTGTAGCCCGCACCAAATGTCCGGGCAACCCGGTAGCCGGTTACGCAAATGTATTTGTATTCCCGGATATCAACGCAGGTAACATCGGATATAAGATCGCACAGCGTCTCGGTAACTTTGACGCCTATGGTCCGATTCTTCTTGGTCTGAATGCTCCGATCAACGATCTGTCCCGCGGCTGCAACGCTGACGAAGTTTATTCGATGGCTATCATCACAGCAGCTCTGGCTGACTAATCTGCGAATTCAGCAAAAATCAAATAATTATCAGAGAGCGCCTGCTTAAACAGGCGCTCTTTTTATTCCATAGGAAAATACGTCCTATAGAACAAAAAGCCCTCCGGGCGGGATGCGCACTCGCGCGTAGGGAATTATGTCGCTGAAGCGACCGCGTCTACGCTCCGCTTCGGTCGTTGCTAATCGAGTGCCACTGGCACTCAGCAACGGCGCGAGAATTTCACTTTGCGAAATTCTATATTTATATTATAATGAAGCAGAATTTATTCAGAAAGGATATTTCTTATTCTATGCGCACAGTCGGAATCATTGCCGAATACAACCCGTTTCACGGAGGACATCTCTATCAGATCCAGGAAATCCGCCGTCGTTTCGACGCGAAGTCTGTCATCATCGCCATGAGCGGTGACTTTGTCCAGCGCGGAGAACCTGCGATTTATGACAAATACACCCGTACCGAGACTGTCCTGCGTGCTGGCGCTGATCTGGTACTGGAGCTTCCTGTCTGTTTTTCAACCGCAGGCGCAGAAGATTTCGCTGCCGCCGGTGTATCGCTCTTTGATCATCTCGGCATGGTAGATGGTCTCTGTTTCGGCAGTGAAGCCGGTGATCTCACCGCACTGACCATGGCCGCCGATATTCTCCTTGCAGAGCCATCTTCCCTGAAAGAGATTCTGCAAATGAGTTTAAGATCCGGCAATTCCTATCCAAAAGCGCAGGCGCAGGCACTCGCCGCCGCATTCCCCGCTCTCCGGAACGCAGACCCCGAAACAACGTCCGGATCTGTCACTACGTCTGTCGCAAATACTTTATGTTCGTCTCCCAATAACATCCTTGCAATCGAATACCTGAAAGCACTGCGCCGCCGGAACAGCCGGATCACTCCACTTACCATCCGCCGGACCGGACAGGATTACCATGAAAGCAGACCGGACGTTGAAAAAGGATTCCCTTCTGCTTTGGCGCTGCGAAAAGCTATCGCTTCCGGTGATATTGATTATTTCGATTATTATAATAATCTTATGTTCCGCCCGTCCGAAGCCCTGAAAGACACTCGCTTATCTGCCGACTGCTGCAAACAACTACAGAACCTGACACCGGTTTTCCCGGATGACATCACTGCCATATTAAACGCGAAGCTGTTATCTCTGTCAGAAAAACGAATCGATTTTGCAGACTTTTCGGACTTCTCTCCGGAACTCGCGTCAAGGCTTTCTCATCATCTGCTGGATTTTACGTCTTTTCACGGGCGAGTGGAGCAGTTGAAAACAAAGTCATTCACTTACGCACGGATCAGCCGGGCTCTGCTGCATCTGGTTCTGGGGATTACCAGAGATTCCGTCACTCTCGCCAAACAGATGGACTATATCCCTTATATCCGTATCCTGGGCTTTCGCAGATCCTCTGCTTCCCTGCTTACCGAACTGAAGCACTCCTGTTCCTTACCATTGATCACAAAAACCGCCGACGCCCGAACCTGTCTGGACGCCGACGGCCTGAAGATTTTGGAAAAGGATCTCTTTGCATCCCATCTGTATCAATCGCTCGTTTTCGCCAAATGCGGAAAACGAATGCCAAATGAATACACAAAATCTGTCATTGTAATTTAGTTTTTAAAGCTGTGAACCGGCGCCGGGATCCTGCCTCCGCGTGTGACAAACTTCTCACAGGAACAGGTATTAACCGGAATAATCGGAGCGTATCCCAGTAATCCGCCAAACTCAGCGCTCTCTCCCACGCTCTTACCGATCACGGGAATCACGCGCACCGCAGTCGTTTTCTGATTGATCATGCCGATTGCCGCTTCATCGGCGATAATTCCCGCGATCGAAGTAGACGGGGTATCTCCGGGAATCGCAATCATATCAAGTCCTACGGAACAGACACAGGTCATCGCTTCCAGTTTCTCAATGGTAAGCGCACCGCACGAGACTGCATCAATCATTCCCTGGTCTTCACTAACCGGAATAAACGCACCGCTTAAACCGCCCACATATGAGGACGCCATGATGCCGCCCTTCTTGACCTGATCATTTAACATCGCAAGAGCCGCCGTCGTTCCCGGAGCGCCAACTTTCTCAAGACCGATTTCCTCCAGGATCTCCGCAACGCTGTCTCCCACTGCCGGAGTCGGCGCGAGCGACAAGTCGATAATTCCAAACGGAACCCCCAGGCGCTTTGACGCCTCCTGGGCAACCAGCTGACCAACCCGTGTGATCTTAAACGCAGTCTTTTTGATTGTCTCACAGAGCACTTCAAAATTCTCTCCCCGGGCCGCTTCGAGCGCAACCTTCACTACGCCGGGTCCGCTGACTCCGACATGGATCACAGCGTCGGCCTCAGTCACCCCGTGAAAAGCCCCTGCCATGAAAGGATTATCATCCGGCGCATTGCAAAATACGACCAGCTTGGCACAGCCGATGGAATCCTGATCCTTGGTCGCAGCTGCCGTCTCATGTACCATACGACCCATCAGGCTGACCGCATCCATATTCAAACCTGTCTTCGTCGAACCGACATTGACCGAACTGCACACCCGCTCTGTTGACGCCAGAGCCTGCGGGATCGAAAGGATAAGATTCTCCTCCGCCGGAGTCATTCCCTTGGATACCAATGCCGTATATCCGCCGATAAAATTAACGCCCACTTCTTTTGCTGCGCGATCCAGTGTCTTTGCAATCGTTACAAAATCTTCCGGAGTCTTACAGGCACAGCCGCCAACCAGTGCAATCGGCGTCACTGAGATTCGCTTATTAACAATCGGCACACGAAAATCCCGGGAAATCTCCTCTCCCACAGCGACAAGATTCTTCGCATATGTTGTAATTTTCCGGTAAATCTTTTCATTCAATCGATCCAGATCGCTGTCACAGCAGTCCAGGAGGCTGATACCCATCGTTATCGTGCGCACATCCAGGTTTTCATGCTCGATCATATGATTGGTCTCGATCACTTCAAACATATTTAACATTTGACAACCTGCTTTCTATCATAATCAGACGTTCAGATCCGATGCATCCGCGTGAAGATTTCTTCCCGCTGGCACTTAATAGTCACGCCGATCTCCTCGCCAATGCGGTTCATCTCTTCCGCAATCTCACCAAAAGATACGGTAGCTTTGTCAATATCCGCAATCATCATCATATTAAAATACTCCTGAACAATGGTCTGGGAAATATCCAGAATATTTACATGCTTTTCCGCCAGATAGGTACAGATCTTTGCAATAATGCCCACGGTGTCAATACCTACTACCGTAATAATTACTTTATTCATATTCCACTCTCCTGCACTCATTCTATCGTAATGATTTCCGACATCCGGTCTCTGCCGGCAACCGTAATCGGAAAATCTTTCGCCCGGTAGGGACTGTCTCCCTGATCAATTTCCAGTTTAACCGTCTCATAAGCCAGCGCTTCATAGTTATTTTCTTTGCTCAGATGACCCAGCAGAATCTGCTTCAGATGATCATTCAGGATGCAGGAAAGCAGCCGTCCCGCATTCTCATTGGAAAGGTGCCCATGATCACCAAGAATCCGCTGTTTCAGATAGTACGGATATTTTCCGGCCAGAAGCATATTGACATCATGATTTGCCTCCAGAAGCACAGCGTCCAGCCCCATCAGGTGATCAACCGTGTATTGATCATAATGCCCCATGTCCGTCGCGACCGCTACCTGCCCACGACCATTTTTAACCCGGTAAGCCACTGGATTTACCGCGTCATGATCAATGGAAAAGGGAAGCAGTTCCAGATCTCCAATGCCAAAACGGACATCCGGCATCACCTCACAAAGCAGCTCCTGCGGATACTCTCCGAGATACTTCAGATGCCGGATCTCTGCGAGCGTCCCGCCGGTTGCGTAGATCGGAAGCTCAAACTTCTTTGCCATAACGCTTAACCCCCGGACATGATCCGAATGTTCATGCGTGATCACGACCGCATCCAGATCACTGCCGCAAAGACCAATATCGCGAAGCCCCTGCTCGATCCTTTTGGTACTGATTCCGGCATCAATCAGGATATGGGTACGCTCAGAACCGATATAAATACAATTACCGCTGCTGCCGCTGGCAATACTCACCATTCTCATACGCCATCTCTCCCCAGCCGCTCACGCAGCTGCCGTCGGATATCCTCGATACTGCCGTTATTGTCGATCACCTGATCCGATAATGCCAGAAACTGTTCTCTGGACGGCTGATTTTTCATGATACTTTTGCATTTTTCATAAGAATATCCACGATCCCGCATCAGCCGGCCAATCCGGGTGTCCTCATCCGTATCGATCAGCCACATCTCATCGCACAGTTCTTTACTATCCTCATCAAAGAGCGCGGCTTCCACTGCAACCAGGCAAGAACCGGAAGCTCCGATTCTGCGCTTCATCTCACAGATCGTCAGCGGATGCATGATCCGGTTTACATCCGCCAGGGCCAGCGGATCCGCGAAAATCCGATCCGCAAAAGTTTTGCGGTCCAGGGTGCCGTCCAAAGCCAGAATCCTGGCTCCAAACCGCTCAACCAGGAGCATATAACCTTCCTGCCCCGGTTCTTCCAGTTCTGCCGCTACCTGATCTGCCTGGATCACTTCCGCATCATAATCCGTTTTTAACACGGATAGAATCCGACTTTTCCCGGAGCCTACCCCACCGGTAATGCCAATGACACGTTTCCCGGTATCTGCTCCGTTTTTCTCCCTGTCTGCATAACTCATGTCTGATTTTCCATTTCCGGCATTCATTTAATTTCCCTGTTTTTCCTGCATCTGCCGCATCTCACGCTGCTTAAGCAAAGATAACAGCAGATCCTTGGAAATACTGATATTTTCTCCGCAGGGATTGATAACAAAACCTTTTAAATCATTGACCGTGCGGATCAGAATATGACCAAAGTCCTCCATCGTCATGATCAGCGCACGGTCATGCGTACCGTCCTGATTCCATTTGTCATATTCTTCCATATCCGTAAAAGCGAGATAATACTTTTCCCCGGACGTATTGGTAATATCTTCAAAACGGATTCGGTGAGATGGTCCGCTCTTTTCCATCAGTACCGTCTCGCTCTGGATCGGAGACAGCAGCCGGGCGTTCATCAGTTCTGCCGCCATCCGGCTCCTGCTGGACGCGGTGTTGCTGTTATTGACTGCACGCATCGCCATAACCAGCTGCGGATTGCGTACCTTCTGATCGTTGCTTTTATTCATAAATGTACCTCTCTTTTCCAACAAAAATCTGCCCGCACATCTGGGCATAGACAGATAATAGACCGGCATTTAGTATAACATAAACTGTTCTTCAATTCCACCGTTTCTTTTTCAATCACAGAATCATCTCAGTTATTTCGCATCAAACCAGCTCGCTCCACTCGCCACCGACACCTCAAGCGCGACCCGGAGTTCCGCGGCGTGTTTCATTTTATCTTCCAGGATCTCCCGAACCGCCTCACTCTCCTCCTTTACCGCTTCAATCAGCAGTTCATCGTGTACCTGGAGAACGATCCGTGAACGGAAACCTCTCCTCGCAAGTTCCTGATCTACCGCAATCATCGCAAGTTTCATGATATCAGCCGCAGTTCCCTGGATCGGTGAATTCATTGCCACTCGTTCACCAAAGGAACGCTGCATGAAATTATTGGACTTTAATTCCGGGATCGGACGACGGCGCCCATAGAGCGTTGTCACATACCCATTACTCTTACCCTCTTCCACCTGACGGTCCAGGTATGCCTTTACCCCCGGGAAGGTTTCAAAATACTGGTTAATAAAGTCAAGGGCTTCTTTCCTGCTGATACTCAGATCCTCACTCAGTCCGAATGCACTGATGCCATAAACGATACCAAAATTTACTGCCTTCGCATTGCGACGCTGCAACGGCGTCACCTCTTCCATCGGGGTATGAAAAACCTTCGACGCTGTGATCGCATGAATATCCTGTGCTTCTTTATATGCGGTAATGAGCATCGGATCTGCAGACATATGTGCCAGAATCCTCAGTTCGATCTGGGAATAATCCGCGTCAATAAAGACGCAGCCCTCTTCCGGTACAAAGACCTTGCGGATCTCTCTCCCCAGTTCCATGCGGACAGGGATATTCTGCAGATTCGGCTCCGTACTGCTGATCCTGCCAGTCGCCGTTATCGTCTGATTAAACGTTCCGTGTATCCTCCCGTCAGGCCCGATAAAAGCGGAAAGTCCCTCTGCATAGGTAGAATTTAATTTTGTATATTGACGATAATCCAGGATCATGCGGACGATCGGATAATCCGCAGCCAGCTTTTCCAGCACATCCGCCGCGGTCGAGTACCCGGTTTTCGTCTTTTTGCCATGTGGAAGTTTCATATGTTCAAAAAGAACTACCCCCAGCTGTTTGGGTGAATTAATATTAAACTTTTCACCCGCAAGTTCGTAGATCTGCGCTTCCATCTCTCCGATGCGGATCTTCAGCCGGTCGCCGTATGCCTTAAGACTTTCACGATCCGTGCGGATCCCGGCTTTCTCCATCCGATACAGGCTGTAGATAAGGGGCATCTCCATTCCCTCATACAATTTTAACATTCCCTGTTCTTCCAGTTTTCTTACCAGTACCGGAAAGGATTTCCATGCAATGTATCCCATATAGCAGGCACAGGTTGCCGCCTTGTCATTTTCCTCTTCCACTGCCGCTGAGAGCCGCTGTCTGCCCAGCAGATCTTTTTGCGACGGTACAGTTAAAGACAGATAGTCTCTCGCCAGATCATCATACTCATAAGTGTCCTTGAGCGGATTCAGCAGGTATCCGGCCACCCCGGTATCCCGGACAGGGCTGCCCCAGGACAGGTTCAGATATTTCAGCTGAGGTTTTAAATCCAGCACCGCAATTGGTTTTCCCACTTTTGCAGCAAGATCCACAAGCCCCATAATCTTCTCACAGATGATCTCCCCTGTCACCCTTCCCCGTGCTGGTATCAGATAGCAATCTTCCTCGCCAAAGCAAAGCAACAGCCCGCTCACATGATCCTCCGCCTGTACGAGCTGAAAAGCGACACGATCCGCCGCACCGGCTTTCTCAAAGATTTCCTGCACCGCCTCCGGATCGGATATCGTCCAGAAATGATCCTCGACCGAAAGGGCAGTCCGCTGCCCATCGTCAAACCGGGTCAGGAGAGATTTAAACTCCAGACGTTTCATATACTGATACGCTTCCTGCGTATAAAGATTGCCAATCTTTGCATCCTCCGGCGAAAATGAGATCGGACATTGCAGACAGATGGTCGCCAGTTCCTTACTCATCACAGCCATGTCATAATGCTCGGTAAGCGCTTTCTGCGCCCGCGGCGGCTTCACTTCCGTCAGATGCTCCCGGATGTTTTCTATACTTCCATACCTGACGATCAGACTGGTCGCTGTCTTTTCTCCGATGGACGGGACGCCCGGAATGTTATCGGAAGAATCCCCCATCAGGGCCTTTACATCGATAAATTCGGTCGGACTCACCTGATATTCCCGCCTGACGTCCTCCGGATAGTAGTTGTGCACCTCTGTCCCAGCTCTCGTCGTCTTAGGAAGACAGATTTTAATATGCTCATCCGCCAGCTGCAGCAGATCCCGGTCTCCGGAAACAATCGTAACTTCCTGCCCCTCACCCTGCATTCTTTTGGCAATCGTCCCCAGGATGTCATCCGCTTCATATCCCGGCAGACTGAGGATCGGAACGCCCATGGACGTCAGCACCTCTTTCATCAATCCGACCTGTTCATGAAGCTCTGCCGGCATCGGCTTTCGTGTCCCCTTATATGCATCATACATCTTATGCCGGAACGTCGGTTCCTTCAGATCAAAAGCAACCGCCAGATATTCCGCGCCCTCTTCTTCCAGAATTTTAAACATAATATTGAAGAACCCATACACCGCGTTGGTGTGAAGTCCCTCCGAATTGGTCAGCTCCGGCACCCCATAAAAAGCCCGGTTTAAAATACTGTGTCCATCGATCAGCACTGCTTTTCCCATAACGGTCGTCTCCTTTTAACTCTGTAACCACATCCGGATCTGCATAACCAGCGCCACCAGGAGTCCTGTCGTACCCAGCGCGTCGACGACATAGCAGACAATTTTCCGGAATTTTACACCGCGGACTCTGAGCCATGAGTGATCCAGACTTTCTTCCAGCGCCCCGGTAATATCATATTCATCTGACTGATTATCAAGCTGTTTTAATCCCAGCGAAACCGTGTAATAGATCTCCAGTTCCTCCCGGCACTCCGGACAGGTATGGATATGCCGCAGAAAAGCCTCCTCGTCAGCATCCGAGAGCTTGTCCTCGATATAAGGCATAACCATTTTTTCCGCTTCTTTGCATGTCAGCATCGTATTACCTCAAATTTTTCAAACAATCCATTTTATTATAAAGAACGTCGGATAAAAAGTAAAGTGCAGGGATTGAAAAATTGGTGTATAATCATTTAAGATCAAACCAGAAAAAGGAGAACTATCATGGAATTTACCGAAGTTATCAAAAATCGTTACAGCTGCAAAAAATATGACGGCCGGCAGATTACCCGGGAGCAGCTTGCCGCCATCCTGGAAGCAGGAAGACTGGCTCCGACAGCCAAAAACCTGCAGGAACAGAAAATCTATGTCATTCAGTCTGATGAGGGACTGGCCACGATTGATGAAGTCACCCCCTGTCGTTATAACGCTCCGACCGTACTGATTGTCGCATTTCACAAAGACAATGTCTATACCTATCCCGGCGGAAAGCGGGATTCCGGGATCGAAGATGCTACCATTGTCGCAACCCACATGATCCTGGCCGCGGCGAATGCCGGTGTCGACAGCTGTTGGGTCAACTGTCTGGACCCGGACCTGCTGGCTCAGAAACTGGGACTGCCGGAAGACGAGGTTATCCTTATGGCGATGGATCTCGGGTACGCTGCACCGGACGCAGGCCCACTGCCTAATCACAGCAGCCGGAAGGACCTCTCTCAAACCGTAAGTTATTTATAAATAATTTTCAATTTTGCAATATACAAATTCATATATCATCAGGATTCGTAAGCGTGAAGCGCGAAAAAATCCCGAATATCATTGGGGTCAAATACTTTTGACCCCAACATCATTGATCTCCGTTATTTCACAAAACACCGTCAGGGACTACAGATCCCGCCATCGACAGATAATACCCCTGATCATTTAATCAGTTTTTCAAAACGCTCCATCGCCTCAATCGTATTCTCCCGGTTGCCAAAGGAAGTCAGACGGAAGAAGTTTCTGCCATTCTCGCCGAAGCCTGCGCCAGGCGTACCGACCACCTGAATCTCGTTTAACAGATAGTCAAAGAACGCCCACGACTCCATGCCGTTCGGACATTCCAGCCAGATGTACGGAGAATTGACGCCGCCAAAGAAGCGGATATTTTTACGGGTGAGAGTCTCCGCGATGATACGCGCATTTTCTTTATAATAACTGATGTTTTCATGGCACTGACGCATGCCATCCTCGGTAAATACCGCAGCAGCGCCTTTTTGCACAATATACGAAGTACCGTTAAACTTCGTAGACTGACGGCGATTCCACATGGCATGAAGTGACATTTCCTGCCCGTTCGATGCCATAAAGACCAGATCCTTCGGCACAACCGTATAACCACAGCGAGTACCGGTAAAACCGGCCGTCTTGGACAGAGAGCAGAATTCAATCGCACACTTTTTCGCTCCCTCGATGGCATAAATACTGTGCGGAATCTCCGGATCTGAGATAAAGCACTCATAAGCCGCGTCATACAGGATAACCGCGTTATTAGCCAGCGCGTAATCCACCCAGATCTTCAGCTGCTCCTTATTGTAAGCGGCGCCGGTTGGGTTGTTCGGAGAGCAGATATAGATAATATCTGCATGCACGGACGGATCCGGCAACGGGAGGAAATTATTATCCGCATTTGCGTCTATGTAGCTGACCTTTTTTCCGTTCATGATATTGGAATCAACATAGACCGGATATACCGGATCCGGGATCAGAATCACATTATCCGCGGCAAAAAGTTCCGAAATATTACCGGTATCACTCTTTGCGCCGTCCGAGATAAAGATATCTTCCGCATTAACCGAAACGCCATTTCGGGCATAATAATCGGAAATCGCTTCACGCAGGAAAGCATACCCCTGCTCCGGACCATATCCCTTAAATGTCTCAGAAGAAGCCATCGCGTCAACGCCTTCATGCAGGCCCTGAATCGCCAGACTCCCCAGCGGCAGCGTGACATCCCCGATTCCCAGGCGAATCACCTTTTTATCCGGATTTTTTGCGGTATAATCAGCGACACGATGCGCGATTTCCGAGAACAGATAGCTTTCTTTTAAATTCTGATAGTTTTCATTTAATTTTGGCATGGGAAACCCCTCTCTTTCACACACAAATTTGTTAACGCTCAATCTATCGTAAAATTCTAGCAGAGTTTATAAATTGCGTCAAGAGGATGATTGCGGACGGAGTCTTTTATTGATAAATGAAGAATATAATTTAATTGATAAAACACCGTTCCGGAAAATCATCCGACACGGTGTTTAGCTATCAAAAATTCATCTATTTAATTTTTTCCAGATATTCCCATGCCATCTGCGCCATAGCCGCTGCTCCGACCCAGAGACATTCCTCATCGATGGCAAACCTCGGAGTATGATTTCCGTAGATGATTCCTTTCTGTTCGTTTCTCACTCCCAAAGCTCCCAGAAGCCCCGGCACCCTTTCAAGGAAAAATGCCATATCATCACCTACCATGGCCGGAGGCAGATCAATCACATTCTCTTCTCCCAGAACATGAGAACAGGCTTCGGCGGCAAACCTGGTCAGCTCCGTATCATTAACAATCGGCGGGCATCCTTCCGGCAGTTCTACGGTACAACGACATTGATAGCTGGTCTCAATTCCCGAACAGATCTGTTGTATTCTTTCACGGATCAATCTGCGCACTTCCGGTGCCATTGCACGATAGGTTCCGGTTAATACAGCCTCTTCCGGGATAATGTTGTCGGATGTACCCGCTTCCATCCGGCAGACAGAAAGGACTGCTGTCTGCATCGGATCCACATTACGGGACACCACCGTATGCAGCTGGCTGATCATCTGTCCTGCAATCATAACCGGATCAATAGCCGTATGCGGAAAAGCTCCATGTCCTCCGCTCCCCCGGATCACAATCCGGAATACATCGGCACTCGCCTGAGACGCGCCGGGCATAAATGCCACTTTCCCCGCATCGATGCCTGTATTGGTATGCAGGCCAAACAACGCGTCAATCTTTTGTGTGAGGATCCCTGCCTCAATCATCTGCCTGGCTTCACAGCCATTTTCCTCTGCCGCCTGAAAAAGAAGAATTACCTGCCCGGAAAGCTCATTTTTATGTTCCGCCAGCATTTTTGCCGCCCCCATAAGACAGGTCAGATGTGCATCATGTCCGCAGGCATGCATCACACCAGGATTCAGCGATGGGAATTCACAGGCGGACTCTTCTATGATCGGCAGAGCATCTAATTCTGTCCGGAGAGCAACTGTTTTCCCCGGCTTCTCTCCCCGGATCACCGCCGCTACCGAAGTCGGAGTATCAAGCGGGATTCTCTCTATCCCATTTTTCTCAAGGAACTCCACAACCTTTCTGCTCGTCCGAAACTCCTGCATGGGGAGCTCCGGATGGCTGTGAAAATCTTTATAGAGTTCATGAAGATCTGGTGCCATTTCTTTCGCGCGCTTAGCAAAATTCATAACAAACCTCCTGACTTATGAGAAAATAAAAGGTACAACAATTTGACGCCAGAATAACAAAAATCTGCTGCCCCCTGATGAAAGCATACCATAAGATATCCATTTTCTCAATCCTTGCTTATTTCACAGGACGTACTTTCCTGTAAAAAAATCTTCCGGGGATTTCCCTGATTAACTGCAGAATTTTCCAGATTTACTGAAAGAATAAAAAATCCTTGAAAATTTCTCTAAATCATGCTATCATAATTTTGTTATGCCGGTGTGGCGGAATGGCAGACGCATCAGACTCAAAATCTGACGGTGGCAACATCGTGTCGGTTCGAGTCCGACCACCGGCACTCCTTGGCAGGGGTGAAAATACCGGAAGTTTATGTTTCTATACATAGACTTCCGGTATTTTTGTCTTATGGACCGGACATATCCATAAGAGTCAAAACCACTGGCTTAACCGGTGGCCTTAACTATATTATAAATATACCTTCCTTAATGCTGATTTTTCCGCAAAAGAACATAAAACAGCCGCGCCGGATCATAATTGATCACCTGCTCTTCCGGAAAATCCAGCTCTTCCAGGAGCGCGAGCGCCGCATCGAACCGTCCGATCTCATAACAGATATGACTGTCCGTTCCCATCAGTATCATCGTTTTATATTTTTTACAGGCTTCCAGGATCCGCCGGCTGTTTTCCGGCCCATCCTTCCTGCTCGAAAGCGGGTTTAAGGAGCCGTTATTCAGTTCAATCGCCGTATGATATTCCACAGCCGCAGCCGCCAGCTCATCCGCATCAACCGGATACCGGCTATCATCCGGATGTCCGATCACCGTCACCATGGGATTTTTCATCGTGCCGATCAGTGCGGCCGTATTTCCGGCCACTCCCAGATCTTTGATACAGGGCGTATGCAGGCTGGCAATGATATAATCCATCTTGTCCAGAATCGGCTCTTCTACATCAATACTGCCCTTCTCATCATAGATATTTGCCTCGATCCCGTTGTAAAGCCGGACTCCATCTACTTCTTTCGGTATCACCTTAAAATTATGAAAATAAAGAAGCGGAGCAGTTCCGGGCATCATCCTCGCGTGTTCGCTGGTTCCCAGGACTTTCAGCCCGACTCGTTTCGCCTCATCGATATTTTCTTTCAGCGTACTGTAAGCATGGCCGCTCGCAAGAGTGTGCGTGTGCATATCAATCAATGGTTTTCTTTGCATCTTTAACTGACCTTCCTTCTCAGGTATATGGTTTTCCTTTCACAGTACAAGCGTTCCTGTCCGGTATAGACTTTGCAGAAATGATCTCCTGACTGTACTGTATAGTGGATTTCTCTTCCATTATACTGCCGATTTACAATATTTCCACAAATTTCTCCTTTTTCCCTGAAAATTTCAAACTCCTCCGGACGAATCGGGCAGATTCCCTTCGGCAAAAATTTTTGTAAGATATTTTCTTCCAAAAATTCAGACATTTTTCACCACTTTTCGCGGTTTATCAAGTATAATAAAAAAGAATCCTGCAAAGCAGGATTCTCTGCCTGCGGAACCAATCATCCGCAGCATTGATATGAAAAATTCGTTCTAAGAAAAGAAAACGGGAAAAGGAGATCGTTATGCAGAAATTCAGAAAATGGTCAGTCATTCTCATCCTTACGCTTTCATCCGTATGTCTGTTGAATGGCTGTAAGAAAAAAAATTCGGATTCTTCGGAGACAGAGACGTCATCGACTGCCGCACAGGCGGCAGCCACAGAAACAGCGGCAGCCGCTTCCGAAACCTCAGCTGCCGCGGATACAGCCGCTCCCTCGATCGTCATCGACGCCGGCTACAGCTTCCAGAGCAGCACTTCCGGCAAAAGCTCCGTCCAGTATCCGGTTCTTGATGACGCCAGCGACGCGGTCAACGAACTGATTCAGAAAAATGCCCGGTCCATCCTGGACGCTTATGAACTGACTGATGATGACACGCTGACAATGACTTCTGAGGTTCTTGCTCAGGATAAAAGCCGCATCACCATCATCTATCAGGGAACCATAACAAAAAAAGGGGCGGAAACCGTCAATATCTTCTGCAGCAATACCGTCGACCTCAATAAAGCGGCAAATATTACCCTGAATGATTTTGCAGACGCCTATACCCTCGCCGGTTACGTACTTTCCGATGACTGCTACTTTACCAACCTTGATGAATCTCTGTCATCCTCCACGAAATCGGAACTGATGAAAGAAAAGAACAGTCTTTCGATCTCGCAGTATACCAGCCTCTTCAAGGAAGCAGATTTTCCGGTCAGTATTGATCCGAATACACTCTATCCTGGCAGCTTCAGTTTTGAGAAAGACGGAGTGATCTATTTCACGATTCCGGTTTCTCATGAACTGGGAGACTACGCGATGGTTACCTATGCTCCAGAGACAAAATAAATCGATGCATGAAAAAAATTCACTGACCGGTAACTTCTCATATCGTCAGTGAATTTCTTTCAGGAAATGATATTCTTTTTATTCCTCTACTCTCTCCCTGTGATCTCTCCCTGCTTCTTATAGATTGACTTCGCATCCACACATCCTCTCACGCTGGAAAGCGGATATACGATGCTCTCTCTGCCGATCATCGTCCCCGGATTTAACACCGACCCGCATCCGATCTCTACACCGTCGCCGAGCATCGCGCCAATCTTCTTTAAACCCGTTTCAATATCGCCGTCCTCTGCATGGATAAACACCAGTTTTTTATCGGATTTCACATTGGATGTGATGGAACCGGCGCCCATATGAGCGCGATAGCCGAGGATCGAATCACCGACATAATTATAATGCGGCACCTGCACATAATCAAACAGGATTACATTTTTAAGCTCGGTCGAATTGCCGACGACCGCATTGGCACCGACAATCACCTTTCCACGGATATAGGCACAGTGCCGGACCTCCGCGCAGGGGCCGATAATCACCGGCGCGATGATACCAGCGGTCGGAGCAATCTTGGCTGTCTTGTGGATCCAGATACCCTCATGCGGATTGACATACTCCCCTTTCGGCAGCTTTGCTCCCAGCTCATAGATAAACTCACTGATATGCGGAAGCACCTCCCACGGATACACATATTGCTCCAGGAGCGGCTTTGCCATCGTATGCTCCAGGCTGAATAAATCGCTGATCTTCATCTGTGACTGTTTCATAATCGTTATTCTCCTTTTCTATAATAATGTCGGTGTTAAAAATATCTGGTCCCTGCAGTATCCCAATGTCATGAATGGAACCGCAAGCGGTTCCTTCATGACCGTTTATCCCTGATATCATAATATTTTCTGACCTGATGAAAGGACTCCTGCAGGTTCGCTTCATTGTGCAGCTGCATCACCTGAACCGTCCGGCGGCGGACAAAATACTCCAGCTTCTCCATATATTCTTCCGGGGTAATGCTCCCCTCCGCCACATAAGTCAGTCCTTTCTCCCAGCTTGCGGTGAGATCCGGGTTCAGCATCTGCTTCATGGAAGAGAAAACCGTCTCATAAATCAGTTCACCCAGAAGTGTGGGCGTGATCACCTGAGTCTTTTTATTCAGAGCCAGATATTTGATATTGACCAGTTTTTTCAGTATCTCAGCTCTGGTGGCGGATGTCCCGATCCCACTGCCCCTGATCTGCGCGCGCAGTTCCTCGTCTTCGATCAGCTGTCCCGCATTCTCCATCGCGAGGATCATGGAACCGGAAGTATAGCGCTTAGGAGGAGTCGTTTCACCCTCTTTCACTGTGAAAGTACGAATCTCAAACTCCATCCCTTTCTTTAATCCGTCCAGCATCGCGGGCAGCGCCGGATTCTCCACGACATCCGAATCCTTTTTCCCTCCAACAGCCGCAACCTTCTGATAACCCGGTTCCTTCAGAATCTTAAAATTCGCGAAGAAATGTTCCTTCCCACAGACAAGATCCAGGGCAAACTTCTGATAAACAGCCGCCGGATAAAAAATGCTTAAAAATCTTCTTCCGATCAGCTCATACACCTTCAGCGACAGGGGCGGGAGCGAACGCAACGCGCCAAATCCCTGTCCGGTCGGGATAATTGCATAGTGATCCGTAATCTGCTTATCATTGACATACCGGGTACCTGCGATCTTCTTCCATGCGTCCTGTCCGAGTACCTCCGCAGCAAAGCCGGCAAGCGGCTCAAAATTCTTCAGCCCGCCGATATTTTTCCCGATTTCCTTTGCAACTGCCGAGGACAGTACTCTGGCATCTGTACGCGGATAGGTAACCAGCTTCTTTTCATAGAGTTCCTGCGCTACCTTTAACGTCTCATCCGGACTGATCTTAAACATCCGGGAACAGTCATTCTGAAGCTCTGCCAGATTATATAATAACGGCGGCGCCTTTGTCTCCTTCTTTTTCTCAATCCGGTTCAGGACAGCATGATAAGGATCCGTTTTTCCGAGTTTTTCAATCAGTTCTTCCGCATATCTGCGATCTTTAAACCCGTTCTCTTTATAAAGATGAGGCGACTGATCATATTCCGATCCCTCGACGCTCTTCCACTCGCCATCCAGTCCGGAACCCTGACGCTCAAAATTGCCGATTACCCGGTAAAACGGTGTTTTCACAAAATCGCGGATCTCCCGCTCACGCCGCACCGTCATCCCCAGTACGCAGGTCATAACTCTTCCGATCGAAATCACCGTGCGGTCCTTTGCCAGATAATGAGAAATCGTCGGTCCATATTTCAATGTCATCAGACGGGAAAAATTAATCCCCATCAGATAATCTTCCTTTGCGCGAAGATACGCCGAAGCTGCCAGATTGTCATACTCTTTCCAGTCCTTCGCCTCACGGATCCCGCGCAGGATCTCTTCCTCCGTCTGTGAATCGATCCAGACCCGCCGTCGTTCCTTTTGCGGATCCACGCCGGCCATCTGATCCACCAGCCGGTAAATATACTCTCCCTCACGCCCGGAGTCCGTACAGATATAGATCGTGTCAATGTCCGATCTGGTCAACAGTTTTTTCACGATCCCGAACTGCTTCGATACCGAGCCAATCACCTCATATTTAAACTCCTTTGGGAGAAACGGCAGCGTCTGAAGACTCCATCTCTTAAGCCGCGGATCATAGACCTCCGGATAGCTCATCGTAACCAGATGCCCCACACACCAGGTCACCACTGCGGCATCCGATTCCACATACCCATCCGCACGTCGACCTGAGATCTTTAACGCCGCCGCAAACTGCTGCGCCACACTGGGCTTCTCAGCGATATATAAAGGTTTCCCCATATAATATGGATTCCTTTCATCTTTCATTCCATTCAGACAACAAATGAATCTTTCTACAGCAAACAACTTTTCTGAGATACCAGGAACTCTCCTGGTAAAATCCAGAGCATAATCATCGCTCCAGAAAATCAGCTCTCAGTATACCACAGACAGAAAGAAAAAGGCAGACTAAAATTCATTTTGGTCTGTCCATAATCTGCTTTTCTCTAAAATGTAATATAAAGATCCTTTTATAAAACTCCGCCAGTAAAAGAGTCCCTGAGAGGAAAGAATATCTGTAGAGGACATTTTTCACGTCGGCACTTAACGAACCGGATGATTTTCCGGTGAGCTTATGCCTTAGTATCCATATAACGTGCCAGTGACACGTTATATGGAGTACCGCTACGTGAAAACCTAAGCGCGAGCGGTCCTCTGAAGATATTCTTTCCTCTCAGGGACGGACGATTACTAATTATCTCGCCAGCATCATCCGGTCATTCGCAAATTCCTCGCCGCTGACTTCCTCAAACTTACGCAGAAGATCCTCTACCGTCAGGCTTTTCTTTTCTTCCCCGGCCACATCGTAGATGATCGTACCCTCATGCATCATAATTAAGCGATTTCCCATCTGAATCGCGTCTTTCATGTTATGAGTAACCATCAACGCAGTCAGCTTCTGCTCCTGAACGATCTCGTTCGTCAGATCCAGCACCTTCCTGGCCGTCTTCGGATCAAGAGCTGCCGTATGCTCATCCAGCAAAAGCAGTTTCGGCCGCTTCAGGGTTGACATCAGAAGCGTCAGCGCCTGTCTCTGCCCGCCGGACAAAAGACCCACCTTGCTGGTCATGCGCGTCTGCAATCCTAATCCCAGCCTGGCCAGCTGCTCTTCATAAAACTTCCGTTCCTTCGCCGTAATACCGGCACGTAGCGTCCGTCTGCCTCCACGCCGAAACGCGAGCGCAAGATTTTCTTCGATCCCCATCGTCGCCGCGGTGCCTGTCATCGGATCCTGAAAAACCCGGCCCAGAAAAGCTGCCCGTTTATATTCCGGAAGACGCGTAATATCCCTGCCATCGATCCGGATCTCTCCTTCATCGACTGGCCACACACCGGAAATCGCATTCAGAAACGTTGACTTACCGGCGCCATTGCCACCGATAATGGTACAGAAATCACCATCATTCAACAAAATATTGACACCGCGAAGAGCCTGCTTCTCATTTACTGTCCCTTTATTAAAAGTCTTTTTGATGTTCTTTACTTCCAGCATCAGCGCTTCCCTCCTAATCCATCGAGATAACGGGATTTCCAGGTCGGAATCGCCAGGAAGATCGCCACGACGACAGCAGATAAGAGTTTTAACAGATCGGTATCAATACCCATCCAGATCACTACCTGCAGCACCAGGTAGTAAATAATCGAACCCAGCGCCACCGCCAGAAGCGTCAGGCCAAAATTGTGGAAAATACGGCCAAAAATGGCTTCTCCGATAATTACGGCCGCCAGTCCGATGACAATCGCGCCACGGCCCATGTTGACATCCGCGAACCCCTGATACTGAGCAAGCAGCGCACCGGAAAATGCCACCAGGCCATTCGACAGCATCAGCCCCAGTACACGATTCAAATCGGTATTAATTCCTTGCGCTCTCGCCATGCGTTCATTACATCCGGTTGCACGCAACGAACATCCAAGCTCTGTGCCGAAAAACCAGTAAAGCAGGATAATCAGGCAAAGAATAATCACTGCAACAAAAAAAATCGTATTTTTAAAAAGAGATACTCCCTTAATAAAACGAAGAGAAATCAGCAGATCATATTTATCTACATTGATCGCCTGATTGGCCTTACCCATCGTCTTTAAATTGATCGAATACAGACCAAGCTGTGTCAGGATACCGGCAAGAATCGCCGGTATCCCCATAAAAGTCTGTAAAAAGCCGGTCACAAAACCAGCGATCATACCGGCGATCAGCGCGCCCAGCATCGCCACCCACACATTCTGACCGGACAGCATCAACATGATGCACACTGCCCCTCCAGTGCCGAGGGTCCCGTCCACAGACAGATCCGCAATATCCAGGATGCGATACGTGATATAGACCCCGATCGCCATGATCCCCCAAATCAGGCCCTGTGCCACCGCACCGGGCAGAGCATTCAGCAAACTAGTCATTCTTATTCCTCAATAGCAACATAATCATCCGGAATCTCAACGCCAAGAGCCTCACAGATCGTGACGTTATACTTCTTGGTAAACTGAGGCGCGTATTCGATCGGCATCTCCTCGACTTTGGACTCGCCGGTCAGTATCTTTGCCGCCATCTTACCGGTTGCCACGCCCAGATCGTAATAGCTGATGGAAAGAGTCGCCACACCACATCCTGAGCAGATCCCTTCCTCACCGGCAATCACCGGGACGCCTGCCGGCTGACAGATATTATTCACAATCTCTGTGTTAGCCGCAACCGTATTGTCAGTCGGGACATAGATCACATCTGATTCAGAAGCAGCCTTCGTACAGATTGTGGACAGATCGTTCGAATCAGAAAACGCATAATACTCACAGGTATAACCCAGTTCTTCCAGGGCAACCTTCACCGTATCCACCTGATACTGTGAATTTGCCTCTGCCGAACAGTACAGCAGACCCACTTTTTCGGCATCCGGGAACAGTTCGTGAAGCATCGCCGCCTGCTCAGTGAGCGGAGCCAAATCGGACGTACCGGAAATGTTTGTTCCAACCAGGCCGTCAAAATCATCGATTCCCAGCGCAACTCCATACTCGGTAACAGAAGTTCCCAGAATCGGAATCTCATTAGTACCGGCCTGCGCCGCCTGCAGCGCCGGAGTCGCGTTCGCCATAATCAGATCAACATCCGCAGATACAAAGCTGTTGATGATCGTCGAGCAGGTATTCGAATCGCCCTGCGCGTTCTGCTCGTCAAACTCCACAGCATCACCCAGTTCCTCTGTCAGCGCATCGCGAAATCCCTGAGTCGCCGCATCCAAAGCGTCATGCTGCACCAGCTGGCAGATACCTACCCGATAGGTCACATCAGACGCCGCTTCCTCAGACGCTGTCTCTGCTTCTGTTTCTGCCTCATTCTCTTCTCCTGCTGCAGCCTCAGTCGCTGCCTCCGTTACGGCTGCGGTCGTCTCCGTTGAGCTCGAAGAGCTGCCGCAGGCTGTCATCATCACCATGGAAACGGCAAGCGCCGCGCATGCGAATTGTTTTTTCATAAACTATTATCCTCCTTATATCCCCATGATCGGGTTTTTCAAAAGTTTCATTTACTATACAACTTTTTCTTATCCAAGTCAATTTTAATGCTTCAATTTATAATAATTTAAAGTATTAAAGATTGCAAACGTTTGCCGAAGGTTGACCGAGTAAGAGACAATGCCAGCAGCAAAATTTCCATAGCCGTCCGTATGCATAAAAGAACAAAGAACGCACTCAGGCGCATTTCCTATGGAATAAAAAGATCCTGCCATATATTCAGCAGGACCTTTTTGTCTCTTGTATTTCTTTTATCTATTCTTTATATATATTGCACTTAGCCGGCACAAGCGTCTCGCCCAGTTCTTCCTTAATATATTCCTGAAGTGGTTCTTCCTTAATCGTACCGTCTCCGTAGACGTCCGCGCACAGAACCAGCTGATTTGCCTCTGAGTAGCTGACATAAGCCTCTGCGCGTTTGATACCGCCATACTCGAGCAAAGCACATTCTAGCTTGTTCAGATCCAGGAAATCCCGGCCCCGTACACTCTCACGTATCACCATGCGTCCTGCATTCTCAAGGATCTCAATATTGCCGTTCGGCAGGATCCGCGCGGTGCGGCCGGTCTGGTAAAGAATCCCTTTTCCATAAGGATTTGTGATCTTATCGATCCATCCTGACGCCGGATGATCCAGAATAAAAAGTTCGCCCCAGGCGCCAAACGGCTGCTTACGATAATCCTTATTGAACACATAAACCTTAATCGGTTCGTCCGCTCCGACATCAGCAATCAGATCATGGTTGGCCTCGGCATTCAGACGTCCCGCTGTTGTCATATAATGAAGCGGATATACGGTAATCGGCAGATGTTCTTTCAGACGGCGCACGGAACGCTCCTCCAGCATTGCCTCAACAATAGTCTCATAACAGATCATAAAGATCTTGAGCTGCTCCGCGTCAAAACGATTTTCCCAATAACGGAGCTCATAATAATATCCCTGCCTGTCAGACATCACCATCAGATGGAACGGAAGCGAATCCAGCTGAATCTGCTGGCGCTCCGCCGGTGCCCCGCCGATCTCATCAATATTCAGGATATCTCCCTGATACTGGAAGAACATCTCATCTGCATGAAGCGTAGAGATATGACACTGCATCGTCTCCATGATCTGTCTCCCGCTCCGCTTCAGCAGCTGCGGCACCGTCTCATGATGGATCCGGGTATAACGGTAAAAATAGGTCAGGAAAAGAGGTCCCGCCAGGCGGTTCCAGCGGCTGTCTGTACGCCCGCTGTGAATACTGGTGCTGATTGTATCATCCTCATTGCTGAAAATACCGATACAGTAATTAAATGCCGTCAGGAACATGACATTTTCGGATACTCCGTATTTCTTGCAGAATGCAAGCACGTCCCGCTTATTCAGACCGGAAAGTCTCTTATGTACCGCTGCGTTATGCCCTTTTTTCAGATCATAGCTGTTTTTCAGCGTCAGGATCGATTTTTTAATGCGGAAATCTTTCATCAGATCTGCAAAATACTCAATATTCCTCTGGCGCTCGCCGGTCGACTCTCTTGCTTTCTCATCCAGGATATACTCATAATAGGTATAATCCTGCTTTTTCACCTCTTTGCCCATATACAGTGCGTTCAGATCTTCAAAGAGCACGTTCATCGTCATTCCGTCGCCGATAATATGCGCGACGTCGAAGTACAGATAATTTGCCGAATCGGTCTGATAAATTCCGATGTGGTACAGCGGCTCATTGTCTTTATACAGGAAAGGTTTTAATAGCGTCTTTCTCTCTTTTGCCCAGTCGGCATCGCTCATCCGCGTAATCGGGATCTCCACCCGGACTTCATCATGACGGAAGTTCTTATATACTCCATCCTCCTTCTGGATGATATCCTTTAATTCCGGATGAACGTCACAAAGGTCTCCGATCGACTGACTCAGACGCTCCAGCTCCACGGACGGATCCAGCTTAAAGAAGAATGGCAGATTCGCGGTGGTATTGCCTTGCATCACATAAGCAAAATAGGTCTGAAGCCCGGTCAGCGGATAGACATCCTGCTTTGTATAATCGACCTCCGGTTTGTCATGGCTGTTCTGGATAAAGGCTTCCAGCTTCTCCACACTCGCGTTTTCCATCAGTTCTGCCAGGGTGATCTCCGCATTCATCTGATCATGCAGATCTCCGATCAAAAGCACACTGCCCATCGAGTCAAGTCCGGCCGCATAGAGATCCGTATCGATACCAAAGCGCGAATGTCCAAGCACACCCTCCACACACTGATAGATCCGGGTCTGAAGTTCGGTCTCCGGCTTTTTCACCTTCGCAAGCTCGTCCTCTTCCTTCTTCTTCTGCGTAAAGTACTGGCTGCGGATAATCTTTTTTGAAGAAGTCTTCTCAAACGGAACATCACGCAGACGCACCTTCATGATACGCTTATAGGTAGGAAGACTGTCATTATGCCTGCCGACAATCTCATTAATCACACCCGGGATATCCTGAATCCCGGCTGCCTGTGCATATTTATTGTTCGGATAGATTTCCGCCGTAATCTGATCATCTTCGCCAAATACCAGAATCTCCTCTATCAGCTGATCATCGGTAAAGAGATTCTCAATCTCCTCCGGAGCGACATTTTCCCCGTTGCTCATAATGATCAGGTTCTTTTTACGCCCGGTCAGATACAGGAAATTCTCGTCATCCACATATCCCAGATCTCCGGTGCAGAGCCACCCATCCTCTGTGATCGCCTCTGCCGTTTTATCCGGTTCCTTGTAATATCCCATCATGACGGACGGGCTCTTCACCTGAATCTCTCCGTCTACAATCCGTACCTCACACCGGTCAACAATCTTACCTACTGAAGCCACTTTATCCGGACGCTTCCAGTCTACGGCAGAGATAACCGGAGAACATTCTGACATCCCGTAACCCTGCGCGATGGAGATACCCAGGCGCTGATAATTGGCCGCCAGTTCAGGCGTCAGATATCCTCCTCCGCAGATAATCCGATGCAAATGACCTCCCAGTACTTCTGAGCGAATCTCATTGATCGAGCGCGTGCGATCCTGTCTGCTCAGAAGCGCGATCCGGTTATAAAGGGATTTTGCCACCATCGGAACCATACGGATCGCGGACGGCTGAAATACCTGAATATGTGCCGCCAGCTGCGACATCTCTCCGTTTAAGCAGACCGTCGCGCCATATCGCATAACCGGGAGAATGTCTCCGTTAATGCAGAATACATGATGAATCGGCAGGATATTCAGATAAACCTCATTCTTTGCATACTCATCCGTATTGGAAAATGTATTATCAATCAGATTTCTCTGGGAAAGCATGACGCCCTTTCCTCTGCCGGTTGTCCCGGATGTAAAGAGAATCATCGCCAGATCATCCTCGGAGATCTCCGGCTCCACGCTGCGGCCGATATAACCGGACATAATGTTGTCAAAGCACGGTACGTGAAAACCGTGCTGCATGGAAAAGACGCCTTTACAGTTCGGGCACTGTTCCCGCATCCCCCGGACCAGCGCGAGATGCTTCCAGTCATAAAATAAAAGATCAATATCGGAACGGTTCACACAGTCGGCAAATGTCTCAACGTTCATCTGGATATCCAGAGGAACCACAACACCGCCTGCGGCCATCACGCCCAGCAGCATCACCAGATACTGGTGACTGGCGCTTCCCATAAGTCCGATCTTGATCTTACGTCCTGCCTTTTTGCAGCTGTCCGTATACCATGCCATCATTGCCTTGCATTCAAGGGCAAACTGCTGATAGGTCACATCAAATACAACCCCATTTGCTTCGTACCGCAGATACACCTTGTCCCGGTACTCCACTTCCGCGCGAGAGATCAGATCGTAAACCGTCTTCGTGTTCTCGTACAATATCATTTTTCCTCTCCTCTTTTAAAAAACGTGTTTTTCAACACTCGTCAGCAATCTGTTCAAATCGGGATTATAACATAGAACACGCCTTGAATCAAGGCGTGTTCAAGACAAGAAACTGTAAAGTTTTGATGAGAATTTTGTTCAATTTATAACAATTATACCTGATTTTCCCGGTTTACACGCTTGATCACCTGCGGCAGACAGCCGGTTCCGCTGTTTACCATCCGATTCACCCGGCTGATGGTGGCCGTGCTCGCCTTTGTCTTCTCAAGGATATCCAGATACACGGTATTCTTTAATAACAGATCCGCAACCGCATACCGCTGTTCCATCGCGGATATTTCCGTCGGCGAACACAGATCTTCAAAAAAATTTACACATTCCTCCACAGAATTCAGCTTCAGGATCGCTTCATACATCTCCATCACATGTTCTTTCCGGACTCTTCTTGCCAATCTCATACCCTCCGTTCAAAGACAATCACCTATGTATCCAATAACATCCATTGAATCCAAGAAACATAGTATCACTTTAAAGTTTAAAAGTAAACAAAAATTTTGAAAGAATCCGGTTTTCCTGTGTAAATTAAGTCAGGATAGGAATATCCTGTTCTGGCGTCGTCAATCTCTCCCTTAGCATTTCCTGACCTTACATTCTTTTCCACTGAAAGCAATCCCATACTCATCTACCCTGTGAATCCGAAATCCAACGAAATAATCCTCATAATTCCTGTCTTTGATCTGCCGACAGGCTTCTTCTGCCTTCTCCTGCATTTTTTTTTCGTTATCTGTATATTTGACTTCAATGACGATACCATCATTTCTCATACGATTAATGATAATGATGTCTGCTCTTCCTTTTCCCGCTTCTCTGTTTGATTTCACAATCCAGCCGGAATGTCCCTGCGCCATACCTACAAGCATCAGATGATAACTGGCCTCTCTCTGCTTATCGGTATTACCGCCATCCATAAAACTAATGGATTCTTTCAGACAATCGTTAATACATTTTTCCACTCTTTGCGCATCGCCGACATCGAAAGCTCTGTAAAGCCCCTGCAAACCTCCTTCGATTTTCATCAAAAACCACTTCTGGATCTGTTCTGCAAACACATGCCGGATCTCGCGGTTGGGAATCGCAAGACGATACGTCCCGTCCTTATTTCGTCCACGCTGAGTAAGATATCCTGTCGTAAACAGAACGCTCCAGAGGTTATCAATCCCACTATAGATATCCTTATAGGTCAATTCGAAAGACAAAGCCTTATCGACAGAAGCTCCCTCTGACAGGACTTCAAGATCATAGCGTGTATTGTCATCCGACATTTCAACAAACCGATATACTATATTATTTTCGCCGACATTTACCCAATAATTTTTCGGCTCCGGATCCGACGACAGCAAAAGCTGTCTGCACCAGTTTATAACATCCCATGGACAGTAAATATCGGTGCTTCCAATGCGATATCCGTCATACCAGTCTCTCGTGATATCGTAATATTCGCCAAGATTCAGATCATTCAGCAGTTGTTTCACTTCCTGATCCGTAAATCCAAACCACTCATCACACATATCGTCTACCAGTGTATATAACGTCGGATTATTTAAGTCTGAAAAGAGACTTTCTTTGGAAACCCGCATGCAGCCCGTCAGAACACCAAAATATAAAAACTGATTTGATTTAAAAGCATAACCAAAAATCTGCCGGATCAAACGTACCATATCATCATAATATCCGTTTTCATAGGCTTTCTGAAGCGGAGCATCATACTCGTCAATCAGAATAATGACCTTTTTATTATAGTGCATACTCAACAGTCGGGATAAATGATAAATACTGCTGTCGATAAGACCCTTCCCTCTTCGTATATCTTTCAGATCTTCTTTATCCTCCGGATCCAGCCTATCGCTTTCCGGCAAACAGGAAAACCGTCGGGCTTCTGTCTTAATCACATCCCTGAGATTTTCCACAGCTTCTTCATAAGACTTTCCGCTTACCTGTTTCAACGATATAGCTACTACCGGATACTGTCCCAGATGTTTTTCACATAATTCCGTATCTTTTGAGATTTCCAGACCGTCAAACAGACTCTTGTCTGTGTCAATTTCAAAGAACCGCCGGAGCATGCTCATATTCATACTCTTACCAAATCGGCGCGGGCGGGTAAAAAGATTTACCTTGCCCCAGTCTCTCAGAAGTTCTTTTATCATTCCCGTCTTATCAACATAATAGAAATCCCGCGTAATAACTTCTTTGAAATCTTCTATGCCAACCGGCATTTTCTTATTTTCCAGGATGCTCACCTTCCCTCTTTACAAAATTTTATATAATACTCATACAATTGATCGTTATGTCTTGATATTGTCAAGACAATTCTAATTCATAGAGTATCGTTATGTCAAGAAGCATTTCTCTTTTTCAAATATAAGTCCAGTTACTGGCTCTCAACATCCTGCCCGGAGGTTGCTGTCTTACAGGATACATCTCCTCCTCCCTTATGTCTAAACAAACAGAGGAGGGGAAATCCCCTCCTCGCCTGTCTTTTACCGGATATTTTCCGGAAAATCAACCGATCGCCGACGTTTATTCTATCCTCGCACCGGTCTCATCTGTCTGGTATCCGTCCGGAGTCGTTCCGTTGATCAGCAATGCTCCGCTCGCATCAAAATAATACCACCTGCCATCAATCCAACGCCATCCGGTATACATATATCCCTGTGTGCCGTCTGCGTATGGATGCAGATAATAAAGGTTACCGTTCCACGTAAACCAGCCGGTTACCAGCCAGCCAGCCGCGTCGAAATAATACCAATCCGTTCTGTTATTCCAGACCAACTGCTTCCACTCTGCCCGCGGATAGCCTCCGTTATCATAAGAATACCACCAGCCGAGATCCTCATGGATCCAACGTCCGCCGGAGGAAGTCAGCGCGGAGGAACTTCCGGAATCATCATCGGAATCAGAATTTCTCCTTGTGTGCGAGCTTCCACTGCTGTTGTCACTGTTTTCGTTATCATCCGTCAGGTCCGAGGAATCCTCATCTTCTTCCGTCTGATCTCCCGTGTCATCAGTATCTGTACCGGTATTACCGGAATCATCGGCGTTTCCAGAATCCTCCGTGTTGCCAGAATCTTCTGCATCATCAGAATCCCCGCTGTCATCCGTATTCCCCGAATCTCCGGCGTCCTCCTCCGATACACTCAACTCCAGGCGGATCGTCGCGCTGTAGACGCCGTCGATCTCCGCCGCGGCCCGTAAAACAGTGTCTTCCTCAATCACAAACGGTCCGGTATAATACAGCGCCTCCTCCTTGCACGGACAGGTATCATTGAGCGTATAGCGGATCGTCGCGCCCTCGGTTTCAGTTACTAATGTAATCTCAGATCCGGCAGAGATCGTCATACCTGTCGAAAGCACCGTACCGTCGGACAGATATGCCGTCACCGGCTGAATCGTATTCTCATCATCGTCTGTGCTGCCGGAAGATTCCAGGACCACGCTGACCTCGATCGTCTTTGTCAGGCCGGACTCCTCATCTGTGACGACGATTAACCCAGTTCCCAAGAGGTCGCCCTCGACCACAACTACTGCATTGCCATTATCATCCGTCACCACACTCCCTGTATCCACCGTCAGGATGCTCGGCGTCAGATTCTCCACTGTCAGAGTGTGTCCCGCAACGCCCGGCTCCAGAGTCAGGGCAATCGACGCGGACTCATGCAGCACAGCCTCGACCGAACCGGAACCGGAGATCTCAGTCGGGCGCACAGACGCTGTCAGAGTGCCAGACACATAGGTCTCGCCCAGCGGCGTACCCGCATAGTTTTCTGCAGACCCGGCCACGGTTATCACCAGACTGCCCGACAGATCGTTATCCACCGGAACAACCGCAAAGCGCGTCGCATACTGTATCGTTCCCTCCAGGTTATCCTCCGCGTCCAGGGCAACCACATTCACACTGACAGCCGTGCCGTCACGCGTGAGCGATGTCGCGTTCTTCACGCTGTCGATGTCCATATACTGGCTGAACGCCACCTCCACGCGATCCGTATACGCTGTGGCGGTCGTTACTTCCGGCGCGTCTGTGGAAATCATATCTACGTTCACATCCAGCTGAATCGGCGGCACTTCCAGCCAGCCGCTGCTGCTCGCGTTTGTCGTATCCGTCGTATCCGCCGGCAGGTATCCGTCTTTCGTAAAGTCCACACGCCATTCGCCAAACGGGACGTCCCAGCGGTACGCGCCGTCCAAGCCCGTGACCTGCGGGTTGATCTGGTTATAGTTTTCCGCATCCCAGACTACCGTGCCGCCGCTGTTGTTGTAAGAGATTACAGCGGTGACGTCTGACAGGCGGTTGGAGGGGACGGCTTCGTATACGTAGCCGGAGGGATCAGCCGTTCCTTTAGGTTTCTTACCTGAAGACTTCATCAGCGTTTCCGTATTTTTATTCTTCGGTTCACAGTCCTTATAGTCTAACTGGACATTTCTTTCCAGCAATTTCATATCAGTCATCAGCTCATTGTATTTCTGTAGCAACGTCTTTTTAAGATTATTCTGCACGTGGTTGGACCAACAAGCAACTCCAACTGACACAGCTACTCCACCAATGATAAGAGGCCATACTGTAGCGGAAGCCGCTATATAACCAGCAGCTGCCAGAACACCTACCGCTTCTCCCACTCCTGTCATGGTTGTCCCTATTGCAACGCCAATCACATACGGCCCAGTTGATGTAGTCGCAATCTCAGGAATCTCTTTTTTATACTGTTCTATGCTTTTACTGAAATTTCTATATTTCTCCTTTGCTTCAGCATAATCCTGGGATCCTAGCTTCAAGGATCCATCATTACACTTTTTGTTAATTACCGAATTTAATCGGTTTAATTCTTTTTCAAGCAGCCTCAGATTTCCCTCTCCATTATTCATCAGTTCTTCTCTTGTCTCAACCATTTCGCCAATAGAAACTGCTGTAGTCGCCGCAGTCATCATCCCGCTTGCACTCCCGAGTGCATCACTGGTCGCTTCCATTAGCGGTCCGGCAATAATATCATTTGCCAGCTCATCCGCAGCTTTTCCCGTGGCGTATGAAGTATAATCCAAAAAAGTAGAGGTACCGATATCTGAAAAGTCTATCCAGCTAAAATCAAAATTTCCGGATGTGTCATCATAATTTTCCGCAATACTAAGAGCAACTGTTGCCGCTTCTTCTGTGCCCGAAAAATCAAATTCCAGCATAGCATGTATTTGATCCGTCATATCAATGCTTTCTATAACCATAGAATTACCGCTAAATCCTATACGCACCCAAGCAGCCTCGCTATCATCATATGGTATATAATAATCTGCTTCCAGATTTTCTGTCACAATTTCAGAAGAAACCTCATCAACTATGTACTGGAATGTCATTACACAAACCCTCTCCGATGTATCAGGTTCCTCATATATTAATGACCCCATTCCAGTATCTTCATTGTATTCCAGTAAAAAATAATCCATTAAACTTTCCGACGAAAGTGAACCTTTATATAATTGTTCAAGTGCCTCCTGCAAATCATTATAAAATTCTTCGTCATCAGGAATCTCGGTCAATTCATCACAGGAATAAGCCACGCCTATCTCTGCTGGAATATCAAATATTGATGTATAGTCATAACTGCCAATCCAGGTATCCGTTTCATCATCATAACTCAGTTCCACATAGGTTTCATCACCATAATTGTTAACCGTCAAAACATACAGTTCATCCAGTAATTCATCTCCCTCCATCTCCACCTGGAAGGTAAATGCAGGGAACTCGCTGGTATAAAGATAGGAGCCTTGTTCTGTGGATTCATCCGTAAAATCCAATATGGTTTCCTGTTCTCCATAGTCGCCCACGTTGTACATTTTAATCGTCACAACATCAACGTTTCTCTCATCATAAACGACGAGCTCCTCTCCTGTCACCGCCGTCTCGTCAAACGAGTCAGACTCTATCGCTGCATAAATGAAATGATAGGAATAACTGTACAACTTACCGGCCAGCGGCACAGATGTACTCCAGCTTCCGGCCGCGTTTGAACTCACCTGAGCCACCACTTCATCATTGTCATAAATTGTCACCGTACTGTTGGGCGCGGTGATTCCTGATGTGATGATCGTACTCTCAGAGGTTCTTTCCGGCACACTGATCGAGGAAGTCTCAACCGTTGCTTTTACCGTCCCCAATGGTTGCAAAACGCTGCCACTCAGTGCAAGATAGGCGCCAATCGCATATTCGCCGGGCGTTCCTTCCGCCTGGCAGTAGAGATAGACAACCGCGTTGTCCTTCCCGGATACATTCACTGTCGCCGTCCGGTTGCCGGAGTCATAGCTGTAAACTGTCGAAACGCCATCCACCAGCGCGATCCGATCTGACGTCGGAGAGACCCCCTCTGGGAAAATGATCTGTACTGACTGCGCAGATACAGACTTTGACTCATCAATCTCATACTCCGCCCGCAGATTAAAGATTTCGCCTATGGTCATGCCGCTTGCCTTGCTGATTGTAAGCGACGTATTCTCCGCGTTTACATAGGAAATCTTATCCTCGTCCAGTTCCGGCACCACATAGCCGGATAATTCTCGGATCAAACCGTTCTCAACCGTAACTTCTTCCTTCAGATAATCCGTCCCCTCCGACAACCCGATCGAAGAAAGATAAGCAGGATCCGCCACGCTGCGCAGCAGAGACGTCTTTTCAATCAGCAGCAGCGTATAGGTTCCCTCCTCCAGAGAACCATAAATTTTTCCCGGCGTCGCCGTTTCTGAGAGGACACTGACTCCCCCTGCGTCATACAGAGTCATAGTTGCCATCGGTCCTTCCAGACCCGTCAGGACAAAACCGCCTTTCTGAGTCATTGAGATCTCCGCTGTCCCGACCTTTTCGTTGTTCAGTTCCACCGCAACAGGCTCTGAATCAAGATATTCTCCTGTCCGATCACGAACCGTGACGATCACCGTCTCTCCGGCTGAAACGACATCCGGCATGAAAACAGCGCTGGTATTCTGGATCTCATAATCCGTGATCACACTTCCGTCCTGTCTTGTCAGCGTAACCTCTAAGGAACCCATCGACACCGGAGATCGTCCCGTATCTTCTGATTCGGTGTCGTCGGACTCCTCATCCGTATCATAAATCTTCGAGTCATACAGGGAGATATCCATGATAACCTGGTCTGATACGGTTTCTGCTAATATACAGGTTCCAACATCATAACTGTCAGTTAAAATGTCGCCCGGACTCACAGTGATCATCTTACTGTAATAACCGTCCGCCGAAACTTTCAGGATCACAATCGTGCAAGGCGTCTCAAAGCTAAAGGATCCATCTGCCTCAGTCTCCGTGCTCAATTCTGCGCTGACGATCCCCTGAGTCGCAGTAACAGTCGCACTGGAGATTGCATTGCCATTGGAATCCACCACCTGTCCGGTCACTGTCATCCACTGGATTTCTGTCAGAACAAGCGTACTCTCAGCAGAATCTGTCGACGCGATGGTCTGACGCGCCGGCTGCGAGTATACCAGCGCCAGTTCTTCTGACAGCGTCACCTTGTATGAATAATCCGCAGTCGCTTCTGCCTCTGAAAGTACCAAAGCCGATGTCGATAACTCCGTTCCCTCCGAATTATACCACGTAATCGTATAACTATCCGTAATCACATTCCCGGCGGAATCTGTCACTGTCACAGTCAACGCCCGGTAAGTCCCGTCGATTACGACAAAAGTCAGACTGTTATCTGATGCAAAGGTCTCCGCTGTACTCCCAGAGTAACCATAGATGATGAAATCCTCTGACATCCACGCAAACGCTCCGGATCCGAACGTTGCTGTGCTGCTCAGAATCCAGGCAGATTCCATCGCCACGCAAGTAGAAAACGCGCTCTCTCCCACGCTGACTACACTGGATGGAATCGTAATTGTAGAAAGAGAATTGCAGTATTGGAACGCATAATTTCCGATACTTTCCAGACCGTTTGGCAGATTGATTTCTGTCAGACTGTCGCAGATATAAAAGGCATAATCTCCGATCGAAGTCAGATTTCCCAGTATCTCCACGGTCTCCACCGCGCTGCTGGCAAAGGTATACGGCTCCAGTTCCGTCACCCCGCTTCCGATGATAACGCTCTTTAACTGGGAATTTACGTAAAACGCACTTTCCCCGATCGATGTCACACTGTCCGGGATATCAAGCGACACCACCGCCGTATTACGAAACGCCTCTTCCCCAATGGTATTCAGACCTTCTGAAAATTCAATGGATTCCAGAGCGGTACAGTTAATAAATGCCTTGGAGCCGATCGTTTCCAGACTTTCAGGGAAAGTAATTGCCATCAGTCCGCTGCAATTCAGAAAGGCTCCGCTGCCAATCGACTGCACGCCACAACCCAGGTCGACGTCAGTCAGACCGCTGCATCCCTGAAATACATTCTCACCAATAATCTCCACACTGTCCGGAAGGATAATTTCCGTAAGAGCGGTACAGGAAATAAAAGCTCCATCTCCCAGTGTCTGTAAACCTTCTGAGAAGTTCACTGCGGACAGTCCCGTACAATCCTGAAATGCGTATTCATAAATCGCGGTAACAGTTTCCGGAATCGAAACCTCTTCCAGATCAGAAAGAGGCCAAAATGCAAACCTGTCTATGATCTCAACTTCAAACCCCTCGATCTCATCCGGAATCTCAACTTCGGTGGCACCATTTAACACACAATCCGTAATTGCTCCTGTAGACGGATCAAACGTAAGTACAACTCCATTATTCAGTTCATATTCCAGGGTATCACCAGAACTGGTAAGACTCAGCAGCGAGATATCGCTGTCTGTCGCAAGATCATTGATCAGTTCAAAGGCATCGCTCGAACTGGCATCCAGATCATCCTCCGCATCACTATCGGTCGCCGCTTCAGCAGAGATTGGGGGGGGGGGGGGGGGGGGGGGGGGGGGGGGGGGGGGGGGGGGGGGGGGGGG
>JAJQAC010000052.1 GCA_021204025.1 Clostridiales bacterium | reverse complement strand
CCGAGGAAATTTTGCAGAGCTTACGTTCTAAAATGGTTACATCGAAAATGATTCATGATGAAAAAACCTTGACAAAAGATAGTAAAACAGATATAAATGGAGCGTATGAACATGCATAGCGGCCTGGATGGGCGGCAGAACCATTGAAGGAGGAAATTATCATAATGAACAAGACGGAGTTAGTGGCCGCGGTTGCGGAAAAGAGCGGCTTGAACAGAAAAGAAGCGGAAGCTGCTATAAAAGCATTTACTGAAGTAGTGACGGATGAGTTAAAGGATGGTAGCAAGGTGCAGCTGATGGGATTTGGTACTTTTGAAGTATCCGAGAGAGCGGCCAGAGAAGGAAGAAATCCGAGAACCGGTGAGACGATGCCGATTTCGGCAAGCCGGAGCCCGAAGTTTAAAGCAGGCAAAGCACTGAAGGACGCTGTTAACGCGTAAACAATGAGACTGGATAAATATCTGAAAGTTTCCAGACTGATCAAACGCAGGACTGTGGCAAACGAAGCCTGCGATGCCGGGAGAGTCCTCGTAAATGATCGTCCGGCCAGAGCCTCAGCTAATGTAAAAGCCGGCGACATTATTGAAATTCAGTTTGGTACAAGTTCCGTGAAGGTACAGGTGCTGGATGTACAGGAAACTGTGCGCAAAGATGACGCGAAAGAACTTTATAAATATCTCTGAGGGATTCCTCATAAAAGAAAAGACCTCCGCATACAATGAGAGAGATTCATTGTGGGCGGAGTTTTTTTATGGAAGAAAAAGGTGAGAAACGGCCGCATTCGTGTTTTCTGCAGAATCGTTCCCAGGCGGCGGTTACGGGAGTCTGCGATGTCCTTTCATTTGATGAAAATCAGGTTATTATGGACACAGATCTTGGATTGGCGACCTTAAAGGGCAAAAATCTGCATGTGAGCCGATTGACTCTGGAAAAGGGAGAAGTAGATATAGAAGGACAGATTGACAGCCTGATTTATTCGCCCAACGACGCTTACCGTAAATCCGCGCAGACGTTTTTGTCACGCCTGTTTGGATAGGAGGAACGGCATGAGTCCTGAGATTGTAAAAGAAGCCGGATTATTTGCGATGAGTGTGGGAATGGGTGGCATGCTTGCGCTGATTTATGGAGTGTTGCGGATGCTGCGGCGGTTGTTCCGGCACACCTGGCTCCTGGCTGGTCTGGAGGATCTGGCATATTGGATCTTTTGCGGATTTTCTGTCTTTTATCTTTTATACCGGGAAAATGACGGGGTACTGAGGCTGTACGTAATCGGAACGGTGCTGCTGGCGTTAGCTGCGTGGGATTCTTTTTTATTTCATAGGAAGGTGCGCCCTATGAAATAAAAAGTCTCCGACGGATCGCACTGCGGCGGAGCGGAATTATGTCGCTAAAGCGTCTACGCTCCGCTTCGGTCGTTGCTAAACGTGTGCCACTGGCACACAGCAACCGCCGCAGGCGAAGAATCCTGCTTTGCAGGATTCTTTTTGTGTGCGATTTCAGGAAAGGTATTGAAAATCATGGAAAGATGTCTTAAAATAAAAGACAAGAATGATAAAAGAAACTGGTGATGAGATTGAGGACGGGGACAAAAGGGAAAAGGCGGAGGAACCAGCGGCGCAGAGACCGTATGGGGAACCGTATGGCGATTATAGGAATTACACTGGTAGTTTTCAGTTTGGGAGTAGTGGTCAATTTTAAGAGTGCAAGCATGAAGAAGAAAGACCAGGAATACCAGATCAGGGAGGAAGCTCTGATGCAGCAGGTGGAAGATGAGAAGACCCGTGCACAGGAGCTGGAAGAATATCGGATTTATGTGCAGACGAAAGAGTACGTTGAGGAAGTTGCCAAGCAGAAACTGGGGCTGGTCAATCCGGATGAGATTTTGCTGAAGCCGTCGGAGAAAAAGCAATAGATACAGGAACATAATTTCCCCTTGTGGATCATAAGATAGATCCAGGAGGGGATTTTTTGTGTGGAGACGAGGGAGTCATCCGGATCTGGCGGATGTGAATGTATATACGGCAAGGCGGCTTGGCGATATGGCTCAGTCACTGGAATTGCTGGCAAAAAGCTGCGAAGGTGATAAGGAGATTGACGGGAGACTGACGCAGGAGGATGCGGAGGCAGCTTTGCAGATGACCGCGGCGGTAACGTGTGGCGGTTGTGCGCGGTGTCGGATCCTGGGAGAGACGCAGATGGAACGAACGTATTATCTCGGATATCTGCTGCGGGTTTTTGAACAAAACGGACGGCTTGAAATGGCGGACATGCCCTTGCTTTTTCAGGAGGTATGCCGGAAACGGGAGGAATATCTGGCACAGCTTAATCGATGTCTGGGACGTGCCGCGATGAATCTGGAGTGGAAAAACCGATTTCTGGAAAGCAGGGATACGGTGATGACTCAGTTTCGGGAATTGTCGGTGCTTCTGGAGGAATTTGCGCATCAGATGGAACGGGCGACTGATATTACAGCGACAAAGGGGAATGTGGTGAAACGTGCATTTCGGTCACATTCGATGATCGTGGAAAACCTGTTGCTGCTGGAATATGAGGAAGAACGCAGAGAGGCGTATCTGACCGTCCGGACAGAGGGAGGACGTTGCGTGGTGGCAAAGGACGCGGCGGAGATTCTTGGACGGGCGATGGGGAGGCGCTCGTGGTATGTACCGAGGGATACACGCACCCTGATTACACGACGGACAGCGACGGTGCGTTTTGTCGAATGTGGAAATTATCGCGTGGTTTATGGAGTGGCCGGGATACCGAAGGAGGGAGAGACGGAGTCCGGCGATAACTATATGTATTCGGGAAATATTCCGGGGCAGGCGGTTATGAGTCTGTTTGACGGGATGGGGAGCGGCGCGAGGGCGGGAGCTGAGAGCCGCAGAGTGACGGAACTGACGCAGCAGCTGCTGGAGGCGGGATTTTGTGCGAGATCGGCGTTGAAAATGGTGAATACGATCTTGCTTATGAGCGGGACACAACAGCATCCGGTGACGGTAGATCTGGCATGCGTGGATCTGCATACAGGTGTTTTGGAAGCGATGAAAATGGGGGCGGCAGCTTCTTTTGTGCGTGGTGACGGAGGCGTTGAGATCCTGGAAGCGGGACAGGCCCCGGCAGGCGTTGTCAACCCGGCGGAGCCAGTTTTGCTGACGAGAAAGCTCTGGGACGGAGAAATGGTGATTATGGTGACGGATGGCGTTCTGGAGGCCTGTCCGGGAATCAATAAAGAAGAGATTCTGCGAGAATATATTGAAGCCATGCCTGTGAAGGGACCGCAGGATATGGCGGAGGGACTTTTACAGTTTGTCCGTGAGCAGGGAGACAGCATTCGGGATGATATGACGGTACTGGCCGCCGGGATATGGAAGAATCGTAAAAACTGATTGCAAATAGCGAAAATTGCGGGTATAGTGAAAAAGACAGTCAGGTTCCATATATGGCTTGCCGATATATGGATGATAAGAAGACAACAGGAAGCGGTAACTGACCGCGGGATAATCCGGGCAAATAATCAGATCGGAGTCTGTGAAATGCTTGCAAAGATACAACAATGGATGGATCAATATGACATGCTGGCAGCGGGGGATTTCGTGATTGCGGCAATATCGGGCGGGGCGGATTCGGTCTGCCTTTTGTCTGTGCTTCATAAACTGGCGTCTTTTGGAGGCTGGCAGGTGCGCGCTCTGCATATGCATCATGGGATCCGGGGGGAAGAAGCTGATCGTGACGAGGATTTTGTAAGAAAGCTCTGCAAAGATATGCAGATACCATTGACGGTGATTCATGAGGATGTGCCGTCCTATGCAAAAGAGCGGCGGTTGTCAGAGGAGGAGGCAGGACGCATCCTGCGATATGAAGCTCTGGAGGAAGCAGCTGTCCGGTGGGAAGAAGAAAGCAAAAAACCGGAGGGAACGGTGAAGATCGCGGTTGCGCATCATCAGGATGACAGCGCGGAGACGATCCTTCATCATCTGCTTCGGGGGAGCGGTTTTCGTGGGTTGTCAGGGATACCACCGGTGAAAGGACGGAGGATACGGCCGCTTTTGTGTGTCCGGAGGGACGAGATCCTGAATTATCTGATAGAAAATGGTTACGCCTGGTGTGAGGATTCGACAAACACGGATAGCAGTTATACGAGAAACCGCATTCGGCGGGAGCTGATTCCTCTGATGACAGAGAAGGTCAATCCCCGCGCGGTAGAAAATATTCTGCACGCGGGCGAACTGATCGCGCAGGCGGACGAGTATCTGGAACAGGAGGCGGCCTGGATCTTCGGGATGAGCGGACGTGTGGAAGGTGGGCGGACAGGGGTCACACTGGATGTTTTTTGCGGACAGAAGCCGATTATGCGTTCTTATATTCTGCGACTGATGCTGGATCAGACGGCTCCCGGGCAGAAGGATCTGACGGGAAAACATTATGAGGCGTTAGATCGTCTGGCATTTGGCCGGCCCGGCGGACATCTGGATCTGCCGGGGGAACTTATAGCAGGCAGGGATTACCGGGAACTGTGGATTGGTCTGAGCGGGGAAGCTGAATGGAAAGAGCTGCCGGGAGAGATGGCTGACGGTGAGGGAGTTCCTGCTGTCTGGGACCCTTCTGAGGGGAGCGGAGAAGCGGGAGGGCTTGTATTTACAACATTTTCTCGGCAAAATGAAGGGAAAATTCCAAAAAACCAGTATACGAAATGGTTTGATTATGATAGAATTAAAAATACGCTGTCAGTGAGAACACGCAGGAGCGGTGATTATATTACTCTCGCGGGCGGCGGACGCAAATCGGTCAGCCGTTATATGATTGATGAAAAGATTCCGCGCAACGAGCGGGATCAGATTCAGATGCTGGCGGAAGGAAGCCATGTACTTTGGATTATCGGTTTCCGGATCAGCGAATATTATAAGGTTACGGAAGAGACAACGCACATATTGCAGGCGGGAAAAACGGAGGATAAGACAGATGTCGGATAAGATTCGCATATTGTTGACGGAAGAAGAAGTGGATCAGAGAATTAATGAGATCGCGGCGCAGGTCAGCCGGGATTATGAAGGGAAATCCGTTCATCTGATCTGCATTTTAAAGGGCGGCGTGTTTTTTACCTGTGAACTTGCCAAACGGATCGCGGTTCCGGTATCGCTCGACTTTATGTCCGTGTCCAGTTATGGGGCGGATACGAAATCGAGCGGGGTCGTTAAGATTATCAAAGATCTGGATGAACCGCTGACAGGCAAACATGTGTTAATCGTGGAGGACATTATTGATTCCGGGCGGACGCTCTCCTATCTGACGGAGGTTCTGAAGCAGCACGGACCGGAGGATATCCGCATCTGTACGCTCCTGGATAAGCCGGAGCGCCGGGTAAAAAAACAGGTGAAGGTGGACTATACCTGCTTTACGATCCCGGATAAATTTGTCGTAGGTTATGGCCTTGATTATGCGCAGAAGTACCGCAATCTTCCTTATATCGGAGTAATCGAGATGGAAGGAAGCGAAGAGAAATAGAGGAGGCTTAGAGTGAGACAGTCGTCATTTCGGGGCGGCGGCGTGATGCTGCTGACCATGGTATTGATCGCGTTGCTGTGGTTCCTTCCGCAGAGGAGCCAGCAGCAGCTTTCGCAACAGGAGTATGAGGCCGTTCTGGCGAGCGGAGATATTGATCAGGTTCAGATCCGGCAGAATCAGCAGACTCCGACCGGAGAGGTTCAGCTTCTGATCGGCAGTGAGATTTATGTGATTTATGTCTCGGATGTCAAAGAGGTTCAGGAAGAACTGGAGGCATATGGTATCGATTATACGATGGCAAATGTGTCTCAGAGCAATTACCTGATGAATATGATCTTTCCGATGATTTTGTCGGTAGGCACTGTGCTGGTTCTGATTTATTTTATGAACAGCCGTGCAGGCGGAGGAGGCTCCGCGAACAACCGGATGATGAATTTCGGAAAGAGCCGTGCCCGCATGACCAGTAATAGTAATGTGACATTTAAACAGGTAGCAGGCCTGAAAGAGGAAAAAGCGGATCTGGAAGAAATGGTAGATTTTCTGCGTAATCCGCAGAAGTATACCAATGTGGGCGCGCGGATCCCCAAGGGAGTGATCCTGGTCGGCCCTCCCGGAACCGGTAAGACGCTTCTTGCGAAAGCGGTCGCGGGGGAGGCAGGCGTGCCGTTTTTCAGTATCTCCGGGTCGGACTTTGTGGAAATGTTTGTCGGCGTCGGCGCATCCAGAGTCCGCGATCTCTTTGAAGACGCAAAAAAGAATGCTCCGTGTATTGTTTTTATTGATGAGATTGACGCGGTGGCGCGTCGGCGCGGCACCGGTATGGGCGGCGGACATGATGAGCGTGAACAGACGTTAAACCAGCTGCTCGTTGAGATGGACGGTTTTGGCGTAAACGAAGGCATTATCGTCATGGCGGCGACAAACCGTGTGGATATCCTGGATCCTGCGATCCTGCGTCCGGGTCGTTTTGACCGTAAGGTCGCGGTGGGCCGGCCGGACGTGCGGGGAAGGGAGGAGATTCTGAAGGTCCATTCGCGCAATAAACCGCTGGCGGAGGATGTGGATCTTGCACGCGTGGCGAGAACTGCTTCGGGCTTTACCGGTGCGGATCTGGAAAATCTGATGAATGAGGCGGCGATTATTGCGGCAAAGGCGAACCGTGCGTTTATCCGCCAGTCTGATGTGGATATGGCGTTTGTCAAGGTTGGAATCGGTGCGGAGAAAAAGAGCCGGATCATCTCAGAAAAAGAGAAGAGGATTACCGCTTACCATGAATCCGGCCACGCGATCCTTTTCCATGTGCTTCCGGATGTGGGACCGGTGCATACGGTTTCCATTATTCCTACCGGTATGGGAGCGGCCGGGTATACGATGCCGCTGCCATCAGAGGATGAGATGTTTAATACCAGAGGGAAGATGCTGCAGAATATCATGGTGGCGCTCGGTGGACGTATCGCAGAGGAACTGGTCTTTGGAGATGTGACGACCGGAGCTTCGCAGGATATCAGGCAGGCATCCAAGATTGCCCGCTCGATGGTGAGAGAGTACGGGATGTCTTCCAAGGTTGGTCTGGTCAACTATGGTTCCGATGAGGACGAGGTCTTTATCGGACGTGATCTTGCTCACACGAAGAGCTACGGTGAAAATGTCGCTTCGATGATCGATGAAGAAGTCAAGAACATTATTGACGACTGTTATGAGAAAGCGAAAAAGATTATTCTTGATAACCGTACGGTTCTGGATCGCTGCAGCAGTCTGCTGATGGAAAAGGAAAAGATCGGTCAGGAGGAGTTCGAAGCGTTGTTCGAAGGGTGAGCATTGTGCATAAAAAAAAATCGAAAGAATTTTGAAGTTTGTGCAGACTTATTTTTCGAATCATGCTATTATAATAGACGTAACCCCCCAATACATTATATAGTTTTTGCTACACCCCATAAGAAACGAAATACCTTCTCCT
>JAJQAC010000047.1 GCA_021204025.1 Clostridiales bacterium | reverse complement strand
GCAGCAGTTCGGGTTCCTCGGGCAGCAGTTCGGGTTCCTCGGGCAGCAGTTCGGGCTCTTCCGGCAGCACCTCGATCGGGGTGACGCAGGTGGCCGGCGCGGATACCTCCTCTGATACGACCGATACGGATACGGACGATACGTCCGAGGACGCGGAGAATGAGGAGACAGAGGATGCGGCGGATGAGGAGGAGACCGACGCCGATGACGACGGCATTACCGTGATTGAGAGCGACAAGGGAACCATCTGGTTTGTGCCGATCACCGGTCTTGAGCAGGGAAAGGATCTGTTTGAAGAAATTATCGGCCGGGATGACTGCTATGTGGATTTTCAGATGCTGGATGCGGCGGAAACCGTCCTGTACGCGTGGGAGTTCTGCGGGTCGGACGTTACCGTGGCGGAGGATATGATCTTTACGATCGACAGCAGCACGACGGCGTTTGAGGGCTGTTCCTACGGCTCTTCATCGGATTCCGTGTACCTGTCCTTTGCGCAGGAGGGGGATTTTGTCGGAAATACGACCGTTTACATGAAGGTGGACAAGTATTTTGCGGATGATGAGGTTCTGAATCTGTATCAGTATGATGCGGAGAATGATGAGGTCACGCTGCTGCAGGAGGGGCTGGAGAATGAGAGCGGCTATGTGACGATGGAGCTCGCGGCCGATGAGGGCGGAGAACTGATCCTGACGAAACAGACGCTCGAGACCGTGGAGGCTGCCGCGGAAGGCGCGGAGGAGGATGAGGATCTGTCCGTGGATGAGGTGACAAACACGAAGTCGGAGACTACGGCCACCTCCTCTCATAAGGGGGCGATCGCGGCGGTGATCATTATCATCATTATCGTTGTCGTGATCATCATCTGCGCGCTTCTGCTGAGAAAGAGAAAGAAGGGCGGCCCGGAAGACGGGGACGCCGATGACGATACAGAGGAGCCGGAGACGTTCGGTTCTGAGGAGGATACAGACGGGAATGAGGGAATCGAGGAAGATCCGGACGACGATGCAGACAAAAATGACGGGATCGGGGAAGAACCGGACGTTGAGACGACAGATGATTCGGAGAGTGAACCATGATTCAGGTAGAGCATGTAAGTAAGAAATTCGGTGATTTCTCCGTCCTGAATGACATCTCCTTTACGGCGGATGAGGGCGAGATCTACGGCTTGATCGGCTACAACGGCGTGGGCAAGACGACCCTGATGAAGATCATCAGCGGTATCTACCGCCCGGACAGCGGCACGGTGCTTATGGACGGGGAAGCGATCTATGAGAATGCCGGGAAGAAAAAGCAGTGCTTTTTCATGACGGAGGAGGCGACGTATTTCGCACAGGCCTCCCTGCGGCAGATGCGGCGGTTTTACCGGGGCTATTATGAGAACTGGTCCGACCATACCTTTGAGGGACTGGTCCGGATGTTCGGGGTGGATCCGGATATGAAGATCAGCCGGTTCTCGAAGGGCATGCAGCGGCAGGCTTCCCTGACGCTGGCGTTCTCCACCCGCGTGAAGTATCTGTTTCTGGATGAGGCCTTTGACGGACTGGACTTTACGATGCGCAGGATGATGCGTGAGATGCTGACTTACTACGCGCGCACGAGCGGCGCCATGCTGCTGGTTTCCTCGCACAATCTGCGGGAACTTGAGGATCTGGCGGACCGGATCGGGATGCTGAGCGAGGGAGAGCTGATTTTCAACGATTCCACGAGACATATGCGGGAGCAGTTCTCGACCTGCCGGTTCCGGCTCGAGGGGGAGCTTCCGGAACTGGACGCCAGAATGACGGAGCGCGACGGCGACGGTTATCTGTGTATCCTGGAGGCTTCTGAGGAGGAGGCGAGAGAACGGCTGCTCGCGGCCGGCGCGGAGGATATCCGCATTCAGCCGATCGGCCTGGAGGAGTTTTTCCGGAAGGAGAGAAAGGAAAAGGATATTGACTGGGAAGAAATCTTCGACTGAGGATCATTCAAAATCTGCATATAAGGCAAGACCCGCCCTCCATGATCTCGGGTATGTCGTCGGCAGGAACTACTGGCTGTTTCTGATTACGGCCGCGTATTTTCTGGTCACGATCCCCTTCCTCACGGCGGGGTTGTCGGGAGATTCGATCTTTAATATCGATGTGACGCACGATCAGCTGAAATTCAGGCTGATCCATGACAGCTATCTCGCGGTTGTCCTGGCTGGAGCCGTTGTGCTCGGGATGATCGGCGGGATCGCGTCCTTCCGGTTCTTACAGGATAAAAAGGAGACGACGATATTTTTCTCGCTGGGCCTGACCCGGATGCGGCTGTTCGCGAACCGCTGCGTATCGGGCATGGTGATGCTGTTTCTGGGGATCGCGATCCCCATGCTGGTATCCATGGGGCTGAATATCCGTGCGCTGGGCGTCTATGACGGGCTGATCCGGAACACGTTTTACCTCACGGCGGGACTGACGGTGACGGCGGTATTCAGCTTCCTGGCGGCGGCGATCGTGAGCGCCCTGGCCGGGACAATGGCGGAGACGATCATCGACGCGTTTTCCGGGGAGCGGGAGCATTCCATGGCGGCGCTCTGCGTGCTGGGCGGCATTTTCTCGGAGGGGATCGATCTGAAACGGAACCGGCTGATCGGCGCGCTTATCGTCGGGACCGGCCTGCCGCAGATCTGCAGCCGGAGGGAAGTGCTGAAATCTTATTATAGCGGAAAAAAAGAGGGTTTTCCTTACGCCTATCAGTATCCCGGCATGAACAAGGTACTGCAGGCCGCCGGGCGTGTGATCCGGACAGCGGAGGATTGCGGCGTGATCGGGCTGCTGGACGAACGGTTCCTGCGGAACGATTACCGGGCCTTGTTCCCGCGGGAGTGGTCGGATTACCGGGTGTGCAGCCTGCGGACGCTGCCGGGGATGCTGGAGGAGTTCTGGAGTGGTGACACCTGATGTTCTTTGCTGAAATCAGACTGTTATAATTGCGTTGATTATGCTACAATGAAAGTGGGCATTCAACAATTGCAGACGGAGCGCGGCATGTTATCCGAAAAAAACCGGGGAGGTAGAAACGGATGGGATATTATCTGAACAGTAACAGGATCTGTTCCCTGTATGAAAGCGAAGTGAGAAAGCCTTACTTTGTAGATAAGACAAAGATGCTGAGAGATCTGATTACGCTTGTAGAACAGGGAAACAATCACATTTGTATAACCAGGCCGCGTCGATTCGGGAAGTCCGTGATGGCGTCAATGATTGGTTCTTTCTTCAGCAGGGGATTTGACAGCAGCTGTATTTTTGATTCCTTAAATATTGCCGCTGATAAAAGATATCGTGAACATCTGAACCGCCATGATGTGATCTACATTGACTTCAGCGAAGCGGCAAATATAAGCAACGGCTATCAGGAATTTATTGATTCCGTTACAACGATTTTACGGGAGGATTTACATGAGGCATTTCCGGATGTGAATTTCTGGAAAAAAGCTGCTGTCGTGCAGGATTTAAGGAAAATACATGAAAAGACAAAGACTTCTTTTATTTTCGTCTTTGATGAATGGGACTGCATTTTCCATAAAAAATATACAACGAAGGATGATAAGGAGAGTTTTATCAGCTTCCTTGCGTCGCTGACGAAGGGAACGGGGTATGTTTCCCTGAGTTACATGACCGGCATTCTTCCAATCGCCAAGTATTCAAGTGGTTCGACCATCAATAATTTTACAGAATATACGATGGCGGTACAGCCGAAGTACAGTGAATATTTCGGGTTTTCAGATGGCGAAGTGGATTTGTTATATGATCGCTATACGAAAAATGAGAAAACACCGACTGTTACAAGGAACGATTTAAAACTATGGTATGACGGCTATTACACTGCGGGCGGAATGAAGATGTATAATCCGCGGTCAGTCGTTCTTGCTTTGACAAACAATTGTCTGACAGGCTACTGGACGACGACCGGCCCTTATTCAGAGATTTCCACGTACATTGTAAACGATATTGACGGCGTAAAAAAAGATGTTGCATTAATGGTCGCCGGAGAAGCGGTTCCCTCAAATGTCGAGGAATTTGCCGTTACGGCCATGAACCTTAGTACAAAAGATGAAATCTTTTCAGCAATGGTGGTTTACGGCTTCCTGAATTATGAGAATGGTAAGGTTCATATTCCGAACCGGGAGCTGATGGCTGAGTTTGCGAAGACCATCCGCAAGGAAAACAGATTAGGATATATTTATGATCTTGCAAATGTGTCAGACCGTATGTTGAAAGCGACTCTGAGCGGCGATACAAAGACAATGGAAGAAATTTTACAATTTGCTCACAACACCGAGACGCCGCTCCTGAGCTATAATGACGAAACGGAACTGACCGCAATCGTGAACCTGGTTTATCTCGCGGCAAGGGATCGCTATTATGTAGAACGTGAAGATCGGGCGGGGAAAGGATATGTGGATTTTATTTTCTATCCCGTGAAACAGGGGGAGGACGGCATCATCCTGGAGTTAAAGGTTGATGACACGCCGGAAGCGGCAATCCGACAGATCAGGGACAGGGATTATGTACTTCGGTTTCAGGGGAAACTGGGACAGCAGAACCGACAGGCCGGACGCGTCCTGATAGTTGGTATCGGTTATGACAGAAAGAATAAAGATCATCATTGCAGGGTGGAAGTTTTCTAACGGCACTTCAGTCCCATCGGATCACAGATATCCGGTGGGATTTTTATCTGTAAAAGCGGGAATTTCTATTTGTAAAGGCGTAGATTTTATCTCCGGCACGTACGGGCAGTATCTTTCCCGCACCCTGCGCGGCGGGCAAAAGGCAAAAAAACGACTTCTGCCCGGTTCGGGCGAAAAAATCAGGATGTTTTACTTATGCGAAAATCAGATAAGTGCATGAAATGCGATGAATAAGTATATGCAGAATCCGGATTAGACAAACCTGCGGAACTGCGTTATAGTTTTTGTATATAGTCACTATACGGTCTATAGCGGTGTTTTTGGTTAGTGCTTACGGAGAGGTTTTTTGAGGATCGTGGCATGAAGGGGATTTATAAGTGCAAAGCGCTGTTTCTGGCAGCGTTCCTTTTGGTATCTATGATTATTTTTGCGGGCTGCGGGGGCAGTCTGACAGTCGATGAGGAGCAGTCGCCGAATCTGGTGAATGCTGTGATCACATCTTATAATGAAGGATCGGAATCGGAGCAGTATGTACAGGTCGTTCTGGAGTTTGACCGGGAGATTTCTGTCCGGGAGGAGAAGGAGGACAGCCTCAGGATTACGATCGCGCAGGAACGCGTCCAGTCGGACGAGTATACGCTGACGCAGGGGGAGGATTCTGATGAGGCCGTGCTTACGATCTCTGTCACGGCGATCACGAACGGTGTGTTATATATAGAAAAATCGGAGTCCGCGGATGTGATCTCGGATATCATGGACGCGGACGGGCAGTACGCGGCGAATGATTTTACGCTGGAGGGGATGATCCCGTCCGGGATGACACTCTCGGATGTTTCCTCGGACGACGTCAGTGTGACGAAGCAGGTGGCTTCTCTCTGGAATATCCGGAGCATTGCCTGGGTCTGCCTGACGAAGGACGGGGAGGTGATCCCGGTCGAGGAGGAGGACGCGGACGAGGAGCTGGACGGCTATGTGGCGGTTCACGGGCATGAGTTCCTGACGGACGACGATACGGCGATCGCGGAAAATATCGCGGAGTCCCTGACGCGCGTTTACAGCAGTGAGGATTATGCGTTCTCCAGCGAGGGCAATCAGGTGACTGCCACGGCGGTTAACGGTGAGACGGGTGTTTACGACATTCAGGTCTACCAGTATCTGAGGATCGACGGCGAGGAGGTCGCCTTATCGGATGCAGCCTCTAAGGAGGATGACAACGGGGACAGTGAGGACGCGGATGATGAGGAAGAGCATGAGCTTGTGAAGCTGAAGGAGCCGGAGATTAACCGTGACCCTTCCGAGGAAGAACAGGCTGTTATAGATAAGCTGCATATCTCGCAGCTTGGCAGCGAGGAGCTGCCGGACGGGGGAGAGATTTACTCGACCGTGATTTTTACGGGCGACGCCATGTCGGAGGAGGAGGTTTATTCTGTCCGGGATCTGGAGGATCTGATCGAACTCTCTTATGAGAATGAGAGCATGAATGCGATCGGTCTGCCGCGGACGGTGTCGCTGGATGGGAACACGTATTACGGCATTGATCTGGTAAAGTTTCTGAAGCTGTGTGAGGTGGATATCAGCGCGCAGTCTCTGTACATGAAGGTGGAGACGGACGACGGCGGCAGCGAGGTCGTCGATCTGGCGGCGCTGATTGCGCAGGACGCGGGAGTGACGCTGGTGTTTGCCGATGAGACGGAGCCTCTGCATGAGACGTCGGAGAGCCTGACGGGACCGGTCGCCTGTATCTGCGGATCCGCGGCTTACGGCGGCGTGAACCGGATCACGCTGAGCGAATCGGCAGATCTGACGGATCCGGAGTACCGTTTCCATAACCGTGAACCCTGGTCGGAGGATCTGGACCAGACCTTTACGGTGGAGGTATACAAAAACGGCGCGGAATATCTCGGCGCTTTGACGACGAAGACCTATACGACGGCAGATCTGGAGCAGCTGATGCGTGATCATCCGGAGCAGGTGGTCGGGGGATATTACGGAACGAACGGCAACAGTGAGATCTATCAGTATATGGGTACCGGCGGCTGGCTGGATTATTTCGAGGGGATTGATCTGTACTGGCTGCTGACGGAGGACGTCGGCGTGGAGTCGCTGGACGGACATGCGGAGCTCTATGACCGTTATCTGGAATCCTACGGGACGATCGACAATCTGGCAGCCTATTTCAATATAGAGGGAGACACGGACTATTATGTGCTGACGTCCGACGGCATCCGCGAGACCGGAGTGGTTCCGGCGATCGCCTGTACGAAGAATGGCTATCCGATCCTGCCGGAGCATGAACACGAGAGCTCCGGATATATCGCGTACAATGTGATGAACCTGACGCTGGATGGCCTGGGGATCGAGACGGAGATCGGCGTTGTGAAGAACCATAACGGTCCGTTCATCGCCTGCCTGCCGAACCTGGACGGGGTCTACGGCGGGAACCAGGTCGAGACGGGGGCGGACTGCTGCCTGATCCGCCTTTATGTCGACTAACGCCTGCTCGAATTCGCACGGAGAGTCTGGCAGGGAATAGGAGGAATGCCATTTGAAAAAGATGACAGACAGAATCAGAAAACGAAAACGGCTGCTGGGGGGACTCGCGGTCTGCATTGCGGCTGTCTTTGTTATTATACAATGCTCGGATGTGGCTTATGCCTATTTTAACCGCGGGACGGTGACGATGACGCTCGGAAAGTCCAGTGTGAGTGTCGCAGAGGGATCCTCAGAGAGCTTCAGCGTCGCTTTTTCACCGGCTTCCGATGATCAGCTGCCGGGCTGCGGCATGGCGGAGTGCCCGCAGATCTGTGGGGACAAGGAGTGCCTGGATGAGAATTACAACTGCTGTTGTGCCGGTACGACTTACTCTACATATTATGCGTTTGCGACAGTGACTTCCAGCAACACGAGTGTTGCGACCGCCTCCTATGATAACGGCGTCGTGACGGTGACCGGCGTGGGGACAGGAACGGCGACGATTACGCTGGAGGCCTCGCTTCGCCAGTATACGAGCTCGACGAAGACCGTGGATGTGACGGTGACCGCAAAATCCTCGTCTTCCGGAAGCGGCAGCTCGAGTTCTTCGGGCAGCAGTTCGGGTTCCTCGGGCAGCAGTTCGGGTTCCTCGGGCAGCAGTT
>JAJQAC010000009.1 GCA_021204025.1 Clostridiales bacterium | reverse complement strand
AGAACCGCCAGCAGGAATTAAATAACCTGAATCTTGTCCTGTCGCTGGAGACGACGGATGAAGTCGTACAGGAAATGTTTGATCCGAAAGAGATCCGGGAACGCCGGCTTTCATACCGGGGACTGAGTCCTGAAAACAAGAAAAGATTGTGCAGGAGGCTGATCCGGCAGATTTTATTATCTGAAGATGGGACGGTACAGATTATTCCCAGAGAAGATGTGATATAGGATACTTGAGTAAACAAAATGACAGAGATTGACTATAAAGTTTGACAAAAAAGTAAATAATGTCAACTATTATGAAAATATTATAAAATATTCATAAAAAACAAACATTTTTGAATTCAAAGTGTTAAAATGCTTTCCCAGAGGAAAATCCATCGTTCTGAATGCTATACATGGTGTGGATTGAGAGCAGAAAAATCAGACGATTCGTGATTTGCAATACTTTCCGGGGGCAAGTATGAAAAAAGAAGCCATTTATACCAGACAAAGCATCGATAAAAAAGATTCTGTCAGCATTGAGACACAGCAGGCCGAGTGTGAGAAACTGATCAAGGGAGAATTCACCGTATATACTGACCGGGGCTACAGCGGGAAAAATACGTCCCGCCCGGCACTTCAGCATCTGCTGCGAGACATTCAGTATGGGAGGATCAGCCGGGTCATTGTTTATCGTCTGGATCGGATCAGTCGCAATATTACAGACTTTTACAGCCTGTATGAGATGATGAGTGAAAATGGCTGTGAGTTTGTCAGCGTATCAGAATCCTTTGATACCAATGGGGCTATGGGGCGGGCGATGATGGGAATCATCGCTGTCTTTGCACAGATGGAGAGAGAAACGATCCAGCAGAGGGTGACGGACAATTATTACTTTCGGATTACCGACGGCCGATGGGCCGGCGGTCCCGCGCCGATCGGATACGATAACGCGAAAAATGAGGCAAGACAGGCAACGCTGAAAGCAAATGACGATCTGGCAGCGGTAAAACGTGCATTTGAATTATATGCGGGAGAATCTGCGATGTCGCTAACCGGAGTTTCCCGCGTGCTTACGCAGGAAGGATACCTGATCAATGGCAAGAATTGCTGGGCCGGCACTCTGTCGAGGATATTTCGTAACCCGGTATATGCCGTAGCAGACGAACTGCTTTATACCTATTATAAAGGAAAACAGATCCATTTTCTGAATGACCAGACATGCTGGAACGGGGAGACAAGCGCAGCAATCGTAGGAAAAACAAAGAGCAAAAAACGTGTAAAAGAGGAGCAATACACGATCTATCTGACAAACATTAAGGGAATCATTGACAGCAGTTCATTTATCCTGGTTCAGGAACGTCTGAGCCGGAACCGGTCATTCGGCAGAGCAAATCCGGCAAATACAAAGATGAAAGAGCTGTCCGGTCTGGTAAAATGTGCGAAATGTGGGTATGCGGTGAAAATGAAAAGTCAGTATCCGACTCTTTCCTGTGATGGCCGGAGCCGCCTGCATATCTGCGACGCTTCCTTCCGGGGAGTCCGGCTGGAAGCGATTCAGAAGCAGGTCGAGGAATATTGCCAGGCCTGGCTGGATGACAAATGCCACAGGATGGCGCAGGATGAAGAAAAACAGAAAATGTTGAAAACGAGAGCCGCTTCCCTGGAAACAGAGATTCATCGTCTGGTTAATCTGGCCGCAGTCAATGAGACGTTTTCCACTGCAGCTGTCAAAGATGTTGAAATGCGTCAGAAAGAGCTCAATGAAGTGAACCTTAAATTGTCCTTTGAGACGGCAAACAGCATCGTAAAGGATGTATTTGATCAGAGACAGGTAGCGGAACACAGGCTTTTATACCGGGATTTGAGCGAGGAAAATAAGAAAATCCTCTGCCGGGAGCTGATCGAAAAAATTCTTCTGTTTGAGAATGGTCGGGTGCAGGTTGTTACAAAGGAGAGAAACTGAGAAAACCGAGAGATCTGATTTATTTAAGATTGAGAGGAACGCGCATGAAAAAGGGAGCCATTTACAAAAGTATTTCATGAATTCTTCTATGGATTCTCATGTGTTTTTATGTTATGATACGGGCATAGGGGGTGGTAATTTTATGGAAATAGAAACCACACTCACAAAAGATATCCGTATAGCGGCTGAAAAGGCTGGATATGACGCTGCTTGTAAGAAACTGTTGTCAGAAAAAATTATTCTTGCCTGGATTATGAAAGACTGTATGTCGGAGTTCCGAAATGTAGACGTAAAAGATATTGCTGAAAAATATATCGAAGGCAGTCCGGCGGTAAGTGAAGTTACAGTTGATCCGGATGAAAAAACACCATCCAGAATAACAGGTACAGGATCTGAAGATGCAATGGTGAATGAAGGAACCATAACTTATGATATTCGCTTTTTTGCTAAAGCTCCAAGATCCGATAAAGAGATTTGGCTGATTATTAATGTAGAGGCTCAGAATGATTTTTATCCGGGATATCCACTGATAAAAAGAGGCGTGTATTATTGCAGCCGAATGATTTCTTCCCAGTATGGAACTGAATTTACAGAATCACATTATGAGAAAATCAAGAAGGTATACACGATCTGGATTTGCATGAATCCTCCTAAGAACCGAAGAAACAGCATTACCAGATACTATATCAAAGAGGATAACCTGATCGGTAATGTAAGAGAACCTATAGAACATTATGATTTGATTACAGCCATTATGATCTGTCTTGGAGACACAAATGATGATAATTACTATGGGATCCTGAAGCTCCTGAATATTCTTCTCTCAAACGAGATTAACCAGAAAGAAAAATGCAGAATTTTACAGGATGATTTTGATATCCCAATGTCACAGACTTTGGAAAGGAAGGTGAGCTTGATGTGTAACCTCAGTGAAGGCGTTTGGGCAAAGGCTATGGAAAAAGGCATGGCCGAAGGTTTAGAAAAGGGTATGACCGAAGGTTTGGAAAAAGGTTTAGAAAAAGGAGTACTTGAAAGTGTCCGAAATCTTATGGATACGATGAAGTTGACTGCAGAGCAGGCAATGATTGCTTTAAAAGTCCCGGAAGCGGATCGAACAAAATATTTCAACATGCTCCGATAAAGCGAAGATCGTTGAATAGAGTGTTGTATATATTTTCATTTTAAAGTGCCGGAATCTTTTAAATAATAAAAGAAGAGCTTCTGCCAATTCAAAATTCCAGAATTGCAGAGGCTCTTTTATATGGCATACAGAAAGGACTGTCACTGCCTGATATAACCGTTAGACAGTGATCGGATCTTACGATAATATGTCTTCGCATATCGGTACATGATCAGAGTATAATCACCGAATTCCACTCCCAGCGCGCTCTTATAGACAGCCCAGAGGCTCCAGAGGAAGCCGCCGAGCGCCATGCAGGCGTAAGTGACGAACGTTTCCTCCGCTTCCGGCTCTCGTCCGAGATAGAGACGAAGCAGGTGGTCGGCGTCTGCTTCCGTATAATAAGAATAGATCGCGCACATGCCAATATCCATCAACGGATCGCACATACCGGAGTACTCCCAGTCGATCAATTTTACCGTGCCGTCCGGCAGAAAAAGAAAATTGTCAACGTTGCTGTCAATATGGGAAAGCACCTGTGGACGATGCAGTTCATCCATGCGATCCATCAGTTCGTTCATCCATCCGCGTACCATGTGATAATCTTCAAAAAGTGTTCCGTGGTGTGCCATGCAAAGATTCTCATAGAAATCAATTCGTTCCCGGATATCAAAACGATGTTTGACCGTGAGCGCGGTGTCATGGAAACGGTGCAATGTGGACATGCACTTTGCCATATCATCCCAGTTGGCAGCGTCAGCGTTGCGGGAACCTTCATAATACTCCGAGATCTTGTATCCGGTCTCCTGGTCAAGATAGAGAATCTGCTCTGCCAGACCGAGCGGACGGATCACATCATAAACGGCTGCTTCCTGTCTCCGGTTGATCAGAAGTGAGGTCCCTTTGCCGGGAATACGGCAGATATAGTGCTTTCCTCCCACTTGAAATAAAAAGGACTGGTTTGTCATGCCGGACTTGAGACAGCGGATATCATGGATGTCCGCTTCCGGGATCTGAAAGACCTGAGCGACCAGTTCCAGAGCCTGATTGTCAGAGTGTTTCTGATACCGCGGATCAAATTCACGCAGTTCTTCCAGATTTTCAAATTCATAAATCTGTCTGGCCGGTTGTCGGTTAATATCGATCTCAAGTTCATCAATGTGATGCATGAGTACCGTCTCCCAGTAAAACTGTTCAGTTCCGGGCGTCTGGTAAGATTCCTCGATCATAGGAAGAAAACGCTCGGAAAAAGCACGCGAAAAGAAAGCCGGTCCATACATGACCCAGGCGTCTCTGCCACCGACAGTGACGTCGGTAATGCGTCCTTTCTTATTATAAGTAAGAACCCATTCGGATGTTTCTCCTTTCATATAGGAAGAAGCGTACCATGAACCACATTCCCAGGCATGGTACAGATTATTCCTCATCCAGTTATCCGAAGCAAGAACATACATATTGCGGCCGCGCAGCAGTTCCCGTGCGTGATAAACGGTCGCAATAGTATTTTTATGGGAATATTCCGGGTTATACAGGAGCTTAACGCCATACTTGTCTGTCAGATATTCAAACTTCTCTTTCAGATAACCAACAACAACCGTAATATCTGAGATTCCGACTTCGTGGAGTTGTCGGATCTGCCGTTCTACCATCCGCTCCCCAAAGACTTCTAGAAGTCCTTTGGGCGTTTCAAACGTCAACGGTACAAATCGCGAGCCGAATCCGGCCGCGAGGATCAGTGCACCGTCAACCCGGTATTGGTCCAGATAGATCTGTCCGCTCTCCGTGAGGGAATATCCGTGTTTATCAGACCCTGTCTCCAGATATCCCAAAGCAATTGCTTCTTTAATATAAGAGTTTACACTTCCTACTGACAGATTCATCTCAGCAGCCAGGTCCCGCTGGGTGGATTCCGGGTGCTCCCGGATAGTTCGGCAGATCAATCCGATACGATCCATGTGTTCAAAACCTCCAAAATCGATGAGTTTGTGAACATTATAGCACAATCAAACCAAAATACCATAAGAAAATATGAAATTTGAGAGGGAGCGATCAATGAGTGAACAGACTGGATATCGGCCAGATCAAGCCAACTTAAGAGAAGATTGTACGAATATTAAAACAATTTTCGCAAAAAATCCGTTCTCCGTAAGTTTTTCGTAAGAAAACGCTTAGGGTTTTGTTATAGCATTTCACAAAAAAATGGATTATACTATCATCGTGATGGAGAGGTGGCTTCCCCTCAGAGAGATTACAAAAATGTTACAGATTTTGTAAAAAAGGATTGATAATTTCTCTTAAGAGAAGTATAATTGCTATGTTAAAGTGCTAACGGAATTTCAAACGAAATTCAAAATCAAAAAGGAGAGTGCATTAAAAATGAGAAAACAGACAAAACTCGTCGCAGTTGCATCTGCGGCAGCTCTGCTGGCGATCGGCGCTTCCATGACCTCATTCGCAGCTGCCGGCTGGGTAGAGGAAGATGGCGTATGGTACTACTACGACAGCGACGGCAACAGAGTCGAGGACGAATGGAAAAAGTCCGGCGACAACTGGTATTGGCTTGACAGCGAAGAGAACGGCGCAATGGCAATCGATAAGCTGGTCGAGGATGACGACGATACCTACTATGTTGACGCAAACGGCGTCATGGTCAAGAATACCTGGGTTATGGTAGTCAACGAGGATCAGGATGATGATGATGATCCGGCTGAGTACAACTACTACTATATGCAGTCCAACGGTAAAGCCTACAAGCAGACCGGCGACAGCGTATCCAAGAAAACCATCAACGGCAAGAAATATGCTTTCGACGACGAAGGCAAAATGCTCTATGGCTGGGTTGACGAAGACGGCGAGATGCACAACGCCGAAGACGAGTGGATGGACGGCATGTATTATTTCGGCGATTGGACCGACGGTTCCATGAAGACTGGCTGGCAGAAGATCACCGTTCATGATGATCGTTCTTCCGAGAAGGATGATGATTATGACTACTGGTTCAACTTCAAGTCCAACGGTAAGAAACGTTACAAAACAGACCCTTCCGATACCTGGAAGAGCGGCGGCAAATACTATCAGTTCGATGAAGACGGCGTCATGGTTTACCAGTGGTTCATTACCACTACCGATGCTTCTACCGCTGAGACGACTCAGGGCTGGGCATACTTCAACAGCCCGGAGGATGGTGCCCGCGCAACCAAAGGCTGGTTCAAGGTAGTTCCACCGACGGAAGACAACACCTTCTATGAGGAAGATGATACTTTCGCAACCTCCGACTCGGATGATGAGACTGAGAGATGGTACTACGCAGACAGCGACGGCGAGCTTGCTGTAGGCGAGATCAAGAAGATCAAGGGTAAATATTATGGCTTCTATCCGGAAGGCAGCAAGGCCGGCCGTATGATGGCTGGTCTGTGCGCTCTGGAGATGGATCCGGAAGACGGCTCCCAGGTAGTTGGCTATGCGTTTGGCAACAGCGATTATCTTGAAATGGATGCTGACGACCTCGATGATTTCTTTGATGACGTAGAGGATGTATATGCCGGCAAGTCCGATTATGACGTTGATTACCTTAGCAATATCTACATGTACTTCTTCGGCGACAGCGACGACATTGATACGGACGGCGCAGCCAAGACCGGTAATGTAACGGTTAACCTGGATGGCGACACCTTCTCCTTCTACTTCAAGAAGACCGGCGGCGAGGAATCCCGCGGACGTGGTGAGAGAGGTATCGATGACGGCGATTACATCTACGACTTCGGACAGAAGATCAAGGCTGACTCCGATGAGAAGTATATCGTAGTCTATGCGGACGGCGATACCGGCGAAGACAACGTAAAGGTTCTCGATTATGACAGCGTTGATATCCGTAACTGTGAGATCAATGAGGCAGACCTTAAGAAGTACAAAGGTTACAATAAGGACGGCGATGAACTGATTACCTTTATCACCGGATTTACGGATAATATGTATCTGGTAAATACCTCCGGCAAGATCCAGGACAGCAAGAAGTCCGGTACTAAGGACGGCGATGACTGGTACTGGTGGCTGGAGAAGAGTGAAGGCGGAAAGGGCAATATCCTTGCTTACTCCAATTCCAAGGATTTCGATGAAATCTTCAAGAATACTTCACAGAATGCTGAACTTCTTGCAGAGCTTGGCGTAAGTGACTGGGATGAACTTGAAGTCGTTTCAGCCGATACCAGTTCTGATGAGGACTAAGTGTAGCGAATATTATCTGATAGTATCATAATTTTAAGAGCCGTTACAAATCTGAGCGATCAGAAGAGTAACGGTTCTTCTTTTGTCGTGTCTTATTCAATTTAAGTAAAGACACTGCAAAGACTGGCGGCCGGGCTTGGTATGTGTGTGAAAATTGAATTCCAGCCAATGACAAGGTTATAAGTACGCAGGATAGAGCCAGACAAATGATCCCGGCCGCCACTCTTTTATGATAATTTTGAAATACTGTTTGAAACCGGTCCTGCACACAAAAACTGCCAGTAGATTTATATTTGCTGGCAGAGAAATTATATTTCTTGTTTTTGCCTCATACCACATCTTCCCTCGGAATGATCTGCACTGTCCCATCTTCAGATAACAAAATCTGCCGAATCAGTCTCCTGCACAATCTTTTCTTATTTTCAGGACTCAGTTCCCGGTATGAAAGCCGGTGTTCGCGGATCTCTTTCGGGTCAAACATTTCCTGTACGACTTCATCTGTCGTCTCCAGCGACAGGACAAGATTCAGGTTATTTAATTCCTGCTGGCGGTTCT
>JAJQAC010000026.1 GCA_021204025.1 Clostridiales bacterium | reverse complement strand
GGGAATAGCCCCTTTGGAGAGGAGGTGCTTTGAAAATGGGTACAAGAGGACCAAAACCCGGTACCGGCGGCAGGCCGAAAAAGGCCATTGCAGATAAGATTGCTGACGGAAACACGGGACACAGACCGCTGACGGTTATCGACTTCGGTGACAGCGCGGCTGATTTGGAAGGACAGGCAATGCCAAAGCCGGCTGAGTTTCTGTCCGCTAAACAAAAGGACGGCTCCACGCTCTGTGCGGCTGAGATTTACGAGACCACATGGCAGTGGCTCTCGGAACGTGCCTGCGCTTCGCTTGTCTCTCCGCAGCTGATTGAGCGCTTTGCTATGGCAAGCGCCAGATGGATTCAGTGTGAGACGATAACGAGCCAGCTGGGATTTCTGGCAAAGCACCCCACCACGGGTGCGGCAATCCAGTCTCCCTACGGCTTATATCGAGATACCGAAGAAACAGGGCAAGTCGGAGCTAGCGGCGGCGGTCGCGCTGCTGCTCACCTGCGGTGACGGCGAGGAACGTGCCGAGGTGTATGGCTGTGCCGCTGACCGGCAGCAGGCTACCATCGTTTTTGATGTGGCTGCGGATATGGTGCGGATGTGTCCTGACCTTTCGAAGCGTGTGAAAATCCTCGCTTCACAGAAGCGGATTATGGCACTCCGGTGGCGCTGCCTGGTGCGGTATCGCTTTCTCTGGACGCAAACGGTGAGCCGGAGAACTTTTATGCGGACAGCATTGCCTACTATGTTATCAATAACAACATGGGCTATGAGGGAGACCTGGAGCTGGCGTTGATTCCGGAATCCTTCCGCACGGACATCTTAAAGGAGACGTTGGATGACAATGGCGTGCTGGTGGAGAATTCCGAGGTGGAGCTGGAGTCGTTTGCCCTGCTCTTTGAGTTTGACGGCGACCAGAAGCATATCAGGCACGTCCTGTATAACTGCTCCGCTTCCCGTCCGAAGATTGAGGGCCAGACGAACGAGGACACCAAGGAGGTACAGACGGAAACGCTGTCCATCAAGGCTACCCCGCTTTCCGATGGCATGGTAAAGGCTAAGACCGGAAACACCACAAATACCACGGCCTATGACGCCTGGTACGATGCAGTTTATATCCCGTCCACCACGATTGACGACAGCGGCACTGCTTAGGGTGCCGCTTACCTAAATGAAGGGAGATAATCATCATGGGATTAAAGAAAACAGTACAGATTGACGGGAAGGATGTCGTGTTCAAGGCAAGCGCGGCAATCCCCCGTATTTACCGTCTGAAATTGCAGAGGGACATCTATAAAGACCTGCGCAACCTGGAGCAGGCTGTGGGGCTTGAACATCCAGAGCGATGTAGAGTCTAAAAAAACTTCGCAAAAGTGAGCGGGAAATGACAACCCCGCTCTTTCTTCTGCGGTGTGTGCAGCTGGGTATCAGTATAAGGGATTTGGATTTGCTGACCATTGGAATCGTAAATGATATGTATTGTGAAAGCGGAAATGACTCATTTTCGTATGCATGGCTCGGAACCCAGGAGGATTTCGACCGATTCTGAATGACTGTTATTTGCCATTTTCTCCAGACTTTATTATTTTTGTTGAGTTGACTACTTGACTTATAAGAGTTTGATGATGTATAATCCCTTAGACCGACGGTCGGTCTAAGGGAGGCAAGACAATGAGAATAATTAAAGACGCCGATGTTCGCAAAGCGGAAATACTGGATGCAGCAGAAAAGCTGTTTAATGAAAAAGGATATTCGAAAACAACGATGGAGGACATTCTGTCATTGACTGGCATTGCAAAGGGAACCTTGTACTATCATTTTAAGGGTAAAGAGGATATCCTGTTAGCTATGATTGACCGGGAGATTGAACAGCGTGAACAATCTATGCGCCAGATTGCAGATGACAAAACAATTTGTGCCGTAGAAAAACTGTATCGTGTAATTCGATTATTGTCCCAGAGCGGGATGATGTCGGACGGCTTATATGAGAAGGATAATGCCGAACTGCATCAAAAGAGCTTTAGCCGCAGCCTTATGCGATTTTCTCCCATTATGACAGAAATCGTTGAGCAAGGAATCAAAAGCAAAGAGTTTTCCACCCCCTTCCCTCAAGAAAGTGTAGAATTGTTGTTCTGTGCTTCAGAACTTCATGATCCAAGGGCATTTTCTTGGCCGGAGGAAGTGCGACAGCGTAAAAAGGAAGCATTTTTCTGGATGCTTGAAATTACACTTGGGCTTTCCGCTGACGCAAAGGCAAAGCTCTATCGATTAGCTGGATTATCGCAGGAGGTTTTTGAAAATAATGAGTAAAGCAAGAGAAAAAAGTACACTTACTTCAGGAGCAATTTATGCGCCTATGATGAAGTTTATGCTGCCTGTTATAGCCGCAACATTTCTACAAGCCATGTATGCTGCAGTTGACTTGTTAGTAATTGGGCGATTTGTATCCACAGACGCTACGGTTATTCAAAACGCTACTGCCGCTGTAGGAACCGGCGGTATGATTATGACATTGATTACCTATGTCATTCAAGGCTTAACCACAGGTATTACCGTCACTTTGGGCAGATTTATCGGTGCAAAAGACAGAAAAGGCGCAACACGAACTGTAGGTTCTGCCATATGTATTTTTGCTGTTATGGCTGTCTGCCTGACTCTGATTATGGAAATAGGCGCACCCTATTTTGCAAAATGGATGAACGCACCTGACGTTGAAATGTGTACCTTATATCTGAGAATCTGCGGTGGCGGGCTGATTTTCATTACCGCCTATAATGGAATCAGCGGACTTTTTAAGGGCATTGGCAATTCTAATCTTCCGTTGGTGTTTGTTGGGATCGCTTGCGTTGTCAATATTGCCTTGGATTTGATATTAGTAATTGCTGCCGGACTTGGTGTGGCTGGTGTTGCTATTGCCACCATTACTGCCCAGGCGGTCAGCGTTGTACTTTCATTGATTATTATCAGCCGCAAACAACTGCCTTTTGATGTCAGCAAGAAGAGTATTCGCTTTCATCCCGGTGAAACGAAATCCATTCTTTTGGCAGGCGTTCCGCTGGCTACTCAGGACTTTTTGACAAATTTTTCGTTTGTAGTTATCAATTCCGTAGCCAATCATCTGGGCAGTGACGCAACGGTCTGGTCAGCTATTGCCTCTGGATATTCCGTGGATAATAAGCTGACAGCCTTTATGATGGCTATACCCGTGGCGTTTTTGCAGTCCATGTCGGTCTTTACTGCTCAGAATGTAGGGGCAAAACAGCCGGAGCGCATAAAAAAAGGTCTGCGCTATATGATTTTTACATCCATTGGAGCAGGAATATTGCTCTCTCTGCTGTGCTACTTCGGTGGAAGTGCAATGGCAAGCATCTTCACTTCTGATGCGCAGTCCATATACTATGCAGCTGAATATCTGAAAGGATATGCTGCTGATGCCCTGGTTGCTTGTCTGCTTTTGATGATGACTGGATATTTTAACGGACAAGGGCACTCTACCTTCTCCATGACACAAGGTCTGATTGGTGCTTTCTGCGTCCGTATTCCAATTATATTAGCTATTTCCAAAATGGCAGACGCAACACTGTTTCAGGTTGGATTCTTTGGAGCAATGGCAACTTATACACAGCTGATTATCTGTATCTGCTTTTTCTTTGTGTTTAAAAAGAAGGACAGTAGGAAAATGCAAGCCAGCACTCCTGCATCAGAAACAACAGCTTTACAGCCATCTGTTCCCGGACCGATTATAACGATTTCCAGAGAACATGGCTCCTGCGGTAAACAGATCGGCGGCATATTGGCCGAGCGACTTGGTGTGCCGTTCTACTATAAGGAAGTTGCTGCTATGGCTGCTGAAGAGTGCGGTCTGCATAGAGAGTTTATTTCCGACATCAATGTGAACACTCCGTCCGTCATGAAGGAACTGTATCTCAGCAATTCCGTTATACAAGATGCTGTGCGGGCACAAGATAGTATTGTCCGCAAAATTGCCGATCAAGGCAGCTGCGTTATCGTAGGAAGGGCTGCTGATTATATTCTCAGGGATTATCCAAATGTGATACGCATTTTTATCTATGCGCCGGAGGAATATAAGATTGCACAGATTATGCAGGAATACGGCGATTCGGAGACTGAAGCACGGAAAAATGTCCAACAAAGAACAGCGTCCCGTAGTTCATATTACCGCAGTATCACAGGAAAAGAATGGGGCGATATGCATAACTACAATTTTGTCATTGACAGCTCTGTCGGCGTGGAGAAATCCGTAGACATGATTATGAATATGATGGCAGTCAAATAATCAATAAAATGAATTTTCAGGGTACCGCTTCGGCGGTGCTCATGTATTTTTGGAGTCGATAACCCGGCTCCTTTTTTGATGCGCAAAAACGGAGGTGAGGATTGTGGCGATGAGTCGAATTAAGGGTATTACAGTCGAGATTGACGGCGATACCACTGGTCTGTCAAAGGCACTGAGCAGTGTAAATAAAGAGATGAAGTCCACGCAGTCCCAGCTGAAGGATGTGGAAAAGCTCTTAAAGCTTGACCCCATGAATACGGAACTGTTGGCACAGAAGCAGAAACTCCTCACTGAGGCTGTTTCTGAGACGAAGGAAAAACTGGAAACATTAAAGACGGCTGCGGAACCGGCGAACACGGCTCTGGCAAATGGTGAAATCAGCCAGGAGCAGTATGATGCCCTGCAGCGTGAAATCATCGAGACTGAGGAGGAACTAAAAAAGCTGGAGACGCAAGCGGAGCAGTCAGCGACAGCTCTCCAGAAGATTTCCGCGACCGGTGAGAAGCTGCAGTCTGTTGGTGATTCAATTTCCACGGTCGGTACGAAGCTCCTGCCGGTAACGGCTGGTGTGGTGGCGCTTGGTACTGCGGCGGTAACTACGGCGGCAAACTTTGAAACAGCCATGTCCAGTGTCAAGGCTCTGATTTCTTCAAGCTCCACGGATATCGAAGGCGATATGGAAAAGTTTGAGGAGGCGGCTCGTTCTGCCGGTGAGACTACGAAATTTTCCGCGACAGAGGCGGCTGAGGCCATGTCCTACATGGGTCTTGCAGGCTGGTCTGCGGATGAGATGTGCGAGGGTCTTTCAGGAATCCTGAACCTTGCGGCGGCTTCGGAGATGGATTTGGCTACGGCATCTGATATCGTGACGGACTACCTGTCTGCTTTTGGTCTGACAGCGGCTGACTCCAAAATGCTCGTAGACTAGATGGCTTATGCCATGAGCAACTCCAACACCAGCACGGAGCAGTTGGGCGAGGCGTACAAAAACTGTGCGGCAACATCTACCCAGCTCGGTTATGGTCTGAATGAGACAACAGCAGCCCTGATGGTTATGGCGGACGCTGGTATCAAAGGCGGCGAAGCCGGTACCGCGCTCTCCTCTATCATGACGAGACTCGGTAATAATACATCAGGATGTACTGACCTTCTGGCAGAGTACGGCATTGAGGTATATGATGCTGAAGGCAATGTAAATTCGCTTTCCAACATCCTTTCCGGAATGCAGGACATCTGGGCTGATTTGACAGATGAGGAAAAGGCAAACCTCGCTTATGTGGTAGCCGGTAAGACGGCGCAGTCAGAACTTATGACTGTCCTTGGTGAGACGACTGGCAGCTTTCAGGAATACCAGGAAGGTCTGGCAGGGTGCTCCGGCACGGCGGAGGATATGGCTGCGATTATGCAGGATAACCTCGAAGGCCAGCTGACTATTTTGAAATCACAGCTGCAGGAGCTTGCCATTTCCTTTGGCCAGATGCTCCTGCCAGTTATCAAAAATGTGGTGGGTGTGATTCAGAATATCGTGGACTGGTTAAATGGTCTGGACGATAGCACCAGACAGGTCATTCTGACCGTAGCACTGGTAGCTGCGGCCATCGGTCCGGTGCTGATTGTGGTCGGTAAAGTTATTTCAGCGATTGGAACCACGGTTATTCCGAAACTGGTGAGTGCTTTCAACATGGTAAAGAATGCCTTTTCCGCTTTGAGCGCGGTGATGATGGCAAACCCAATTATGATTGTGGTTGCGCTGATTGCGGCTCTGGTGTCGGCTTTCATTTATCTGTGGAATACAAACGAGGAATTCAGGCAGTTCTGGACCCGCCTTTGGGAAAATATCAAAGAGGCTGTCACTGTAGCGGTTGAAGCAATCTCCACATTCCTGTCGGAAGCATGGGAGACCATAAAAACAGCGGCGCAGACGGCATGGACTGCTATTTCGGAGTTTTTCGCGATTGTCTGGGAGGCAATAAGCACCACGGTTTCAAGTATGGTTACAGCGATACAGACTTTCCTTCAGACAGCGTGGAATACAATCCAGACTGTGATTACGACGGTGGTTACGGCTATCCAGACATTCATCACGACTGCCTGGAATGCGATTTGCACGATTATCACCACGGTGCTGACAGCAATCCAGACGGTCATCACCACGGTATGGAACGCGATTTCTTCCGTGATATCGATAATCGTGAATGGGATTTCTTCCACGATTTCTACAGTGTGGAACACAATCTCAAATACGGTATCCGGAATTTATGATACGGTGAAGGATGGCTTTAACAAGGCGGTGGATTTCATTAAGGGTCTGGCATCCTCAGCATTTAGCTGGGGCGCGGATATCATCAACGGCATTGTGGATGGTATTAAAAGCTGTATCAGCAAGGTGACCAGCGCGGTGTCCGATGTCGCGGAAACCATCAAATCCTTCCTGCACTTCTCAGTGCCGGATGAAGGACCACTGACAGATTACGAGGACTGGATACCTGACTTTATGGAAAGGCTGGCTGATGGCATTGAAAAGAGCCGTGGACTCTTACAGGGAATGATGTCGGATGTGGCTGCTGACATGATAATAAATCCGCAGGTGTCTGCGGCGCAGATGAGCGGCGGTTATGGCAGCAATGGAAATGGCGGAGCGGACAATTCGGTTTCCGGTATCCTCTCTGGCATTCGTGAGATGGTGGATTCCTTAAGCGGCCAGAATGCCGGTATTATTTCCATTCCGGTATATCTTGGCAACTCGCTCCTGGATGAAGTAATTGTGGACGCGCAGCAGAGACAGAACCTGCGCTCTGGCGGACGATAAGGAGGTGTACGTCTTGGCGTTTATTCAATATTTAACCTTTGATGGCGAGACTCTGCCGGAGCCGGATTCCTATGAGGTGTCGATGGAGGATGTGGAGGCGGACTCCTCCGGGGAGACGGAAGCAGGAACGACGCAGAGGGATGTGGTGCGCTTTGGCGTACACACAATCTCTGTGTCCTTTACTGTTACGGCAAAATGGCTTAAAAAGTTGACGGCATACAAATAGCAGGCAAAAATTGTTGTAGGGTTTTTTGATATGGAGACGGCGGAGACTGCTTCTACGGAGATGTACATCTCTGGTTATAAATCGAAACGGGAGGCGGATTCGTCATATGGTGGGTTGTGGAATGTGTCTTTTACGCTGAAAGAATTCTAAATTAAGCTTGCATTGTGGAAATTGATAAGATACAATGTGAGCAATATTGAACAGTAATTGGAGTTCGGTTTGGAGGTATGAACTTGAGTAATTTAGGGTGGTATCAATGGTTTACTACAAACGCAAAAAAAGTGGGCGGGCCATTAAAACTTATGGGGCTTATTGCGCTTGGCGGATATGCGATTATAAGAACTGGAGAAGCCGGTGTTAAAAAAGGAATTAAGTTGATAAAGAAACGAAATGGAGAAAAAACAAAAAACGGTTCAGTTTACAGAGTCATAAATTCAGCTAACATAGAAGAGGGCGTTGATGTACAAGTTGGAGACAAGATTAAAGTCTGTGCCATTGATAATGATGCAGTAATGATTGAAATTTTAGGCAATGAGAATAACCCATATTTTATAGACATGGAGTTGTTGAAATTTATTGTAGATTACAAATAGAAAAGAGCCGACGAGAATAGAAAGTTTTTTGCGGAGCATCAGCTAATAACGGCTGGTGCTTTTATTATGCTCTGAGGGGAGGTGCTTTGATGTATGCGGTAAGTGATGAGTTTCTAACAGCGGTGCAGGAAAACACCCGCACCTACTATTGGTCAGGAACAATTACAACGACTGCTGGGAAGGTGTATGACTTTGATTATAAGAACATCGTAAAAGGAAGCGGCTATGTGACATCAAAGTG
>JAJQAC010000036.1 GCA_021204025.1 Clostridiales bacterium | reverse complement strand
CCAGGTCTTTCACATCCAGTTCATACAGGGCGCCGTCTGCCTCAAAGATCTGGTCATATTCCTCCGCAAACTCCCCGTAAAACTCCATCTCCTCGCTGACGGTATTTCCCTCCGAGACCGCCGCCTGTAAGGCTTCCTGCAAAGCCTCCCTCTCGATCTCATAGAGGTAGTCGTCATCCGAATCCGCCAGTACCGATACCGGCGATACGGACAGATTCCCCGCCACAAGGCTCGCACACAGCAGGACAGAAGCAAACCTCCGCCCCTCCCGGCGAAGCCTCCCTTCCGCCTTTGACAACCGCTTTCTTAACTCTCTTCTCATCCCCATCTCCAGTCCTCCTACCCTGTTCCTTTTTCCAATATGACTGTTTGAGTTATTTTTATTCTTTATAATAATCACACCGTACCGTTACGCGTGTCTGCCCACCGTAGGTACAGGTAAATAACGACAACGGATATCCGCTCCCGGTCATTTCTTCAATCGCTGTCGGCTCCAGGATCTCCGTCTCTGCCACGAGATAACGGGTCCGGTTTCCGTCCATGTCCGTAAAGATAACCTCTTCTCCGCCCGCCAGGTTCTTTAACCTGCCGAAATGCCGGCTGTAATTGTGGGCCGCGATCGTCAGGTCACCGGTCTCCACCGACCCGGTATAGCGGCAGGGCGCGATCTTTAACCTCGTATAATCCCAGTCCGCCATCACCGGCAGTTCCAAACCCAACGCAGGGATCGTGAGGATCCCGATATAATCATATCCGTCAACGGTCACGCTCTCTTCTGTCGGCCCGGTTTCCTCTGCTCCTTCCCCTTCGTCTTCCTCTGCGGGGAAGTAGAATGCCTCCTCCGCTCTGGACTCGCGGACTGCCATCTCCTGCCGGAGTACCGGCATCAGTTCATCCACGCTCTCACCGGCCTCACGGTCCTCTGCCCGGTTATAAAGCAGCAGGCCAACCGCCGCGGCCATCAGCAGGACGCCTGCCGCCATCAGGGCAAGTCCCGCTTTATGCTTCCTGTTCAATGCGCCTCTTTCCTCCAAAGACCAGCTTCCAGCCGAACGCAAACATTGCAAACCCACACAAGGTCAGCACCGGGATCGGCCAGTTGAGCTGCCCGGTCTGCGGAAGGATAAAAAGCTCCGGGCTGCCGGGATCCATCGGAGTCAGTTCCCCGGATGAGCCGGAATCGCCATCCCCGGACGATACTCCCGATCCGCTGCTCGAAGACGATCCGCCGGAGCTCGAACTGGATCCGCCGGAACCGCTGGACGAGCTGCCGCCGTGATGGCTGGAACCGCCGCCGGACGATGATTTCTTACTCAATGCCTCCGTCTTCGGAGCCGCGTCTACCTCGTACACATATTCCTCCCCGCTTAAGGCCGGCACGCTCACCAGGAACGGGCTCACCGCATAATAGCCGGTCGCGCTCTTTTGCTGCACCATCAGGTACAGCCCCAGCGTCAGGTCAGAAAACACCGCAATCCCGTCGTCGCCGATCGTGACCGTGATCCCCTCCAGGCTGTTGTCCGACACATAGGTGGAAAGCGTCGAAGCTATCGCCGACAGATCCTGGCTGTCCAGATCGGTAAGGGAAACTCCGCTCTCCGCGAAAGCGTCCGTCAGGATATAACTGTAATTGCCGTCGTCCTCATAAACGGCGCCGACCTGATAGGCGGTCAGCGTACCGCCCGGTACTGCCGCCCCGGTCGATTCACTTAACATCGTGACCGTGATCGTACCTGTGCGGGTGGTATCCGGCACTGCAGCGAATGACGTCATGCCCAGCACTGATGAGGCCAGCAGGAGCCCGCTTACAAGCCCGGCAAGTTTCTTCCTCAATCCATAATTCTTCATAGCATCCCCCTTGATTCTTTTTTGAAGTTCCGCATTTGGTTCCCTGTTACTTTATCGTGATATCTTGCAATATTACTTTTCTTCTTCGCTTTGTTTCTTCTTCCGCTTTCTCAGCGCCCGGATGATCCAGACCAGGATCCCTGACAGCAGCCAGATCAGGACGAGGACGCCGACGACGAGGGCCGCCCATCTGACCCAGCCTGGGGTCTCTTTCTCTTCCGTTATGATCTCTGCCGGAACAGCCGTAACCTCCTCTGGCTCGTCGTTTTCATCTTCCGGATAAATCCTGCTTCCCCGTACCAGCAGCCGGTGGCTGTTGACGCCGTATGGTGTACAGGTCATGAGCGTACAGTAATCACATTCATCCTCGATATAGAGGTTTTCAATCTCCGTTGGCAGCACAACCACGATCTGGTCGACCTGGTAGGTAAAGACCTCTTTTAAGATCGTGACTGTAAAGATATCGCCCTCGGTCAGCCGGTCTAAATGGGTAAAGAGCAGTGCGCTCGGCAGTCCCGTATGTGCGGAGATGACGCTGTGGGTACTCTCCCCGCCGATCGGAAGGCTGGTCCCCTCCATGTGGCCTGCGCCAACCTGCAGGACAGCGGCGTCCGTCCCGTGGTAAATGGGGAGCTGCACGTCGATCTTATCAATCGTGACATAACCCATGATACCTGTTCCCGCGATATCCAGCAGATCCCAATAACCTTCATCAACCAGTTCCGGGGAAGCGAGCGCCTGCGCCGTACCGACATCATACAGCCGGTTATTGTAGGCTCTGGCTGCTTCAAAATACTCCGTGTAATCTTTTTCATCCAAAGCATCCGCCAAAGCATCATAGGTGGCCACCGCACGGCTCTGCACTCTCGCATTCCACCAGTCACTAAATGTCGGATACAGAAGGACGCCCACCCCGACAAGGAACACAACTACCAGAAGCAGCGTGGCGAGTATTCCTCCGGCTTTTCTTTTTTTCTTACCTGATTTCTCCATGCCGCCCTTTCCTGATGCCTGTTAGCTCTTAGCTGCCAGTCATTAAAAAGCCCTGCAATGACAGGCAGCGAACAGCCAATACGCAAACCAATATGTTTCTCTCCCACCTCCCGACCAAAAGCCGGGAGGGAAGAATGATATTCAGCTCGGTCCTTGATCTCTGAAATATCCCTGTTATCTAAAATCTTTTATTTCACATCACCAAGACGCTTCTTAGTAACCAAAAGAACCGCCGCACCAATCACCAGAACACCACCGATGATGTAGAAAATCGTAGTACCGATGCCACCAGTAGATGGGAGGGTGGTGCCAGCATTATTAACTACAGTAGTGCTAATTGTAGTAGTAGTCACCGAGAAAGTCGGTTCACTACCAGTACTGATGACATTTCCACTTGCATCCTTGATAGTAACTTCAGTAGTCACTTCACCTGTGTTTTCATTTTCAGAAGTAGTAGCACCAATTACGAAGTAAATATCTTCCGCAGTGTTGTAACCACTGGGTGTTGTGGTCTCAGATAACTTATAACTTCCAATTGCTAACCCAGAGAAAGTGAATTTAGTAGTAGTGTTGTCAGCTGCAATCTCTTTTACACTATCATAATTGCTACTAGTTTCATTCTTTTTGTACAGAGTAAATCCTGCCCCGATCAAAGGATTAGTCCCGTCTGTTTTGTTGACTTCCAGAGTCAGAGTGACAACATAGGTATCATCAGTGTTGGTCATTCCTGTTTCATCCCCATTAGGATTATTTGAATACTCCAAATAAGCCCTGTTATTCTCAGTTGTTTCTGCCTTATTATTGAGTTCTGCAGTATATGTCACAACAACTGTATCGCCACTTTGCAAGCCAGCTACTGTTTTCAAATTTGTTATCGTGATTGTTACTGTTGTTTCTCCTGTTGACGAATCAACTGTAGATTCCACTGTATAATCAGTATTTGCTGTTAAATTGGTAGATTTGGCAACAACTTTAACGTCATTGTTAAATGTCAATCCATCAGACAATGTGTCATGAAAGACCAGCTTATATGTAGTGTATTCACTATAACTACTTGGCAGCGTAGCTGTCAGGGTGAAAGGAACATTATCGCCAATATCATAATCAGCGGTGGATTCTTTGTCCGAATCGGTGGTACTGATCGTCACTTCCTTGTCGAACTCAGGAACACTGTTATCCTTGGGATTGGTTGTTACATTACTCACTACTTCCAAGATGTAATTACTGTAAGCATAGTTGCCAGAGGGTACGTTAGTATTCTTAATCAGATAATAGCCCGCGCCAGTGACGCTGATGGTGTAATTGCTGGCGTAACTAGAAGTACCTGCAGCAGTCAGGGTAAAATTATCAGCGATGTACGAAGCAAAGTCTTCGGCAACAATAGTGCCAGCAGCAATGGCTTCAGCCAACGCAGCGGTACTAGCGACATTATAATTCGTCAGCACCGTACTCTGATCAGTTGCGCTCAAAGCAGAGCCAAATTTAATGTTGGAGAGGGTCTTAATAGTATTAGTTTTACCCCCGCTGTCAGTTGTGGTCTCTTCTTTTAAATCGCCGACAAAAATCTGATAGGCAATATAAGTATACCCATCAGTGGAATTGTTGATGGTGATCGTGTACGGTGTATTACTATCATCTGCAAAAACCGTTGCGCTCATACTGAACATCATCACCACTGCCAATATCATACTAAGCAGTTTTCTTAATCCTTTTTGTTTCATACTTACCTCCATGTTCCTTTCCATTTCTTTGTTGCTCTCCTCCCTCCGATCCATACCTGAACCCTCCGGAGGATTTTCCTTTTAGTTCCCCATATTCAGTTTTCCTTTGTAAAACCTGCCGCCTGAGACGGCTTTAAGGACGGTTTTTCTCGTTCAGTGTCCCCTCACCTCCTTCACCGTCTCAGAATTCTTTATATCTGATAAGCCATACCGCGATGTTGTGCCGGTCGGCCTTCGATACCATATTTTTTAAACCGGATGCTTTATTCTGCTATATAATGCTTCAGATCCACCAACACCCCCAGGAGCCCGTCCATCCCGCCGTCGTTTACTTTCCGGCGCAGTTCCATGATTTCCTTTGCCGAGTCCATGTCCTCCATCGGGACCGATAATCGCGTTGCCGGACGTGTATCGTCTGTTCCGGTCTCCCGGTGCGCGAGGATATAGTCCGTCGATACCCCAAAGTAATCTGCCAGCGAGAGCAGATTGTCGATCTCGATCCGGTTGCGGTCGCGCTCCATCCGGCTGATGATCTGCTGGGAAACGCCGATGATCTCCCCCAGTTCTGTCTGCGACAACCTATGCTCTTTCCTTAGTTTCCTGATATTACTTTTCATTCAGCAATCTCTCCTGTCTTCTTTCTTCATCGTCCTGCTTCATGTTTTTACGTTTATTATTATCAAAGTTGCTCATTTTTACCTATTCACAACATAATATGTGTTATGTGGTAAAAATGGGGTGAATATCATGATATCTGTCGCATAGCAGAAAATTGTGTCATTATGGTAATAGCAGAAGGAGCGATCCGCATATCCATAAATCCAAAATCAGGACTCATAGAACAATGCCAGGCAGAGAAATTCTTCCAGGCTCTTTTGCGTGGATGAAAGATACAAAAATATCTAATTTTCAGGTTCAAAGGGATTGTAATTTAATCAGTTTTGAGTTATACTATCCTTAATTTGAGTAGATTGTTTTGATTTACGGTTAGACTTTTACCACATAACACATATTATGTGGTTTTTTCTTTTTTTTCAGACAGCTAGGCCGCAACCAGATCCATCTCATCCAGGATCCGCACCTGCTTTTTCCATCCACACCGCACGTAAATGCGGGTCGTGTTCAGATTCGAATGTCCTAAAATATCCGCAAGATTCGCAAGATTCTTTTCCTGTTCATAATAGATGCACGCAAACAGATGCCGGAAATTGTGCGGGAAGCCTTTGCTGCGCGCAACACCTGCCATTTCGCATAATTTCTGAATCTCGTGATACAGATTGCTTCGGTCAACCGGCTTACCGCCGCGTGTGATAAAAATGCTTCCTTTTAGAATCCCGTTTTTCCGGGCATAATCGTTCAGCAATGCGATCAGCTTCTGTGGGAGGATAATTCTCTGGTTCTTTCCCTTCAAATTGATATCCGCATAACCCGTTCTTACCGCTTCTACCGTAATAAACTGCAGCTCGCTCACCCGGATACCGGTGGAGCAGATCGTCTGCAGGATGTGCCAGAGCCGCGTCTTCCCCGCTGCCTTCGCCGCGGCAAGGAGCTGATCATACTCCTCACGGCTCAGTTCCCTTTCCTCTTTTCGAAAAAGTCCTTTCTGAGATTTAATTGTCTTTACGACACAGTCATACCAGCCGGAAAATTTCAGAAAACCATTGACGCCGGCAAGCATACTGTTGATGCTTGTTACCAGATATTTTTTCAGTAAAAAATCTTTATACCGGATCATCAGCTCCTTGTTGACCGGCTTTCCTCCCGCAAAGTTTAAAAATATTTTTAAATCATGCAGATATTTCTGTACGGTTGCCTCACTCTTTTCCTCGTCGATCAGCGACTGTCTGTAATCTCTTACCATTTCTTCTGTTATTACGCCCTTTGTCACTAATATTCTCCTTTGTATTGTTGTTATACAAATAATATCATTTTTTCTTCTTTAAATAGATTCTCACAGATTTCTGTCATTTGCCACAGGTTTTAAAAATTTTTTCTGAAAAGACATCATAACGCAACACAATCATTAACATCGCGATTTTCCATGTATGCAATTTGTATTTGTCCATGATAAACTTTTGAGCTATAATGATGCTATATCAAGCCAAATACAGGTGAAAGTAAATAAGGTATTTGATTCATCATGAAAGGAAGTGTATCTGAATGCCATTACCCAAAGAACGATTTTATACGATTGAAGATATTTATGATCTGCCGGATGGACAGCGCGCCGAACTGATTGACGGGCAAATCTACGATATGGCGCCGCCCTCAAGAAAACATCAACGGATTTGCGGTGCTTTGTACCGGAAGATCGCTGATTACATTGATGCAAACGGCGGTTCCTGTGAGGTTGATATCGCCCCATTTGCCGTATTTCTGGATGAGGATGATTATAACTATGTGGAACCGGATATCTCCGTGATCTGTGATCTTCAGAAACTAACAGATAAAGGGTGCAGCGGCGCGCCTGACTGGATCATAGAAGTTGTCTCTCCCGGTTCCCGTCGGACAGATTACATGATCAAACTATTTAAATATCGTTCTGCCGGCGTCCGTGAATACTGGGTCGTAGATCCCGAAAAATGCCAGATCATTGTATATGATTTCGATCATAATGAAATGGATGTGCACACATTTTCTGATTCCGTCAAATCCGGCCTCTACGATGACCTGTATATTGACTTCACACAGATGAATACTCTCTTGTGAATGACTATGCCCTATTGCTGCTCTGAAAGAATCGATCGGTGCAGCCAAAACAAACACAGATAATCATGTATCAATCGAGTAGGAGGCGGCTTTTTCGCCTCCTGCCCGTCTGCGCGGGCCGGGCGCGGCGAATGCCGCAAAATTCCTTACCCGGCCCTGCGATCGAGTAGGAGGCGGTGATTAGCCGCCGTCCTCTCACAGCACCGTGCGTACCGTTCGGTACACGGCGCTTTCAGTAGTTGACGTGCACAGACTGGTATGCTGTGGCCAGGTCATAAAAACCACTGCGTATCAGTCTCTCTTTTGTCATTGCCATATTTACAGCAACCGTACGTGTCACAAACCAATATCCTCGCCTTGTATTTCCTGCCTGATATGCCAAATCTGCCGGGACTCCCATCTTCATCAGATTTCGTACCTTCGTCTTTGGCTTCTTCCATTGTTTCCAGATACACATTCGGATTCTGTGATACAGCCACTTGTTGATGTCATCGATCGGATTCTTCATGCTGGCAATTCCATAATAGTTCAGCCATCCTCTTGCATAGACCTTGATTTTTCCGAGGCTCGGCCTGATACTCTGTACTCGCCTCCGGGAAGACAGGCTTTTCAGATTTGACTTGAACTTCTTCCACGACTTCGGATGAACACGCACATAGATACCGCTTCCGTTCCTTCCCAATGTGAAGCCGAGAAACTTAAAATTTCGGATTGCAAACACACTGACTGTCCTGCTCTTGTCTCGGTTGACTGTCAGTTTCAGTCCCTCCTCCAGATATTTCGTACTGCTTTCCAGCAATCGTTCGGAGGCTCTTTTGCTCTTTGCCAGTAAAATGTTATTCCGCACATTATCCGCCTCCAAAGCCTGTCCCTCCCCGTCAAAATAAT
>JAJQAC010000004.1 GCA_021204025.1 Clostridiales bacterium | reverse complement strand
ATTTTAATTCGCAGTTGTACTGCGGGAGATGGGAAATCTAATTTGCGGGCTAACAGTATCGATTGAATGGGCGTGTGAATTATGGTATCATGATTCGAAGACATAAAATAGTTCCATAACTATTGTTAAAAAATGAGATATGTGCGGTAAAAACGGAGGAAATGATGATAATGGGTACTGAAATTCCGATGGGTAAAGATTTGGATATTACAGATGAAATGCGTGAAAAATTCCGCCTGAATGAGGATCCGGAATCCGAGGAACCTCTCCGCATACCGGTTCAATGGCGGCATTTGTTTCCCGCCTCTGTGATTAAACAGGCCTCAGGCAATGCCGTACAGTCAAGAATCCGGATTGCTTATGACTGGAATGGCCTGACTGCTGAGTATTATCCGGATATGAAAGAGAAAAAGGAAGCGGGAATATCGTCAAAGTCCCGCCTGCCGTATAACAGTCCTTATTATTCCCGCTATTCGAATCAGCCATGTTTTCCGGTTTCTATTCGTAAATGGCCACTCAATATCAAAACGAAGCTGGAACCATCATTCCTCACCTGCGGCTGTCCGGCAGGAAAGAAAGGAGAACTATGTTGTCACGAAGCCGCCGTTTTCTATCACCTGGAACAACAGGGCGGCGGTCTTATCGTCGTGGAGGAGAGAAGCTATGACAGCAGAGAACGGATCCACGCTGTCATGAGAAAGAAGAAACGGAACGAGCAGGCGCGTCTGCGTGAAAAATATGGCATTACACCGTGCCCCGCGCTTGATTTCTTTCCGAAACGTAAGGATCCCGTCGGCATTGCTGTTTACGACATGAGAACCGCCCTGAAGGATTATGTGACAGATCCGTATTCGATGCATATGGCAAAAGAAATTTTGCAAAATCATTCAGACTCCGTTTCCCTTCATTCACATGAAGAAAAAGGCCGTGACGGCACACGGACATTTCATGCGTCGCTCCATGAAAACGACTCCCTGTTCCGCTATACTTTTACAGCTGGGCATGCCCGCCTTACAGGCAATAAACTGTATCTGGAAACTCGCGACGGATATCTGGACAGCGAGGACGAGTCAGAGACGGAGTTGGACGAATATTTCGATGAAGAATGGCCGGATGGAGCCGGAGACTATCCCGGCGACCGATCCCAGGCAAAAAACTTCCTTAACATCAACGGTCTGATCCTGTGTAAAATGCTTTGGGATGAGACCGATCAACTGGCCGAGGAAACCGCTGACCTCACGGATGAACAGGCAAAAAAATTTTTCAGCAGCCTGGAAAAAGCGAACTATGCCCGAACCCAGCAGACAGAGCCTCCCGAATCGCAGAGAAAGAAGATCGTTGAACTGTATCCTCGCATCATCATAGAAGCCGGCAAAGCAAAACTCAGTTTCCGGATACAGAAAATCGGAGGAAAGACCATCGTTGTTCGTAACGTCAGAGAACTGATCGCGGCATGCGTCGGCCGATCTGAGCTTACCCTTTCCAAAACGGAAAGTATTGACTTTGGGGTATATGACTTTACTGATCGCTCGACCGGACTGTATGATTTCCTGCAAAGGAAGGTCGGAGACGTCTCCGACATCAATCTACAGATTCAGGCGAAGAATATGCGCTCCAGGCTTAGCGTCAGGACAATCAATGTCACATCTAACCTGGACCTTAAGGGCGCGGTTCTGGACAATTTTTATGACGCCTGGGAGGGACAGAACGCAGAATATCAGGATAAAACAAACGGAGTGGCAAGCAAAGAGATCCCGGTAGCTCACAGGGACGTCCGTCTTTCCCTGACCTGCGACCGCCTGACAGACGCGAAAGGTGTCTTCGCCGGTATCGCCGTACACGGCCTGATCCCTGTGCTGCTCCATGGCAGTGGCTCTCACTGCTATACTTTGAATGCGGACGGCCTTTCCCGGATCACCACGAAGGAACAGGAGGTCATAAGGCCGTTTGACACTGTCGCAGATCCGTCCGGATGCTTTCGGTTTCAGGTAGGTCTCCCGAACCTGCAGGAATTCTACTATCGCGTCGTACCGGCTTTTTTAGAGAACCCGTCGGTTGAATTTACGGATCATTGCGAAAAGGAAGCGGAAAGTTACCTGCCTCCCGAGCCGCATTTTGATTTTTATCTTGACTGTGAGACGCCGAATTCTTCGGAAATCACCGGATCCCGCACGAAAAAAAGTAAAGAAAAGATGGAGGAAGCGATTTATTTCCTGCAGTGCGTGGGAAAGATTCGTTACAGCGGAAACAAACATCAGGAACCGGAAGATACAGAAAAGTTCTACACGCTTTGTGTTTCCGATCCGGGGGACGGCTACCGGGACGTCGAACAGGAAAAGCGGGTCGCCAGCGCACTCAGGAGTCTTATGCGTACAAAAGCTGACAATAACGGAGTCTTTACTGATGTTCTCAATGATGAGCAGCTTTTTGAGTTTTTGCAGTCCGGCATTGCTCTCCTTCAACAGTATGGCACAGTACATGGCTCCGAAGCGTTCCGAAAGTTTACCGTCACACCGGTTCCGAAAGTGAAAGTCGGCGTTTCCGTAGAGAGCGGCATCCTCGACCTGTCACTGACATCCTCCGGAATTTCAGAAAAGGAACTGCTGGACGTGCTGCAGAGCTATCGCCGGAAAAAACGGTTTCATGTGCTTTCGTCTGGTGATTTTCTGGATCTGGCAGGCGATGATCAGCTTTCCCAGATCAGTGATTTTATGCAGCAGCTGGATCTGAACCCGGAAGATGTGATCAAAAAGAGTGCGAAAATACCGCTTTACCGCGCACTGTATATCGACAACCTCCTTGAGGAACATGACGCGCTGTATTCGACAAGAGACCGGATATATCGCAGCATTATCCGCAATTTTAAAACGATCCGGGATTCAGAAAACGAACCTCCGGCTGATCTTGCCGGAATCCTGAGACCTTACCAGACATTGGGCTTCAAATGGATCCGGACTCTGGAGGAAGCTGGGTTCGGCGGGATCCTCGCAGATGAGATGGGCCTGGGCAAAACCTTGCAGATGATCTCCGTTCTTTCCTGCGATTATACCGGAAAGAAGCCGGGAACCGAACATCCGTCCCTCGTGGTCTGCCCCGCTTCCCTTGTCTATAACTGGCAGGAGGAATTTACAAAATTTGCGCCGAACATCCGGGTCATGCCGATCTCCGGTGGTGTGACGGCAAGGCGAAAAGCCCTCGCGATATGGGAGACCACCCAGGTGTATATCATCTCCTATGATCTGCTGAAGCGTAATATCGCAGAACTCTCAGAGAAAAATTTCTTTTATGTAATTCTCGATGAAGCGCAGTATATCAAGAACTCGGGCGCAACGGTCTCAAAGGCCGTAAAGACACTGAACGCCGCGCACCGCCTCGCGCTGACCGGAACGCCGATCGAAAACCGCCTGTCTGAGTTATGGAGTATTTTTGATTTCCTGATGCCGGGGTTTTTGTATTCTCAGAAAGAATTTGAGCAGAGATTTGCCATTCCCGTCACGAAGAACAAAGATCAGGAGGCAATGGAAAAATTAAAGAAAATCACTTCGCCTTTCCTCATGAGAAGGCTGAAGGAGGACGTTTTAAAGGATCTTCCCGCAAAACTCGAGGAGGTGCGTTATGTGCCGATCTCCGGAGAACAGCAGAAACTCTATGACGCACAGGTGATCAACCTGAAACATACGATCCTGGACGAATCGACGGGAACAGGAAAAGTGAAAGTGCTTGCGGAACTCACAAAGATCCGTCAGATCTGCTGCGATCCGTCGCTTCTCTATGAAAATTATCACGAAGAGAGCGCAAAACGGGAAGCAGCAATAGGTCTGATCCGACAGGCGATAGACGGCGGACACCGGATGCTTCTTTTCTCGCAGTTTACTTCCATGCTCGCACTTCTTGAAGAAGATCTCAGGGCGGAAGGGATCCCCTGCTATATCCTCACCGGTTCCACACCCAAGGAGAAACGCATCCGGCTGGTCCATCAGTTCAACGAGGGAGACGTCCCGGTATTTTTGATCTCGCTCAAGGCAGGAGGCAACGGACTGAATCTGACAGGAGCGGATATCGTCATCCACTACGACCCGTGGTGGAACCTTGCCGCACAGAACCAGGCGACAGACCGCGCACACCGGATTGGGCAGAACAGACAGGTCACCGTGTACCGCCTTATCCTGAAAGGGACGATTGAAGAACGGATTTTAAGGCTACAGGAAGAGAAAAGGAGTCTCGCAGATCAGGTCCTTTCCGGAGAAAGTGCATCGCTTGCGAGCCTGTCGCAGGAGGAACTGCTTGAATTGCTCAGTTAAATGGGATTTCACGCATTTCTCTTTCCGTTATTTTTTCGTGCATAATCTGCAAAAACGTAGTATAATCGAATCAACAAAACCGAAACACAAGGAGGACGCCATGCCAACTCAGAATAAAGATACCAGCTGGGAACGGATTCAGTCAGGCGTAAAGGAAGCTGAGAAGCTGATCACTCAGCGCGATTACAACAGCGCCCTGATCAAATGCCGCCAGACTCTGGAATTTATGGTAAAGCAGCTTGCCGCCCGCGCCCACATTCAGGAGGACGGCGATCTGAAGTCCATGATCGATGAACTTTATCAAAACCGCTGGATCAGCAAAACGACCTGTGAACATTACCACACGATCCGTATGGCCGGCAATAAAGCAGTCCACGAAGGGTATAATAACGCCTACGACGCGACGCAGGCGCATCATATGCTGTCGCAGGAAGTCTATTCCTTTTCTAATGATTACAGCAATGCCTTAAAGGGCGTCCGCTCACGGAAATCTTCCTCCTCCGGAAATACCTCACGCAGCCGTAAACGTACTTCCGGCAAGCAACAGAAAAATATCGGAGCCGCCACGATTTTAAAGCTCCTGATACCGGTTCTGTGCGTGATCCTTCTGATTCTCATTATCCGGATGATCAAACCCGCGCCGGATACGGCAGACAGCACCCTGGCTCCGGCTCCGACGGAAACCTATGAGGAGACACAGGCGGCCGAACCGGCTCCGCAGGAAACAGCCACTGTCTACAAGACAACAACCGTATTAAATGTGCGCAGCGAGCCCTCTACTGACAGCACCGTCCTCGGCAAACTGAGTTCCGGCGCCGTCGTCGAATATATCGAAAGCGCAGATGCCGACTGGGCAAAGATCCTCTATAACGGACAGGAAGCCTATGTCGCCAGCCAGTATCTGACAACGGAATAATCACAAACAAAATCAGCCGACGTCAGTCTCCTCCTGTCAGGAACTGATACCGGCTGATTATTATATACATGGACGCGAAACAAAGTGCAGACACCACCGGCACCCGGCAACGGCGCAGCGAACGGAACACGAAAAGCCCTTTTCTACACAATCCAAATCTGGAAACAGGCCCAATTAATTTGTCAGGAAGCCCTTTCCGATAATCTCACTGGAATTAGTAATCAGCATGAAAGCCGAAGGTTCTCTGCGCCGGATAAAATTGCGCAGGCGCACTGCCTGGCTGCGTTTCATCGTCGTCATAATTACCTTCTTCTGATTGTGGGTAAATGCTCCCTGCGCCTCATAGACGGTCGCGTCGCGCTTCAGATCGTGAATAATAAAATGACAGATCGGTTCCGCGTCGTCGCATACGATATTGAAACACTTACACATATTGATACTTTCAATGACGCCGTCGACCGCCAGTGATTTTGCCATCAGACCCAGGGTCGAATAAAGTCCTGTGGTCGATCCGAGCACGAACCAGGAACATATCACAGAAAAGACATCCACAACCATCAGTGCTGTTCCAATGTTCATGCTGGTGTGTTTTTTCAGTATCATGGCAATAATATCGGTTCCGCCACTCGATGCGCCAATATTGAACAGCAAAGCGGAACCCACCGCCGGCAGGAAAACCGCAAAAAACAACTCCAGCAACGGCTCATCTGTGATCGGCCTGCTCATCGGGCAAACGCGTCCCAGCACTGACAGGCAAAAGGAAAACAGCAGACTGCTGTAAACCGTCTTAATTCCCACATCCGTCCCTAAAAAAATAAAACCAATGACTAAAAGCAGGACATTGACAACGGTCGTAAAATCGCCGGCGTCAATCGGAAACACCGCGCTCACAACGGTTGACAGACCCGTTACGCCGCCAAATGCAAAGTTATTCGGAAACTTGAAAAAGTGAACGCCGATCACCATAATCAGGATTCCGGCTGTAATCAGCGCAAATTCCGCAGTCTTTCTCATAATCGGATCCTTAATTTGTCTGACTGCCATCTCATCATCTCCTTTTTATGCACAACAATTACACAAACAAAAGATTCTGAATGGCGCTTGCTTAACCACATCAGCCTGATTCGTCTGTGTCCGCTGTAACATCATTGTTACCCTGTATGTAAAATCCGGCAAGGGCTTTCCGTCCCTGTCAGTCTAACTATAACGCTGTCAAACCAAAATTACCATCATCATTTTTACTGATTCCGCTACAATACCTACACTGTTTTGCTGAGCAGAATGATAGTAAACGACTTTATATACACCAATAAAGTAATCTCCGCCTATAGCATGTCGTTAACTATATGCACCGGTAATCATCTTATCCTGCAATCGCTCCCAGAAGTGACCGCAGAGAGAACCGGGCATCGCGCATCAGAGCCTCTTCCAGCATCCCGCGATTCTCATCGGCATGCTCGACCTCCCGGGAAAATTTATGCGCGATATCGACGATCTTCTCATGGGAAAGCATACCTCCCTGTTCCTGCCACACGGCCTGACACATGTCCTCGATCAGCAGGGTACAGGCAACCGCCAGTTTCATTTTCCCATAAGGGTTCTCATCGTATACGGCTCCATTAAAATACGCGAACACCCAGTACACCATCAGCTGTTCCCGAAGAAGCGGCAGCTCCGCTCCGACTCTGCTCTGTAAAAACCGCTGCCGTTCTTCCCCGTAGTCCCTCGCTCCGTTCTCATACAGCATCTCACGCATCTGACTCCGCTCCGCGGGCCACTCCGGCTTTAATTCCGCCATCCGTTCCATCACCGCATACAGCGCTTTCATTGTCTCATAACGGCTCTCACGCTCCCATCCGCAGCGGGCCATCTTTTCTGCAAAACGCTCCTCCCGATCCGGCCTGCGGTAACGTTTCAGGAGTTCGTCTGTCTCATACAGTTTCTCTTCCCGGATCCGCCTCTGCAGGTCATGGGCCAGAGAAAGGCATAATCCCATCCGCACCTGATCGTCAGCCGTCCGATCCTGCAGGATCTCCATAATCAGATCCCGCGCATCCGCCAGTTTAGTATAAAGAAAGAAGTCAAAATCCTCATATTCCTCTTCCCGGTCTGTCTCCTTTGACAGAAAACGAACCGGTTTTTTGGTTCCCAGGATAATCCGTGCCGCCTCGATGCAGGAGAGACACAGCGATACCTCCCGGACGCCTTCAAACTCTTCGATATGTCTCGGATATACCCGGCATGTCCGGCAAAAACCGTCTTCTCCCAGTTCCGTATACAGATCGCAAAGTCCCTCTTCATTCAGGAACTCACAGCGCCCCTCATACTGGCGAAACGCGTGCCGTCTCCAGTCAACCGAATTGTGCAGACGGTTGCCGAGCGACCCGGAAACATTTTTGTACCGTTCCAGAGATTTCCGGTCGATCATAATCTCCCAGCCCGCGCAGCAGGTATCCGGACAGCCCGACGCGATACAGTGAAACTTTTTATAATAATGAGGATATACATACAACATACCATTCTCTCCTTTACCGTTTGTAATGATTTCCATTTCCACGCCCGTACAAGAGCAGACAGTAGACAGTAAACCATACTTTGTCATCTTTTCCTGTCTGCTGCCTCTTCCCTCTCTACATGCATCACCACCGGCATATGGTAGCTATCTAATGTCTGTAACGAACCATACCACGAAATCAAATCTTCGTCAATCAACTCCTTTCCTCCCTCTTAAAAATATGTTACAATGAGCGCAGACAAAAAAGGATCTGTTTTTTATTGTAATAACTCGCTATTATTTCGCATATCGCTACCACGGACAGCAGAAAACATAAGTTTCCCGCGATCGTGCGTATCCGATGTACAGGAGTTGCCATGAATCAAAAATCACTGACTATCTTAGAATATGATAAAATCATCGCCCGTCTCACGGATTATGCCGCGTCAGAGCCCGGCAAGAAGCTCTGCCGTGAGCTGGAACCGGAAACTGACCTTGCCGCGATTCGCCTCGCACAGGCGCAGACCAGTGACGCCGCATCCCGTGTCCGCATGAAAGGCGGGATCTCTTTCGCCGGAGTGCGCGATATCCGTGATTCGGCCAAACGTCTCGAGATCGGAAGTTCTCTCAGTATTACCGAGCTTCTGTCCGTCAGCGGACTGCTTACAGCCGCTGCCAGAGTCAAAGCCTACGGGCGCAGGGAGGAGACTGACGCCGTCCCGGACGATTCCCTGGATGAGATGTTCCGCGGTCTCGAACCGCTCACCCCGGTCAATAACGAGATCAAACGCTGTATTCTCTCCGAGGATGAGATCGCCGACGCCGCAAGTCCCGGCCTGCAAAAAGTACGCCGCTCCATGAAAACCATCCAGGGGCGTGTCCACACCCAGCTGAACAGCGTATTAAATTCCTGCCGGAGTTATCTGCAGGACGGCGTGATCACGATGCGCGACGGACGTTACTGTCTGCCGGTCAAGGCCGAATACAAGAATCAGGTACCCGGCATGGTTCATGACCAATCCTCAACCGGATCCACGCTCTTTATTGAGCCCATGTCCGTCGTCCAGCTGAACAATGAACTCCGTCAGCTGGAGCTTCAGGAGCAGAAGGAAATTGAATTTGTCCTCACGGATCTGAGCTGCCAGCTCATTCCCTATACGGAGGCTCTGATCTCTGACCTCTCGCTCCTCTCCCATCTGGATTTTGTCTTTGCCAAAGCCGCGTTTTCCCGGCACTACAAAGGCAGTGAACCGGAGTTTAATGAAGATGGGATCATCCACATCAAGGACGCCCGCCATCCGCTGCTTGATCCGCGGACTGTCGTCCCGATCACCGTATGGCTGGGAACCGATTTTAACCTCTTGATTATCACGGGACCCAACACCGGCGGCAAGACGGTTTCCTTAAAAACCGTCGGTCTCCTTACACTGATGGGGCAGGCCGGCCTGCATATTCCCGCGTTTGAAGGATCGAAACTCGCCGTATTTAACGAAGTTTTTGCGGATATCGGCGACGAACAGAGCATCGAGCAGAGTCTCAGTACCTTCTCCGCTCATATGACCAATATCATCCACATTCTCGGCAAAGCGGATTCCCATTCGCTGTGCCTGTTTGACGAGCTTTGTTCCGGCACGGACCCTACCGAGGGCGCGGCCTTAGCCATCGCCATCTTAAACTTCCTGCACAATCTGCAGTGCCGGGTTATGGCGACGACTCATTACAGCGAACTGAAGCTCTACGCGCTGAGTACCCAGGGAGTGCAGAACGCGAGCTGTGAATTTAACGTACAGACGCTCCAGCCGACCTACCGTCTGCTGATCGGACTGCCTGGCAAAAGCAACGCTTTCGCCATCTCTCAGAAGCTCGGACTGCCGGATTATATTATCGAAGACGCGAAGAGCCGCATCGAATCCCAGGACGAGACCTTTGAAGACATCATCAGTCATCTGGAAGAAAGCCGCCTGACGATCGAACGGGAGCAAACGGAAATTCAATCCTACCGCCAGGAGATCGCCCGCCTGAAAAAGCGCCTCGAACAGAAGGAAGAACGCTTCGATGAGCATAAGGATAAGATTATCCGCAAAGCCAATGAGGAAGCGCAGAGCATCCTGCGAGAAGCAAAGGAAACTGCCGACCAGACGATCAAAAATATCAATAAGCTCGCTTCCTCCTCCGGCGTCAACACCAAAGCGCTGGAAGCAGAACGCACCCGACTGCGGGAAAACCTCAAAAAAGTTGACAATAACCTGGCTGTCAAACAGGATACCCGCCCGCACAAAGCGATTAATCCGAAAACACTGAGACTGGGCACCGCGGTCCGCGTACTGTCGCTGAACCTCAACGGCACCGTAAGCTCCCTCCCGGATGCCAAAGGAAACTTGTTTGTCCAGATGGGGATTCTCCGTTCTCAGGTCAATATCAGCGATCTGGAACTGATTCCGGAAAACTCTGTCAGCGGCCCCGGCCTCGACAAACGACGCAAGGGCAGCGAAAGCAGCGGCATCAAGATGTCCAAATCCGCCGGCATTTCACCCGAGATCAACCTGCTCGGCATGACTGTCGACGAGGCAGTTCCCGTGCTGGACAAATATATGGACGATGCCATTATCGCTCATCTCGGACAGGTCCGGGTTGTACACGGCAAAGGCACCGGAGCGCTGCGCGCGGGTATCCATAAGCATCTGAAAAAATGTAAACATGTAAAAGAGTTTCACCTGGCTGAATACGGCGACGGCGACGCAGGTGTCACCATTGTTGTATTTAAGTAAACACAGCAGTTTTACAGCTGGTCAAATGTGACCTGACATTCGATTTCATAAATCAGGAGAAGGATATGGCAGAAAAACAGAGAATTTTAATTGTAGATGATGATGAGAATATCGCGGAACTGATTTCTCTCTATCTGACAAAAGAATGCTATGAAACCAGAATCGAATATGATGGGGAAGCCGCTTTAAATGCGATTCCCTCCTTTCATCCGCACCTGATCCTGCTGGATCTGATGCTGCCAGGAATGGATGGCTACCAGGTCTGCCGCGAGGTTCGCAAGAATTCTCAGACGCCGATTATCATGCTGTCCGCCAAAGGCGAGGTCTTTGACAAGGTACTTGGACTGGAACTCGGCGCAGATGACTATGTTATCAAGCCTTTTGATTCTAAGGAGCTTGTCGCTCGTGTCAAGGCGGTACTGCGCCGCTATCAGCAGCAACCTGCCGCTGCTTCCGGCGCTGCCGCCAGCCTCGAACCGCAGGGCAAATATGTCAAGTATCCGGATCTGATCGTCAATCTGACGAACTACTCCGTCACTTACAAGGGCCGCACGGTCGATATGCCTCCGAAGGAACTGGAACTCCTTTATTTTCTGGCATCCTCACCCAACCAGGTTTTTACCAGGGAACAGCTTCTCGACCATATCTGGGGCTATGAATATATCGGCGATACACGCACAGTTGACGTACATATTAAGCGCCTGCGCGAGAAAATCAAGGATCATGAGCACTGGGCCATCAGTACGGTCTGGGGCATCGGGTATAAATTTGAAGTGCGGTAGCTGCATTGTATGCGCAGAGACTACTTTATTGGCATATAATCGAGTAAGAGGCGGCTTTTTCGCCTCATAATCGCTGCGCCGGGCGGATGCAGCGTTAACTGCAAAATTTCCAGATCCGCCCGTGTGCATAATAAAATGGCATCTTCCAACGCATTCATCCACCATTGAAAGATGCCATTTTCAACCCTGTATCACTTTTACCTGACCCTCTGAATTTTCACCATCAGTTATAATCTCCTTACTGCACCCACACTCCGTCCGAACCGACATAATATCCGTCCGGTGTATAGGTATCGCCCAGCAACGCACCATCTTCTCCGCAATAATACCATTTATTATCCCAGTAGATCCAGCCATAGCGCCGGTATCCATCCGAATTAAAACAGTAATATTTTCCATCGATACACTGCCAGCAGTTTTTCGGATAGGTCCCATCCGCGTATTGATACCACCAGCCATACCCGTCCTGGCACCAGTGATTCCCACCGTAAGTCGCCGCTCCGACCGTGGAACTGCCGTATGTCACGACTCCTACGCCCTGCTCGACGACACCGCTGGTCGATGTCGATGAGCTCGCTCCGCCGGGTCCATAAGAATAACTATACGAATAAGTTCCTGTCACTCCCGGTCCGTGATTGACGTCTGCCGTGCCGCTGCTGTAATCGTCATCATCATCGTCATAATCATCCCGGATATCTCTCGCTTCCGATGACGACACATACCACAGATCCGAACTCACCCACTCGCCGACAACGGAATTCTGTCCAACTCCCCTCACTTCAAAATGATAATCCCCGGAAGTCGTAAAATAATTGCCAAACTCATAATAGGTTTCCTTTGTCGTCTTTGTCGCTTTACAGCTGCTGCCACGATACAGCTTGACTTCGTATTTATATGCGTATGCGTTCTTATCCCAACGGGCAGTTCCACTGGATTCATTCCATCGCAGGCCGGTCATCTCCAGATCTGCCTCTGTCACATCTGAGGAATCCGTCGCCGCCCACGCCGTAACCGGCAGCGGCCCTGCCTGAGCCAGAGACAATACCACTGCAATGACAGATGCAGCTATCAGTCTCACTGCCGCACCCTGGCACATTCTTTTATGATTTTTACGTTCTTTTATTTCCGTCATGATCTCTGCGTACCTCATCATATCCCACTCCTTTCCTCTCATGCGCAGAGCCGGGTAAAATGTTTTTCGGCTATGACGCAAAAAGCTGCCTCCTGCCCAACTTGCTGCGATTCACATTCTTCCATCCTCTCTTCCCGATCCACACTTCCTGCTATCGCTCAACTGCACGCGGCAGTGTAAAGATAAATTCTGTTCCCACGTCTTTTGTGCTGATCACATCGATCGTCTCTTCATGTGCCTGAATAATCTCCTTTACAATCGCCAGACCCAGTCCCGTTCCTTTTTTATCCTTTCCCCGGGAGCTGTCCGTCTTATAAAAACGATCCCATATTTTCTTAATACTTTCTTTGGGAATACCGATTCCGGTATCTTTCACCGAGATATAAATCTTTCCGGATCTCATATAAGACTGAATAAATATAGTCGCTCCCTGGTGACTGAATTTAATTGCATTGTCAATTAGATTATACAACACCTGCTGAATTTTTCCAAGATCTGCATAAACCATTTCAATATTGTCAGAAAATGTTAAGTCAAACGTAATATCTTTCTCCATGCAGGTGACCTCAAAGGAAGCCGCTGTATCCTTGATGACGCGGTTAATATCAAAATTGCTCCGGTTCAGATAACCCTTACTCTCCATCGAATTGAGCGTCAGCAGATCCTGCGTCAGTTTATTCAGCCGCTCTGTCTCGGAAATAACCCGGCGCAGATATTTTTCCTGCATCTCAGGTGCGATCGTACCATCCAGAATGGCTTCCAGATACCCTTTGATCGATGTGAGCGGCGACCGGAAATCATGGGAAACATTCGCCACAAACGCGCGCTGATATTCCTCCATCTTATTCAGTTCATCCGACATATAATTTAACGTCGCTGCCAGATATCCCATCTCATCGTGGGTATCTGCTTTAATCTGATAATCCAGATTACCGGCCGCGTACTGCTTTGCTCCTTCTGTGATCCGCAGCAGCGGCAGATAAACCGTCGTTGTAAAAATGATCAAAATAATCAGCGACAAAATAAAGATCACCAGCCCGCAGATATAAAAAAGGTTCAGATTGTGATAACCTCTTGTAACTGCCTCTGACATCGGCAGGTGAATCACGACGTAGCCATACGTATTATAATTGCCGGTAATCGGCGCGGACGCGCTGATCACCTCTTCCTGAAACTGACCAAAATAATCTCCGATCATATAATGCTGATTTCCCATCGCCGCAGGATCGAAATTTTCAATCTCAATCCCGGTCTCGCCGGGCGAACTGCTTTTGGTTACAATCACGCCGTAACGGTTGACGATCCAGATATCCGCGTTCAGACACTCCGCAATCGCTTCAATCCCGGAATATACCATAGTGGAATCCTGGCGTTTTCCCTGGTACAGGCTGCTGAACTCCGAGGCGATGATATTGGCCTCATCATACAGAGACTCCGCCTGCACGCTTACCTCCTGATCCTGCAGAACCTGTGCGAAAACGGTTGAGATCACGGCAAATCCCAGAAGACCGAAAATGAGATATCCCAAAAGGAATTTTATGTAAAGAGAATGTTTCATAAGTCACCATGCCTGTGTCCGATTTAGAAAAAGCCGCGTTACCAGTAACCCGTGTCCCTCCCTCTCAGGAACTCTTGTACCGGCATACGCTTCATAATACCAATTAGAAACTGATACCAAATTTAATACTGACTCTGATTCCTATAGTATACATAATTTTCGAATTTCACGCAATCCCACATCGGAAGATCTAATCCTTTCCCTGACACTCCCTGCACCAACCAATCGAGTAGGAGGCAGCTTTTTCGCATCCTACTCTCCGCGCGGGCCGGGTGCGGCATCAACCGCAAAAATTCCTTACCCGGCCCTGCGCATAAAAATGCTAAGCCACAGGTTTTACTCTGAGACTTAGCACCATTTTTATCAATATCGTCTTTACACTCCGTAAACTTTCTGTCCGCCAAGATATGTAGACAGTATCCTGATATCGCTGATCGCATTACCATCTGTTTCTAAAGGATTTGCCTCCAGTACAACAAAGTCCGCCAACATTCCGGGCAATATCTGTCCCTTTTCTTTTTCTTCAAAGCTACTCTCCGCTCCGTGGATCGTAAAACTGTCAATCGCCTCCTGTACGGTAAACGCCTCATGAGGCAAATAAGGGCCGATACCGTCGCGCACGGTCTTTCTGGTAACCGCGCACTGGATACCACGCATCACATCCGGCAGTTCGACCGGACAGTCGGAACCGTTGCTCACCGACAGACCGCCGTTTTTCAACGTCTTCCAGCTGTAACTGGTGGACGCCAGTTCTTTGCCGACGCGCGCTTCTACGATATTAATATCATAGTCGAGGAAGATACTCTGCGCATAGATGTGCATCTTCAGCTCCTGCATCTTCTTTAACTGGTCCGCCCGGCTGATCTGGCAATGAACGACGCCATGGCGGTGATCCTCTCTGGGATTGTTTTTGAGCGCATTTTCGACGGCATGGAGGACGTTGTCCAGACAGGCGTCGCCGATCGCGTGGATCGCCACCTGCATGCCATTGGCATTGGCATAATCCACCATCGCGTCCATCGTTTCCCCGGAAACGACCGGAATCCCGCAGGTGGACGGATCATCTGCATAGGGGCGGCTGAGATAAGCTGTCCGCGGTCCCAGCGCGCCGTCTCCCAGCATTTTCAACGGTCCGATCCGGAAAAGATCCGTGCCGCTTCCGGTTTTATTTCCAGCTTCCACAAAGCGCTGAAACTCTGCAAGTTCTGTAAAATTGCTCTGTTCATAAACTCGCACCGTCAGTTCCCCGGCAGCTTCCAGCTCCCGGTAAGCTGCGTTGACCGTCTCCCAGTTCACATTGGGAAATACGCAGTAATCATCGGTCTGGCTGCTGGTCACTCCATAGCTGTTGAGCGCCCTGCAGGCCAATCTCATCATATCCTTGATCGTCTCTTTATCCGGCGACGGCATTGCGTCGTAAACCGGTCCCATCGCGTTATCAAAGAATTGTCCGTTTGGTTCGCCGTTTTCCATGCCAATCTGTCCGCCGTCCGGCTGCGGCGTCTCCGCCGTCACTCCCAGCAGTTCTATGGCTTTGCTGTTTACTACCAGACAATGCCCGCAGGCTCTGACCGCACAGACCGGAATCTGCGTTGAAACCCGATCCAGGTCATAGCGGTTCGGGATCCTCTGCTCATCCGCAAAGTAATCCTGATTCCATCCACGGCCCAGAATCCAGCCGCCTTCCCGGACGGGACGTTCTTCACTGAACGCTTTTAAACAAAGGATCATGTCGGACAGACTCTCTGTATGTTTCGCCAGCTGCGCCGCGCTGAGCGCGTTACCCAGAGCCAGCAGATGCATATGGCTGTCATTAAAACCGCTGCACACAAAATGTCCCTCCAGGTCACAGATCTCATCACCGGAACTGACCAGCGCTTCCGCCTCATCATTACTGCCGCTAAAAACAAATCTTCCTTCTTCTACAGCAAAAGCCTCCACAAGCGGTAAACTTCCGGTATAAACGATTCCATTGATATAAACTGTTTTCATGATCTCACCTTATCCTCATAGAAAATAGCCTCAGACGGATCTGCCTTACCGATCCCCATATAACGGCCTTTGTAATCCCTGAGCAGCCGGAAATACTGATTCGATAAAATCAGAATCACTGCTACATTGATAAAGGTAGGTACTGCCGATGTGATATCTACCAGTGTCCAGATAAATCCCTGATTATTTGTCTTCACCAGATAGATGAGCCAGATCAGGGCAGGCAGGCAGCGACAGGCGTAAAATACTTTCATGACAATCCTTTTCACCGGACCATCCTTTTTATACATATGCTCCAGAATGGCCAGATAATAGGTAAACCAGCCGCCGGAGGTTGTGACCGTAAATACAACCATGATAATCGCCAGCAATACTCCTCCGAACGAACCAAAACTGGTTGTAAAAGCGCCGATTGCCTGAGTGCCGCCAGTAGTCCCATCCGTCCAGGTGCCACTGAGAATTACAGACAAACCGGTTATCGTACAGACAATAAATGTATCAAAAAACACCTCAAACGTTCCCCACAGTCCCTGTTCGACCGGATGACGTGTTCTGGCGGAACCGTGAATCATGGGGGAAGTACCCCAGCCGGCTTCGTTCGAATATACCGACCTCGCCATACCTACCCGGATCATCTGAGACACCGTCGCCCCGGCAAACCCGCCGATTGCCGCCTCTCCGGTAAAAGCACTCGTAAAGATGGATATGACCGCCGCAGGCACGCTTGGCAGATGTACCACGATCATAGCGATACCCATAATCATATAAAGAATACTCATGATCGGAACCAGCTTTGTAAATACATTTGCAATGCTCTTTGTCCCGCCAATCGAAACCAGATAGGTAACGATACAGAGCGCTACGCCGCAGATGATTTCTCCCTCAATCTCAAATCCGCCAACCGCTGCCGTACCGACGCCAAACACCCCGGTCATCACCTGCGCAGCCGTAAGGGTTGACGATGATACAAAATAGGTTGAGAAGATACCCACCGCAAAGATGATCGCAGGGATCAGCCACAGTTTCCCCCAGTGACGCTCCTCCCCCAGTCCCTTTTCCATATAATAAGTAGGTCCGCCATAATAATCTCCGCTCTCATTGCTGCGACGATAATAACAGCCCAGCGTAACCTCAACCTGCTTAATAATGAGTCCGAGGCTGGCCGCAATCCACATCCAGAAGATTGCGCCGGGACCGCCCGCTACAACTGCTGTAGCCACGCCGGCGATATTGCCAAATCCCACAGTTCCTCCGACAGCAACCGCGATTGCCTGGAAAGCGCTGAGCATACCCTTGCTATTCTTATCGCTTTCCTGCTTAGCCTCCTTCTTTTCAAAAATACGCCCCGCGGTACGTTTCATCACATACCCGAAATGCCGGAACTGAAAAAAGCCGGACCGAATCGTGAAATAAATGCCCGTGCCGAGTATCAGCACAATCAGCGGGAGTCCCCATAAAACCCCGTCCAGCCATTCCAAAAAGCCTATCATACCTTTCCTCCTTAGTTCCCGACCAGCAGAAAAGGATTGTGAAAAAGAGAATCCTGCAAAGCAGGATTCTCCGCCTGCGGCGTGTCGCTTTAGCGACATAATTCCACTCCGCCGCAGTGCGATCCGTCAGAGACTTTTTATTTCATAGGACGCACCTTCCTATGAAATAAAAAAGCGATGGTACTTTCGTGCCATTGCCTCATCTCATAATCATAAAAATGAAGCAATAGCTCCTCCACCTTTGGTGAGAGTGTACAGCCTCTTAAGCTGCACCCCAACTTCGATATTCTGCGGACGAATAATCGGTTTCGGCGAATCACCCTTTCGCTGTCCATCTACGGCTCCGCGCCTCCGGACAGATACTTTTGATCATCGCGCCTCTATTGCCAGTCGTAATTTTTATTATGGGTCTAATACTACCCTGTTTTTTTCCTCAAGTCAAGAATAACCTGACATTTTTCCTGCAAAAATCCAGAACCATCATCATGCAGGACAGGAATCAAATGAAAAATTACGAAGCACCTGATCTGGCATTTTCTTACGTGTCATCCAGTTATCCATCAGTAAATTTTTCACGTCAGCGAGCATACTACCATTGTAAACGTCGAGCAGGAGAATAGTCTCCTGACGATCTTTTACTCACGTAACCGACAATTTCCCGGCAATTGCAACCCTGCAAAGAAAGGAGAACCGCTATGACTTCAACTTCAACCTGCGAATGCAGCGCCGCCCACGCATCCTGCGGCTGTGACGAGAAACTGCCCGGCGTATCAGAAAGCGCCGGTCTGTATCTCACGATCGCAACCGTCCCAATGCAGTTCTGGGAGACTCCCTACGACTGTGCCTGCGCGCTGAACCAGGGAACGATCTTTCCCTCTCTGGACAAGCCATTTTTTAAAATTGGAGGTGATCGTCATGTCTAACCGCGTTCAATGCTTACAGAATATCCAGGAAGCCGGATTTGAGATCGATGATCTGACCCTCTATCTGGACACCCATCCTTTGGATACCACCGCGCTCGAGTCCTTCAATAAGGCCCGCGAGCGACGTTACGAACTTCTGAAAAATTATGCCAGAGACTATGAACCGCTCAATCTCTACCTCGTGGATCCGGCAAACAACAACGAAACGGAGAGTTACAGCAAGTATCTCGGCAAAGAACATTTCACCTGGACAGACGGACCTCTGCCCTGGGACAATCAGGGAGGTGTTTAATTATGTGGACTTATGAGAAAAGACTCCAGTTCCCGGTCAACATCCGGAAAACCTGTCCGAAAACCGCGTCTCTGATCATCAGTCAGTTTGGCGGTCCGGACGGAGAGATGGCTGCTTCCATGCGTTATCTTTCCCAGCGCTTTACCATGCCATGCAAGGAATGTGCCGGACTTCTGACCGATATCGGTACTGAGGAACTGGCGCACCTGGAAATGATTGGCACCATCATCTACCAGCTCACGAAAAATATGAAACCGGAGGACGCGAAAGCCGCCGGATTTGACGCCTATTATATCGACCATACCGCCGGCGTCTGGCCCACTGCGGCAGCCGGCATTCCCTTCAACGCCTGTGAGTTCCAGTCTAAGGGCGACGCCATTACCGATTTATATGAGGATATGGCAGCTGAGCAGAAGGCACGCTCCACGTATGAAAACCTGATCCGCATTATCGACGACCCGGATATTCTGGCTCCGCTTAAATTCCTGCGGGAGAGGGAGATCGTGCACTTCCAGAGATTTGGAGAGGCGATGGAGAAAATCAAATCACAGCTGGATGAGAGAAATTTCTATTACTTTAATCCGGAGTTTGATAAGCAGTTTGTGCTGAATTAAGAGGACGAACGACAGCAAAAGAACAGCCCATTGGGAATGTCTCCCTCTGGGCTGTTGTTTTTACGTTACTCCACATACGCAATCAGCTTATCATGGTTCGCCGAAGTGTCGATCACAATCACCTGTCCCTGGTGGATATTGCCCTGCAGAATAATCCTTGCGGCTAAGGTTTCGACATTTTTCTGCAGATAACGTCTGAGCGGCCGTGCGCCGTAGGTCGGATCATAGGCATTCTCCGCGGTAAAGTTTTTCGCATCATCGGTAAGCTCTACCGTCAGTTCTTTATCCGCCAGACGACGGTTGATATCTGCCACCATCAGGTCAATGATGTGTGAAATGTCATCTTTCGTCAGCGGCTTAAAGAGGATGGTCTCGTCCAGACGATTGAGAAATTCCGGGCGGAAATGTTCTCTCAGTTCGCCCAGTACCATCTCTTCTGCCTCCGGTCGGATCGTTCCGTCTGCGTCGATTCCATCCAGCAGATACTGGGAACCGATATTTGACGTCATGATCAGGATCGTATTCTTGAAATCAACGGTCTTGCCGGTGGAATCCGTAATCCGCCCATCATCCAGTACCTGCAGCAGCACGTTGAATACATCCGGATGTGCTTTTTCTACTTCATCAAACAGCACTACGGAATAAGGCTTTCTGCGTACCGCCTCGGTCAGCTGACCGCCCTCTTCATATCCGACATATCCTGGAGGCGCTCCGATCAGACGTGCAACGGAATGCTTCTCCATATACTCGCTCATATCAATGCGCACGATGTTATTTTCATCATCAAAAAGGACCTCCGCGAGCGCCTTGGCCAGCTCGGTCTTGCCGACACCGGTCGGACCGAGAAATAAGAAGGAACCGATCGGCTTGCTCGGATCCTTGATGCCCGCCTTGGAACGCAGGATCGCCTCCGTCACCTTCTGGACGCCTTCATCCTGACCGACGACCCGTTTGTGCAGCTGTTCATCCAGATGCAGAATCTTGCTCCGCTCCGACTCGTTCAGCTTACTCACCGGGATACCGGTCCAGCGGGAAATGATCCGCGCGATCTCATCCTCTGTGACGCTTTCATGCACCAGGCTCAGATCCTGATTGCGGACTTTTTCTTCCTCCTGCTCCAGATCCTTCTGCAGCTGTGGCAGCTTGCCATACTGGAGTTCTGCAGCCTTGTTCAAGTCATAGGACTGCTGTGCCTGAGCGATATCGCGGTTGACCTGCTCGATCTCCTCACGGAGCGATGACAGACGATCCACACTGGCCTTTTCATTTTCCCACTGAGCCTTGCGTGACGCAAACTCGTCATGCAGTTCCGCCAGATTTTTCTGCAGTTCCGCCAGACGCTCCTGACTCAGATGATCGGTTTCTTTCTTGAGGGCGGTCTCCTCGATCTCCATCTGCATGATTCGCCGGGACAACTCGTCCAGTTCTGTCGGCATGGAATCCAGCTCCGTCTTGATCAGCGCGCACGCCTCATCCACCAGATCGATAGCCTTATCTGGCAGGAAACGGTCACTGATATATCGATCTGAGAGTGTCGCCGCCGCGACCAGCGCCGAATCGGTAATCTTTACCCCATGGAAAACCTCGTAGCGGTCCTTGATGCCACGCAGGATCGAGATCGTGTCCTCCACGCTCGGCTGATCGACCATAACTGGCTGGAACCGGCGTTCCAGAGCTGCGTCTTTCTCAATGTATTTGCGATATTCATCCAGTGTCGTCGCACCAATACAGTGCAGCTCGCCACGCGCAAGCATCGGCTTGAGCAGATTTCCGGCATCCATCGAGCCCTCCGTCTTGCCGGCTCCGACAATGGTATGCAGCTCATCGATAAAGAGGATGATCTCCCCTTCGCTCTTTTTTACTTCCTCAAGAACTGCTTTCAGCCGCTCTTCAAACTCTCCGCGATACTTTGCGCCCGCGATCAGAGCGCCCATATCCAGGGAGAAAAGTTTGCGGTTCTTCAGCCCCTCCGGCACATCTCCGCGCACGATCCGCTGTGCCAGACCTTCCACGACGGCGGTCTTGCCGACGCCGGGTTCCCCGATCAGGACCGGATTATTCTTGGTCTTGCGGGAAAGGATCCGGATCACATTACGGATCTCACTGTCACGTCCGATGACCGGATCGAGCTTCTGGCTACGCGCCCTCTCCACCAGATCCTGACCGTATTTCTCCAGAGTATCATAGGTTGCCTCCGGGTTATCGCTTGTTACCCGCTGGTTGCCGCGGACCGTTGAGAGTGCCTGCAAAAAGGTGTCCCGTGTAATGCCGTACTGACGGAATAACTCCCGCATCGTCCGGTCAGCATGTTTGATCATCGAGAGGAAGATATGCTCCACAGAGACGTATTCATCTCCCATTGCCCGGGACTCATCCTCCGCATTAATCAGGACCTTATTCAGGTCATTGCTGATATAGACCTGACCTCCGCTCACTTTTGGCAGCGCAGCGAGTTTCTGCTCTGCCTCATTCGTAATCAGTTCCTTTGTAATGCCCATCTTGGTCAGCAGTTTTAAGATCAGACTCTCTTCCAGCGTCAACAGACTGTAGAAAAGGTGTTCCTGTTCGATCTGCTGGTTTCCGTATTCATACGCCAGCTTCTCACAGTTCTGCACTGCTTCCATGGACTTCTGTGTAAATTTCTGTATGTTCATAAGACTGTGCCTCCTGTTATTCCTGTGTTATAACTGAACTATAACACATGTTGTCAGCACTGTCAAGCGGTGAGTGCCAAATTCTTTGTCTTTTTGAAACATACGTTACAGGTCACAACTATATCATTTTTTAACTTCACATATTATCTGGTTCCGCCAAAGTCTTTTTCCATATATTCTACAATCCGATCCACACACTCCATGACAATCGCTTTGCCCTTGTCCGATGAAGCGGCCGTTCCATCGCCAATTGTCGCCAGATCCGAAAATTCTGCGAACGGTGTATATCGATTAATGTTCGGGAAACGTTTTCCATTTACCACCTTCGGCTCGTATCTCTGAATTTTATCCTCACGCACGCTCTCCGGGAACAGATATTTCATAATACTGGTTCCACACTCACTGGCATGCCCCTGAGCCATATACCCGGTATGATCAAGGATTTCCCTGCTGTAAGGCTGAACATATCTCCACCAGTCGATCTGCGCTACCCTGACCGACGAATCCTTCATCACATACTCGGTACCCAGCTGTGCGATCATCGGCGTATTTCCCGCATGACCATTGATAAAAAGGAAATTCTTCATTCCCCAGCCATACAGAGAATCCATAATATCGCGAAGATATTCCTTGAAACTCTCCGGCCGGACGCAAAGCGTTCCCGGAAACTGCGACAGTGACAAAGAATCTCCCACCGGCAAAAGCGGTCCTACAAAAGCTCCTGTGCGTTCTGCCACCAACAGAGCAACCGCCTCTGCCACCTTGCCGTCGGTTCCCAACGGCAAATGCGGACCATAAGCCTCCGTAGCCCCCGTGGGGAGAATCACCGTGTGAACGGTTCCGGCTTTTTCCCGGAACTCCATCCATGTCATTTCACTGATTTTATATTTTTCTTCTTTCTTCATCATTCAAACTCCATACAACTCACAAAATGTCCCGGTTTTACTTCCTCCAGATGGATCCCCGTATTGCTGCATTTTTCTGTACATCGGATACATCTCGGAGAAAAACGGCACCCCGGCTTCGGATCTACCGGCGAAGAGATTTCCCCACGAAGGATAATCCTCTCGCGCTTCCTGTCCACATCCGGAACCGGCACAGCCGAAAGTAATGCCTGTGTGTACGGATGGAGCGGATTTTCAAACAATTCATCAGCATCCGCGTATTCTACCATCTGTCCCAGATACATAACCATAATGTGAGTGGCAATATGTTTTACGACTGACAGATCATGCGTCACAAACATATACGTCAGTCCTCTTTCCTCCTGCAGATCCTGCAGCAGATTTAAAACCTGAGCCTGGATCGAGACATCGAGCGCCGAAACCGGCTCGTCACACACAATAAAATCCGGTTCCAATGCCAGAGCCCTCGCAATTCCCACCCGCTGACGCCGTCCTCCGTCCAGTTCATGCGGATACAAAGAACCAAATCTCTGCGCCAGACCTACCGTATCCATCAGTTGATTGACATAACGTCGTTTTTCTTCTCTGTCCGGAAACATATGATAAATCTTCAGGGGTTCCTCGATAATCTCCCTGACGGATTTGCGTGGATCCAGCGACGCGAACGGATCCTGAAAGATAATCTGCATCCGTCTGCGAAGCTCCTTTAAGTGCTGTTTCGAACAATCCGTAATGTCCTCACCATCAAACAGAATCCTTCCATCGGTCGGTTCTGTCAGGTGAAGCACCGTCCGCCCCAGTGTAGATTTTCCACATCCGCTTTCACCAACCACGCCGAGCGTCTCGCCGACATTCAGCTTAAAAGATACGCCGTCCACCGCATGCAGGATTCCCCTGGATGTCTTAAAATACTTTTTTAAATCCTGTACTTCAAGTATCGTTTTCATCTGCTCACCCCCGTCTGCTTCCGGCACTGAAAGCATCTGACCAGATGCCCTTCTCCCACATCTCTCAGTTCCTGCTCCGCGCCACATCCTTCTCCGGCATATTCGCACCGCTCCGCAAATTTGCATCCGGCGGGCAAAGCTGCCGGATCCGGCATCATTCCTTTAATCGGCGTCAGGCGGCGGACCTTTTCATTCATATTTGGAATAGAGGCAAACAGGCCCTTCGTATAATAATGACATGGATTCTTATACACCTGCCGAAGCGTCCCGTATTCTACGATCTCGCCCGCATACATGATTGCCACCTTATCACAGACCTCCGCTACAACCCCAAGATCATGGGTGATCAGAATCATGGAGGTATTCATCTGATCTCTTAAATCGCGCATCAGATCCAGTACCTGTGCCTGGATGGTCACATCCAGCGCGGTTGTCGGCTCATCGGCGATCAGCAGCCTCGGATGGCAGGCCAAAGCAATGGCAATTACCACTCTTTGCTTCATACCTCCGGAAAACTGATGCGGATAGTCATTATACCGGGAACCATCAATTCCCACCATCTCCAGCATTTTCTGCGCTTCTTTCGCCGCCTCTGCCGGAGAGACCTTGTTGTGAAGTTTAATCACTTCCGCAATCTGCTCCCCCACCGTGTCAATCGGGTTTAAACTCGTCATGGGATCCTGAAAAATCATGGAAATGTCATTTCCACGGATTTTGCGCATTTCCCTTGTTGGCAGCTTCAGAAGATCCCGGCCATCAAAAAGGATTTCCCCTCCCAGTGTTTTGCCCGGCGGGGACTGTACCAGCCCCATAATGCCAAGAGCAGTCGTCGTCTTTCCGGCCCCCGTCTCACCCACCAGTCCCAGAGTCTCTCCCTCATCCAGAGAAAGAGAGAGCCGGTTAACCGCCTTCACCGTTCCGCTTTTCAGCAAAAAATGTATCGATAGGTCTTTTATATCCAGAATTCTGCTCATATCACACCGCCTTAATTCTTAAGTTTCGGATCCAACGCATCACGCAGGCCGTCCCCAAACAGATTTAACCCGAAAATTGTTACCATGATCGCCAGCCCCGGAAAAGTTACGATATACCATGCGTCCCGGATATACTGCCGCCCCGCTGACAGCATAGAACCCCACTCCGAAGTTGGCGGAGCAATCCCCAGACCGATAAAACTCAGACTTGCCGTCGACAAAATCGCTGACGCCACGCCAAGTGTCATCTGAACAATAATCGGAGCCAGACAATTTGGAATAATATGAGACGCTATGATCTGGGCATCACTTGCACCTACCGCACGCGCCGCTTCCACAAATTCCTGTTCCTTCAGAGAGAGGACCGAAGCTCTTACAATCCGTGCATAGGTTGGCGCCGCGCCGATGCCGATAGCCATAATCAGATTCGGAATCCCATTCCCCAGGGTCGCCGCAATGGAAATAGCCAGAAGAAGATTCGGGATCGCCAGAAAAATATCCATAACCCGCATAATCAGATTATCCGGTGCGCCTCCATAAAATCCCGCTATTGCCCCGAGTATAATCCCTACAACTGCCGACAGGCAGACGCTCAGGACTCCTACGGAAAGAGAAATTCTTGCGCCGTAGATCACCCTGCTCAGGATATCTCTCCCAAGGTTATCCGTTCCAAACGGATGCGCATAACAGGGACTGACAAAGCGATTTTTCAGATCCTGGGCCGCATAATCATACGGAGTAATGACATCCGCAAACACCGCGCAGAAAATCAGTACCAGCAGAATTATCAGACCGATCACAGCCGCTTTATTCATCAGAAGGCGGCTCAACAATTCCATAAACTGACCGGATTTCCTGTCATTGTCCTGCCCTTCTCTGTTCATGCCTGCTCGCCTCCCTTCCATTTCTTCTTTCTTCCTCCGGCATACTGAGACTTGATTCTCGGGTCACAATATGCATAAAGAATATCTACAGCCAGATTAACAAAGCCAAACACAAACGCGATAAACAGAACGCCTCCCTGAACGACCGGATAATCCCTGGCCTTAATTGCATTTACAATCAGACTTCCCAGTCCCGGAATCGCGAAAATCGATTCGGTCAGCACAGCTCCGCCCAGCATCCGTCCAAAAGAAATTCCAATCGTTGTCAATACGGGAATAATCGCATTTTTCAGTGCATGATGCATAATCACTACCAGCTCGCTCTGACCCTTTGCCCTTGCCGTACGGATATAATCCTGGCGGATTACCTCCAGCATGCTGGAACGTGTCATACGCATGATACTGGCTGCCGTACTAGTTCCGATGGTTAACGATGGCATAATCCAGCAGATCGCTCTATCAAAACCAGAAGCCGGAAGCCATCCCAGATAAACAGAAAATAACAGAATCATCATCAGCCCCTGCCAGAAATTCGGCATCGAGACGCCAATCATAGAAGCTACCGTTGCCAGATGATCAAAAATCGAATATTGACGCACGGAAGCAACAATTCCGCAAAATATACCAATGCAGGTAGCAATCAGCACACTGAGCGCCGCCAGTTCGATCGTTGTCGGAAATCTGGACAGAATCTCATCCAGAACCGGCCGGTTCGTCGAATAGGATATGCCCATGTCATGATCGATGACCAGATCCTTCACATATGTCAGAAATCGTATCCAGAACGGATTGTTGAGCCCCATTTCTTCCCGAAGTGCCTCAATCGCCTCCGTACTGGCTCCGTCTCCCAGTATCTGCACTGCCGGATCTCCCGGTGTAAAATACAGCATCGTAAATACCACAAAAGACACGCCGAGCAGAACCGGTATCATCATAAGCAGACGTTTGCCCACATATCGCAACATAATTTCGTACTCCTTTGAAAACAGAAAGCCAGCTGCAGAACAAATTGCTTCCCTGCAGCTGGCACGATTTTATCTTTTACTGGTAAATGACAACCTTTGCCAGATCCGGTGTGCTGCCCGGACTGCACTCAAGATTTTCCACCTGATTGCTGCAGCCATAAGTCACATTCGGGAACGCGATCGGGACACAATAATCCTTATCCCACAAATACTGCTGCGCTTCTTCGTAAATCTCAGCACGCTTCACACTGTCAAATTCCTTTGCGCCTTCATCCAGATAAGCATCGATCTGCGGATCGCACGCCTGAATCGCATTCACCGCTGTCGTTCTCCAGATCATAAGCGCGTTATCCGGATCGCCGCTGACTGCATTGGTAGAAGCCATTGCAATCTGAACCTCTCCGACATTAGCCTGCTCCAGATAAGTGGCCTGTTCCATAATCTCAATATTAGCCGTTACGCCAATCTCAGCCCACATGCCCTGCACGATCTCAGCCATCGTGCTGAAAGTCGTATCATCTGCCATCTTAATGGTAAGTTCCAGTCCATCTCCGTAGCCGGCCTCTTCAAGCAATGCCTTAGCTGCTTCCGGATCATAGGTCTTTGCCTCCATTGACGCATGATAGGCAACATTCGGAGACATATAACTGTCTGCCACCTGTGCGCTCTCTCCATACACGGCATCTACCAGGGACGGGATATCGATTGCCTGTACCAAAGCCTGACGAAGTTTCTCGTTTTTCAGAGTCTCGTCACTCATATTAAAGGAAACATAGATAAACTGATACGCCGGCCCGGAAATAATCTGTACATCCGGATTCGATTTGAGTCGCTCCGCGTCATTGGCCACGATACTGTAAACAATATCCGTGCCACCGGTTTCCAGTTCAATCGCACGGTTAGAGGCTTCCGTCACAAACCGGAACTGCAGATTCTGATAAGCCGGCTTCTCTCCCCAGTAATCTTCATTTCTTTCCAGTACAATCTCGCTCCCTGTCGTCCACGAAACGAATTTAAACGGACCGGAACCAACCGGGTTGCGGCCATACTCCTCATCACCCATGCTTTCTACCGCGCTCTTGCACAGAATTGCGCCTCTGGCGCTTGCAAGATAATTCAGCACTGCCGCAAAAGGTTCCTTTGTCGCCACATCCACGGTATACTCATCTACAACATTGATATTTCCAGCATCAAACGCGATAAAAAATGTCTGCGATCCCGATGACTCACAGGCGCGTTTCAGAGAAAACGCCACATCTTCCGCTGTCAGTTTACTTCCGTCATGAAAAGTAACATCATCTCTCAGATAAAAACGGGTAGTCCGGTCATCAATCTGCTCCCAGTCCGTCGCCAGATCCGCAACGATCTCTCCATCAACCTTTGTCACCAGCTTATCAAACACTTCTTCCTGCACAGCCCACGATGTGAGTCTCGTATTATTGTGCGGATCAATGTTGGATGGCTCGCTGTTCAGAACTACCCGGACCGTGTCCGCATACTCCCTTTCGCCTTCCGCAGTCTCCGCCGAAGCTGTGTCCGCAGCGGATTCTGCTGCCGCGGCAGTAGTTTCCGTTGCCGCTGTTGTCCCGCTTCCCCCGCCACATGCCGTCAGAAGCATCATGGACGCTAAAAGCAAAGACGCCAATCTCTTTGATTTTTTCATCATAAATTCCTCCTCATATGAATTTGATTGTGTCAACAGTTACATTTTTTATTGGTTCCTGAACGCTCCTGATCCGGTCGGTTTTCCTTCACCTCCGTGAAAATTCATTCAGGTAACTTACTGCCAGCGACGCCTTGGAACGCGTACATAACTTAATATATTTTTATTTTTCTTCAATCATAAACTGCGGACGCTCAGCTGTCCTCAAGTTCCCTTTTCAACCTTCTTTTCCTCCTGTCTGACAACCGTTATCTTATCAGAATAACATGTTCATTATAACAAAAAAATTTCGGACATGGAACTTTTTAATCTTCAATATTATGTTAATATTATTACAGATATTATCACCACTCATGACAACTGTCAATTTCTGATTTGTGATAACCGGTTATCGGTTCTTCTGATTCACGGCTTATTTACTACACCCCAGCGCAGATGCCCTGTTTATTTATACTCCTGTCTATCACAACTAACCCGCCAGTTTCGTATCGTATCCGATCCAAAGCGGTTACTTCAAACCAGTCACCTTATCCGCCAACGCTTCCTGCAGTACTCTGGAGACATTCAGATGTAATCTGTCTGCTTCTGCATTCAACCAGTTCGGAAGTGTAACGTTTCTCCGAACCATACGATTATCCATCCGTCTGCGATATTCTGCCAGGTCTACATCAACCAGCGAAACAACACCTTTCCCATCACTGGCAAAAGCACCTTTACTCACATCAATATCCGTAATGACAGATGGATTTACAAATGATTTTCCCTGATCCTCCGCGGAAATACAGGCAATTCCAATCGCATCTCTTGCCATCATAATGGCATCCGCTAAAGTTCCTTTTTCCTTTCCTTCTTCGTTAGATTCCGTCAAAATATCCAGATCCGGAACCTCTATCAGAATATTTGTATCTACCTCCGTAAATATTACCGGATAAGCTACTTTCATTATCTTTCTCCTCCATCACTTCGCGACACATGGCTTCACAATCCCCATTTTCTTAATATTGCTTTTGCCAGTCTTTCATTTATTTCCTTGTGTCTGGGTATCTTCTCTTCATCCTTCCCTCTTTTGTATATATCATGATTTCCGCCATGCCGATAAAATTCAAATCCTATACTCTGAAGTTTTCCAATCAAATCCCGCTGCTTCATCCAACTCCCCTTTCCAGGTATATTATGCGCATTATTTACACACTTGTCAAGACATGTTGCACTCTTTATCTGCTTTCAATACCATCCTCCCGTCTCTTTCCTGCCTCTATGAACATTCCCTCTATATTTCCATTTGTACTTTCCCATTTTTTATCGTATGATAGACATGAGGTGATAAAAATAGACTTCATGAAAATTCATTTGTTCATACAAAAACCATCATCCGTCATAGTTCTGTCTGTTATCCTGACCGTGATGCTTACTCTTGCCGCCTGCACTTCAACAGAAACCGGCAGCAGTGCCACGCAGGAAACCGCAGAGATTACCATCACCGTAGACGACCCGCTGACGATGACCTTTGTCGATACCCACGATAATACCTATCAGATGGAGATTGACCCGGATGTTGCTCCCAATCCTTATGATCCTGACGGCTTTGTCCGCAACGGAGACCGGCTCTCCTATGAGGATGAGCACACTGCTTCCCGTGTCGGTGTTGACGTTTCCTATTATCAGGGGGATGTTGACTGGAAGCGGGTAAAGGATGCCGGAATCGAGTTTGTCATCCTGAGACTCGGATACCGCGGATATGGCACAGCGGGAAGCCTGAATGTTGATTCCGCATTTTTTGAGAATATCAGAGGCGCGCAGCAGGCCGGACTGGATGTCGGCGTATATTTCTTCTCCCAGGCAATCAATGAGGAAGAAGCCATCGAAGAAGCACAGTTTGCCCTGAGTTGTCTGGACGGTTATAACCTGCAGCTGCCGATCGTCTTTGATCCGGAGCATGTGACCGGCGTGGAATCGCGTGTCAATACCGTAACCCGCGAACAGTTTACCCTAAACGCCACCGCGTTCTGCGATACCGTCCGGGACGCCGGATACGACGCCATGATTTACTGCAATATGATCTGGCAGGCATACTGGCTTGACTTAAAAGAACTGGCGGACTATCCGATCTGGTACGCCGACTATCAGCCGCTCCCACAGACGCCTTATGATTTTTCTTTCTGGCAATATACTGAGAGCGGGCGGGTGGATGGGATCACCGGCGATGTGGATCTGAATATACAGATGATCACGAAATAACAGAATGGTCACGAAATTACAAATGGATTCCAATGATTCCTGTCTCACAATGATTTCTGCCTGCCGTATTAATATTTGATACCGCTGATATTAAAATTTAGCATTGATTTTCTGCCCAAAGATGCGTATACTCTGCAAGGGAAGCGGGATATCTCCAACAGATCTCCCGTTCTGACGGCTCAGCAGCGAGATGCCCCGCGCTCATATCCGGCTGTCGCAATTTAAGGAGAAAAATATACGTTACAGGAGATAATTTCGTGAATCATTCCGGGAATCCACATATGACCTTATTTTTTGCCGTGATGTTTGTGTTCAACATGGCGGCGAGTTTTGTACATCCGGTGACGCCAACGATCATTCAGACCCTGCATCTGAGTGATTATATGTTCGGAGTTGCGATGGCGGCCATGATGACAGCCAACTTTCTGTTTTCTCCGTTCTGGGGGAAGCTGAACGATTACATATCCAGCCGACGTACGATGTTGATCTGTGGGATTGGTTATGCGATAGGACAGGTGTTTTTCGGCGTGGCGCGTACCGAGCTTCAGTTTGTACTCGCGCGCATGTTTGCCGGTGTGTTTGTCGGCGGCGCTTATGTCAGCTTTCTTACCTATGTGGTCAATTGCTCTGATGTAAATGTACGGGGGCGCAACATGGCTATTAATGCCACGGTGCAAAGCGTGGCGAGTTCTTTCGGCTATTTTGTGGGCGGAATGATCGGTGAATTTAACGTATTCCTGTCTGTATGGGTACAGGCAGCTACGCTGGCCGTCACCGCTGTTTGCTTCTTTTTGATTATGGCGGACGATTCCACAGAGGACATCTGTCAGCTGAAAGGATCTGTACTGGCAAAAGAATGCAATCCGTTTGCGGCGTTCTGGAACTGCCGGCGTTTTATGACACAGCTGATGGTTTTACTGTTTTTGGTATATGGATTCTGCAATCTGGGGTATATGGCTTTTGAACAGTGCTTCAATTACTATATCCGCGATCAGTTTGGTTTTACGTCCGGTTATAACGGAGTCATCAAAGCCGGGCTTGGCGTGATTTCACTGATAGCCAACAGCACCATCTGCATGCAGATTCTGCGGAAAAATCAGGTCAGCCGGTCTATGGTGAAAATCATGACCATCTGCTCGCTTTCTACTGTAGGGGTAATTCTGCTGGACCGTATCATCCCCTTCGTGCTGGTAAACGTACTGTTCTTTGCCTTTTATTTCATCAGCCTGCCGCTATTACAGAACATGATAGCTGAACTCGGGCGCGGAGACGGGAGCAACCTGATCATGGGCGCTTTCAATTCTACGAAATCCTTTGGCAGCATCTTTGGCTCGCTCTTTGCCGGTCTCATCTATAGCATCAATGCCAAGCTGCCGTTCGTGTTCGGCTTTGTCGCTTTTGCGCTGGCTACGCTGATGTCATTGATTTACTGGCGGCTGGAACAGAAGCAGAAGGCACGGACCTGAGACTGTCCGCCTGGTTATCTGAATCTCGAAATGACAAAACCAGATTTGATAAAACCGGATTTTACAGATATACTTGAAAAAAAGACTTTGAAATGTTATACTTTTACCAGATGTTTCGTGAATGGATTGGAGGTTGAAGATGGAAATTATCCTGTTTCTCGCAATTATACTGGCAGTTATCCTCTTTACGGTCGTATCGGTGGTTGTAACCATGCTCTCTACCATAGGCGCGATCGTCTCTGAGGAAGAAGACGAGGAAGATTAAGCTGATTCAGTTTTTCTGTATAGAAAATAGAAAACCGGGCATAATTTCAGGACCGCCGGATAACCGGCAGTCCTGTTTTTTCGCGTTCCTTTCACGGATTTTCTCCGGATTAATTTTAAAAGCCCGCTGTTTCCATATTTTAAATATTCAGCAGATCGCTGTACTCCTTCAGCGCTCCGTCCGTATCATGCGCCAGCACACGTTTCGCAAGCAGTTTGCCCAGCTGTACGCCTTCCTGGTCAAAGCTGTTGACATTCCAGACAAATCCCTGGAACATCACTTTATTCTCAAAGTGAGCCAGCAGCGCACCGACGGTCCGCGGATTGACCTGGTCGCCGATGATGATACTGGAAGGACGTCCGCCCTCGAAGTTTTTATTGCGGTTCTCATCTTCTTTGCCGCAGGCAAATGCTACGATCTGAGCCGCCACATTCGCGCACAGCTTCTGCTGGCTTGTGCTGCCCTGGATCACAACATCTGTCTCCATCTGGTTATTGCGGTATCCGATGAACTGCAGCGGCACAATCGAGGTTCCCTGATGCAGGAGCTGATAGAAGGAGTGCTGTCCGTTCGTCCCCGGCTCGCCGAAGATCACCGGACCCGTCTCGTAGCTGACTCTCTCGCCAAAGCGGTTCACGCTCTTGCCGTTGGATTCCATATCCAGCTGCTGTAAATGAGCCGGGAAACGGCTGAGTGCCTGCGAATACGGCAGAACTGCGGTACACAGATATCCGAGCACGTTACGCTCATATACGCCGATCAGCGCGTCCAGCATGGACGGATTCTCCAGCACATTTTTATTTTTGCACAGCTTATCCTCCTCAGCCATACCGTCAAGGAACGCCGCAAATACCTCCGGTCCGAATGCCAGCGACAGCACTGCTCCGCCGACTGCAGAACTTGATGAATAACGTCCGCCGATATAATCATCCATAAAGAACGCTGCCAGATAATCCGCGCTCTTCGCCAGAGGAGAGGTCTCGCTTGTAACCGCGATCATGTGCTTAGACGCGTCCAGACCTGCGTTCTTCAGAGCATCCTTGACAAAGGATTCATTGGTCAGAGTCTCCAGCGTGGTGCCGGACTTGGATACCAGCACGAAGATCGAATGCGCCACGTCGATCGAGTTTAGAACTGCAGCTGCGTCATCCGGATCGACATTGCTGATAAACTTTGCTTCCATCTTAAGTGTATCATGCTTCTTTGCCCAGTTCTCCAGAGCCAGATAGATGGCACGCGGTCCCAGATCGCTTCCCCCGATCCCGATCTGGACAACGGTTGTAAACTTCTCGCCCGCCGCGTTGGTAATCTCACCTGCATGGACCTTATTGGCAAACTCTGCGATCTTCTGCTGCTGAGTCGTATAGAACGTGCGTTTATCCACACCGTCCGCCTCAACCGGCTCGCCCAGCTGTCCGCGCGTCATGTGATGCAGTACGAGACGTTTCTCACCGGTATTGACCATTTCCCCATTATAAAGAACCTCAAACTTCTCCGCGAGCTGCGCCTCATCGGCCAGCTTTACCAGATCCGCCAGAATCTCATCGTCCACCTGCTTCGCAGCGTAATTATAGACAAGCCCCTCAGCCATCGGTACGCTGTACTTCTTTACCCGTTCCGCTCCGCTCTCTCCGGACATCGCTTCCACGAGATTGACACGCTTTGCCTGTTTAAGCTCCTGATAAGACGCAAGCGTATCCAGATTATTCCAGTTAACCATGTTGTAACCCTCCTTGATGGTGTTGATTTGTTGAGATATTTGATCAACGCTCAACTCTTCTGCTCAAATATCGTCAGATAATGTTATTGTACTATCAAACCACTTTGAATTCAAGCATTTCCCGAGATTTACTCCGGCTTCCTTTCCCTCAGGATCATGACAGAAAACCGTCCATATATCAGAACTGACGTCTATGATCGCTCATAACAAAAATGATATACTGCCACCGATTTTTGCATTTTACATTTCTGTCAAATCAGACTAAAATAATTTAAGACTATAAAGTGGTGAAGCGATGATAAAGGCGATGAGGTCTAAGTCTCATCGCCTGTTTCCATTTTGTTCCGAAAAAAGCGAATACAGAAATGCTCAAACTCCTTGGCAAGATTCGTCTGATATACAACGCGATTCGGCTGGATATAAATAAGCCGGCGGTAGTCCATATCAGAGACAGGGATCTGGACACAGTACAGATCCTCATCGCGCAGACTCAGTTTTGGGAAAAGGCAGACACCCTCGTCGATATGAACCAGTGACTCAATGATATTAGTCTTTTCTGAAATCATACGGATATCCGGCTCAAAACCGGCCTTGCGACAATAATAAAGCTGAATATCATACATGCTGTTAGACCTGGCTGTAAAAAGGAAATTACAGTCCCTGGTATCGGCCAGCCTGATGGAGGTTTTCGCCGCAAACGGACTGTCGGGACTGACAGAAAAATAAAGAGGCTCCTCAGCCAGAGGGATCGCTCCTTCCGGAAGAGCATTTCCAATGGTATAGCCGATCATAAAGTGATATTCCCGCGAAAATTCTTTCAGATCGGAACAGATATAAAAAATGGTATCCGGGAAACTCTGTTTAAAACCGCGAATTAATTCCGGGACATGGACTCCTGCCGAAGTGATGCAAAGCCGGATGCTGTTATTTTCCATATGATTTTGCTCACGGATAGATTCGATCGTCTGTTCATAATCCGACAGCATCTTATTTACCGTTTTCAGCAATACACTGCCATTCTCATTCAGGATAATCCGGTTGCCGATCCGATCAAACAGCGGTGCGCCGATCTCATTTTCCAGGGCGTGAATACTGCGGGAGAGCGCCGGCTGAGAAATATTAAGCTGTGCCGCCGCTTCGGTGAGATGCCCGAGACAGGCGGTTTTTTGAAAAGCATATAATGTTTCCAGATTCATTGTAACATTCTCCTTTTGAATGATAAGAGGGGATTCTGGCATTTCAACACATTTAACTTTATCATAACATGACAAAAAAAGAAAAGAAAGGGATAACAGCATGAGAAAAAATCAGGAATACATGGGAACCGTCCGGATGACGCCGACATGTGATGTAACCGCCGGAGAATTTTCCACCTGGACATTTACTTTTACAGCCGGAGAGTATGGAATCGATGATGGGGGTTCCCTTGTACTCGCATGGAAAAGCGTCAGTGACTGGGACTCTCCCCAGTTTGATGAACCCGGCGAACCGGGTTATACCACAGTATCTACGACAGGCAGCTGCGTGATCAAAGCTCGCTATGCCAAGTTTCAACGGTCTTTCGGCAACAGTATCTGTATGGATATCACCGGCGGCTACATCAAAAAAGGGGATATCATCACTATCGTTATGGGAGATCGAAGCCACGGCAGCCTGGGAATGCGGGCTCAGTCCTTCTGCGAACGGGAACACGAGTTTCGATTCTTTCTGGATCCCTGCGGAACCTACCGCTATGAAGAAATGCCTCAGCGCCTGAAAATACGGGTGGTGCCCGGTTATCCACATGAAATCCAGGCGATTGTCCCCGGTTCCGTCCACTGCGGCGAGGAATTCAGCGTTACAGTACGCGCGTTGGACGAATTCGGTAATCCCACAGACAAATATAACGGTACCGTAAAGTTAAATCTTCCGGAACTGGCCGGAAGCGGTTTCCCAGAAGCTGTGACATTTAAAAAGGAAGATGGCGGAGCGGTACGGATCGACGGCTGCCGCATCGATAACGCAGGCGTGTGGCACCTGGAACTTACCGACGAATCAAACCATTTTCACGCATTCAGCAACGCCTCTCTGGCAGAGTCAGAAAGGTATCAAACATTATTCTGGGGCGATATGCACGGACAGACCCGGGAAACTGTGGGCACTGGCTATCTGGACGATTATTATACCTTTGCGCGCGATAAGGCTGCGGTCAGCTTTACCGGCTGGCAGGGAAATGATTTTGAAATCTCGGAAGAAACCTGGCAGAATGTCAGGAAAAAATCAAAAGAATATACCAAAGAGGGAAAATTTCTTGCTTTCCTGGGATATGAATGGTCCGGGACAACGCCTCAGGGCGGCGATCACAATGTCTTTTTCCTCGGAGATACGGAACATTATTATCCGAGCAGCAACTGGACCGCGACCGAAGTATCCAACGAATACAACGCAAATCCGGTTACCGAGCTTCATCAATGGCTGAAAGGCCGGAAGGACGTGATTTTAATTCCCCATATCGGCGGACGCTATGCGAATCTGGATCATTGGAATCCGGAATTTTCGTCGGTAATTGAGATCCACTCCCATCACGGCACCTTTGAATGGTTTGCCATGGACGCGATGAAAAAGCGGCTGAAGGTCGGCTTTATCGCGGCCAGCGACGATCATACCTGCCGCCCCGGTCTTTCCTATGCGCTCAGCGGTCATGGAAAATCCGCTTCCGGCGCTTTTGATGTACGCAGCGGTTTTACGGGTGTATTTGCAGAGAGTCTGACAAAACAGGCAGTCTGGGATGCGATTCGTGCCCGACGCTGTTACGCGTCAACGTTTGACCGTATTCTCCTGAAGCTGGATATCAATGGCATGGAGATGGGGCAGGAAGCAGAAGTCGAAGGGACTCAGACCTTACATCTCCTGACTGCGGGCATCAGCCCGATCGAAAGTGTAGACGTATTTGACTGGGAAAACCCGATCATTCGCCAGGATCTGCTTGTCAAAAGTAAAAAGCGCATCCGCGTGCGCTGGAGCGGCGTCGTTTACCGCGGACGCGGAAAATCAGCGAAATGGGATGGTATGCTCTATGTGGATCAGGGATGTATCCGCGGCGCAAAAACCTACGCCTTTGACCGGATCGATCAGGGTATCCTGATCTGCTCTGACCGGTATGTAAAATGGACATCCTCCACTTCCGGCGACTATGACGGGCTGATTCTGGATATCGACGGAAACGAAGAAACCATACTGAGATTTTCCAGTCTGCGGGGCGCCATCGAAGTTCCGTTTGCCCGGCTGCTGGCAGGGGAGACCGTCACACAGGAAATGGGCGGACTGAACCTGAAGGTAGAATTTGCCCTTGATAATGACGACATCTGCGAGAAGGATTATCTTGCAGCCTGTCAGGCACACTGCGAACTGGTATTGCCTGACGCTGTGGGAGAACACGCCTATTGGGTGAAAGTAACACAGGCAAACGGCAACGCGGCCTGGTCATCGCCGGTATTTCTCACACGCAGATAAAGGGTTCCGATACACGGATCACAAAAGAGGAACAGGAGGAAATCTATATGTTAATTGTAATTATTCCGGTTTTATTTTTAATGCTTGTAAGCGCGGTAAAAAGGATCCCGGTAATCGGGGGAAATCTTGTCGTAGCGTTTGCCGGTTCCGGCATCCTGGCCATGCTCTTAGGCGGCGTATATCAGCCGGCTGTCTGGGGAAGCGCATGGCTGAAAGGTCTGGACCAGGTGGCTTATATTGTATTCATCGTGATCTTTGGCTCTGTCTTCTCAGCGCTGCAGGTCAAATCCGGAGCGATGGATACGGTATTAAATACGCTGCGGGCGATATTCGGACACACCCCGCAGGGCCTGGTGCTGGCGATTCTGATTGCCATGTATCTGGGCGGTTCTCTGGTTGGCACAGTAGCAGCGGTCGGCGCGGTAATCGGCCTTCTGGTTGTCCCGGCTCTGGATGATATGGGACTGGATCCGGATCTGATCTGTGCCATTATTGTAACGGGCGGATCACTCGGCGCTATCATGCCTCCTATCTCAAACGCGGTCAACGTGGCCTGTTCGATTATAGATATCCCAACCGATCAGGTACTCCAGATCAGCTATGTGACGGTCGCAATCGCGATCGTACTGGTCAGTACCTTCGTGTGTAAGGTTTATATCGGAAAGAAATACCAGATGCCACAGCATCTCATTCCCAAAGAGGGGCCGTTTACCATCCTGAAGCGGGAATGGCCGCGATTGATCCCGCTCCTGATCCTGATTCTGTTAGTTGCCCTCAACAGTATACCGGCGATCAAATTCGACGTGACCGGCAGCCTGCTGAAAGCAATCCCGGCCGGTGATGCCAATTTGTATACAAAGATAAGCGCAATACCGGTTCTGGGAAAAATCACAAACAATATCGTATTGTCGCTGATTGTGGCAATTATTGTCGCTTTTCTCTGTACAAAGGAACTGCGCACAGATTCCGGAACTCTGATAAAAAACTCGCTCTACAATATCCGGGCCAGCGTCATCATTCAGATTTTTGCCGGATTCTTCCTCGGTGCTTTCCGAGCAGGCGGACAGATGGAAGCGATTGCCGCCTGGGCGTCCGGTCTGAGCGCACTTGCGCTGAAATTTGGCGGCTCAATCGCTCTTTTACTGGGCGGCATGCTGATGGGCGCGCAGAGTACCACCCAGACAACCCTGCTGCCGATCCTGGGACCGGCATGGACGGCGATTGGCGTCAGCGATATCCATGCGGCTGTTGCCAGCGCACATCTGGCCGCCGCCGGACAGGGGCTTCCGCCTGCGGATCTGAACACATTTGTAATCGCCGGACTGGTGTCTTCCCTGCTTCACAAAAAAGTAAACCCCATGCGCTCCATGCTGCTGACCGTGCCTTATTGTATGGTGCTGGCAGGATTGGGGCTGATCTTTCTGTTTATTTAAAATCGTCGGAACGCACCGTTTCTTTTATCATTTATAATTTCATATTCAAATTTGCTGTTGTATGATCCATTCAAATCATGCTATACTGATTTGCAAAGTAACCGTTTCCATCAAATATACCAGAATATTTCAGGAGAGATTTGTATGAATATACAGACAGCGAAATTAATGGCAGCAATGATTCACTATGACTGCGGAGACACACGGCGCATCCAGCATTTTATGAAGGTGCATGACCTGGCCGCGGTCATCGGCGAGATGGAGGGGCTCGATCAGCAGACACAGCGGATCCTTGAATCTGCTGCAATCCTGCATGATATCGGGATCCACATCAGTGAAAAGAAATACGGATCCAGCGCGGGACACTATCAGGAAATTGAAGGACCTGCCGAAGCGGAAAAGATTCTTCGCACACTCGGCGGATATTCCGATGAGGAAATCAACCGCATCCAGTATCTGATCGGACATCACCATACCTATACCGAGATTGAGGGAATGGACTATCAGATCCTGGTGGAAGCAGATTTTCTTGTTAATCTTTATGAGGATTCTTCTCCCCGCAGCGCGATCCTGGCCGCACGGGAGCGGATCTTCCGCACAGGTACAGGGCTGCGGATTCTGGATGATATGTTTGCGGGGCCGGAAGAAGATTCATAAATAAAAATATTTCATTCGGAGGACCATTATTATGTTGATCGGTTCAAAATGTCAGCAAACCATATCTTCCAGACATCAGCGCGCCATTCATTATGCCGTTTCCCAGATCAAAAAATCAGGAGATATATGAAACATATTATTGAGGAATACTATATCCCTGAAACAGAATCCAAAGCACGTGACAAAGAATCCATATAGAATTGCGTCCAAAACACAGAGAACGGAAGATCACGCTTTCTTTTTTCATGCGCCCCAATTCACGGGAAACCGCACTGCGGTCACTGCAGAGATAACTGGAAAATTTCTCACGCCCCAATGAAAGCGTCACCGTCCGCAAACCCTGCTCCTGACATTTTCCTTCTCCCCCGTACAGTGTATAAACAATGATGGGCCGCAATATCCTTTTCTGCGGTCCATCATATCGGATGTTCATTTCAATTCAAGTATTTCATCAGCCGATGCTCCGAGTATTTGACATATCTTCCCAAATGTCACAGCACTCGGCGTCCGGTCTCCTGTCTCCCATCTACTGATGTCTTTTGCGTAAACCCCTAGTTCTTTCGCAAGATCTTCTTGCCGTATTCCTGCAGCTTTTCGTGCTTTTTTTAAATTTTCTCCAAAGTTCATTTGTTCTTCCTTCCCCTAGCTCTTAAGATAAGTGCAATTATCAGCTTTATGGCTCCTGCCGTGATCAGGAAAATTCCTACTCCTAAAATTATATCCTTAGCCTTGCTTTTTGGTTTGGGAAATGCTATAGGTTAAATGTGGAGCGGGTTCTTCGTCTGCTCCGGTGCTTCTCAGGTGCTTTAATCAAGTAGATGATAGTTCGTATTGCTGGCAATCCAATCTGCCATAGTCAGCAACCCGAGCGCCTGTACCTGTCCCGGGACCGAAAACACCGGTATCTCTGAGGCTGATTCAAATCCGGCTCGGACAAGTGCCAAGTTCAGAATATGCCTCTGGCTCTTCTCCCATAATTGCCACAGGGAATCTGACTTATGCTCCGTCTGATAATAATTTATCCTATATGCAATAAGCTGTTTTTCGATGGTATTCCAGCTCGCCGGACGCCCGTGATGGCCTCCTACGATTGACGAAATATCTTCCGGACATTGAAATCTCTCATCCAACGACTTCAATAACGCCTCTCCGGCAATATTGTGGGGGCTCTCTCCGGCACCGGCAAGCTGCAAATTCGAAATCCCTATCGCACCGGCCATCTCCAAACGTTCTAAAAGTTCAATGTCAAGATCGCTTCTCGTCCTATTTCCTTTAATTGTTACTATTCACGGCCAATCTGAGACAAAACAATGCCAGCAGACCAGGAAATTG
>JAJQAC010000017.1:1583-42088 GCA_021204025.1 Clostridiales bacterium | reverse complement strand
TATAAGGGATTGCACCTCTTTTCTAATCTTAAAGTGTCGAAAACGGGATTATATACAATCACGCCACATTTTTAAAGGCTTTTTTTCACGGTTTCCCAATCTTTTTATTTCTTCTTTCTTTATTGTTTTTTCACTTTCCGAACATAATTCGTTCACATTTTTAGTATATATTATAGAAGCATCGTCGGAAGGCGATGACCTTTGTGTCAAGTTTTCCGCCTGACGATACAAAGCTTTTTCATACTCATTCCTGCTAAGGGATTACCCCTTAGCAGGCCCCCCTTGAAGATGGTTGTCTCCCGGTATGGGAGATTTTTTATTTTAACAAAAGGATAAAAATCATTCTTTTTCTTTCAAATTCATATGGACTTTTTTCTGTCCTTTCGTTATATTAATAACAGTTCAGACAACGCTTTTTCCTAAACAGACCAAGCATATTAAAATTCCAAATCGCAGAAAGGAAATTATCATTATGAGAATCTTAGTAACCGGCGGTGCCGGATATATCGGCAGTCATACCTGTGTTGAATTATTAAATGAAGGTTATGACGTCGTCGTAATTGACAATCTTTATAACTCCAGCGCCAAAGCGCTCGACCGTGTACAGGAAATTACAGGAAAATCTCTCACCTTTTATCAGGCAGATCTTCTGGACCAGCCGGCAATTGACGCCATCCTGGATCAGGAAACGATCGACGCGGTCATACATTTCGCCGGATATAAGGCCGTCGGAGAATCCGTCCAGAAACCAATTGAATATTACCACAACAATATGACAGGCACTTTACTGCTCTGCGACTCCATGCGGCGCCACGGTATTAAAAATATCATCTTCAGTTCCTCTGCTACCGTTTACGGAGATCCGGCCATGATCCTGATCACAGAAGAATGTCCAAAGAAAACTCCGACCAACCCTTATGGACAGACCAAAACCATGCTGGAACAGGTCCTGATCGATATCCGCAAATCCGATCCCGAATGGAATGTGATCCTGTTGCGCTACTTCAATCCCATCGGCGCTCACAAATCCGGCAAAATCGGCGAAGATCCCAAGGGAATTCCCAATAATCTGCTGCCTTATGTCGCGCAAGTCGCGATCGGCAAGCTGCCTTCCATCGGTGTTTTCGGCAATGATTATGACACCCCGGACGGTACCGGCGTCAGAGATTATATTCACGTTGTAGATCTGGCACGCGGCCATGTAAAAGCTCTTGCTAAGTTCAACGAAGAAAAGGATGTTCGTATCTACAATCTGGGAACCGGGCATGGTTACAGTGTACTCCAGGTTATCTCAGCCTTCAGCAAAGCCTGCGGACGCGAACTTCCCTACGTCATCAAGCCGCGCCGTGCCGGCGATATTGCCACCTGCTACTGCGATCCGGACAAGGCCCGCAGAGAACTGGGCTGGGTCGCGGAATACGGCATCGATGAGATGTGCATGGATTCGTGGAACTGGCAGCAGAAAAATCCGAATGGATACGCAGACTGACGCAATTCCAAATTCAGATATATAAATAACTCTTATATCCATAATTATCATGAAAACCACCGGAAATTACATCCGGTGGTTCTCAGTTAGTACCCTGCACAATTTCCTGCAAAAGGCAATTCCATAATGTCGGATGTGTTTCGGTTCCCGTGAATGGAAATATTGATCATATTGCTGTATATCAATCTGATCAAGCGCGGCTTGGGCATCCGCTGACAAATTATTTTCCTGTTTTGCATATTTGACTTCAATAATATAGGCATCTTTCTCGCGCAGGTTGAACGCTGTGATATCCGGTCTTCCTTTTCCCGCTTCTCTGTTTGATCGGATTTCCCATCCTTTTTTACTGTTCAACATTCCGAGAAGCAAACCATGGTAAAACGTTTCCTTATCTTCATATTTTCCTTCATCCAGATAACTGATTGATTCACCGAGCCGCACATTCAGACAATCCTCCAGCGCCTTGGCGTCTCCGCCAATGAACGCGCAAAAGAACTCCTTTAGACCATCCTCGTCATCAAGAACCTTTGTCTTAAACCATTCATCGACTTTTGTCATAAAGATATTTTTCACTTCACGATTCGGTATACGCAGGTCATAACTTCCGTCATGATACCGCTCCTGCTGGGTCAGATAACCTGTCGTATATAAAACGCTCCATATGTTTTCCGGATTTTCCATCATATCCCGATAAGTCAATTCCTGTATTAGCTTCTTGTGCACGATCCTCCCCTCTATCAGATCTCCTATCTGATCGCGGGTTGTGCTATCCGCCATTTCCGCAAATTGACGTATCATATCCGTTCCGCCGGAGTTCACCCAGAAATTTCTGGGTATATCATCGGATGTATTTAAAAGCTGGCTGCACCAGTTTATGACATCCCGCGGGCAATAAACTTTATGCTGCCCAAACTGATAACCGTCATACCATTCTTTTGTAACCTCATAATGGGCGGACAGCCCCAAATCCTCCAAAACCCTGATCGTTTCCGCATCCGTGAACCCAAACCATTCATCAAACTGCTCATCACTGATAGAATGAATAACCGGATTATTCAGATCTGAAAAAATACTTTCTTTTGAAACACGCATGCAGCCAGTCAGAACACTGAAATAAAGCGCCTCGTTTGACTTCAACGCATAACCAAAAATCTGGCGAATCAGACGAACCATATCATCATAATAGCCATTTTCATACGCTTTTTGAAGAGGGGCGTCATATTCGTCAATCAGAATTATAACTTTTTTATCATAGTGCTTATTCAGCAGACGCGACAGATCGTAAATACTGTCATCAAGAAGACTTTCCCCTCTCCTGAGTCTGCGCAACACCCATTTATCGTCCTCATCGAGCATGTCGCTATCCATAAGGCACGAAAATCTTCGAGCCTCTCTGCTGATAATATTACGGATATTCGCTTCCGCTCCTTCATATGTGTTTCCGCTCACCTGTTTTAATGATATAGCAATTACTGGATATTGTCCCATATGTTCTTCACATAATCGAATTTCTTTTGAAATAAACAATCCTTCAAACAGACTTTTGTCCGTTCCGATCTCGAAGAAATATCTCAGCATACTCATATTGATACTTTTACCAAAACGGCGCGGCCGAGTAAACAAATTGACTTCCCCCCAGTTTTCGAGAAGTTCTTTTATCATACCAGTTTTATCCACATAATAAAAATGATTAGCCCGCAATTTTGCAAAATCATCTATGCCAATCGGCATTTTTACTTTTTCCATATATATCCGCCTTATAATGATCTTCCTTATCCTTTTTGCGATACCCTATGCCCGCCATGACTCACGAATATCTCCGGTCATGGAATCTTCTTCTGATACTGGTTTTATTGTACCATAATCATTATAAATTTAACAGTCTCTTTCTCTGTTGCTGCTCTGTTTTTTGAAAATTCGCAAGAAAATGTTACATTCGTTTATCCTCTTTGATTTATAAAACCGATGTTTACAATCCGGACAAGTATGAGACGCTGCACCTGATGGGACATAAACGCGTCTGGCCGTATCGTTTTGAAGCTCAGGAACGCGCTCTGATGGGCGGCATGCGCGGCGTTGGCTTTTCTGCATTGCTGGGTCTGGATGATTTCCGGAAGGATGCATTGGCGACAGCTCTTCACGTATATTATCTGCAGCGTAAATACCCTCATGCGGAGATGTCCCTGTCCTGTCCGCGGCTGCGGCCAATCATTAATAACGATAAAATCAATCCGAAGGATGTGCATGAGACGCAGCTGTGCCAGATCCTCTGCGCCTATCGTATCTTCCTCCCTTACGCAGGTATTACGGTCTCTTCACGGGAAGTCGCGTCCTTCCGGGATCACATTATCCGTTTTGCGGCGACTAAGATCTCAGCCGGCGTCAGCACGGGGATTGGTGATCATGAGGAAAAATATACCGGAAAGGAAAAGCAGGCGGAGAGCGGGGACGAACAGTTTGAGATTTCCGACGACCGGAGTCTGGAAGCGATTTATAACGCGATCAGCGGGCAGGGGCTTCAGCCAGTGCTGAATGAATATATCTATGTCTGAGAAATGTTCGTTAAACCATATGATTGCGGTGACAAACCGAAAACTTTGCGACGGAGACTTTCTGGAGCAGATCCGTTATCTGGCCTCTACGGATATCGAGGCGATTATCCTGCGGGAAAAGGATCTGACAGAGACAGAATATGAGCGGCTGGCGGCGGATGTTCTGGCAGTCTGTGCGGAACGGAATAAGAAATGTATTTTGCACAGCTATATTGGTGTGGCAAGACGCCTAGGATGTCCGGCTGTCCATCTGCCGCTGGCTGCACTTCTGGCTAACCGGGAAGCGCTGGCTGACTTTATCCACATCGGCACTTCTGTTCATTCGATCGAGGAAGCCCGGAGGGCGGAAGCTGCCGGAGCGACTTGCCTGATAGCCGGACATATCTTTGATACCGACTGCAAAAAGGGGCTGCCGGGACGGGGATTACCGTTTTTGAGAGATGTCTGCGCGGCAGTGCAGCTGCCGGTCTACGCTATCGGCGGAGTCACACAGGATAATGTGGAGGAAGTTATGACGGCGGGAGCAGTCGGCGGATGTATGATGTCGGCGGCTATGCGGCTGGGAAAGTAAAGGGGATATAACGTCAGCCTGTGGGCAGAGAGATTTTGGAAAGATAACGATGCAATTGACAACCTCAGGAAACCGCCGTAAAATGAATAAGATTTTACGGACGGAGGATGTTATATCATGCCAGGTTTAGGAACAATTATTAATGTCGGAGCAATTATAGCAGGCGGCCTTATGGGCTGCCTGTTTGGCAAACGGATTGAGAAAAGGTACCAGGATATCCTGATGACGGCCTGCGGATTAGCCAGCCTTTTTCTGGGAGCGGCCGGGACAATGGAAAAAATGCTGAGGATTGAAGGCGGCAGTCTGGCAAGCGGCGGTTCCATGATGATGATCGCCAGTCTGGTGATCGGATCCCTGATCGGCGAATGGCTCAATATTGAATTGCATATGGAAGAATTTGGCGAATGGCTGAAACTCCGTTCGGGTAGTGAGGGCGATTCTGGTTTTGTCAATGGTTTTGTGGTCGCTTCTCTTACGGTCTGTATCGGAGCGATGGCGGTAGTAGGTTCGCTGCGGGATGGAATCTATGGTGATTATTCCATCCTGACTGCCAAGGCGGTGCTGGATATGGTGATTGTCATGGTCATGGCCGCATCAATGGGAAAGGGATGTGCATTTTCCGCGATTCCGGTCGGAGTCTTTCAGGGATCGATAACGGCGCTGGCACGGGTGATCGAACCGGTGCTGACAGAGGCCGCGCTCGATAATCTTTCCCTTGTCGGTTCGATCCTGATTTTCTGTGTGGGAGTCAATCTGGTGTGGGGAAAGTCGGTAAAGGTTGGCAATATGCTGCCGTCGATTGTGGTCGCGGTTGTCTGGGAGTTACTGTAAATTTGAGAAGGCAGATGGTCTGATTGTGAGATTCAGACGATCTGCCTTCTATTAGCTTATCTCAATTGACAGGATATAGAAATTATGATAAAATTCGATTGATCGTAGATTTTCATAAAAACGGAGATGCGTTATGGAATATATTACACGGGAACTGGAAAGAAAGTTCCGAAAACTCAATGATTTTTTCAAGGTTATTCTTGTTACGGGAGCGAGGCAGGTCGGCAAAACGACGATGTTAAAACATCTTGCCGGGAATGACAGAACTTATGTTACCATGGATAACGCCATGGCAAGAGGACTTGCACAATCAGATCCTGTGTTGTTTTTCCAGACCTACAAGCTGCCAATACTGATTGATGAGGTACAGAAAGCGCCGGAACTGTTTGAGCAGATTAAGATGATATGTGATGAGAGCGACGAAAAAGGGCTGATCTGGCTTACAGGCTCCCAGCAATATAGGATGATGAAAAAGGTGCGCGAAACACTCGTCGGCAGAATTGGTATACTGGAACTATACAGCTTATCCGCAAGGGAAAAGGCCGGGCTTGTATTTGATACGGATCTGGATTTTTCATTAGCGACGTTACAGGCGAGACAGCGTAAAATTCCCAAAAATGACGTGATTCAGGTGTTCCGTCATATTTGGGAGGGTGGTATGCCGCAGGTACAGGGTGTGGACGACGAACTGCGACAGGAGTATTTTAATTCATATATTGAAACTTATCTGATGAGAGACGCGGCAGAAGCAGGCAGAATTACAGATATCGTGCGTTTTCACAAATTTCTCGTCGGATGTGCTTCTCTTGTTGCAGAGCAGGTTAATTATACAACATTGGCGGAATCCGCCGATATTGCACCGTCTACCGCAAGGGAATGGCTCAGAGTGCTTGTCGGTCTGCATATTATATATCTGCTTGCGCCGTATTCAAATAACGAATTAAAAAGGCTCAGCAAGACGCCCAAACTGTATTTCTGCGATACGGGACTGTGCGCATATCTGTCTATGTGGCTGACGGCGGATACTCTGCGGAATGGCGCGGCCAGCGGTCATTATTATGAAAATTATGTGGTAATGGAGCTTGTAAAGAATTATGCCTATGCGAAATCGAAGGTGAATATTACTTACTTCCGTGATTCCAATGCAAAGGAGATTGATGTCTTCATAGAGGAAAACAATGTGATTCATCCTTTGGAGATCAAAAAGAGCGCAGCGCCGGATCGCCGGGAGGTAAAGAAATACAGCGTGATTGACAAGGCTTCTTTGAATCGTGGCAACGGCGGTATCATCTGTATGTGTGAGGAACCGATACCAATTGATGCGGATAACTGTTTTATTCCGAGCAATCTGATCTGATTTAAAATGGAGGTGACCCGCATGAATACCAAAGATCTAAGGAGCTTTCAGGCCGTCTATGAGGAGCGCAGCATCAGCAAGGCGGCGCAGAAGCTTTTCATCACGCCCCAGGGCCTGGGGAAAAATATCCGGGCGCTGGAGCAGGATCTGCATACGGTACTTTTTGAGCGGACCAGTCATGGGGTAGAGCCGACGGAAAGCGCTCACTTGCTATATGAGCAGGCGGGGGAGCTGATACATCGGCTGGAGACGCTGGATTACAGTATCAGCCAGCTGAAGCAGCAGAAGATCCTGTTGCGGATTGGATATGCCTGCGGGGTCTTCAACGTGCTTCCATTTGATCTGATCCAGCAGTTTATGAAAGAAAATGATCAGATCCGGGTAGAATATTGCGAATATTTTAACGAGGAAGTGAAAGCTCTGCTGCGGGATTCGCGCCTGGAATATGGCCTGATCGTCGGGGACTGGATTGAAGAAAAGATTGAGCGAAGAAAACTGGGGGAGGAAGATATCTTTCTGCTTATCTATGAGGGGCATCCGTTTTATGAGAGGGAGCGAATCAGCGTCAATGATCTGGACGGAGAGAATCTGCTGCTGATGAATGAGCATTTTCATATGTATCACGATTTTGCGCGGCTTTGTCAGATGAACGCTGTGCATCCGCGGATCGTGGCAAAGACAGCAGAATCGGGTTTCCTTTATAAACTCGCGCGGCTGAAAGCCGGGCTGGCGCTGGTACCCGGATTTGCCCTGCGGGAATATCATCTGGAACATCTTCGCGCAGTTCCGATTGAGGAACCGCTCAAGTGGGACGTCTATGGTGTTTATAAAAAGGATAACCGGCATTATGAGACGATCACGCGGTTTGACGCGTTTGTACGGAAGCATTTATATCATTGAGGTAATCCAGGAGAAATTTCGGAGCTGTCTGTGTTGTTGCAGGCAGCTTTTTTTATTTCATTAGAAGTGCGTCCTATGAAATAAAAAGTCTCTGATGAATCGTACTATGGCGGAGTGGAGATATGCCGCTAAAGCGGTCTGCGCTCTGCCTGCCCGATTGCAGAAACAAACGAGTTTACCCCGGAAACGATCGTTTTCTTCCATAGGAACTGCCTGATTGATATAATATTAACAAAGTAAAGATTCCAGACAAAACGTGATTGAGATCGTAAGGACATGTCTGGAAGCGATACGAAAATGATAGAAAACAACAAATGAATTTGCCGTTTTCTATAACCCCTCCGGGGATGCGCACGATTTTTGGAAGGTAGATTCTGCGTTTACACGCAGCAAAAATCGGCGCAGGAAACGTCATAAGAGAAAGATTTATGACGTTTCCCATAATATTATATAGGAGGTTGCATATGAAGTACAGAAATCTGTTCACTCCGGTCAAAATCGGTTCGTTGACGATCAAGAACCGTTTTGCACTGGCACCCATGGGACCGTTAGGGCTGGCGGACGCAGAAGGTGGTTTCAATCAGCGTGGGATTGACTACTATACCGAGCGCGCAAAGGGCGGTACCGGACTGATCATCACAGGGGTCACATTTTCGGACTGCAAGGTCGAGACGCAGAGTATGCCGAACTGCCCGAACTCTACGTACAATCCCGTTCATTTTATTCGTACGAGCAAGGAGATGACGGAACGGATCCATGCGTACGGAAGCAAGGTATTTTTGATGATGTCGGGCGGATTCGGACGCGTGACGATCCCGACGAACCTGGGCGAATTTCCGCCGGTTGCCCCGTCTGCGATCCCGCATCGCTGGCTGGATAAGATCTGCCGTCCGCTGACGGTGGATGAGATTCACAGCATCGTGAAATCCTTTGGAGACGGTGCCTACAATGCGAAACGCGGCGGATTTGACGGTGTGGAGATCCATGCGGTTCATGAAGGGTATCTGATGGATCAGTTCGCGATCTCGATGTTTAACCAGAGGACAGATGAATACGGCGGTTCTCTGGAGAACCGGCTGCGCTTTGCGAAAGAGGTTGTGGAAGAGATCAAGGCGCGCTGCGGAAAGGACTTTCCGGTCGTGCTGCGTTTCAGTGTCAAGAGCATGATCAAGGACTGGCGCGAGGGCGCACTGCCGGGAGAAGAATTTGAAGAAAAAGGCCGTGACATCGAGGAAGGACTGGAAGCGGCGAAGTTGCTGGTATCGTACGGCTATGACGCTCTGGATACTGATGTGGGCACTTATGATGCGTGGTGGTGGAATCATCCGCCGATGTATCAGGAAAAAGGTCTTTATCGTCCGTACTGTAAGATGGTAAAGGAAGTTGTGGATGTCCCGGTTCTGTGTGCGGGACGTATGGATAACCCGGAGATGGCATCTGCGGCGATCGAGAACGGGGAATGCGATATCATCGGACTGGGCCGTCCGCTTCTCGCAGATCCGGATTATGTAAACAAACTTCGCGCGAAACGGTATGATGAGATCCGTCCCTGCATTTCCTGCCAGGAGGGCTGCATGGGTCGTGTACAGGAATATTCGATGATTAACTGTGCGGTAAATCCGCAGGCGGCGAGAGAACGGGTTACCGCATATGAGCCGATCTTAAAGCCGAAGAAGGTGATGATCGTGGGCGGCGGCGTGGCCGGCTGCGAGGCGGCGAGAGTACTCGCACTCCGTGGTCATCAGCCGGTGCTCTTTGAGAAAGGCAGCCGACTGGGAGGTAACCTGATCCCGGGTGGAGCGCCGGAGTTTAAAGAGGACGATATCGCTCTGGCAGACTGGTACCAGGTGCAGATGGATAAGCTGATGGTCCCGGTTCACCTGAATACGGAAGTAACGAAGGAGGACGTTTTAAAGGGCGGTTATGATACGGTGATCATCGCAACCGGTTCTACGCCGAAGGTGTTCTCTCTTGGTGATGACGAGCATGTGTATACAGCCGCTCAGGTACTGATCGGCGAGAAAGACTGCGGTGGGACGACCGTAGTCATCGGCGGCGGTCTGGTAGGATGCGAGACTGCGCTGTGGTTGGCACAGCATGGGAAAAAAGTCACGATCGTCGAGGCGCTGGATCAGATCCTCGCGGTCAATGGTCCGCTCTGTCATGCCAATAAGGATATGCTGGAGCGTCTGGTACCGTATCATGGAGTAGCGATCGAGACCGGAGCGAAGGTTCTTTCCTATCAGGATGGGAAGTTGATATTCTCACGCGATGGAGAAGAGAAAACAATTGCCTGCGACAGTGTAATCCTGGCAGTCGGATACAAGGAAAACAATTCTCTGTATCATGAACTCGAATTTGACATTCCGGAGATCTATCTGCTGGGAGACGCGAGAACTGTTTCCAATATTATGTATGGGATATGGGATGCATTTGAAGTAGCAAATCATATATAATAAAAAATAGAAGAAGTTGTGATCCGGGCGCAGGGAGCGCCCGGATTTTTTCCTGATTACAGAAGCGTTTTGTTGGTTATATGCGTTGTCAACCGTGTATAATCAGGGTAATATATAAATGAGAAGGAGTTCAGACGATGCCGGAAGTGGAGACGGTGGTATCTATTTGTATGGAAGGAGAAGGGAAGATATGAACTACGCAAAACGGGCGGCCGAGATCCAGGATGATATCGTATCCTGCCGCCATTATCTTCATCAGCACGCGGAACTGTCATTCAAAGAATATGAGACGACAGCTTTCCTGGTGAGTCAGTTGAGGAAGACAGGGATCCCGGTGCAGACCTTTGAGGATTATACGGGTTGTATTGCAACGATCCGGGGAGGGAAACCGGGAGATCACACAATCCTGCTGCGTGCGGATATCGACGCGCTGCCGATCACGGAATGCAGCGGGGTAGCGTTTGAAAGTGAACATGAGGGTGTGATGCATGCCTGCGGACATGACTGCCATGCGTCGATGTTGCTGGGAGCGGCAAGGCTTTTGTGGGAGACCAGAGAGGAACTTTGCGGGACGGTAAAGCTGTTATTTCAGGCGGCTGAGGAGGAATTTATCGGAAGCCATTATTATGTGGATAGAGGGTATCTGTCGGATGTGAACGCGGCGGTCGGGATGCATGTATGGGCGTCGGCGGAAAGTGGACGGATTGTTGTCCGGGACGGGGAGCTGATGGCGAGCTGTGATAATTTTGTAATCACGGTTCACGGAGTTGCCGCACATGGGTCGATGCCCCATGCAGGAAAGGATGCGATCGTGGCGGTCAGTGCGATCATCAGTAATCTGCAGAGCATCGTGAGCCGCAGACTGGATCCTCTGGAAATGCTGGTAGTAACGGTGGGAAAGGTTCATGCCGGCACACAGTTTAATATTATCGCGGATACCGCAGTGATTGAGGGTACAGTGCGTACTTACTCTACGGCGACCCGCACGCTTGCAGAGAAGGCGATCCGTGAGATTACAGAGGGGACGGCGGCAGTTTACGGCTGCACTGCGGATATTGATTATCGATGGCTGGAACCGCCGGTGCGTAATGATTCGCCGGAGTTAAATGAGATTGCGAGACGGGCCGCAAAGAAACTCTATGGAGAGGACGTGCTGCAGGAGGTTGAGCCTGCTACGGGAAGTGAGGATTTTTCTTATATCATGGAGCGGATACCGGATTCTCTGTTTATCTTCCTGGGGTGTCATGACGAGGCAAGCGGCTCGGTCTATCCGGTACATAACGAGAGATTCCGGATTAACGAGGATATTCTTCCGGTCGGGGCAGCCGAGTATGCGCAGGTCGCGGCGGATTATCTGGAAAAAATGGCGGGAGGTGAGGAATGATGAGACCGATCAGCGAACTTGCCGGAGAACAGGAAGACTATGTGATCCGTATGAGACGTCAGTTCCATGCACATCCGGAACTCGGAGAAAGAGAAGTGGAGACGACCCGTACTATCGTCAGAGAACTGGAGAGTATGGGGATCCCGGTGCTGACTTTTGAAGGGATTACCGGCTGTGTCGGTGTGATCGAGGGCAGTGCGCCGGGCGCTACTGTGATGCTGCGCGCTGATATTGACGCTCTGCCGATTCAGGAAGTAGAGGGAAGAACTTACGGAAGTACCTGTCCGGGTGTGATGCATGCCTGCGGACATGATTGCCATACCGCAATGTTGTTGGGCGCGGCACGAATCTTAAAGGAACACAACGATGAGTTCCATGGTAGGGTAAAACTGCTTTTTCAGATGGCAGAAGAAATCGGGAGGCGTTCGGAGGAATATGTCAGACGCGGCGCGCTGGATGATGTGGACGCGATCTTTGGGATGCACGTCTGGCCGGAGGCACAGATTGGGACCGTTAACTTTGAAGGGGGAGCGCGCATGGCGTGCAGCGACCGCTTTACGATCCGTGTAAAGGGTGTGAGCTCGCACGGAAGCGCGCCCCATCTGGGACATGACGCGATCCTCGCGGCGGCTGCGGTTGTGATGGCTTTACAGACGCTCCCCAGCCGGAGCAATAACCCGTTAGACAGCCTGGTTGTGACCGTGGGTATGATGAATGGAGGAACCAAACAGAACATCATTGCAGATCAGGTGGAGCTGGTTGGCACAGTACGTACTTTTCATAAGGCGTTCCATGAGAGCATGCCGGAGCGGATCCGTAAGATCGCGGCGCAGGTGGCGGAAGGTTACGGCTGTACGGCAGAGTCGGATTATTATTTTGGTCCGGATCCGTTGATCAATGAAAATGCAGATCTAGTGCGTCTGGCGCAGGGCGCCGCCAGGAAAGTGGTCGGTGAGGGCTGCCTTGTGCATCGGAATAAGGCTACCGGAGCGGAGGACTTCAGCGTTTATATGGAAAGAATTCCGGGTGTTTATGGATACCTGGGCGTCGGAAACCGCGAAAAAGGGATTGACTGCATCGCTCATCACCCGGCATTTGATGTGGATGAGTCGGCGCTGCAATACGGAACCGGGATTTATGCGCAGTTTGCGCTGGATTATCTGCGGGAGAAGAGTGAGTAAGTAAGAGAGAAACCACCCCGATGCACATTGTGCCAGGGTGGTTGATTGGGATATCAGGATTCCATATTTCTGACATATTCGCGGTACTGTTCAATCGTATAAGGCGCGTCGTAGTTCGCAATGATTTCACGGACTTCGGCGGCCTGGTTTTTGAGAAGATGATAGGCGGTGAGCGCCATCATCTTGGCCGGGATAATATGGGCAACGTTGGGATCAGAAACGGCATAATCTCTGGAGTGCAAAGCGCCGACGCTGCCGCCGAAGGTAAAGTTTACAACCGGCATGATGGCAAAGAGGTCCCCGACGTCGGTGCTGGCGGTATTGCAGATGCCGGATGGAATCGGACGGATATCAAGACTTTCGTCTGTTTCCCGCAGTGTTGCGGCGGCTTCCAGCAGGGCCTGATCCGGCTGGCGTTCCGGACAGGGCATATATCCCTGGGAATTTACGATCTCCGCTTCACAGCCGATACAGAGTGCGGCGCCAAGGAAACAGTTGTCGACTTTTTTGCTGACTTTTTCAATGGTTTTCTGATTATTTGCGCGAACCATCATGTCTACGACAACTTCGCTGGGAACGATATTGATGGCTTCTCCGCCCTTGCGGATATAGGGATGGACGCGGACACAGTCTTTTTCTTCAAAGGTTTCGCGGATCATGCCGACAGCCGACATACCGAGACAGGCGGCATTCAGGGCGTTTGCGCCGAGGTGCGGAGCCGCGGCAGCATGCGCGGCGCGGCCATGCATATAGACCGTCTTGCCGACAAACCCCGTACACTTGCTGTTGCCAAGCATCAGATCCGCGCCGCTGTCGCGTCCGACCATCAGAGAGTGTGTGGTGATGGCAAGATCAATCTCATCAAATTCGCCGCGGCGGATCAGTTCACATTTGCCGCCGAGACAGTGTACATCGTGAGTGCGGAGAACTTCCTCATGCACGGAGGCATCCTGAAATTCTTCCGCGGGGACGGCAAAGATCGTGGCGGTTCCGTCCAGGCTGGCACAGACCTCTGGATCGCTGAGTGCAAGGGCGGCGCCGAGCATACAGGTAATCTGAGCGTAATGACCGCAGGAGTGAGCAAAACCGGCAGCAGTAGCGGCCGGATGAGTAGGGCAGGAAAGAGCGTCCAGTTCTCCGATCAGAGCGATGTTGGGACCGTCCTTTTTGCCGATGGCGGCCTTTACGCCGGTAATGGCAAGACCTTCCCTGGGATCAAGCCCCAGATTTTTCAGAAAGTCAGAGACGATTCTGGCAGTGCGGTATTCGTGGTATCCCTGTTCTCCGTGCTGGTAGATATCCATGGCGAGCTTTTGCAGTTCGTCCGCGTGGCTGTCGATGATGGTAAGTATTTTCTTTTCTATCGCGTCCATAATAAGAGTAACCTCCTGAATGATATTTGGATTAGAATTCCGTGAGTGCGAAGCACGGAAAAATTCTCAGGTATCACAGGGGTCAAATATTTTGCCCCAAGTATGATCTGAATGTCATTATTATATATCATTCGGAAAAGAAAGAAAAGGTTTGGTTTGATATGGGAAATGATTAAAAAACAGGAATGACTGCTGACGGTGGAATCATGGTTATGCTAATCGAAATCAGAGAAAATGGATTGAGATGTAAATTTTGGTATGGTATAATCATGTTCGGGCAGAATCGGTGAAAATTGTCGGTTCTGGCCGTGAAGAAAGACACACAACTGTCAGTTGGGAAGTGTATTGTAAATGGACACGCGCCACTGGCGCGGCATATCATCAGGTGTGAGAGTCAGGGGAAGAGGGAGGATATGATCATGCTGGAAAACAAAATTTTGGATTACATTGAAAATCATGCGCAGGAAACGCTGGATCTGCTCTACACGATTGCGCAGATCCCGGCGCCATCGAATCATGAAGAAAAGCGTATGGAGTTTTGCAGAAAATGGCTGACGGATATGGGCGCAAAAGGCGTTTATACGGACGAGGCGCTTAATGTCGTGTATCCGTATGGCATGAGAGACGGGCTGCCGGTCGTGGTATTTATGGCACACATGGATGTGGTATTCCCGGATACAACGCCGCTTCCGCTCACCGAACAGGACGGACGGATCTGCTGTCCGGGAGTCGGCGATGATACGGCCAACCTGGCGGCGCTGATGATGGTGGCAAAATACGTGACGCAGCAGGAACTGGTTCCGAAAGATTGCGGGATATTATTTGTCTGCAACACTGGAGAAGAAGGTATGGGCAATCTGAAAGGCTCGCGAAAGATCTGCAAGGATTATGCCGGAAGGATCCGTGAATTTTACAGCTTTGACGGGACGATGAACAGCGTGGTAAACCGTGCAGTCGGTTCCGCGCGCTTCCGGGTGACGGTAAAGACGCCGGGCGGACATTCCTACGGTAAATTCGGCAATGAAAACGCGATCGCCAATCTGGCCGCGATCATCGGCCGGATCTATGCGATCCAGGTGCCGAACGGCGGTAAGACCACGTACAATGTCGGTGTGATCGAGGGAGGCACGTCGGTCAACACGATCGCGCAGAAGGCATCGATGCTCTGTGAATACCGTTCCGACTGCGAGACGGATATGGCATATATGGAGGAGCGCTTCCGCGAGATCTTTGAGGAGCAGCGCAGTGATGATGTCGAAGTGCTGGTAGAGACGGTCGGACTCCGTCCGTGCGAGCATCTGGACGAAGCGCAGCGGGCGGAACGTGACCGCATGGTGGCGGAGACACAGGAACTGCTGACAGGCATTACCGGGAAGGAGACAAAGACCGGCTCCGGCTCAACAGACTGCAACATCCCGCTGTCGGTAGGGATCCCCAGCGTGTGTTATGGCTGCTACATCGGAGACGGGGCGCATACCCGCGAAGAATATATCGAAAAGGATTCGCTGAAGATGGGGTATCGGGTGGCGTTTGAGAGTGTATTGAAATATTTCAGATCCTAAGGCCCCACCCAAACTACCCAAAGTCCCACCCAGTCTACCCAAAGTCCCACCCAAATTACGGATGGTGTACTGGATAATCAATTCCCTACGATAATTGGGGAATTTACGGATACAGAACAACAAATTCTTCAGTTGATAAAGGAACATCCGGAGTATTCACAACGAGACATGGCGCTTTCGTTAGGATGGGAACTCAATCGAGTAAAATATTACTTGACGAAATTTAGAAAAGTACAATTGATAAGGCATATGGGAACCAATCGTTCGGGATACTGGGAGATTCTGAGAAAATAAATTTTTTATGAGATGAATGAAAAACGCGTCAACGGCACGGGTTTTTATTCATCTCATGATATTCACATCAGCCGCAACTTCCTCGCCAGCGCCAGCACTCTCGTCCCAAACGGCATGTCCGGCAGTTCCTCTGCTGTGACGGCCCGGAAGACAAGGATCAGCACTGCGTAGATCACCATGGCGATCGGGACTGCGATCATCAGACTGATCAGATTGACGGATAACGCCATATGGATCACCGTATAGATGCCCCGGGCGGCGATCCCCATGATGAGCGCGGCGCCGAGCGGCAGGAGGAAGGTTGTCCGGATTTCCTGCCGGTAGTGCTGTGCCTTGCCGATCGCATGCCAGTTGAGGATACAGACCACCAGTGCGAAGGTGACGTTGCCGATCACCAGTCCGTAGACGCCCAGATTCAGCCGGTCCAGCATGAGGTATACGAGGAGGATGTGGATCACCAGCGAGATCGCCGAGTGGGTTACGGATTTGCGCATCAGGTCGATGCCCTGCAGCACAGAGTTGGTGACGGTCGAGAGGGAGAAAAAGACCACGGCAGGAGCGCCAATCTCCATCAGTCTGGCAGTCAGCGGGCGGCTGTCGCGGAAAATCAGCTGCATGATCGGGCCGGCGAGGACGCCGAGACCGACGGCGCAGGGGATCGCGATCAGCATATTAAACTTGATCGTCAGGCGGATCTTGTCATTGACTTCGTCGTCGAGCTTCTGTGCACGCGAATGCACGATGCTGGGGATCATGGAGGTGCCCAGTGAGGACGCGATTGCCACCGGCACATTGGAAAGGAGACGGTATTTGCCGCCGTAGATGCCGAGCAGGGAGAGCCGTTCTTTCTCAGTGAGTCCTTTGCTGCCCATGATGAGACCGAACATGGAGTTGTCTGTCGATCCGCTGAGCTGATAGACAAACTGGCTCAGGATAATCGGAGTCAGAGTCAGGAGCAGAGCCTTATAGATCTGAGCGGTGGTTTCCGGAGTATCCAGCTGTCTGCGATGCAGGCGGCTTTTATTTTTTTTAAAATAGAGCGAGATCAGGAACGCGAGAAAGATCAGGGATGCCAGCGCGCCGGAGAGCGTGCCGAGAGTACCGCCGGCCGCGCCATAGGACGCCGGGTTTTCTCTGGAGGCAAACCAGATCATAAAGGTGTAGGATGCCGTGATGCTGACGATCGCGTTGACTATCTGCTCGATGATCTGAGATACCGAAGTGGGCACCATATTGCCGTGCCCCTGAAAATATCCGCGGATCACGCCCATGACAGAAAATACAAAAATTGTCGGCGACATGACTTTGAGCGGCAGTGCGCTGCTGGGACTGTTAAAAATGTGTGTGGTGATCCAGTCCGCGCCAAAGAGCAGGAGCAGCGTCATCGCGCCCCCGGCAATCATGCCAAAGAGCAGTCCGTTCAGAAAGACATGGCGCACGTCCTCGTAACGGTCATGGACACGTCTGGCCGCGATCAGCTTGGAGATCGCCAGCGGAAGACTGTAGGAAGATAGGATCAGTCCGATATTGTAGATCTCGTAAGCAGTATTGTAATATCCGATACCGTCGTCGCCTAGGACAGTGGTCATGGGGATCTTGTAGAGAAGACCGATAAAGCGGACGATGATTCCCGCCATTGCCAGGATACTGCCCTGTACCAGAAATCCGCCGGAATTAGTTCCTTTTTTATCAGGGTGGTTCTGCCGGTCAGCCTTTTTTGCAATCGTTTTCATAAATAAGATTCTCCTGAATAATTATACCGTTTGATTATAGCACAATTAAGGGAAATGTGGTACAATGTTTATGTTTGACTGCCTGTGACGCAGGGATGGATATGCGGGGAGCAGCGAAGGATTTGTGAATGAGGGCGGAGATTACTGTGAGGAGAAAAAAGGAAGAGCCGAGATGGATGCTCTACACAAAAAAAGCAGATTTTCAGGAAATTTCGGCGCGGTTTGGCATTGATCCTGTGACAGCGCGGATCCTGCGTAACCGGGACGTAGTTGGCGATCGGGAGATGGAGCGTTATCTTTACGGCACAGTGAAAGATCTGCATTCCCCGCATAAATTAAAAGATATTGATTATGCTGCAGGACTGATCCGGCAGAAGATTGGCCAGGGCAAAAGGATCCGTATTGTGGGAGATTATGACATCGATGGAGTCTGTGCGACTTATCTTCTCATCCGGGGACTGCGTCGGTGCGGAGCTAACGTGGATCATCAGATCCCGGAGAGAATCCGGGACGGATATGGGATTAATGAATCGATTATCCGCAAGGCAGCCGCAGACGGAGTGGATACGATTATCACCTGTGATAACGGGATATCCGCGTATGATCAACTGCAGCTTGCGCGGGAACTGGGGCTTACGGTGATTGTGACCGATCATCATGAGGTGCCGAAAGATACGGAGGGAAAAGAAAAGCTGCCGCCGGCGTCTGCCGTGATTAATCCGCATCAGGAATCATGCCGCTATCCTTATAAAGATATCTGCGGTGCGGTCGTTGCCTATAAGCTGATCCAGGTGCTGTATGAGAACTTTGGGATCCGGGAGGCAGAGTGGGCCGCGATGCTGGAATTTGCGGCGATCGCTACGGTCGGGGATGTGATGCCCTTGAAGGATGAAAACCGTATCCTGGTCAAACATGGGTTAAAGCAGATGCCTAATACGCGCAGCGTGGGGCTGCGTTGTCTGGTGGAAGCGTGCAATCTGGACATCTATCATCTGACGGCGTATCATATCGGTTTCGTGATTGGACCCTGCCTGAACGCGAGCGGACGACTGCAGACAGCAGAACTGGCGCTTGAACTCCTGCTGTGTGAGGAAGAAGAATCCGCGAGGAAGATGGCGGCCCGTCTGCAGCAGCTCAATGAAGAACGCAAGGAGATGACGCAGAAGGGCGTTGACCAGGCACTGGCGCAGGTGGAAGAACGCTATGCAGAGGATAAGGTGCTGGTAATCTATCTGCCGGAATGCCATGAATCCATTGCCGGGATCATCGCCGGTCGGGTGCGCGAAGCGTGGAATCGTCCGTCGATGGTGCTCACCAGAGGCGAGGGGTGCGTCAAGGGTTCCGGGCGCTCGATCCGGGCATATTCGATGTATCAGAAGCTGTGTGAGGTGCAGGATCTTCTGCTTAAATTTGGCGGGCATCCGATGGCAGCCGGTTTTTCGTTAGAGGAAAAAGATATTGACGAGTTCCGCCGCCGGTTAAACGAACAGTCCGGGCTGACGTCAAAGGATTTTATCCCGGAGATCTGGATCGATGTTGCGATGCCGTTTGAATACATTTCAGAACGTCTGATTCAGGAACTGAGCCTTTTAGAACCGTTTGGACAGGGGAATGAAAAACCGCAGTTTGCGCAGAGACGCCTGCGAATCCGTGACGTCAGAGTACTCGGAAAACTACATAACGCGGTTCGCCTGTCACTGGTGACAGAGAGCGGATTTGTGATGGAGGGGATCCTCTTTGCGGAGGGCGACCGATTCCTGGAGGAACTGGGCAATAAAAAAATCATGGATATTATTTACTATCCGGAAATAAACGAATATAATGGAAACCGCAGTCTGCAGGTGGTAGTAAAAGAATACCGTCTGCATGGCGGAGAACAGGAGGAAACATGACCGATTATCTTCGAACCGTGATCATTGGATATGGAGGCATGGGAAGTCAGTACGCGCAGATGCTTTACGACGGAAAGGTCGAGGGAATGACGCTGACCGGCATCTGCTGCCGCAATGAGCCGGGGCAGCAGAAGATTCGTGAGCGGCATCCTGGAGTTGCGATTTACAAAGATACGGAGGATACTTTTGCGCATGCGTCTGATTTTGACGCGGTTGTCGTGGTGACGCCGCACGCGACACATGTGCCGATCACAGCAGAGGCGCTGGCACTGGGCAAGCATGTTCTTTGCGACAAGCCGGCCGGGATCTGCGCGGGCGAAGTCAAAGAAACTCTGGCTAAGAAACCGGCAGAGTCCGTCTGGGCAATCATGTTTAATACCCGTATGGAGCCGGCGGCCCTGAAAGCAAAGGAGTTTCTGGATGCGGGAGAATTGGGAGAGATCACGCGGGCAGTCTGGATCTGTAACAGCTGGTTTCGGACGCCGGTTTATCACAGGAGTTCCCCCTGGAGGAGCAGCTGGTCAGGAGAGTACGGCGGCCTGCTGATTAACCAGTGCCAGCATTATCTGGATCTCTGGCAGTGGCTTCTGGGAATGCCGGATGAGGTGGATGCGGATATTGATTTTGGCAAGTACAATGATTTCACGGTGGATGACAGTGTGGATCTGCGCTTCCTTTACGGTCCGGGTTCGGTGCATCCGAAGCTGCGCGGCACCTTTATCAGCGCGACAGGCGAGTATCCGGGAGACAATCGTTTCGAGATCTGGGGAAAAAAGGGAAGGCTGACTCTGCTTGATGAAAAGAAGCTGATCTTTGACCGCAGTGAGCCAGATGTGGATACCTTCTGCCGGACGAATACGGAGATTTACGGGGAGCCGGAATATCATACGGAGGTGCTAGTGGAGCCGCAGCCGGGCAAACAGTATCAGAAGGTATTTCAGAATTTCAGTGACCATATCCGCAAAGGGACGCCTCTTCTGGCGGATGCGGCAAACGGCGTTAACAGTCTGACTCTCGCCAATGCGGCGTATCTGTCCGCGTGGACAGGGATACGGATCGCGCTGCCGATGGATGATGCACTTTATACAAGGCTCCTGCAAGACCGGGCGGCCATGGAATTAAAGGATAAGAACAAAAAAGTGATGAGAGAGGAGAATCATGATGGTAAATGAGATCATGAAATTTATCACCGATTATGATCCGGAAGTGGGTCAGGTGATTGAAAAAGAAGCTGCCCGCCAGAGAAGAAATCTGGAATTAATCGCGTCGGAAAATATCGTATCCGAGCCGGTGATGGCGGCGATGGGCACAGTCCTGACCAATAAATATGCCGAGGGCTATCCGGGTAAGCGTTATTATGGCGGCTGTGAGCATGTGGACGTGCTGGAAACTATTGCCATCGAGCGCGCGAAGAAGCTCTTTGGTTGTGATTACGCGAATGTACAGCCTCATTCCGGCGCGCAGGCCAATATGGCGGTATTCATGGCGATGCTGGAGCATGGCGACACCGTACTCAGCATGAGCCTGGATCATGGCGGACATCTGTCTCATGGAAGTCCGGTAAACTTCTCCGGACGGTATTTCCATATCGTGCCTTACGGGGTAAATGACGATGGCAGGATCGATTATGACGAGGTGGAGCGTCTTGCGAAGGAGTGCAAACCGAAATTGATTCTCGCCGGCGCGAGCGCCTATGCGAGAGAGATTGATTTTAAACGTTTCCGCGAGATCGCGGACGAGGTGGGCGCGTATCTGATGGCGGACATCGCGCACATTGCCGGTCTTGTGGCTGCGGGACTTCATCCGAGCCCAATCCCATATGCGGACGTTGTGACGACGACCACGCATAAGACGCTGCGCGGACCGAGGGGCGGCCTGATTCTGGCAAATGAAGAAGCGGCAAAGAAGTTTAACTTCAATAAGGCGATCTTCCCCGGCTCCCAGGGCGGCCCGCTTGAGCATATCATCGCGGCCAAGGCGGTCTGCTTCGGCGAAGCGTTAAAGCCGGAATTTAAAGAATATCAGCTGCAGGTAAAGAAAAACGCGGCGGCACTGGCGGCGGCGCTGCAGGAGCAGGGCTTCTCGATCGTCAGCGGCGGCACCGACAACCACCTGATGCTGGTCGACCTGCGCGGTCTCGAAGTCTCCGGTAAAGAGCTGCAGAACCGCTGCGATGAGGTCTATATTACGCTTAACAAGAATACGGTTCCCAACGATCCCCGCAGTCCGTTTGTCACCTCCGGCGTCCGCATCGGTACTCCGGCTGTGACTTCCAGAGGTTTGAAGGAAGCTGACATGCCGAAGATCGCGGAGTGCATCTGGCTGGCGGCGACCGATTTTGAGAATCAGGCGGATTATATTCGCGCGGAAGTGACGAAGATGTGCGAGAAGTATCCGATTTATGAATAAACCGGACATATTAAGGGAAAATAAGAAAAAATGATGACAACAGGTCATGAATCGCGATGTGAAATCGGGTTCATGACCTGTTGCCATTTATATGCGCGCGGGCAGCGTAAGGAGTTTTTCCGGCTGATGCCGGGCGTTGAGCGCCGATGGCGTCTACATTCCGTTCCGGTCGATCCTGATTATGATTTCTTCAGATCTCAATCAGCCAATAGGGGATCTGTTTCTCTGCTATCACCTGTTCTTCCCGCTTATGGCAGGTAAAGATGAGAATCTGGCCGTCATAAGCGCCAGCCAGCCAGGTAAGTGCCGCGCCAAGGCGCTCATAATCATACTGCACGAAGCTATCGTCAAAGATCAGCGGCATCCGGTCATAGCCTTTCTGGATGAGTCTGGCCGCGGACAGGCGGAGCGCGAGATAGACTTGATCCATCGCGCCGCTGCTCAGCTGGGCGATCGGAACCAGCTTCTGCGGTGTGTTGAGATAGATGTCTAGATTGTCGTCAACACTCATACTGTCATAGGCGCCTCCGGTGATTTCACAGATCATATCCGACGCAGCTTTATTGAGATAAAGGCCAAATGAATCCCGGATGGTCGATGAGAGCGAGGTCATGGTTTCCAGAGCGAGATCGATGGCGTCGATTTCCTCGCGGAGCCGTTCATTTTCGGTAAGCTCCTGTTTGATGGATTCGATCCGGTCCTTGCAGACGGTCAGGCGGTCGAGCTTCTTTTCCAGCTCCCACTGAGTTTTCTGTTGTTGAGAGATCGAGAGATCACAGGAACGATCCTTTTCCTGCAGGGCAGAGATCTCATCTGACTGTGTTTTCTCAGTAGCTTCGGCGTCCTTCAGAGACCGGCTGATGCGCTGATACTCGTCCATACGGTTCTCAAACGCCTGGATGGCGTCCTCAGTAACGGAAGAATCACCGAGATGGCGGGAAAAGATTTCCTGCAGGACTTTATGGTTGGAGGCAACCGATCGTTTTAAAATCTTCCCTTCCTTTGAAAAGTCGATCGCCGCGTACAGAAAGATCAGGCAGGCGATGAGTGATCCAAAGAAGAGCCAGATTGATTTAAACGGCAAGATCGATTCCAGTGGATTGGAGGTGCCGGCGGTATAGCAGTAGACGGCGAGTGCGCCGCTTAGGAGAATGAGCACAAAAAAGACAGTCGACCAGATCGAATGGCTTTTCCTGTCACAGATCGCCTTTTCATTCTGATACTGCTTGTAGATGGAGATCGTCTCATCCCGGTAGGAGGTAATCGACGCCTCATCGGTAAACTGAGCGCCGGTCAGGGTCTGTCGCTGTGCGGCGATTTTCTGGAGCAGTTCCTCGCGCTCTTTTTGTTTTTGTGTGAGTTGTCCGCGGATATCGGTCTGCCGGTCCTGCCAGGTAAGAAGCTGATTCTCATAAGCCGGATCGGTGATCTCCGCTTCGATTCCCTGGATCTCGGCAGTCAGGGAGGCATAATCTCTGGCTGCGTCGGGATGAAGCTGGCGTTCAAACTGTCTGCGTCGGTTCTGCAGATACGAGGTTGCGCGCGTGATATTGAGAGACCGGCTGCCGGTTGTGTTCATATTGGCAATATAATTTTTCAGTTCATTTACCATGCCGCCGTCCGTTGCGCTCTTTAACTGGCCGATGCTGATCGTGTTCCGGTAAGAGGTCTCCGACAAGCCGCAGAGAAACTGATCCAGAAAGGCTCTGGTTGGTTCGATTTCAATCCCCTTTGTCTCATTGATAATCTGAAAGGATTTCTGATCCTTGCGGAAATTTCGTTCGATCCGGTAGACGATGCCATTCTGTTCGACGCGCATACGGCCGCCGTAGAGGGCAGTCAGATCCCACGGCTCATAGTGGGAAAAAAGGTCATTTCTTGCCGCTCGCCCCCGGCTGCGCTCCAGTCCGAAGAACATACAGCGGATAAAGGTGTGCAGCGTCGATTTGCCGGCTTCGTTTTTGCCGTAAATAATATTGATGCCGTCGTGAAAGGTGATATCGCGGTCGTGAAATTTGCCGAACCCGCTGATGTGTAAATCCAGTAATTTCATGTTGCGCTCCTTTCATCCGTGGTGTTAAGCAGGGCGTCGATGCCATAATACAGGGCTTTTTTTTCGACAGACGTCATATTCTCTTTATCGAGCGCACGGATGTAAAATCCGATCATATCACTGGGATGCTCGGCAAAAAGCCGGCTGAAATCATATTGTGGTTCTGTTTCGTCAATTACTTCAATAATCTGCAAGCGATGCTCCAGTGAGTCCAGATCAAAGACAATGTCCGGATCACGACGTCCCTGCAGCCGCAGCCGGTAGATATGATGGACTCCGCGTTTGCGGATCTCGTTTAAGACGCGTTCATTTAACTCTGTGTTGGTCGTCCTGGGGATGACGCGGACGATCAGAGAGATATACTGAGCCTGACACAGCGGGACAAACTCCAGGGAAGTGACCTGGCGTGTGGACGGGCTGATCTCTCCGACGATCATGCCGTGCCGGCCGGTCTCTGTACGATCCAGAGGTTCCGGCGACCCTGGAAATGCCCAGCGCTTATCGGGAGAGATCTCCGGTTTGTGGATATGTCCCAGGGCTGTATAGGAGAACCCGGACGCGGAGAGGAGATTTTTATCGATCGGCAGATGCCTGGGATCGCCGCCATGCGCCAGCAGGATATAGATATAAGAGCCGGCAGGCGGGCGGATATCAGTCAGCCGGGCATCCGTGATCTCCGGTGTATGATAGGAAAAGCCGGTTACGTCCAGACCAAGCTCCGGAAAAGTGACGACAGACGGCTCCTCGCTCATGAGCCATGTGACATTGGAACACCAGCGAAAACTCATCAGGGCAGAATTCGTCCGTATACGATCATGATTTCCCGCGATGATGACGACTCTGGTCGCCGGGATCGTGGAAAAGAGATAATTTACTTCCTTGAGGTCGCGCAGCAGCGGCTGCCGGTGAAAGAGATCACCGGCGATAAAAAGGCAGTCAGCCTCCCGCTCTTTCACCTGGCGGATGACCTCCGTAAAAGTATCCTTGATCGCCTGTGCGCGGTCTCTGGCCCAGGGTTTATCGTTGTCCGGGTGCATGCCCCAATGGACGTCAGCAATATGAATGAATTTCATGGATTTCTCCTACAGTTCGCAGTTATTAACAGTGCGTGGGAACGGAAGTACATCGCGGATGTTGGACATGCCGGTGATATACATGACGGCGCGTTCAAATCCGAGACCGAATCCGGCGTGGCGGGCAGAGCCATATTTACGCAGATCCAGATAGAACTGGTAATCGGATTCTTTCAGCCCCAGCTCGTGCATCCGTGTCAGCAGTTTGTCGTAATCATCCTCACGCTGGCTGCCGCCGATGATCTCGCCGATGCCGGGAACCAGACAGTCGACTGCGGCGACGGTTTTATTGTCCGGATTCAGTTTCATATAGAAAGCTTTGATCTCCTTCGGATAATCCGTGACAAAGATCGGACGGTTGAAGATCTCTTCCGTCAGATAGCGCTCATGCTCGGTCTGCAGATCGCAGCCCCAGGATGCCTTATAATCAAAATGGTCATTATGCTTTTGCAGTTCCGCGATGGCATCGGTATAGGTGATGCGTCCAAATTCGGAATTTACAACGTTATTTAAGCGGTCGAGAAGTCCCTTATCAATGAAACTGTTAAAGAAATTCATCTCCTCCGGGGCATGTTCCAGTACGTAACGGATTACGTATTTCAACATACTTTCCGCCAGATCCATATCGTCTTCCAGATCGGCGAAAGCGATCTCCGGCTCGATCATCCAGAACTCCGCGGCATGACGGGTGGTGTTGGAATTTTCCGCGCGGAAAGTCGGTCCGAAGGTATAGACATTGCGGAAAGCCATGGCATAGGTTTCGACATTCAACTGACCGGATACGGTCAGATTGGTCGGTTTATTAAAGAAATCTTTGCTGTAGTCAACTGAGCCGTCCGGCAGTCTTGGCGGGTTGGCGATATCCAGAGTAGTCACCTGAAACATCTCGCCGGCGCCTTCACAGTCGCTGCCGGTGATAATCGGCGTGTGGACATAGACAAAATCCCGTTCCTGGAAGAACTGATGGATCGCGTAAGCGATCAGAGAACGCACACGGAAAACGGCCTGAAAGGTATTGGTGCGCGGACGTAAATGAGAGATCGTGCGCAGGTATTCCAGCGTATGACGCTTCTTCTGCAGCGGATAGTCCGGGGCAGAGGCGCCTTCTACGGTGATTTCATCGGCCTGGATCTCAAACGGCTGCTTTGCCTGCGGGGTCTCCGTCAGAGTCCCTGTTACGAGAATCGCGGTTCCTACATTGAGCTTGCTGACTTTCGCGAAATTCTCCATGGTATCATGGTAGACAATTTGCAGAGTTTCAAAATAGCTGCCGTCGCTCACGACGATGAAACCAAATGCTTTCGAGGCGCGTACACTACGTACCCAGCCTCCGATCGATATCTTTTTGTCCAGAAACGCTTCCCGGTTCCGGTATAATTCTCTTACAGTGACCAGATTCATGACTATATCTCCTGTTAATTGATGGTTCAATTTTGTTCATACTTCAGTTAAGTATACTTTATTTTCGGACAATATTCAAGAGGTGAGGGGAAGAATTCAAATCGAGAATGATTGTGAAATTGTAACGAAATATTAATAAACATTACGGAATAATTTGTATACTATTTTGCCAGACTGTGGTATCATAGTAATAAGTGGAGTCTGCCCTGCGGCAGCACCGTGAAGCCGGTAACAGGGCGGCACATCACAGTTGAATCAGGTGATCAATGCCACCTTCACCATTACACAACAAGCGAACAAGAAGTCAGGCTTACAAGATCAGGGGGATAATCAGTAATGGAGATTACAGATGTGAGAGTGCGGACAGTTGAAAACGAGGGTAAGATGCGTGCGGTAGCTTCGATTACGATCGACAATGAATTTGTAGTTCATGATATTAAGATTATCGAGGGCGACAAAGGACTGTTCATCGCGATGCCAAGCCGAAGATCCCTGAGCGGAGAATTCCGGGACATCGCGCATCCTATCAACACAAGCACCAGAGAACGGATCCAGGAAACGATCCTGCGCAAATACGAGGTCACAGAGATGATGGGCTGCATGGCGCACGATTGAGGTGCGTGAGCGGATAGGTAATGGATACCATTTTACTTCAGATGTCTGCAAGACAGACAAATTGTTATATGTGATACCAGCAAAAAGCGCGTCGGCCGGCTGACGCGCTTTTCCTGTCATATTTATTATTATATACTGTATATTCCAATTTAATGCATATGTTAATCCAATAAGGTAGTTCCTCTCAGGAACGGACGGTTTGCCAATATATTTTATTGCCTGGAAACAATCCTTTACATTTTCCGATAATTCTGCTAAAATCTGACCAGACATCAGGAAAGTTGCAGTTTTGGTGAAAGCCGAAGCTGTAACATTTTTGCGTGTCTGTTTTCTGTACTTTATGCTATGAATGAGGGAAAAATTATGTTTATCATCGCAGGACTGGGAAACCCTACGAAAGAATATGCTAATACAAGACACAATGCAGGCTTCTGCTCCGTGGATGCCCTGGCGGACCGATACGGGATTGCGGTCACAGAAAAAAAACACAAGGCGCTGGTCGGAAAAGGCGTGATCGAGGGTCATAAAGTGGTTCTGATCAAACCACAGACCTTCATGAACGCGAGCGGGGAAAGCCTGCGGGCGGTTGTGGATTTTTATAAGGCAGATCCAACGACTGATCTGATTGTCATTTTTGACGATGTGAGCCTGGAACCGGGGCAGCTGCGGATCCGCAAAAAAGGCAGCGCCGGCGGTCACAATGGCGTTAAGAGTATCATCTCGCATCTGGGAACGCAGGAATTTGCCCGTGTGAAGGTAGGCGTCGGACAGAAACCGGAGCGGATGGATCTGGCGGATTATGTTCTGGGCCATTTCTCGGCAGGAGAGCAGAAGATGATGGATGAGGCGTTTCGCAACGCCGCATCCGCCGCGGTGATGATGATGGATGATATCGACAGGGCAATGAATATCTATAATACAAAGCAGGGAGCAACCGTAAAACCGACAGAAGCGCGGGAGAGTATATGAGTGGGATATTTGCAAATCCTTTAACAGAATTAATCGAGTATGAAGAACTGAGCCGTGATTTGAAACAGAAAAAAGGACCGCTTCAGCTGTCAGGCTGCATGGATTCTCAGAAGGTTCATCTGATGAGTGAGACGGCGACGGATATGCCATGGAAACTGGTGGTGACCTCAGATGAGAGCCATGCAAAGGAGATTTATGAGGATTTTCGCTGTTTCCGTCCGGATGTCTGGCTGTATCCGGCAAAGGATCTGCTCTTTTACAGCGCGGATATTCATGGAAACCTGATCTCGAGGGAACGGCTGGTGGCGCTTCGCCATCGCATGGAGGATGAGACCGGGGTCTTTGTAACAACCATTGACGGTCTGATGGACCGTCTCCTTCCGATGGATCGATTCTATGAGGAAGTACTTCACGCAAAGAGCGGGATGGAGCTGGATCTGGAAGCCTGGAAAGAGAGCCTGGCAAGGATGGGTTATGAGCGGCTCCCGCAGGTGGACGGAGTGGGACAGTTTTCCGTACGCGGCGATATTCTGGATATCTTTCCGATGACGCAGGATCAGCCGGTGCGAATCGAATTATGGGATAATGAGATCGATTTGATCCGGCTGTTTGATCTGGAGAGCCAGCGCTCGGTCGAGCAGCTGGATCAGGTTGATATCTATCCGGCGGTTGAATTTGCGTCCGTCTGGGAGCAGGACGGTATGAGCGCGGAAAAGCCGGAACAGAAGCGGGAGCGCGAGACCGTGTCATTGCTGGATTATTTTGCGCCCGGAACCAGTATGATATTTCTGGATGAACCGGTGCGCCTGAGAGAACGGGGAGAAGCAGTAGAGGAAGAATTTGCGGAGAGCATGAAGAACCGGCAGGAAGAGGGGTACGCCCTGCCTGCTCAGATGCAGCTGCTGATCCCGGCAAAGGAGATCCTGACGCGCTGTGCGAGGCCGGATACTCTTTGTCTGACGGGACTGGACCAGAATATCCCGGAGATCGGGATTACAAAGAGATACAGTATTCAGGGAAAAAGCGTCAGCTCCTATCAGAACAGCTTTGAACTGCTGATCAGCGATCTGACCCGCTGGAAGAAAAATAACTATCGGGTCGTACTCTTGTCTGGTTCCCATACCAGGGCCAGCCGTCTGGCAAATGATCTGCGGGAGTATGGTCTGTCAGCGTTTTGTCCGGATGAGGGAGATATCCGGGTACAGCCGGGCCAGATCCTTGTGACCTATGGAAATCTGCACCGGGGATTTGAGTATCCCCAGATTCGTTTTGTGGTAATTACCGAAACGGATATGTTCGGCGGGCGCCGGAAAAAGAACCGGCGCCGGAAGAAGAAGCGCGATGGCAGTCAGATTCAGGGATTTACCGAACTGTCTGTCGGCGATTATGTGATTCATGAGGATCACGGTCTGGGCATTTACCGCGGGATTGAGAAGATTGAGCGTGATCGTGCTCTGCGTGATTATCTGAAGATCGAGTATGCAGACGGAGGGTATCTTTACCTGCCGGCAACAAAATTAGAAGTGATCCAGAAATATTCCGGCGCGGAGACGGACAAAAAGCGGACCCTTGATCCGCTTGGCGGCACACAGTGGAAAAAAACCAGGAAAAAGGTAAAAAGCGCCGTTCAGGAGATCGCAAAGGATCTGGTCGAGCTTTATGCCGCGAGACAGCAGACTGACGGCTTTCCTTATGGCCCGGACACGGTATGGCAGACGGAATTTGAAGAATTGTTTCCTTTTGAAGAGACAGAGGATCAGCTGGTGGCTATTGAGGATACCAAGAGGGATATGGAAAGTACCAGAATCATGGATCGTCTGATCTGCGGCGACGTCGGATATGGGAAGACCGAGATCGCTTTACGTGCTGCTTTTAAGGCGGTCCAGGAGAGTAAACAGGTTGTGTATCTGGTGCCGACGACCATTCTGGCGCAGCAGCATTATAATACGTTTGTGCAGCGGATGAAGGATTTTCCGGTGCGAGTGGCTCTGATGTCCCGTTTTCGCAGCAGTGCGGAGATCCGCAGGACGGTGGAGGATCTGCAAAAAGGGCTGGTCGACATTGTGATCGGGACGCATCGGGTATTGTCGAAGGATGTAAAATTCAAGGATCTGGGACTCCTCATTATCGATGAGGAGCAGCGATTTGGTGTGACTCATAAAGAAAAAATCAAGAAATTAAAGGAAAATGTGGATGTCCTGACACTGACCGCGACTCCGATTCCCAGGACGCTCCATATGAGCCTGGTCGGAATCCGTGATATGAGTGTCCTGGAGGAGCCTCCGGTAGACCGTGTGCCGATCCAGACTTACGTGATGGAATATCATGATGAGATGGTCCGTGAGGCGATTGACCGGGAACTGGCTCGTGGCGGACAGGTGTACTTTGTTTATAATCGGGTGAAGGATATCGAGGAGATGGCGTCGCGTGTGCAGGCACTGGTACCGGAAGCGACGGTGGTTTACGCGCATGGACAGATGCGAGAGCATGATCTGGAGGAGATCATGCTGGACTTTGTCAACGGAGAGATCGATGTATTGGTATCGACGACAATCATTGAGACCGGCCTGGATATTCCCAATGTCAACACGATTATTATCTATGACGCAGACCGGATGGGGCTCTCACAGCTCTATCAGCTGCGCGGCCGGGTGGGACGCTCGAGCCGGACCGCTTACGCGTTTCTGATGTACCGCAAGGATAAGATTCTGAAAGAAGAGGCGGAGAAGCGTCTGCGCGCGATCCGCGAGTTTACGGAACTGGGATCCGGGATCCGGATCGCGATGCGCGATCTGGAGATCCGTGGTGCGGGAAATGTGCTGGGAGCGGAGCAGAGTGGTCACATGGAGGCGGTCGGCTACGATCTCTATTGTAAGATGTTAAATCAGGCGGTGCAGGAATTAAAAGGAACCCGTAGAAAGGAAGAAGATTTCCAGACTGAGGTAACCTGCGATATCGACGCTTACTTGCCGGGACATTATATCAAAAATGAATATCAGAAGCTGGATGTCTATAAGCGGATCGCTTCGATTGAAAATCAGGAAGAGGTTCTTGATATGGAAGATGAATTGATTGACCGTTTTGGTGAGATCCCGCGTCCGGCGGGCAACTTGCTGACCGTGGCAGCGATCCGGACCGCTGCGCATCACGCCTGGGTTACCGAAGTAAGGATCAACCGTCAGGAAGTCCGGCTGCTGATGCATCCGCAGGCCAGCCTGGATGTAACCGGGATCCCGGCTCTGATGGAAAGATTTGGCAGAAATATGAGATATGTTGCGGGAGAAAATCCCTATTTTCAGTATGTCGATAAAAAGACAAAGTACAGGGACTGTACGGAGATGATGTCTGTGGCACAGAAATTTCTGACAGAACTGGGCAAACTTGCGGTGTAAGGCGGGGCAGATGAGCCAGATAGTTACAGGTCACGCGCCGGCTGGCCAGCCTGTGGCCTGTAACGTGAGATACGCGGTACGCTTTGTGCCGCGAGGGATTCTGTCCGTTGCCAAAAGCGAGGTTCTGTGCTATAGTACAAGTTAGTAAAAACGGGCTTTTTGCTCATATCATAAAGGAGAACTACCGATGAAAGGAATCATTCTCGCGGGCGGTTCCGGCACCCGCCTCTATCCCTTAACCAAGGTTACATCGAAACAGCTGCTGCCGATTTATGACAAACCCATGATTTATTATCCACTGTCGGTGCTGATGAATGCGGGCATTCGTGATATTCTGATTATATCGACTCCGGATGATACGCCGCGGTTTGAAGCACTGCTGGGAGATGGAGCCCAGTTCGGAATCCATCTGGAGTACCGGGTGCAGCCGAGCCCGGACGGACTGGCGCAGGCATTTATTATCGGAGCCGAATTTATCGGAGAGGATTCTGTCGCGATGGTTCTGGGGGATAATATTTTCCATGGCCATGGACTGAGGAAACGGCTGCGCGCCGCGGCTGCCAAGGATAAGGGAGCGACGGTATTCGGTTATTATGTAGACGACCCGGAACGCTTTGGCATCGTAGAGTTTGACGCAGAGGGCAGGGCGATATCCATCGAGGAGAAACCGGCGAAGCCGAAGTCTAATTATTGCGTAACCGGTCTGTATTTTTATGATAATCGTGTTGTAGAGTATGCAAAGAATCTGAAGCCGTCCGCACGCGGCGAGCTGGAGATTACGGATCTGAATCGCATCTATCTGGAAAATGGCGAGCTTGAGGTAGCTCTTCTGGGACAGGGCTTTACCTGGCTGGATACGGGGACGCATGAGTCTCTGGTAGACGCAACCAATTTTGTCAAAACTGTTGAGACTCATCAGCACAGAAAGATCGCCTGCCTGGAGGAGATTGCGTACCTGAACGGCTGGATTACCAGAGAGCAGGTGCTTAAGACTTATGAGGAATTAAAAAAGAACCAGTATGGACAGTATCTGAAGGATGTGCTGGACGGCAAATATATTGATCGTCTGCATAATTTATAGGAAACGTCAAAAATAATTTGTCGTTTCCTGTATCATCCGGGATAGAAGATACTGCGTCCTGAATAAAATCGCAGTCAGGAAAGGAAAAAGATTTATGACTATCATTGTAACCGGCGGCGCCGGTTTTATTGGAAGCAATTTTATCTTTCATATGCTGGGGAAATACCCCGATTACCGTATCATCTGCCTGGATAAGCTGACCTATGCGGGCAATCTGTCGACGCTTGCGCCGGTCATGGACAATCCGAAATTCCGTTTTGTCAAAGCAGATATCTGTGATCGTGAGGCTGTGGACCGGCTCTTCGAGGAAGAGCATCCGGATATCGTAGTAAACTTTGCGGCGGAGAGTCATGTAGACCGCTCGATCGAAGATCCGGGGATCTTTTTGCAGACCAACATTATGGGAACTGCTGTACTGATGGATGCCTGCCGGAAATACGGGATTACACGTTATCATCAGGTCTCTACGGATGAAGTATACGGCGATCTGCCGCTGGATCGTCCGGATCTGTTTTTTACCGAGGAAACTCCGATTCATACAAGCAGCCCGTATTCGTCGTCGAAAGCGTCGGCAGATCTGCTGGTGCTGGCGTATCACCGGACGTATGGACTGCCGGTGACGATCAGCCGCTGTTCCAATAACTACGGGCCGTATCATTTCCCGGAGAAGCTGATCCCGCTGATGATTGCGAACTGTTTAAATGATAAGCCGCTTCCGGTATATGGAGAGGGGCTTAATGTCCGCGACTGGCTGTATGTGGAAGATCACTGCCGCGCGATTGACCTGATCATTCATAAAGGACGAGAGGGAGAGGTTTACAATGTCGGTGGTCATAATGAGATGAGAAATATCGACATTGTAAAACTGATCTGCAAGGCGTTAAACAAGCCGGAAACGCTGATTACGTATGTGACGGATCGCAAGGGTCATGATATGCGCTATGCGATCGATCCGGCGAAGATTCACCGGGAACTGGGCTGGCTGCCGGAGACAAAGTTTGCGGACGGTATCCGGAAAACGATCCAGTGGTATCTGGATAACCGGGAGTGGTGGGAAACGATCATCTCCGGTGAATATCAGAACTATTATGAGAAAATGTACGCCAATCGATGAGAAATGGAAATCGTGTGAAAGAAAGCAGATCTTTGAGCAGGATTGGTGCCGTCAACCAGAGAGCGGCGGAATGGAGATTAGAAGATGAAGGTACTTGTAACCGGTGCCAGAGGGCAGCTCGGCACGGATCTGATGAATGAACTGGCAAAACGGGGGCTTGAAGGCATCGGAGTGGATATCGACGAGATGGATATCACGGATGCCGAAGCGTGCAGAAAAGTAATTTCCGGGGCGAATGTTGACGCAGTGATTCACTGTGCCGCATACACTGCAGTAGATGCGGCGGAGGATAACGAGGAACTTTGTCGCCGGATTAATGCGGAGGGTACGCGTAATGTAGCGGCTGCCTGCCGCGAGGCCGGCGTTACGATGATGTATATCAGCACCGATTATGTGTTCAACGGACAGGGAACCCGCCCATGGGAGCCGGACGATCACAGAGAGCCGTTGAACGTCTACGGACAGACCAAGTATGAGGGCGAGCTTGCCGTGGAAGAGTTGCTTGCCGGGAGGTATTTTATCGTACGTATCGCCTGGGTATTTGGTATAGCAGGCAAAAACTTTATCAAGACGATGCTGCGCCTGGGTAGAGATCATAAGAATGTGACGGTGGTTGCCGATCAGGTCGGTTCACCGACTTATACCTATGATCTGTCGCGTTTGCTGGTGGATATGATCCAGACAGAGCACTATGGGCGTTATCACGCGACCAACGAGGGACTTTGCAGCTGGTATGAATTTGCCTGCGAGATCTTCCGCCAGGCCGGCATGAATGATGTGAAGGTCGCGCCGGTGACGAGTGCCGAATATCCGGCGAAGGCAACCAGACCCTTTAACAGCCGTATGAGTAAGGATAAATTATCAGAAAACGGCTTTGAGCGGCTGCCATCCTGGCAGGATGCACTTTCAAGATTTTTAAAAGAAGTTCAGTAAAACGAGGTTGAAATATGGGAAAATATTTCGGAACGGATGGTTTTCGCGGAGAGGCGAATGTTACGCTGACCGTGGAACACGCGTACCAGGTGGGGCGTTTCTTGGGTCATTATTACGCGCAGAAAAACTGTGGCTCGTGCAGAGAGCCGGGGGGACACTGCCGCGTGGTGATCGGCAAGGATGCGCGTCGCTCCAGCTATATGTTTGAATATTCACTGGTAGCAGGTCTGACAGCGTCCGGTGCGGACGTATATCTGCTCCACGTAACCACAACGCCCAGCGTATCCTATGTCGTGCGCACAGAGGGCTTTGACTGCGGCATTATGATTTCAGCGAGTCATAATCCTTATTATGATAATGGTCTGAAAGTCATAAACAGCAGAGGAGAAAAGCTGGAAGAAGAAGTGATCGTACAGATCGAAGATTACCTGGATGGAAAGCTCGGAGAATTTCCGTATGCTCTGAGAGGAGATATCGGACGAACAACCGATTATTCCGCCGGACGCAACCGCTACATCGGCTATCTGATCGCGACCGCTACACGATCCTTTAAGGGGAAAAAGGTCGCGCTGGATTGCGCAAACGGCAGTGCGTCCGCAATTGCCAAAAGTGTATTTGACGCGCTGGGCGCGCGTACACTTGTGATTCACAATGAGCCGGACGGCCTGAATATCAACGCAGGCTGTGGTTCGACACATATTGAGGAACTGCAGCGCTTTGTAAAGGAGACTGGCTGCGACGTCGGATTCGCTTACGACGGGGACGCAGACCGTTGCATCGCGGTAGATGAAAACGGAAATGAGGTAAACGGAGATCTCATCCTGTATATTTGCGGTAAATATATGAAGGAAACCGGTGCGCTGCATCACAATACCGTGGTCACCACCGTAATGTCCAACCTGGGATTATATAAGGCATTCGAGCGGGAGGGGATCCGCTACGAGAAGACAGCGGTAGGCGATAAATATGTCTATGAAAATATGTGCCAGTACGGGCACTGCCTTGGCGGAGAACAGTCCGGACACATCATTTTCAGCAAGCATGCGACAACCGGAGACGGGATCCTGACCTCCCTCAAGGTTATGGAAGTTATGCTCGAGAAAAAACAGCCCTTAAGCCGGCTTGCCTCCGAGGTAGAGATCTTCCCACAGGTACTGATCAACGTACCGGTAGCCGATAAACAGGCGGCGATGGAAGATCCGGCCGTGCAGGCAGAGGCAGAGAAAGTCAGTGCAGAACTGGGCGACAACGGACGTCTCCTGTTGCGCCAGTCCGGTACAGAGCCGCTGGTACGCGTCATGGTAGAGGCCGCGACAAAAGAGCAGTGCGAGCTTTACGCCAACCGCGTAGTGGAGATTCTGAAAGCGCAGGGGCATGTGAGTTGAGAAAACAGCCGTGAAAAAGGAAGCTGAGCCTTAGCAGAATATAAAGTTTTGCCAATATAGTAGTTCCTGAGAGGGAAACATATCCGCAGAGGACATTTTTCACGTCGGCACTTAACGAACCGGATGCTTTTCCGGTGAGTTTAGTACCGCTACGTGAAAACCTAAGCGCGAGCGGTCCTCGGAGGATATGTTTCCCTCTCAGGGACGGACGGAATAAGAAAATATACAGCGAGGACAAGCCATGTTAAATTATCACAGATATAAAAGAGTCCCAGTCGTAGATTACCCGGAGCGCGAATGGCCGGGAAAAGAGATCACCAAAGCGCCGGTCTGGTGCAGTGTAGACCTGCGGGACGGCAACCAGGCGCTGGTAGAGCCGATGGTTGTGGAGGAAAAAATTGAATTTTTCAACTTACTGATCCGGATGGGATTTAAAGAAATCGAGATTGGATTTCCGTCCGCGTCCCAGATCGAGTACGATTTCCTGCGTCAGCTGGTTGAACGCCGGATGATCCCGGATGACGTGCGGGTGCAGGTACTGGTGCAGTGCCGGGAACATCTGATTAAGAGAACGTTTGAGTCCATCCAGGGCATCAAAAAGGTAATCGTGCATATCTATAACTCAACTTCCACATTGCAGAGAGACGTAGTCTTTAACAAGAATCGCGAGGAAATCAAGGCGATTGCGGTCGAAGGAACGGAACTGGTAAAAAAATACGCGAAAGATTTTGACGGAGATCTGTTGTTAGAGTATTCTCCGGAGAGCTTCACCGAGACGGAACTGGATTATGCGCTGGAGGTTTGTACGGCAGTTCAGGATGCCTGGGGACAGGCGACTCCCGAACGTCCGATTATTTTTAATCTGCCGAGTACGGTTGAGAAAACGACGCCAAATGTATATGCAGATCAGATCGAGTGGATGAATCGGCATTTTAAGGATCGCGACAGCATTGTCCTGAGCGTCCATCCGCACAATGATCGTGGTACGGGGATTGCAGCGACGGAGCTGGCTCTTCTGGCGGGCGCGGACCGCGTCGAGGGAACCCTTTTCGGCAATGGTGAACGCACCGGCAATGTAGATATTATGACGCTGGCTTACAACATGTTCTCCCAGGGCATCGATCCGAAGCTGGAGATCGAGAACGTGCGTGAGATCGCGGAGATTTATGAGAGGTGTACCCGCATGGATATCCATCCGCGTCATCCGTATGCAGGCAAGCTGGTCTTTACCGCGTTTTCCGGCTCTCATCAGGATGCGATTAACAAGGGTCTGCAGGCGCTGAAAGCCCGCGGCGGCGAATACTGGGAAGTTCCATATCTGCCGATTGATCCGACGGATATCGGCAGAGTCTATGAGCCGATCGTGCGGATCAACAGTCAGTCCGGAAAAGGCGGAGTGGCTTTTGTCATGGATACGTTTTACGGGTTTAAGCTGCCAAAGGGCATGCACAAAGAATTTGCGGATATCATTCAGAAGATTTCCGAACGCCAGGGAGAAGTGGCGCCGGAGCAGATTATGAATGAGTTCCGGGAGAATTATCTGGAAAAGAAGGAACCGATGCATTTCCGCAAGCTGCAGATCACGGATACCGAAGTGGAAGAAGACGTATTCGCGACATTGGCAAAGGTGGTTTATACCGATCATGGGCTGGAAAAGACGATGGAGGGAGTAGGAAACGGACCGATCGACGCGGTGCAGCGCGGTCTGGAGGAAGCTCTCGGCATCCAGATCAAGGTGCTTGATTACAGTGAACACGCGCTCAGCTCCGGTTCCAACGCGCAGGCAGTTTCCTATATCCACCTGATGGATAAACGCAGCGCCCGCACGACCTATGGCGTAGGTATCAGCTCCAACATCACGAGAGCGTCGATCCGTGGGATATTCAGTGCGGTGAACCGACTGTTCTACTCGTAAGAAAATATGGTAAATCGATAAATCTGGAAAAAGAGATTTTTAAAAAAATATGTCTCCGGTTTTGCCAGTTCTCCAAAGTGAGGAATTGTGACCGGGGACATATTTTTATTCATGACAAAATAAGCGATTGTCCCAGAATTGTAATAAAAATGTTATCCTTTCTTCGACAGGTTATGCTATAATCAATAGCAGATGATACCCGGTGAGAGGTTCACCGGGAGAATGTAAGGAGGGGACGGGAAATGAAACGCAGCAGATACCTCGCGGGGCTTGTGCTGGCTGGCGCGCTGGGTATAGTGGCAATGGCGCCGGCACTTACTTCACTAGCCGCAACCGGATGGGTTCAGACGGGAAGCACTTATACTTATTATGATTCGGATGGTTCTCTGCATAAGGGCTGGATCAGTACTTCGGACGGTTATTATTACACGGATCTGTCTACCGGTCAGATGTGTATCGGATGGACAAAGATCGATGATAAGTGGTATTATTTTCAGGCGGACGGGCTGATGGCGACTGGCTGGTTGACGGTCGACGGCAAATCCTATTATCTGCTGACAGACGGTACGATGGTGACCGGATGGATTAAGATCGGCGATGATTATTATTATATGAGAGGCGACGGTTCCATGGCGACCGGCTGGCGCGAGATGGACGACGCCTGGTATTATTTTGATCTGAGTACCGGTAAATGTACGATTGACAGTACGATCCAGATTGACGGTCAGTGGTACATCTTTGGTTCAGACGGCAAGATGGTGACCGGCTGGCAGCAGATTGACGGTTCCTATTATTATCTGAGTACGGATGGGCAGATGCTGTCCGGCTGGCTGAGCGACGGGACAAACAGTTATTACATGAATACGTCCACCGGCCAGATGTCGGTCGGATGGACCCAGATTGACGGCTATTATTATTATTTCAATAATTCCGGACACTGTCAGACCGGATGGGTTCAGGTAGATGGCAATTATTATTATCTGGATCCGGACGAGGACGGCAGGATGGTAGCGGGTACGACAAAGACGATCGACGGCGTTACCTATACCTTTGCAGCTAATGGAGTATGCAGCTCTTCGGTGAATACCAGTAACGTTTACAGCAGTACAACCACTACTACGACAACAAATCCGACAACGACGACTTCCTCAACAACAAGTATCGCGCCCGGTATCTCAGGCGGCCCGGATACCGTTACCTGGCCGAATCAGGAGGAGGAAGACTCTGCATATGGACCGGGAACCGGTATCAGTTCTCCGGGAGTGCTTGCAACGCTGACATCATCGAGCAGTTCGAGCACGAGCAGCTCTGGTTCGAGCAGCTCCAGTACCTATTCCTCTCCGAATTCCAGTGATTATGACCTGGAACCCGGACTCACTACCGGCCCAAAGCCGTGATGATAAAGAATGAATAATAAATATATAATTGATTTCATGAAGAATCCTGCCATGCAGGATTCTTCTCGTAAGACCGTTTATACCCGAAAATTTTCCAAAAGAAAAACGGCGGCCTGCTGTAGCGCAGTTCTCACGGCGGTGCTTTCCTTTACGCAGATATGTGGCGGTATGACAGCTTTCGCGTCCATATATAACAAAGTCAGAAACGGCGTCTATCAGTTGTCGGATGGCACGGAAATATCGGGCGTCTATGCCAGAGGCATCGATGTGTCGCACTGGCAGGGTGAGATTGACTGGGAGGAAGCCGCGGATGATGACGTTACTTTTGTCATGCTCGGCGTGCGTTACAGCGGAGATGTTGATCCTTATTTCCGTTCGTTCGCATCGGAAGCGTCTGCTGCCGGGATTCAGATTGGCGCGTATATTTATTCCTATGCGCAGACCGTAGAGGAGGCGGAGGCAGAAGCGGATTTTGTCCTGGATCTGGTCAAGGACTACCCGATCTCCTACCCGATCGCTTTTGACATGGAGGATTCCTCACAGGCGTCTTTCAGCTCAGACGAGCTGGCGGAGCTGGCGAATGCGTTCTGTGCGAAGATTGAGGGGGCAGGTTATTATCCGATTATCTATGCCAATGACAACTGGCTGGCTAATAAACTCGATATGTCAAAGATGGATTATGACGTGTGGGTTGCGCGGTATGAGACGATGTATGAATATTCCGATCCCGTCATGTGGCAGGCAACCAGTTCCGGATCGGTAAATGGCGTGAGCGGAGGCTGTGACATAGACTTCCAGTTCCGTGACTTTTCCGATGTGATATCCGCCGATCTCTGGAGAACCATTGATGAAGAAACCTATTATTATCAGGATTATACGATGCAGAAAAGCACCTGGATCCACGATGGTACCGGCTGGTTTTACTTGAATTCAGACGGACATCCTTATACCGGCTGGCTGACGCAAAACGGAAAGACGTATTATCTGGACCTGACAAGCGCGAGAATGGTAGAAGGATGGCAGGAAACCGCAAATGGCTGGATGTACTTTGGCACGGACGGCGCGATGCGCACCGGCTGGGCCAGTGAGCAGAATCGCTGGTATTATCTGAGTTCTTCCGGAGTGATGCAGACGGGCTGGATCAGCGATAACGGCGTCCGGTACTATCTGGACGGAAGCGGAGTGATGCAGGT
>JAJQAC010000017.1:0-1483 GCA_021204025.1 Clostridiales bacterium | reverse complement strand
AGCGGAGCGATGCAGACCGGCTGGTTGAATGATAATGGTGTCCGATATTATCTGGATCCGTCGAACGGAGTGATGATGGCAAACACACAGATTACCGTGGATGGAGTAAATTATCAGGTAAGCGCGGACGGAAGTTGTACGGAGATCGTGGCTGAGAGCGCGACGGAGGGCGAGACATCGGCAGCGGGAAATACAGAGACGGCTGCGGGAACAACCGGAACCTTGCCCGGAAACGGAGAGACAGGAGCAGGAGAGAGCAGTACAGCGCCGACAGGCAGTACATCGACAACAGCTTCCGTGTCAGGTCTTCCGCTGATAGCAGCATTCCCGTTCTGATGGATATAAGAGTAAAATAAGATCAATGAAAAAAATATTTTTTCCTGCCAGCAGGTATGAATCTGCTGGCAGTTTTTAAGCACACTGTGCATAAGGAAAAATAGCAGCTTGCGACGCACATGCCCCTGCGGCGAACAGGAGCTGACAAGTCACCTCCTCCTTAATAGTAGGACTGGATAGGAGAGAAAGAAGAGCCATTACTCCTCTGATTACTCAGATTTGCAATGGCTCTTTTTGATGCCTTTAAAAGAAACTTTATTGTTGATGATTATTCATCATCAGAAGAGGAATCACTGGAAGCTTCTAGAACCACCATATCATCCCAATCGTTAACTGTAACGCCGAGCTTTTCGCTGATCTTTGCAATAACATCTTTATTAATACTATTATCAAAAATCTCATCAAAATCCTTGGAATTGGAGTAAGCTACGATGTTGCCCTTACCGCCACTGCTCTTTACCGTCCACCAGTACCAATCATCACCGTCTTTGGTGCCGGATTTCTTGCTGCTTTGGATCTTGCCGGAGGTATTTACCAGATACATATTTTCATTAAATCCGTAGATAAAGGTAATCAGTTCATCGCCGTCTTTATTGTAGCCTTTATCTTTTTCAAGATCTGCATCGTTGATCGCGCAGTTACGGATATCGGTGCTGTCATAATCGATAACCTTAACGCCATCTTCGCCGGTATCGCCATCTGCATAGACTACGACATGCACTCTCCTTTTTGATTTTGAATTTCGTTTGAAATTCCGTTAGCACTTTAACATAGCTATTACTCGTCTGTTTTATAAGTCATAGATTTCATAAGTCTGTAACATTTTGAAAGAGCAATGACAAAAAATAACGCTTAGGATCGTTTTGATGGGTTTGGTAATCACCAATATAGTCTGATAAGCGATATAATAAAGTAAAATAATATGAAAATACTATAAGATTTCGAAAAAAATCAGGCAATTATGATTCTGAAGTAGTAAAATAGTTCACGCAGGAAGGAGACATCATCCTGTGTTTTAACATAGCAATTACCTGTTCGTTTCAAAAATACAGGCTTAATAATAAGTTTATGACATTTGGAAAGGAGCAAGAGTGAAAAAAAGAACGATAAGCAAGAAAGAAGCCATCTACACCAGGCAGAGTATTGA
>JAJQAC010000005.1 GCA_021204025.1 Clostridiales bacterium | reverse complement strand
GCTGGATGGAAAAATAATTTGTAGTTTGCGTCTCCCTCAATTCGCCGTCCGACATCGATACGAAGTGTGCGGACAGAAAAAATCTGTCCGCACAGTGTCTTTACTATAATAACATAGCGCGTTAAAATATGACACGATCTTTTGCTTTTTGCGGAAAGAAAATGCTGAGACGAACCCAGGGTCAGGCATCCACTACGCTCCTCGTGATAATAATATTATTATGCATTCAGATTTTCGTCTTAAAATTTATTTTCCCAATTCTTTCCGAAATTCGTCTGCTCTGTTTCCACATGCCCCCTGTGTCCGTGAACGGTGCAGGAATTAAGAGCTGCCTCCAGTTCGGAAAATTCATCCTCACTCAATTCCACATTCCAGCTGCCGAGGTTTTCCAAAATCCGCTCCTGATTTTTTGAGCCGGGAATCGGCACAACATTCGGGTATTTGCACAGCATCCAGGCAAGGGAAATCTGCGCCATAGTGGAATGCTTTTGTTCGGAAAATTTCTTCAGTACATCAAGGATTGGCTGGTTTGCGACAATATTTTCCTGCGTAAGCTGCGGTGTAAATTTCCTGACGTCATCCCCCTCAAACTTTGTCTGAATGGTCACCTTTCCAGAAAGGAATCCGCTTGCGACAGGTGAAAACGGAACGACACCTATATGATACTCTAAGCAATAAGGGAAAATATCTTCTTCGCAATCCCGCTCCAGAATATTATAAATGTTTTGAACCGCGGTAACAGGGCAGACCTGGTTTGCCTTGTCAAGAGTCGCCGTGGAAACCTGCGACAACCCCCACCCTCTGATAAGACCTTTAGAGATAAAACGCTGCATGACTTCTGCCACAGCTTCCACCGGAATCCGTTCGTTGATTCGATGAAGATAATACAGGTCAATATAGTCTGTACGAAGATTTTTCATGGATGCTTCCAGATGTCGCTGAACATCCTCATACAAGTCTCCGCCAGAAAGAGCATCCTGCGGCTCAATGTGAAATTTGGTTGCCAGTGTAACTTCTTTCCGGAATGGTTCTATGGCTTTTCCGACAAGCTGTTCATTATGCCCTGGATAAAACATTTCTTTCCCGTAGCTTTCTGCTGTGTCAAAAAATGTACATCCGAAATCATGGGCCGTCCGAATTGCGCCAATGGCATAACCTTCCTCCGGTACAGCGCCGTACCCGTGGGAAAATCCCATGCAGCCCATGCCAACCGGGGATACCTCTATATTTCCAATTTTACGATATTTCATAAAAATCCTCACTTTCCGCTGAACACCGGGAAATAGCTATACTCGCCATAGTCCCTTATTTTCTTCATTGCCATCAGTGACTTCATATCTTCATCGGATATTGTGAAATCCACATCTGCATTGCTTCTCATGTGATCCGGATTTCCGGTTTTAGGGAGAGAAATCAGCCCCAGTTGGAGAGTATACCGGATACAGATCTGCGGTACGGTTACACCATATTTTTCTGCCATGTTTTCAATCTCCGGGTTCTTCAGAATCTTTCCGTGGGCAATCGGAGAGTAGGCTTCTACCTTCATTCCCTTGCTTTCGCTGTATGCAATCAGTCCATGCGACGTGTTGCTTATATGCGCCAGCAGCTGGTTGACAGCTGGCCGGATCGTACAGCCGCTTAAAATGTTATCAATGTCTGGCTGCTCAAAATTGGCGATTCCAATGCTGCGGAGCTTCCCTGCTTTTACCGCATCCTCCAGCGCTCTCCATGCTTCCAAATTTCCTTCATCGTAGGAGCGCTTATCCTCCCGAAATTTTGCCCACGGCTGCGGGCTGTGGATCAGCATCAGGTCAATATAGCCAATGTCCATTTTCTGAAGTGACCCATCGATTGCAGCCACAGCATCCTGATAAGTCTTCATTTCTGCGGCCAGTTTTGTCGTCACAAAAATCTCTTCCCGCGGCAGACCGCAGGTACGGACACCTTCCCCGACGCCCCGTTCATTTTCATAAGCCTCCGCGGTATCAATATGCCGGTAACCGATTTTCACAGAATCACGAACCGCCTGTGCCACCTTGTCATCATCAATCAGCCATGTTCCCAGCCCCAACTTTGGAATCTGAATGCCGTCTGATAAAGTATAAGTTTCGTTTAATACCATCGCTTGTCCCTCCTTACAGTGTCTCAACCCACTTTTTCAGGTCTATGGCAGATACCCTGCCATTAAAAAGTTTTCCTGTCACAATTTCCGTATCCGTTGATACAGATGACTTAAGGCAATTTGCTGTCTGCCCAAATCCGCTGCCGCCGGAAGTGGCAAACAGCACGATTTTCTTCCCGGAAAAATCGTAAGCCTCCAGGAATGTGTTGACAACCGTAGGGGCAATTCCCCACCAGATCGGGAAGCCAAGGAAAATGGTATCGTATTCTCCGATATTTGCATTCTTATCTGCAAGTTCCGGACGCCCAGAGAGGTTATTCATCTCAACAGAACTTCTGGATTTTTTATTTGTCCAGTCCAGATCTTCGTTTGTATAGAGGACTTGTGGCCGGATTTCATACAGATCCGCTCCGACTGCCTGTGCCAGTCTTTCTGCCACACCCGCAGTCACACCGCTGGCAGAAAAATATGCGACTAATTTTTTTGTTGTCATATTGAATTCCTCCTTACGCCTGATATGTTGTTTTTTGCGTCTTATTTTGTTCCGTTTTCAGCTGATAAATCAGGTAATCAACCTGATCGACCAGCTGTTGTTTCCCATGCAGTTCTTCCATCAGGTCACCCCGGATTCTTCTCAGAATTTTCAGTTTTTCTTCTGGTGTTTTTTCTCCGGAACCGATGGATTCCGTGATTTCTAATATCGTCATGGACATCCCTCCTTGCAAAAAAGAAAACGGGTATGGATTTGATACCTTCCGTATCTCCTCCATACCCATATTATAATTTGCTGGCGTTCCAGTATCAAATACTTAGTTTCTATCAGTTACTTATGCTTAAAAGGCATTGTATTTCTTCTACAAACCGCTTCACCGCCGGAGAAAATGGCTGCCCCCGTTTCCAGGCAAATACACTGTCAGACAGAATCTCAGGGGAAAGCGGGCGGCTGACGATTTTCCCCTCATCCCAAAAGGGAATCGCACCTTCAATCACAATGGAATATCCCAAGCCCGCCTGCACCATCAGCGCACCATTGGTAGCAAGATTGCTTGTGAATACCACCTGCTCTTCGGAAAATGCATCCCCCATCCAGTTGGAAAGCTCATTGCGGATATTGGCACGGGCAGGAAAGATCAGGGGTTTTCCTTTCAGATCATCCGCACGGATGGCTTCCTTTTCGGCAAGCGGATCGTCCGGCCTCATCAGGGTCACCCATCGTTCTTTATGTTCCAGCCGCAGGAAATCAAACTTTTCGATATCAATCGGTTCCAACAGGACGCCGATATCAACAAGACCTTTTTCCATCTGATCTTTCACGACATCCGCATTTGCTGTAAGAATATCATAAGTAACCAGAGGATATTTCTTATGGAACGAGGCAATGATCTCCGACAGCAGCCCGACTGCCGCCATTTCTCCACAGCCGATGACAACCCGGCCTTCAATCAGCTCCTCCTGCCAGGACAGTTCCTGCTGTGTTTTATCTACCAGAGAAAGAATCTCCTCAGCCCGGCGGCGCAGCAGCATTCCTTCATTCGTCAGAGTCATTTTACGAGCGCCGCGTTCAAACAGTTTCACTCCGACCTCATCCTCCAGTGCGGCAAGCTGCCGGCTTAAAGTTGGCTGTGTGATATGTAAGATTTCTGCCGCCCGGCTGACTCCGCCTTCACGGGCGACGGCAAGAAAATATTGAAGTACGCGAATTTCCAATTTGGCACCTCCCAAATCATGTTTTGTTTGCCATTCACTGAACAAAGCCAGTGCGTGGGTAAATGAATAGCCTCTATCTTCCGTTTATGATAATCTGCCCTCAGCAATTTCCCTCAAAGCGGCTGCGTTTTGAATATAATACCCTTGAGTCGTCTTAAGCAGGAGGCCATGCTTCACGAAATCAGCAAGTACATAGAGCAGATGACGGTATGTGACCCCCAGATACTCAGATATCTCCGTGTGGCGTTCTTTGTATATTCCATTATATGATGTCAGCAGGATAAAATCCGCCAGACGCGCTTTCAGCGGCCAGGATTGATTCCTGGAATAATTGGCTGTGTTTCCGATCGCTTTTTTACTTAGAAACAGGCAGATATGCCGCAAAAAAACGACATCGTTTAATATCCTGTCCCTGCACTCATTGATACGAATAGCATAGCAGATGCAGGGTGTGATGGCAGTTACACCGTTCGCTGCATCCTGCGCACCGATCAGTTCCATTTCGCCAATGAAACAGGGGTCGTTGAGAAAATTAATCAGGGAAATCCGTCCGTTCCCATGCGAAAGGAACAGCTTCGCGCGGCCCTCTCTCAGGTAGTAAAGAAAGCCCGGTTTCCCACCCTCATGCAAGATGGCTTCTTCACTGTCAAACTGAATGATATCAGTATAGCATCTTATGTTAAAGCCAAAGTATTCCGGCAAAGGAGACTGCTGATAATCTGTTTCTGATAATGGATGTTCCTGTAAGATTGTCATGTCCTTTTTCCTCGCTTTCCCGCTCAATCATATGAGATTTCTCATATGATTCTAATAGACTTCATGATACAATGCAAGAAAAATTTCTGCGGGGAATGTCAGCGTTCACCGGAAGGGAGGCATCCAAATGGAGCAAAGAGAATATTGGAACAACGTATCAGCAAAAAAGGAGTTTACGACTCCGTTTCAAATGGGAAAATTTTCTGAGTATGTGAAAGCGGAAGGAACCATCGTGGACGTTGGTTGCGGATATGGCAGGACTCTGGATGAATTGTATCAGAACGGCTACCATAATCTGATCGGCATTGATTTTTCAAAGGGTATGATTGACAGGGGAAGAGAGCGGTTCCCATATCTTGACCTGCGTGTTAAGGAAACCGGGCAAATTGATCTTCCGGATGAAAGCGCAGATGCTGTCATTTTGTTTGCGGTTTTGACCTGCATCCATACCAATGAGGAACAGACTCAGCTGCTTGGGGAAATTCGTCGGATATTAAAGCCACATGGCACCCTGTACGTCAATGATTTCCTGTTGAATACCGATGAGCGGAATGTTTCACGCTACGAAAAGTACAAAGATATTTACGGTGTATACGGAGTGTTTGAACTGCCGGAAGGCGCAATATGCCGGCATCACGATGAAAAGTGGATAAGGGAATTGTTCCGTGGTTTCTCTGAACTGGAATACAGCCATCTGACCTTTACCACGATGAACGGACATCAATCCAATGGATTTTATTTTATCGGAAAACTGGGCTGGGATTAACAGCTGGTTCCTTTTTTATAAAGAACAGACTGCTGACTGCAACAGATGGACGCAGTCACCCCCGCAGCCATGAAATAAGCATGCCCTACGGGATGGCTTATGCGAATGAGCCAATATCTGCGACACAGAAATTTATAAAATCTGCGTCCTCACTGAGAGTGTGGAAGAAATTCGGGAGTAACAGATTAAGAAAAGACTGTTCTTTTCATCTTAAAATAAGTTGATTGATGAGATATACTTTGTTTTGCCAGTTTATAGGCGAGCTATTTGCTGTAGACAGTTAGGAGTTGAAAAATCCTCTATTTTCAATGGATATCTTTCCCGCAGATGCCAAAAGCAATATTTTATATCAACAGTTCAAAAATCTTCTTCTATCTGTCTATAAATTTTTCGGATTGTGTGTACACACTGTCGAAAGGTTAAGTTGCAAAAAATCTTTGTTTATGCGGGGAAAAACTGCTCGAAATCAAGATTTTATATCAAAACCATCAAAATCGGGTTTGATCTTTTCGACAAAAATTGAATTGGAAAACTCATAAGTAGAATAAGTCCCTCTGCTGACTTTCTCAACACAGTCGGCATTGGGACATCTGCGTTACGTAAATATAATTTCAGTGTTCACAATTTCTCTTGCAGTATCACAGATATAATTCATTTTCTGAAGCCAGACGGATAGAATTTCAGATTTAAGTAGATCGGTGATTCCCTGGGCTTTTTCATCTGTTCCACAATCACGTCATACCGCTTCTGTGCCTGTTCGTCAATGGCTGATAAATGCTGATACAATTTTCCGGTCAATAGCAGCCCGTCATAAAGTCCGCGCTGATATTCTTTAAGATAATTCTTGCGCCTCTGTCCCCCACACGCCGATAGAAAATTGCTCTGCCGGTGTGTATGATAAGTTAGGAATTCGATGTCCATTCGCATTTTCACTATAACTTCCGCCGGTTTGTTCATAAAGAGATTTCATGATCGTATTCGTCCTTTGCTTATTCATATTTTGTAACCAATCCTATATGACAGTTGCCATTGCTTAAATTTGATTAATTACTGTTTTATGAACAACCAGCATTCTAATATAACTATCCATCTGCCCTACATCCGCATGTGTGAGTTTACCTATCTTCAAATCAATTAAAACATGACATTTTACAGGTTCCTTATTTCTGCTGGCCAGGAGACGTTCATAATAAAAACTTCCAATTTGCCGTTCAAGTTGACGGGAAGACCAACCATTTTTTACTGTTTCTTCTATATACCAGTTTCTTGCATCTTTATTTTCAATTCGGATAAGCAACCGATAATGCGTCCAATTCAAATGCGAACTCAGTGCGTTCGCATTTGGAAAGGTTTGATAAAATTTTTTTATTTGTTGAAGACTGCGCACTGCAACTCTCTCAGGATAGATTCGTATATCTCGTCGAACGCATGGCTTTCCTCATAGTCACTGTGAAGTGCTTCTGACTGGTGTAGTAGGGGTACCTGTTTATTATAATAACATTCGGGAAATAAAATAACAATCGACCTTCGTGAAAAAGTGAATGATGTTTTATCTGATCTCTCACGATGTCGGATTCCTGGTGATTCCGGAAAAATTATATATTTGGAGATGCCAAGTCTGTCTCTTGCAAAGAGGGAGAAGGTTTGATAAAATCAGGACGTGACAGGAAAATGCTGGAGGATATTGCGATATGAGATTACGTCATATTCCGGGTTCGGAGGAAGCGGTTGCGGGCAGTCCGTATGTGATCGCGCGGCCGCAGGATTACCGGGGCAGATTTGATGAGTTTTTTGAAAATGACCATCCGCTTGAGATTGAGATCGGGATGGGGAAAGGGAAATTTATCATGGAACTGGCCGGGCTGCATCCGGAGATCAATTATATTGGGATTGAGCGTTATCCGAGCGTCCTTTTACGTGCGCTGCAAAAGCGGGAGGAGAGGGAGCTTGGCAATCTGTCCTTTCTGTGTGTGGACGCGGCGCAGCTGGGAGAAATCTTCGCTCCGGGAGAGGTCGCGAGGATTTATCTCAATTTTTCGGATCCCTGGCCGAAAGACCGCCATGCGAAGCGGCGGCTGACGTCGCCGGATTTTATGAAGGTGTATGACCGGATACTCGCAAAGGAAGGCGTCGTGGAGTTTAAGACGGACAATCAGGGACTTTTTTCCTACTCTCTCGAATCTATTCCGGCGGCCGGGTGGCAGATCGACTCCTGGACGCGTGATCTGCATCACAGCGATATGGTGGCAGGAAATGTCATGACGGAATACGAAATGAAATTCAGTGGGATGGGAAATCTGATCTGCAAACTGATAGCCAGCCGCAAATCTGCATATACTGAATAAAAAGGATTGCGGGTTGGATCATGAGCTTTAAGGAAAAACTGATTCGTAACCTGAGAAGCACGACCGCTGATCAGACAGGGCTCAATCGCCAGATTCTGCATTTGAGGAAATGTTTTCGCGAGGTTGAAAAGAAACTGAAAAGAAAATGAAACGAGATTCACGAAGCAGCAGGCGCGTGAAGGGAAAGGAGATATCAGAATGGAAAAAATTTTTACAACGGAAAATTTCAAGAAAGAAGTGCTGCAGTCGGCAAAGCCGGTGCTGGTTGATTTTTATGCGGACTGGTGTGGCCCATGTAAGATGATGGCGCCGGTTGTGGCGGAGATCGCGGAAAAGTATGCCGATACGGTTACGGTTGGCAAGTTGAATATCGATGAAAACATGGATATCGCGCAGAATTACCGGGTTATGAGCATTCCGACGCTGATTTTGTACAAAGGCGGGGAGCCGGCCGGACGAATGGTAGGGCTACAGGATATGGAAGAAGTGGAAGAACTGCTGCAGGCGACGGTATAATCGCAGACGAGCAGGGGGAAAGCGCCCCTGCTCGATGAGAGGAAAACCTGTGCATTTGATTTTAAAGGTGTCCGGAGCCGGTGCTGATTGGAAATTTTAAGGGAAAATGTCCAAAAAAGCAGGTTAAGTCAGGGTAAAAATTTACAAGTCGGGTCTTGACTTTTTCCGGAACATGCGATATTATATATTACGTTGTTGAGGAACAGTCAGCAACACAGCAGATGCGCCCTTAGCTCAGTTGGTAGAGCAGTAGACTCTTAATCTATTTGTCCAGGGTTCGAGTCCCTGA
>JAJQAC010000070.1 GCA_021204025.1 Clostridiales bacterium | reverse complement strand
TGAGAAGATGCAAAGCAGATTCTCATAAAAGGCGCATGCTTTTGCGCCGTAAATCCGATTATGGGGTTCTGCGATAGCAGGTTCCCATAATATAACTTATGAGAAGATGCAAAGCAGATTCTCATAAAAGGCGCATGCTTTTGCGCCGTAAATCTGATTATAGGGTTCCGCGAAGCGGGTTCCTATAATATATATAATATAACAGATTTTTGCAGTGAAGTAAAATAAATCTTAGGAGGGAAATGTTATGGGAAAAGGAACACCGATTGTAACTGAGATGCAGGTTATTCCGGTAGCCGGTTATGACAGCATGTTGATGACGCTGAGCGGAGCGCATGCGCCGTATTTTACCAGAAATCTGGTCATCTTAAAGGATGAGACAGGCAACACGGGTATTGGCGAGATCCATGGCGGCGATTACACCTGTGAAGCGTTAAGAAGCTGCATCCCGCTGGTCGTAGGACAACCGATCGGCAAATACCGTGCGATCCTGGACAGCATCCACAAAGCGTCCAAACGTGCGAAAGAAGATGACGGCGAAGGCATCCAGAGTCTGGATATCAGCAAACTCAAATTTGTTGTCAAGGCTGAGTGGGCGATTGAGTGTGCGCTGCTCGACCTGCTGGGACAGTATCTGGATCTGCCGATGTGTGAACTCCTGGGCGACGGCAAGCAGAGAGACGAGGTGGAAACACTGGGCTATCTGTTCTATGTCAGCGACAAGGACAAGGCTCCGGAACTGAACTATCTGGACGAGTCGGACAGCAGCGATCCGTGGTTCCGTCTGCGCCGTAAAGAGATACTTACCCCGGAGCGTATCGTGGAGCAGGCGCAGGTTCTTCATGAAAAATATGGTTTCCGCAATTACAAGCTCAAGGGCGGCGTGCTGAAAGGTTCCGAGGAAATGGAAGCGGTTCGCGCACTGAAGAAAGCGTTCCCGGATGGCCGTATCAATATCGATCCGAACGGCGCGTGGAGTCTGGCGGAAGCAATTGAGGTCTGCAAACCGATGGAAGGCGTTCTCACTTACATCGAAGATCCGTGTGGACCGGAATCAGGATTTTCCAGCCGTGAGATCATGGCAGAGTTTAAAAACGCGGTCAACCTGCCGGTTGCGACCAATATGATCGCGACAGACTGGAGACAGTTCTATCATGCAGCTGCGCTCAAGTCGGTAGATATTGTGCTTGCCGATCCGCATTTCTGGGGCTTCGGCGGCAGCATCAGGATGGCTCAGATCCTCAACGACTGGGGTCTGACCTGGGGCAGCCACTCCAACAACCATTTTGATATCACACTGACCGCATTCGCCCATGTAGCGGCAGCGGCTCCGGGCAAACCAACCGCGCTGGATACTCACTGGATCTGGCAGGATGGACAGAATCTCCTGGAGGATACTCCGCAGATCGTCAATGGCTACCTGCAGGTGCCGAAGAAGCCGGGTATGGGTGTGACAATCAATATGGATCGCGTGATGGCAGCAAATAAGCTCTACAATCAGCTCCCGAGCCATGATCGCGATGACGCGATGGCAATGCAGTACCTGATCCCGAACTGGAAGTTTGATTCCAAGAAGCCGGCGCTGGTGAGATAACAGATCGGGTGTTTTTCAGACATCCGGTGAATGGCTGGTTTCGTTGTGATGGAAGAAAACAGTGCCATGGTACGCATGCCGGTTTCGGCAAAAATTAATAATGACGAACCTGCATTGACTTTACATCTGGTCAAAATTGTGGTAAAGTTTAAGCTACATGGTAGAGTGCCTTGGCACTGTGAACAAAAAAGAAAAGGAGATGGAAAAAATGTTCTTCAAAAAGTACGGGGACATTGTTGTAGGCATATTCTTTATGATCCTGTCTGCAATCCTGATTGCGATGGCGCGTGCGCTTCCCAAGTCCCAGGTTATGGACATTGGTCCTGACTTTATGCCGATGGTGATCGGTGTGATCACCTTTATTCTGGCTGCGATCCTGACAGTCATGAGCCTGGCAAATTTCAAAAGGCATGCGGCGGAGATTGATCCTGCTTCGCTTCCGGAGTGTGATTATGTGCGTGTGCTGTCCAGTATTATTCTGGTACTGATCTATGTATTCGCGCTCTAGCCGGTCGGCTTCATCGTTACGACGCTGGTATTTCTGCCTCTGCAGATGCTGGTCCTTGCCCCAGAGGATTCCCGCAATAAAAAGGGCGTCATTCAGATCCTGATTATTGATGTAGTATTCACGTTGTTTGTATTTATGCTGTTCTGTTACGCGTTCAAGATCGTGCTTCCGGCTGGCATTTTCACCATTTGATTAAGGAGGGATTAAAGTATGCAGGCATTAGGACTTTTGGGAAATGCATTTATCGGTATTTTAAATCCGACTTCTGTTCTTATGATGGTGGCCGGTGTCGCGATTGGTATTGTGTTTGGTTCGATTCCGGGACTTTCGGCTTCGATGGCGGTTGCGCTGATGTTGCCGCTGACCTTTAGTATGACGGCTTCTTTGGGTATGAATACGCTGGTAGCAGTTTATATCGGCGGTATCTCCGGCGGTCTGATCTCGGCAATCCTGCTGAATATGCCGGGTACAGCTTCCTCCATCGCGACGACGTTTGACGGTTATCCGATGGCGCAGAAGGGCGAAGCGATGAAGGCTCTTGGCGTAGGTATTGTATTTTCCGCCATGGGTTCGATTTTCTCGTTCATTGTACTGACATTCTGCGCTCCGCTGCTGGCGGATGTGGCGCTGAAGTTTACGCCGGCGGAGAACTTTGGTATCTGCTTCTTCGCACTGACGATGGTAGCGATCCTGTCTTCCGGTAATATGATCCGCGGTCTGCTGGCAGGTCTTTTCGGTCTGATGTTTACTATGATCGGTATGGCTCCGATTGATGGCACCGCGCGTTTTACGTTTGGCAATGCGAGCCTGATGGCCGGTTTTGATACACTTCCGACTCTGATCGGTATCTTCGCGATCTCCGATATCCTCTGCACCGCAGAGAGCATGGGCGGCAAGATCGAGACCATCCCGATCAAGAAAGTAAAGGGCTTTGGATTCAGCGTTAAGGAATTTATCTCATTTCTGCCGAATTTCCTGCGTTCAGCTCTGATTGGTACCGGTATCGGTATTCTGCCTGGTATCGGCGGTTCTACTTCCGGTATGTTATCTTATGTTACTGCAAAGAATATGTCCAAGCATCCGGAAGAGTTCGGTAAAGGATGTCCGGAAGGTATTGTAGCGACTGAGTCGGCAAATAATGCGACTATCGGCGGCGCGATGATCCCGCTGCTGGTTCTGGGTATCCCGGGTGACGGTGTTACGGCGATGATGCTGGGCGGTTTCCTGATTCACGGACTTTCCGCAGGTCCGCTGCTGTTTGTTAAGAACGCGGATGTTGTGTATGGTATCTTTGCGGCATGTATGTTCTGTACGCTGATCATGCTGGTTGTTGAGTGGACCTGTATCAAGGGCTTCGTACAGGTACTGAAGGTGCCGAAGCACATCCTGCTTCCGCTGATTCTGGTACTTTGTGCGGTCGGTGCTTTCGCGACCAATAACCGGATTTTCGATGTACAGTCGATCCTGATCTTTGGTATCATCGGTTATATTTATCATAAGTTCAGTCTTCCGACGACACCGTTCGTGCTTTGCTTCCTGATCGGTGAGATGCTGGAGACTTATCTGAGACGTGGTATCATGCAGTACAAGTCTTTCGCGGCATTCTTTGCAAGACCGATATTTGACTTTTTCTTCTTTATTGCGATTGCTGTGCTGTGCTGGTCTGTATTCAAGGAAGTCAGGGCGTTTACTGCTAAGAAGAAAGCGTAAAAGATTTAAGAATGAAGGAATGATGATAGTCGGTGAAAGGCCTGTTTGAAGAGATATTTTCTTAGTTAAAAAGATATTTTTAACAGGCATGACGGTAAACAAGATGACTTTGTTTACGCCCCATATAAAAGATTACATAATAGAGTTATATATCCCTGCTTCAATCAGGCGGGCCTATATAAAAGGGAAAAACGGATGCGGAAGCATCCAGAAAGAAGGAGATTACTATGAAAAGAAAAGTTTTGGCAGTACTTGTAGCAGGAACCATGGCGATGAGCCTGGCGGCATGCGGTGGTTCTTCATCCTCAACAGCTTCTACCACGGCTGCAGCGACTACAGCGGCGGCAGCGGAAGCAGCAGGCGGTGAGGCGGCAGAAGTAGAAACCGCGGCTACCGATTGGGCGCCCAGCACGACCGTATCGATTGTTGTACCGGCAGGCGCAGGCGGAAATACCGACCTTTCTGCACGTGTATTCGCTCAGTATGCAAAAGAAATCACCGGTAATGACTTTATCGTTGTAAACTCGAACGGTGCGTCTGGTTCCGTAGCGGCAAATCAGGTACTGTCAGCAGCAGCAGATGGACATACGTTCCTGTATGGTCATGCGCTGGTTAACGTGGCAAATATCGCTGGTATCACGGATTATAACTACACCGCATTTAAACTTGGCCCGACTTTCGCAAAGGATCCGGCTCAGGGTCTGTATGTAAACTCTGAGAAATATGCAGATCTGGATGCGTTCATCGAGGCGGCAAAGGCAGCTCTGGGACAGTTGAAAGCCTGCACCGAGGTTGGCGCTTATACTTACTATGAGCTTCTTGCTTTTGAGAAAGCTGCTGGTATCGATCTGGACCTGATTGATGTTGGTTCGAACTCTGATAAGATCACTGCTATGCTGTCCGGACAGTGCGACCTGATGCCGGGTTCTTACATCAATACCAAGGACTATGTAGAAGCTGGTCAGTTCACCTGCATCGGTGTTCCGCTGGAGGAGCGTTCCGAGCTGATTCCGGATTTCCCGACCCTCAAGGAGCAGGGAATCGATCTGGTATATCCGGACTGCGACTTTTCGTTCTACTTCCCGGCTGATACCTCAGATGACGTAATCACGTTCTATGAGAATCTGGTTCAGCAGATGCTTGCTAACCCGGATGCGCAGGAAGGTATCGCAAACGTGCAGATGACTCCTTATTATCTGAGTGCAGAGGATTCTGCTAAGAATGAGGAAGATATGTACGCCACCATCAAGGCGATCGCGGACGAACTTGCAAACTAATAAAATATCTGTTTGAAAGACACAGGCGCTGCTCGAATGAGCAGCGCCTTTTTCGTCTTACAGGAAAGTTCGTCCTGTAAGATAAAAAGCCCTCCGGGCGGGATGCGCAGAGCCGGGTAAGGAATTTTTGCGGCTGATGCCGCACCCGGCCCGCGCAGCGAGTATGAGGCGAAAAAGCCGCCTCCTACTCGATCGCAGGGGTGTGTAAGGAAATATTCCAGCTGACGCTGGACTCGCCCCGCGCGACGAGTACGAGGCGAAAAGCTGCCTCCTGCTCGATCAAAGAACCGGGTAAGGAATTTTGCGGCTGACGCCGTATCCGGGTGTACGCCCTGTTTTGGTCTGCGTTAAACGATGTTCACCAGACATCCGGGAATGTGCGGCATGTATGAGGCAAAAAGCCGCCTCGTGCTCAATACGGGAAATCATTTCTGATATATAGATTAATTTGACTGATTGTGTTAATATTACAATGAATCTGATACGAAGTGCTTTTTAACATGGTTGAGTAATTTCCAGAAAGCAAAGGAGAATAAGATGGAAACAAGCCTTTCGAAAAGTATTCGTACAACAGATAAAAAGGCGGATTACGATGCTGCCTGCAAAGAGTTGCTTTCCGAGAAGATCATCCTGGGCTGGATATTAAGGGATTGCCTGGATGAATTTCGGGATATGGATGCGAAGAAGATTGCGGAGCATTACATTGAGGGTATCCCGCAGGTCTCGGAAGTACCGGTGATGCCGGATGAAGAAATGTCCGTTGTATCAAATGAGAAAATGCCCGTTGTACCGGATGAGGAAACGATCGTCATGTCCGAAAAGGAAATAAGTATATAGTATCTGGATCTGCATGCATCCGCCAAAAGCAAGACATAGCAGTATCACCCGGTACCGGATCAGAGAGGAGAACATAACAGGGGATGTGACAGAGCGCCCGCAATGTTACGATCTTATGAGCGTCATCATGGTTTGTCTTGGCAGGTCAGATGGAGATCATTATAGTGGCGTATTAAAACTTCTGGATGTGCTGTTGTCGGATGAGACGGATCAGAAGGAGAAACGCCGTGTACTGGAAGAAGATTTTAACATTCCGATGACGGGAGAGATAGAAGGGAGAGTAAATACGATGTGTAATCTGAGTGACGGAGTATTCCGCAGAGGCGTGGAACAGGGAGCCGAAAAGAAACAGATTGAAAATATCAGTAATCTGATGGATTCAATGAAACTGACTTTGGAGCAGGCAATGACGGCGTTGAAAATCCCGGAGGCGGATCAGCCGAAATATCGGGAAATGCTGAAATCCTGACGGATGATTGAAGTGAAACATGCAGGGAGTTATGTAAAATCTGGTAATGGATGAAATAACCGATGATTGAATAGAAATTTATGTTCTGAGAACAGGGCGCTGCGCGAAGGAGCAGCGCCTTTTTGACGCATAAGGCTGGATAAGGAATTTTGCGGCTGTGTCGTGCGCATGTTTACGCTCTATGTTGGATGGAGTTAAAAACGGATACTCGAAAAGATAATTTTTCTAAGAGAATCAGTAAAACTATTAATTTTACTTATTGAGAAAAATATGGGATAATTTTAATCAGCAGAAGTAACTCGTGGAAATGAAAATGCAAAGGAGGAAACTCGGCGTAACCGAATTAAAGGATCAGGTGTGGTGCAAGACGGCGATATCCCTGATTATGGCGCTGGTTGGGATCGTAGAGCTGTTGATTCTTTCCATGTTCCTGCATTAACTGCATGAACTCAACAATTTGTGAAAAACATTCAAAGTAATGTTTTACTTATCTCAAAAAATATGGCATAATAGTCATATAAAACAATCCAAAAATAAAGAGGAGGTTTTAATTATGGTACCTGTAATTACCAAGATGGAAGTTTACCCGGTAGCGGGCAAGGACTGTATGGAACTGAACCTGAGTGGTGCTCATTCCCCATTCTTCACCAGAAATGTTGTTATCCTGCATGCGGATAACGGTGAAGTCGGCATCGGCGAGGTTCCGGGCGGCAAGAAGATCACTGCGGCTCTGGAGGAGTGCATCCCGATCGTTGAGGGCACAAAGATTTCCGAGTACAAGAGTACGCTGCTGAAGGTAAAGGCTCATCTGGATTCTAAGGGCGAAGAAGACGTCAGAGGTAATCAGACCTTTGATCTGCGTACCGGCGTACATGTCATGACTGCAATCGAGGCTCCGTGTCTGGATCTGCTGGGCAAGTATCTGGGCGTACCGGTTTGCGAACTGCTTGGCGACGGTCAGCAGAGAGACAAGGTGCGTATGCTTGGCTATCTGTTCTTTGTGGGTGATCCGAATAAAACCGATCTTCCGTATGATCATGAGCCGGATGCGGACTGCGAGTGGTACCGGATCCGTCATGAGGAAGCTCTTACCGCGGATAAGATCGTGGCGTTTGCGAAGGCAACTCATGAGAAATATGGTTTCCAGGACTTCAAGTTAAAGGGCGGCGTTCTTCCGGGTAATGAGGAGATGGATGTCATCCGTGAGCTGAAGAAGGCATTCCCGGACGCAAGGATCGACCTGGATCCGAACGGCGGCTGGCTGCTGGAAGAAGCGGTTGAGTATGTGAAAGGTATGAAGGGTATCCTGACTTACTGTGAAGATCCGTGCGGCGCTGAGGGCGTGTATTCCGGACGTGAGATCGTGAGCGAGTTCCGCAGACGTACCGGATTCCCGACTGCTACCAACATGATCGCTACCGACTGGAGAGAGGTTGGACATTCTCTGGAGTCTCAGGCAGTAGATATCATCCTGGCTGATCCGCATTTCTGGACGATGGCCGGTTCCGTGCGTGTGGCTCAGATGTGCCATGACTTTGGCTATACCTGGGGCAGCCATTCCAATAACCACTTCGACATCTCCCTGGCGATGTTCACTCAGGTAGGCGCAGCTGTACCGGGTGAGTACAACGCGCTGGATACCCACTGGATCTGGCAGGAAGGTATCGAGAGATTGACCAAGGAGCCGCTGCAGATCGTAGATGGCTGTGTAGCAGTACCGAAGAAGCCGGGTCTTGGTGTTGAGATCGATATGGATCAGGTTCTCAAGGCAAACAAGCTGTATATGGACAACTGCCTGGGCGGCAGAGATGATTCCATCGGTATGCAGTATCTGATTCCGGGCTGGAAGTTCAATCCGAAGAAACCTTGCCTGGTTCGCTGATGAATCCTTAACCGCAATAGGTAAGGAACTGTTGTGAAAGCAGATGATCTTCTGCAGCAGCAACAGTTCCTTTTTGTTTTTCATCGTTTTTGGTTATTGAGAAGATGTAAACAACAAAAGGCTTTTTGTACAAAAAACGTAAGAAAAATTGTCAATAGTGACGAAAATATATTTCTGCAAACGATTTAACTTGAAAATTCCTACAAAAAATGTATGATGAATCTATACTGTCGGACGGCGAATTGAGGGAGACGCAAACTACAAATTATTTTTCCATCCAG
>JAJQAC010000019.1 GCA_021204025.1 Clostridiales bacterium | reverse complement strand
GACAGCTTATTTCAGTATGCCATTTCTTGGCTATCCGCTACTTTCTTTCACACTAATTCCCCTCTATTTTTATACTCACACCGTACCGTCACGCGGGTCTGCCCGCCGTAGGTACAGGTAAATAACGACAACGGATATCCGCTGTCTGTCATTTCTTCAATCGCGGTCGGTTCCAGGATCTCAGTCTCCACTACGCTATAATAGCATACATTTCCATCCATGTCCGTAAAAATAACATCCTCGCCGGCGGCAAGGTTTTTCAGTCTGCCAAAATGACGGCTGTAATTATGCCCCGAAACGACCAGATCTCCGGTCTCTAAAGAGCCTGTGTACCGGCAGGGTGCAATGCGTAACCTGGCGTAATCCCACTCCGCCATCACGAGAAGTTCCAGACCCAGAGAAGGTATTACGAGAATGCCAATATAATCATAACCGTCGATCATGGTAACGGCCTCGTCACCCGAAAGTTCTGTCTCTGAGACAATCGTATCCTCATTATCCCTATCGGTAAATCGTTCTTCTTTATCTGATAAAGATTCACGATAAGATATTTCCTGCCTGATCTGAGAAACCAGTTCCAGAGCTTCTTCGCCGGCTCTCTGATCTTCCCTGCGGTTATAACCTAACAAAGCGATGGCTGCGGCCATCAAAACGATACCCGCAGCCATCAATCCAATCCCTGCTTTATGCTTCCTGTCCAAGATGTCTCTTTCCTCCGAAGAAAAGTTTCCAGCCGATTACAAACAACAAAAGTCCGCATAACGTCAACTCTTTTCGGAGGTTCCGATTATCTATCTCAATTTTAATTATTTTCTCAATGAATGATCTGCTGAAAGCAGTTCTGTTATTTGGACAAAAAACCACGCCAGATGGCGTGGTTACGTCAATTTGATGTGAGGCCATTCATACATCGTATCCACACCGCACCACAACACGGTTTTCTCCCCCATAAGTACAGGTAAAAAGTGTCAACGGCCAATTTCCGTCGAGCAGTTGTCCGGCATCCCTGGGTCCGATTATTTCAACGCTTTCCACTCGATACCGATGAACTGTCCCGTCCATATCCTCCAGGGTGATAGCCGCTCCATAAGACAGGTTCCTCAGATTTCCAAAATGGGAAGAATAGTTATGAGCGCAGATCACCAGATCGCCCGTCTGTACACTTCCCGTAAACCGGCACGGGGTCAGCCGCAATGCCGGATAACTCCATTCCCACTGAACCGGAAGATTCAGGTCAAACTCCGGGATCCGCAGGATCCCCAGATACCTGGAAGCATCCAGTGGCTCCGCTTCTGCTTCATCCGATACCGGCTCAGCCGGTGTCGCTGACTCCTCCATGCGCAGGATATCGATCACGGTCTGCAGTTCCTCATACGCTTTCTCTGTTTCCCTGCCTGCCTGATGTTCTTCCCAGGCATAATGCACTTCCATGCCTACAGCGCCAGCCAGCATACACACGCCAAGGATGATGAAAGTCCGCCTGCACCAGCGGGCAGGCTTTCCCGAATCATTACTTCTGGTAAATCGTTTTTTCAGTCTTTCTAAAAACCTCATTGTTTCGATCCACCAAGTTTCCAGCCAAGTGTGATGAAAAAGATCCCGCCAATCGCCAGGAAACTCACGATACTGCGGCGCAATCCGGTCTGTGGAAGAAGCGGAGAAAGGGGAGAATCTGTTACGATCTCATACAGATCTCCTGACGGGCTGCCTGTGTCAGCAGGATTTCCACTTGAACTACCGCTGCCCGGACCTCCGCTGCCGGAACCGGAACTGCTTCCACCGCTGCCTCCGCTGCTGTGTCCGCCACTGGAACTGCTGCCTCCGCCCGTACTGGTTTTGCCCAGCTTAGGCAGAGCCTGAATGTTGTAATCCCATCCACTCCCATCCTCCGACGTCATCGGCAGACAGGCAAGGAACGGGCTGATCGCCTGATAACCGCTCACGGTATTGGTCTGAACGACCAGATACATCCCGGACATCATCGATTCAAACACCGCATTGCCGTCTGATCCGCTTTCCTGCGTCCCGATCTTAAGCTGTCCGGCCAGCGTATCATCTCCGGCAATCACCGCGGCGAGCTCTGCGGCCAGTTCACTGTAGCTGTCTGTCGTGGTGGCAGAGTTCATCTGACTCTCGTATGTCTTCAGCGCATCTACTGCGACATAGTAGACATTACCGCCGCTCAACGTGACAGTCGCTACCTGATACACGGTAAACTCGACTCCTACGACCGGAGTACGATCCGTTCCTGTGGAAACATAACCGGCGTTGACCGTCAGCGTCCCCGCTTTGGAGAGATCCCATTCTTCCGCTGTACCGGTCGTCTCCTGTGTCGTCAACATCAGATCATAATCCCAGAAGAGGTCATTTTCTTCGATCTCCGGCAGTTTGATCAGATAAGGCGTCGTACTCACGTAACCATCCAAAGCGCCGGTCTGATCGATCAGATAAATCCCGGCCGACAATCCTTCAAACTCAACGGAACCATTCTCGGCGGTTGTCAGGACAGATACCAGACAGCTGCTCAGATCCGTCTGAGATACGATTTCCGAAGCCGTGTTCGCTACGTCATCGGAACTAAAATCCTCGTTGAAAAATTTCTCGTAACCTGACAATACGTCAACTGGTATATATTGGATCGTCCCGTCACTAACTGCCGCAGACGCGACCCGGTACAGGGACAGACCTACGCCTGCCAGCGGAGTCTCAGACGAATCCAGAGAACTCACGCACACAACTCTCGCTGTAATTGTCCCGGTTTCTAAAGAAATCTCTTCTGTTATATCGATATCTGCATTTTCCGTCTGGTCTGCAGAAATCTCCGCATACGCGGGGAAAGCCATCTGCGCCATGAGGATCAGGCCAAGCAACACCGCTATGTGCCGGATCCCTCTACTTTTAATCATCATGGCTCCTCCTTCTGCTACTATTGTTGTTACTCTACTTACTGTTACTATTGCTTTTATCACCAGGATAGCTATTCTTATTATGAATGCTATTCTTCTTAATGATTGCTGTTACTTTTCCTGCTGTTCTTACTTGTAGTCTTTCTTACGGCTACTGCCTCTGCTTCTTCCTTTTTTCTTCTTTTTCGCCGGCTTCTTTAAAACGATTACCAGCGCTCCGATCAGGAACGGTACAGGAATCAGTGCCAGGATCTCGCTGCGGTCCGGCTTCCACTGGTAAGAAATGGTGCTCCCGCCGCCGCTCTTTTTGTTATCTTCCTCAGTCAGAGTCTCCACGTAATGTCCCCTTACCAGCAACCGGTGCGTATTAATCCCATAAGGAGTACACGTAAGTAACGTCACATAGTCCTCTCCTTTGGTGATCGCCAGACTCTGCATCTCAGACGGCAGCACCACTTCAATCTGGTCGGTTTCATAGACTAATACCTGTCCAAGAACATGGATCATAAAGCGATCGCCGATCTGCATCAGATTGAGGTCAGACAGCAGCTTGGACGAGGGAAGCCCCCGGTGTCCGGAGAGTACCGCATGGGTGCCGGGCCCACCAATCGGCAGGGACGAACCCTCCACATGCCCGATCCCGGACTGGAGAGCATCATCGTCTGTCCCATGATAGACCGGAAGGTAGACGTTGATGGCAGGTATCTCCAATACAGCCATAACATCCGTACGCTCCATCACCAACAGAGAACGATAATACGAGTCTTCTTCTTCCGTTGGCATAAACCGGCTTCCTTTCGTCAGAAGGCTTTGATTATACGCCTGCGCAGCCTCCAGCATCGCATCATAGTCCTTCTCCTCAATCTCTCCGATAACCTCCTCGTAAATCGCCGCCGCACGGCTCTGGTGATTAAAGTTCCAGTAGTCGCTGACGATCGGATAGAGCAGGATACAGCATCCCAGTACGAAGAGAAGGACAATGATGACTGTTGACCATCGTTTTTTCATACGATCATTTCCTTACAGCTCTTCTCGGCGTTTCTTTGTGTACAGGAAGAGAACCGCGCCTGCCATTGCACAGAGACCAGCTACGGTGAATACCATCGTGCCGATGCCACCGGTAGCAGGAAGGAGTGCGCTGGAGGTATTTGTAACGGTTATGGTAATATAATCCCCCTCCGCTTTAACATCTGCGTCATAATTTTCATCTTCGCCATCGTAAACTTCGAATTCCCACTTACACTTATAACTCTGATCAGGCTGATTCCCTTCGGTAATTTCCGGATCTGTATAGCTTACGACTACCTTGATCTTTCCTTCCCGCTTACTGTATCCGTTTGGCGCAGCAGTCTCTTCCAGATAGTAAGTACCCTCGCCAAGGCCAACAAACGTTACAACTCCGTTCTCGTCGGTTACACCTTCGATTACTTCTCTTCCATCCTTCGCCTCAGTTGTAACATAATATTTGTTATCGGTATCGGTTGTCACGCGTGTATATCTTTTAAGTCCTTTATGAGATTCGTCTTCCGAATCATACAATACATATTCATCATTAACTTTTACGTAAAGCCCATTCTCATCTTCTGTATACTTATAGCTTGTTGACGTTTCCAGATGATAATACGTTTTTGAAGAGTCATCGCTTGTCAATGTAAACTTAGCACCGCTTAACGTTTCTTTTGTCTGTGCGTCAATTTTCTTGAGCTTCAGTTGCGTTGTATAAACGATAGTCTTCTTGTCCTGGGTCTTTCCATATCCCCAGTCCTTTAAATCGTCCTCATCTGGTTCTCCGTCATATTCGTCATATGGATTATGAGAATAGTACAAAGTGACTGTGTTGTCATTTCCCACTGTTCCAATATTCGCATACTCATTAATATGCACTTTATATTGAACAGTAATCGGCGTACCTTTCGTTAAATCCTTATAGCTGTTCAGGAAGTCGTTAAATACAATGTAAATAGAATACGGCTCATCCTTATCATCATCATGCTCACTATCCCTGATAAGTGTATATGTGCGATAGCCTTGTGTCCCTTCTGTATCCTCATCCACAACTATGTTTCCAACTTTAACACTTTTGATCCCATCAAAATCCAGTCCTTCGGAGAGGGTATCCTGCATTACAAACCAAAAGCTCTCATAGCCTTCCATATCCGGAAGTTTCGAATCCAGCTGATAGGTGATCGGATCGCCGATACTGTATTCTTCAGATTTTTCCAGATTGCTTGAATTATCCGGATCTACTATAAACTTTTCGATCGTTGTCGTATCTGCCTTAGCATCAACCTCGACATTTCCTCCGCCTATAATGTAGAGAATATACAGCGTATAAGATGGCGTATTTTTCTGTTGATCTTGTGCTGATTCCAGACTTCCATCTTTATCTTTTAACAGATAATATCCGTCATACAGACCATCAAATGTATAAGTTGCTTCCGTGTCACTTACACTTTTCAACGTACCTGTTTCTTTTTTATTTTCAACAAGAAAGTTGTTTGTCACTTCCGCAAAAGCATACGCAGCATCACTCATACTGGCAATCTGAGAAAGGCCATATGCCACAGCTACCGCGCTCGGATCATCTGCATCCACGCTGGCAAATTTGTCTCCAATGATGGTGTTGCTCTTCAAAGCGTCAATATAATTTCCTGTTCCAAGAACAGTTGTTCCGTATTTATCGGTGTAGTTTTTTTCCGTCGTATAATCTACACCATCGCCCCAGATAATATTGGTCAGACGCTCTGTCCCGTCATCATCCTTGACACGGTCTCCGCCAAAGATCTGGTACAACTCAAAGGTATGTCCGGATGTTACGGAAGAAATCGTCAGTGAGTTGTTCGCTTTGCTTTCAGTCGTCGTACCTACGCCGCCAAAAGCGATCCCCGGTGCTGCCATCGACAGCACCAGTACCGAGATCAGCAGGACACTGATCAGTTGTTTCAGTTTCCCCTTCATCATTTTACTTTGTCCTCCTTGAACTTGTGATTTTCCTTTTGGTTATGTATGTTAAGCTTACGCCCATACTCATAAGCAATAACCCAAGCAGCTGGATCCATAATGTTCCGTGTCCGCCGGTCTTTGGCAGGAGATATCCTACTTTGTTTTCAACCGTCATATGGATAATCTTGTAGGTTCCATCCTCCGACTCGCTGGTACCATTCACCTGCTGCTCCCAGTAATCGACCAGAATCGGTTCTGTCAGCAGGGAATATCCGTCCGCGGCTTTCAGCTCTTTCAGGTAATAAATGCTGTCTGTCATGCCGCTCCAGAGTATCTTCCCATCCTCATCCGTCGTCTGCATGTCGATCAGATACCAGGTACTCTCATCTCCATCGTCATCCGCAACCTTGATCTTCGCCGCGTCAGACGGCGTTGCCAGTATGCCCTCCAGAGATTCCATAAGGCTCTCAGAAGTACTCGTATCCGGCTTCGTCGCTGCATACAGGCCAAACACCACTCCCGGAATCGGTTCTTCGGTGTCTTTGTCGACTTTTGCGACGTCGAGAGCCCACTCGATCACCTTATTGTCCGCATATACCCGGACCATGGTACCACTGGTATAGGTAAAGGTAATCACATTTTTCTGTACATAGCTACTTCCGACCGCCATATAGCCATATATAAACGCATCGTTACCCGGCCGGCTGCTGTTATTGTAAGGAAGCTCTACCACGGTGTACGGCTTTTCGTTTACGTAAGTAAATGCATCTCCGGGATCCAGAGTGATCGTCCCCGTAAGGCTTTCCGATACGTCGATTGTAAGCTCCTTCGTGAAGTACTTAAGATTATTTTCCTCCAGTGCATCGATCAGATCCTTTTCCAGTGAAGTCGTATTCTTACCGGTGTAATCAAACCCAGACAGGTATTTTCCCTCATGCACAAGGAATCGGAACGTCTGATCCTTCATATTAGCTGCAGCATCTTCGTCGACACCCATAATCTCTTTTGTCAGTTTCGGCATGTCCGGGAACTTGATACCTACCTTTCTGGGAGCCGCCCAGAGAGTCGCCTCATTGCTGCCATTATCCGAGGTATCCGACTCTGACTTATCCGTCGTATACTTGTAGGCGAAGCTGTTCCATCCGATCTCTCCCGGTTCCGCGATATCTGCCTCGTTCGTCGTGCAAATCTTTCCGGTAAAGCTCACCTGCACCGACTTGCCCTTTTCGATCGGTTCGTTAAACTCGATTCGGATGGATCGTGCTCCCTCATAATCCGTTGTCCAGAAGTCTCCACCGTCATCCGCCGTGCTGTCACTCGCCCACTTATTTCCATCCGACATACCTTTGCCAAACTCACTGTATTCGCTGTAGAGAACCGTAACCTTATCTGTAATATTGCCATCTTCCTTCGCAGTGGTGTCGATCGTGGCCTCCGCGGGCGTATCATCCTTGATCTCTTCTTCGGTCTTAACACCCTTCATCACCTTTACTGCGCCGTCGTAAAAATCAACCTGGAATTGGCTTCCGTGCTCGGTTTTCTCATTCTGCGTCGTGAACGGTGAGTAATCTCCGGACTGCGGCAGGCTGTCCACGATAATCAGGTTTCTCATCGAAGAACTCAGGTTATTGGTCACCTCGAGAGTATAGGTAAATGTCTCGCTCTCGCTGTCCAGCTCGATATAATGGATGCCGGTCTCCGATCTGGCTACCCTGTCCTTATTGTCATTACTCTGGATCCACTTCTGCGCACTGGTCGAGTAACCGTTTGTCACATGGATCTGATCGCTGGATTTCACATAAGCGCTGGTATCGGCCGTCGCTGACACCGCGTCACCGATGCTGACCGCATCGTCCTCATACACCTGCGTCGGTATAATCTTCGCAAGGTTATAATAAGTGCCAGTGGATACGCCGGTGCCTGCAGGCACCTTCGTCGTGACAGTCAGTACCCCTCTTCCTCCCGCAGGGATCGCAAAGACAACATCGGTAAAGTCAATCGACAGATAGTTGTTGATGTCAGATCCATCCAACTCGTTGCCGACAGTCACATTGATCGTGACCGCTTCTGTAGCCTTTGTACCCGAAATATAACTGCTGACCGGAAGGCCGGAGACCTCAATGGCTTCTCCGGATTTAGCGCTTCCCTCACCATCGTCTCTGAGCAGCACATTAAGCCAGTGCCAAGTAAGGGTATACTCGGAATCATCCGCCAGAGCTTCTTCCGAAGTAGTGCTGTCTCTGATTATGGTAAACATCGGATTTCCACCGTTTTCTATCTCCATGATCGGGGTAGCAGTAAGGTCATCCCCCTCATAGATCTTATAATTCACAGCGCCCATCAGCAGATACGGGCTATCCATAATGTCCCTGATCGTATAATTCTCCATGGGGATCTCGCCGTCATTGCTGACAGTGATCTGCCATTCCACAGTATCACCTCCGTCCTCGTCGACGTCCGTAATCACTGCTTTATTGATACCAGGAATAATCGCACCCCTGCGCACGGTTACATCCGAGGTAAGCCACTGGCTGATCTCCATACCATCATTCTTCGGCGTGACGCTCTGAAAGCCCTCTACGCGCCGCTCTGTCTCGTCGAGTATGCTGCAGCCTCCCACGTTCTGCGCCACAGTTGTGCTCTCATAGGCGTTGACTGCCGTACCGCTGACCTTCGCCACCGTAACTTCTCCGTCTGAGAAATCCACATACGGCATAGCAATCTTATTTTCCGCGTACTTTTCGGTCTCCGAATCCACTCCCACTTCAAATTCCGCGATAAAGCAAATTGCTTCACCCTCCTCCAGATAGCAATATCCGGTCGTCTCATCCTCATGAAGGTCGCCGCCCTCATTATCGATCAGGAAGCGGAGAACACCGTCTGTTCCCTCTTCCGCCTGGATATGCGCCGTCTTCCAGATCGGCTTTTCGCTGATATCATCGCCGGACAGAGAGGAAACGGGAGAATCCGGATCCGTAGTAACCTCTGTATTTGCCGTGTTTCCTCCTCCTTCATATGCTCCTGATCCCGGTGTCCCGGTTGCCGCCCCATAGAGAGAGACAAAGGTAAAGCCCTCCGGCGCCAGATCCTGTATCTCCTCAAGATACAGGTAGGAAGAGCTGGCGTTATACAGCTGGATATAGTATGCTACGCGAGCTTTATCGACATTTCCATCAGACGATACAGAATTATAATAAATGTTCCGCAGGTCACTGGCGTTGTTGGAACTGGTGGAACCATAGGTTTTAATCCAGTATACGCCCTTCTGGAGATACGCTTTCGCGTCCTTTTTCACTGTGTGAATCACGTCTGCAGTGTCCACGGTTGTATTCCCTGGAATCACTGCAGAAAACGTATTCCTAAGATAGCCGCTGACTGCTTCCGCATAGTCCGTCTGATCCTCTTCTTTCAGAGAGAAATCCAGTTCTACATAGATCCAGATCCCCTCCGCGTCCTCCGGGAGTGTGATATTGCCATCACCCCATGAAATTGCCTGATAGGCCGGGATCCGACTGCCGTTCTCCTCATAGTATCCATCAGCATCCACAGAAACTTCTTTTCCCTCTGCGTCTGAATAGTAGATCTCATAATTATCCTCAAGACCCGGGGAGAGTTCCTTGCCGCTGTCATCCTTAACCGCGGTCTCATATACTGATCCGTATACTTTTACATTTTTCCCCTTTTCCCAGGTAAAGACCCCGTAGGTATAAGGCAGGATATCCCTTACCTGCTGAAACGTCATCTCAGAGTTGCCGCTCTTTGTCTGCAGCCATAACTTATAGCGGACTGTCGTCGTATCAGCGTTTGCCAGATCCAGCACACTGGATTCCGCATAGGTTTCGTTTTCTGAGTCTCCTACATCGGTGTCTGACGTCAGGATCTTTTTATCCAATGAGCCCGCTTTGATCTCTGTCTCCGCAATCTCATCGTACAGAGCTGAAATACGGTAACTACCGTGGTATTGCCGATACCGGTTATTCAGATACACGGTATTCTGCGCATTCACCACCTTATCTGCGTCTGCTTCGACCAGCATATAATAAGTGAATATATCTCCGTTTCCTTCAAGCGTATGATAGTTCCATGTAATTACATACGTATAAGTCGTCGGAGCGTATTGGTTGGTCGTCGTCAGTTCCACCGACGCCGCACAGTGCGTCTCATCAAACCAGACAAGATTATAAGTACCTGTAAAATTGGTAGAACTTGCGCGCGTGTCCGTGTACCACAGATCATAGTAGGTGACGCCGTTTATGGTAACCAGATGCGCAGTATCTTTCTGTATCGTATCCCATGAAACCGGCCAGTTACCGGCCTGGATTGACTCCTTATTCAGTTCCAGAGGAACCAGCAGACTCTGCGAACCTTTCGAATTATCAACCAGTGGAAGATCCTCCACAGTTCCGGTACCGAAGTGCTCCACTTCCAACTGATAGGTAATGATCGATCCACGGTAGAAGACGTCGGTGTCGCCGGCTGCCTCGCCATCGATCTGATTCACTTTCTTATTAACAAGGTAATCCCTCATTATGTTTGTGTAGGTCGCGCTTTTCGTCTTTTCCTGCTGGTAGTCTTCTTCGCTCTTACCGGAATTGTCATAATACAGAGTGACCGTATTCGCCGCCGTGTTATACCCGTCCGCCTGATTCAGATAAAGATCCTCATAATACTGGAACGTATCTTTCATCGACGAATAGACCCGGTAATGCCATGTATCGCCTCCCGTAAGTGTACCGGCGGCGCTCAGATTCCAGACCGCGCTATATCTGGCGTCAGCTGTCACGACATAACCGATCTCACGGAAGAGCTCAGTCAGCTCCTTCTCATCGCTCACATATCCTCCGTAGAAGGTGTCGCTGCCATCCGTAAAAAGGACCTCGATCGTATACTTGTCCATGCGGGTCATCATGATCGTCACCCCGGTATGCTCCGGTTTCGCGTTGAGGTAGTTATTGGCATTCGTCTTATAGACAGTCTTCTCACCGGACATATCATAAGTCATATCCAGATCCGTAGCATCGTCATAATAGACCGTAGCGTCTGTGATGGTAAGAGTCAGATAGCTGCCGGAATCCTCAGCCAGATACTTATCTTCGTCGTCACTATCTCCGAAAAACATTTTGATAATATTTGCCGGGGTGATATACTGCGTGGTATCCAGCCCGGTATCTTCCAGTGTCAGCAGATCCGTCGCGCCCACGGTTCCCTGGTTATACAGAGAGATGGTATAATAAGCGTCCTCCCCCATATACACGGTACCGCTGCGATCCTTGGTCTTACTCAACACCACATTGCTGGACGGATTTGCAATTTCGATGGTCGCCTCGCTCTTGTTTTCCTGATTTTCTGACCAGGTATAAGTGTAATGATAGGTAACTTCGTTCTTAATCTCATGGCTTGCCTGACTGCTGAACACATCCTCATCGGCAATCAGATAATCTCCGTTTAACCAGACCTCCCAGACTCCGTTTTCAATCTGACTATCCGCCAGACCAGTCGTCTCATCCAGCGTCGCATTTTCGATCCGCCATGTAAGCGTGATTGTGTTATCCGTGGCGTTGTAATAAGGAATTGAATACCCGCTGGAGTTATTTTCACTGCGATTCACCAGCATCAGGACTGTCCCACCGGAATTAAAGCGGATAAACTGTGCCCCGTCTTCTTCCGTTACCGTCGCCTCAAGGATCACATCCGCATCCAGCGAGATCCCGGCCGGGAGCGTAATGACATCTGTTACATCGATATACCGGATCAGATCCTCGCCGGTACTGTCCTCCCGGTCTGATGCCGGTGTGGTATCTGCCATACTGATGATATAAACAATCTCCTGATCCGGATTATCCTTGACCGCCACATGCGGCGACGACGATCCTTCGCCCGATTCGAGAACCAGTCCCTCGTCCAGAGTCTCATCCAGCTCAATCAACACGTCAAAGGTCTCCGGTTCCGTCTGCCAGTACGCGTCAAAAGCGTTCCAGTTATTGCTTACAATATTTCCGGTATTCGCATCATAGATCACGCCAAAGATATACAGATCTCCGCCAGGCGTGTCCGGAGACGGATAAGTCACCTGCACCGTACCGCCATAAGTACCGTCATAGCTTTTCTCCGCAACCTCCAGATACCAGGCATCCAGCTTATCGTCCCATGTCAGTGACGCGTTCGCATTGCCCGTATAAAAGGTAAGCTGATCCTTCAGATATTCACCGATCGACTGCCCTTCTTCCAGAGAGCTGTAAAGACCTTCCACATCCGCCGGCATGAAATAAATCCGGTAGGTATAATTCTCCGGGATGCCTCCGTAGATCGTGTAATCCAGCGTCAGGGTCTCCGCGGTCCAGAAAGAATAATAATCGTTCGTATGGTTATCCGCCGCCGAGTCCTCATCCGGATCTCCCATGATCTCCAGCGTCAGAACTGCCTGATCATCTCCGTCATAATCCTTCACCTCGACCTTGATCTGGCCATTATACGTCCCGGGAATCGGATCTTCCATCTGTTCGGACGCTTCCAGCGCAGCATATGCCGCCATCACATAATCTGCGATCTCATACAGCCTGCTCACATCCAGCTCGTCTGCTCCCTCGATCGAACCGTCGTCTGCGTCCATGATCGAGTCGTACAGCGCCACGCCCACCTGATCGTTCAGGACGTCCATGATATCCAGGACTTCCCAGTAGGTATCGACCAGCAATTCATTCGTCTCATCCTCCCGGATTTCCTGAATGCCCGGCAGAGCATCGATCCGGGTCTGCAGTTCAGCCTGCCAGTTGGTCGCATTGGAAGCTGTCGCGTCGGAGAGTGTCGCATCCGACCAGGAAGCGATCACAACCCTGCTCTCCTCCTGTTCTTCTTCATCGTCACCCGCCTTAGTTGCATTACTGTCAGAAGCAATAGGAATCCAGATATTTAAAGGTCCTAATTCTGCCAATGACGATACGCCGGTTCCTGTAGCCATAATGACACACAAAATTACAGCTATGATTCTTTTGAATTTTCTGATCTTTTCCTGTAAACCATTGTTCCCCATTTTTTAACCTCCATTGCAGCGATCTAAACAGTTCCATCATTCAGATCCGAATACTGACACGGTTCTTCCGATGAACGGCATAACTAAGTAAAGCCGGTATTCCATCCAACCGTCTTGCGTATGAGTATTTTTCTTTGTCTGACGTATCGCTGATTGCCAGGTCGAAGGATCCTCTGACAGTAAGACCTTGCAGCACCCTGCACCATCTTTGTTTTATCTTTTGTAAAGGAAATATTTTTTCTTAAAGAAAATCTCTTTTCTAAAGAAAATCTCTTTTGTAAAGGAAATCTCCAATCCAGTTTTAATCCCATCTTCTTGTCTCCTGTGTCTTTTTCTTTATTGAAACGGACGTAAATCGTCCGGTTTTTTATATCCCGCTTTCTTCCAGGCAGCGCTTCGCGCTTACCAGAAGATCATAGACCACTGACTGCAATCGTTCCGACGATTCATCGACTGTTTTCCTGCTTATATCTTTTTTGGGATGATATCCCAGTACTTCATCTGTAGATACACCAAAGTAATCAGCAATATCAATCAGGGTTTTGACCTGAATCTTACTCCGGTCCCTTTCCATCCGGCTTATGATCTGCTGCGAAAGACCAATCGCTTCGGCCAGCTCCATCTGTGAAATATTGTTCTTTTCCATCCTTAGCTTTCGAATATTACTCTCCATCCAGATTCCCTTCGTCATTCAACATAATTTTCATTCTGTTGAATTCATAAATTTATCTCATTTTACATCATTTATGGATATTTTGCAAGAGAAAATACTCGCAAAATAATTATATGAATTTAAAACTACACAAAATTATTTTCAACGAAAAATATCTTTTCGTGTTTAACGGATTTTCTTTTTAAAAAACGGCATATTTACCGGATTCCGTGGAAATTTACAACATCATGCAAATGATGTTGTATGGTGATTGAAAATATGGATTGGAAGAAAATAACAGACATACTAAAAAAGGGGCATCCGGGCCGGATGCTCCTTAACTTAAAAATATAAAAAATCTGAAATTCGTTCTTGCAAAACAGTTACGCCAGAATACCCAGCAGTGACCCGATAACGCCGGCTGCAAAAATAATCAATATGATCCTCACGGGCTTTACACCTTTATTAACCAGGCGATAAATCAAAAGAAATGCGATCAGGGGAAGCATCCCCGGAAGAACCGCATTGAGTACATCCTGCAGTACAACACAGGTCTCCCCGGCCGTAATCGTGAGCGGCGTACTGACAGCAATACTGGACGCCACCAATCCGCCAAGCACCATCAATCCCAGGCCGCTCATTGCTTCCGTGACCTGTTTCATGCGTCCGCCGCTCAGCAGACGCAGAATGGAGGTTTTTCCGGAATAATAACCCAGATAAAATGCACGGTTGCTAAGAATCAGCGCGTATGCTGACATTGCTATAATAAAAAATATCGGTCCAAAAGCGCTTCCATTCAGAGCCATATCACAGGCAATTCCAAGGAAGACCGTCTTCACAAGACTCTGGGTAACGGTATCTCCGATGCCGGCCAGAGGTCCCATCAGGGCAGCCTTGATACTGTTGATTGCGGCACTTGAGATTTCCGCGCCTCCGGCCAATTCTTCTTCCATGGATGCCGCAATACCTGCAATCGCCGCACCAAAATTGTTTTCGGTATTGTAATAAACCAGATGACGTTCCAGCGCCTCCCGCCGTTTTTCTGCATTGTCCGGATATAAACGGCGGATAATCGGGGTCATTGCGTGACAAAATCCTACGCCCTGCATAATTTCAAAATTATAGCACTGCTGTCCGAAACAGATCCAAAGCAGCCAGGACTTGTTGAGATCACTCTTTTCCAGACGTATCAGGCCGGTCTTTTTCTCTTCCGCAGCCGGGACAGGTGATCCATCATCATCCTTCCCTGTATAAAAATAATGCAGCATTGCCAGAGCGACGCCAAAGATCGCGATCGGCGTGACGCCCAGGCCAAGATAAACACTGGCGCCAAAGCCAATGATAAAGAAGGCTGCCAGTTTCCCCGAATACAGCAGGTTCATCAGCATCGCAAGACCAAGAGCCGGAAGCAGATGTCCGACTGCAGCCAGAGCCTTTGTTACCCACATCGGCGCGGCATTCAGTATTTGATCCAGTGTTCCACTGCCAAAATAAATCAGGATAAAGCCTGGAATGAAATAAATCAAAAATCCCCATAATAGTGGTGCAACTACATTCATGAAACCAATGCCACGGGTATCTCCCTTTGCAGCATACCGGCGCGCCTGTGCTACCCAGATGGTATTCAGGGTCTTTTCTACCGGGGAAATCAGGGTTCCCAGCAAACCAAGCGTGGAAGCCACTGTAATACCAACGGCGGGCTCTACTCCGGCGATCATCGACATCGTAACTCCCAGATAACCTCCCAACATCACATCGCTGGCGACTGTGCCTCCGATAACTGTAACACCGATATATACCAGCATTACGGTTGCTCCCATATTGAGTCCATAAGAAAGATTTCCCAGAATAACACCATTAAGCGCTCCGGAAATCAACGGCGCGCCAAGTGCCAGCGACCATTTTGTCCACATTGGCGCACCTGTTTTACTCATCCATGCTAAAAAAGACATTAAAACTGCGTGAAATAAAAGTGACATACCATTCTCCTCCTGTTGGTAAATTATTTTTCGGACAAGGGTTCTTTTCCCGTCCGGGATTATTTTCAGATCCTGCTCATAATATCGACGCGGTTATCCTGCGGCAGTTTCTGGATATAACAGTTCACACCCGCCGCATTCAGTTTGCGGAGCATCTCTTTCTCCTCCTCTGAGACGTATACCTCTCTGGTTATCGCTCTTCGCGAGGGTGTACTGCCAATATTTCCGATATTCAGTTCTTTCAGGATATAGCCCTCTTTTATGAGTGCAAGCGCACCTCCAATTTCCTTAAACAGAAGCAATGTCTTTTCACTACTCTCAACCTTCAGGTTTTCCGCTGCATCTGCCACACTTCTGACCTCAACGGTTACGCCGGATGGAGCAGACATCGCCAACAGCTGCTTCATAAATTCATCCTGAGCAATTTCATCATCAATCAGCATAATTCGCCGGATCCAAAATCGTTTTACCCAGGCCGTCATAATCTGCCCATGAACCAGTCGTTCATCTACCCTCGCTAATTCTACACTCATTCCTTTCTTTCCTCCTTTATGGGTTTTACCATATAATTTGAAAAAGAATCCTGCAAAGCAGGATTCTGCGCCTGCGGCGGTTGCTGTGTGCCAGTGGCACACGTTTAGCAACGACCGGAGTGGAACGTAGACGCTTTAGCGACATAATTCCACTCCGCCGCAGTGCGATCCGTCGGAGACTTTTTATTTCATAGGGCGCATTTTCCTACTGAAATAAAAAAAGTCCCTGATGAATGAAATACCATTCATCAAGGACGGATTAACCGCGGTGCCACCTTGTCTTCTCAAAAAGCTGTGCTCCTCTTACCAGTACCAACATACTGTCAGCCTTTTAACGCCGGCCCCGCTTCGCAGAATACTCAGATCACTCTTTTGACTGCGCCCTCAGCGGTCCATTTGACAATCTGGGTTCTGTCAGCTTCTCAGCCCCACTGACTCTCTGTGAGTCCATAATTGCCGTTATCTCTGCTTCAACAGTTTACTTTTATTGGTTAAACTATAACACCCTGCGCAAAGAAAGTCAAATTGTTTTTACATTTTCGTGGGGAAGATTTTCGATGGGAAGACAATCCAACACATTGTAGACAATTATGGCTTAGACGTATATAATTATTTCTATATATAAAAATAAATCGGGAAATCACCAGAGGCATGAAGAATGTTGAGGTCCTTGACGAAGTAGTTAACCCGATTGGTGCCTCTGTCTCCGTTTCAGCCGGGGCGGTCGGAAGCGGGGAAAAATCCGGTACCTGCGGCGATGCGGTGACGTGGATCCTGAGCGGCGGAACGATGACAATCAGCTCTCAGATGTTCCGCAACTGCGCGTCTCTGACTGCCATCCATATTTCAAAGGATGTGACGAAGATTGGTGACCGCGCCTTTTATGACTGCAAGGATCTGAAAGATATTTATTATAAAGGCAGCGAGACCGAGTGGGATGCCATTGAAAAGGGAAAGGACAATTACACATTGCATAGTGCTACCATACATTATAAAAGTGTTATCAACTGAAAGGAGGCAGCAGGTTTTCATCTTCCTCCTGCCCCATTTTCTCCGTTTTGCTCATACGCCTCTAACAGGCAGTTGCCCCATGTCAGATCAGCTTCAAAGACGGCTTTCGTCGAATGACCGGAATAGGTCTGCGAAACGAGTGTATTGTTGAAGATAAATACCGGCTCCGCCTCATTCTCCGATGACAGGATCGACGTAAAATCCCCATGGTCATCAATGGTAATCCCCTCATTTTCCCAGAATGCGGAAAGCGCTTTCCCATAATCCTGGTATAATGCGTTATTATCATACCATTTATAATATAAATCCGAACTGCTGAGAGCCCCGTGATCAAAACAGTAACCGGTATAAGCAAAGTCCGAACTTCCTCCTTCGGTCTGTGTAAAGGAAGCGTTGTACTCCAGCTTCCCATCCTGGTAAGACATCAGCCAGTAGCTGCGGCCGGAACCGTCCGCAAACGCGGACGCCAGTTCATGGTCTTCACAAAACAGATAACAATGATCATCCACTTTCACGGTGTGTATTGCCAGGATTTCTTCCGACCAGTTGGAAGCGGTAAAGTGTACCTCTGACACGTTTCCTTCCCGATATTCCGATTGGATGTAAGCCCCGTACGGCACACAGTCGGCTTGTTCTGCTCTCCTATCTTTACATTCCCACAGATACAGCATGATATGGTACGCTCCATCCTGTGTATAACTGTCATCTTGTTCTGAGATACAGACAAGCATCTCTGGTTCTTCATCCCCGTCAAAATCCTCGATCGCCGCTCCCATAATCCCGCCTGGCGCAAACCATGCGTCCTGCCAGGATGTCATGCTCCCCGTCTGCGGACTCCTGAACATACCGTGTTCTGTCACCAGTTTGTCCAGTTCTAACAGGAGCACACCTTCGGCAGTCCCATAAAGGGAAAAGTTTTTCATCGTAAGGTCCAGTGCAGAATCATCGCAGTACATGATACTTACATAGGAATCATAGCGCGGATCACGGCCTCCCTGTTTCTCCTGTGCATATATCAACGCTTCTGCTATCGATAAATACTTCCCACTTTCTGTCTTCTTTGTAAGGCCCTCACAGAAAGAATATTCCATCGACATACAATAAGCCATAAGCACAGTTCCCGAGTTTCCGACTACGCAGGCGGCTCCTTTGTCCATCAGGCTTCTGGCAAGACGCTGGTCTGTCTCTTTGGATCCATCTTCATTGGTTACCTCTTCCAGGCTGTGGCAGGCATTCAGATAGATCAGGCTTCCGCTTAATGCGTCGTCATCTAAATAGTTGTCAAAAAATCTGCTGGTAACCACATAATGCCCGGATTCTGTCAGAAACACAGAATCATCTTGTAAGTAGGGTCCTAATACTTCTACCATTTGTTTGAACGCTTCGTCTGTCAGGTCAAACAAGTCATAATTATGACCGGTATCTGCAATGCCCAGGTAAGAGCCGGTCGCTTCGCGATATCCTCCATGCCCGTCCCACAGGATGATACTGTGCGCCGGGAGATCGAGAAGATTTTGCAGATTGGCAGCTTCCAGGGAATCATAATTCCCCGCAAATGTAAAATCATCAAATTGGCCGATCAGAAGATCCGCCGCCTCGTCCACCGTTTTCAGACCGCTGACGCCGGCAAAAAGATTACGGAAACGCTGATACGAATAAGGCTGGAAGGTGTATATGTTTACTTCTTCGCCCCCGCACAGGGCGTCCTCAAATTCCGGCTCATAGATTACTCCAATCCAACCGGCAAACTGCATATACACGCAGCTATCCCCGGGAGCATAAGAGCATTCGGTCAGGATCGTTCCGTCCACCTTTTCTTTTACATCCTGATATACGGCTTCCAGCAGGGAGTCTGCATCTTCCACGGCTACATACCCGGACTCATCCAGATAATCCGCTTCAATCTCCCGGATCTTGTCGTTAATCTCTGAATAAGATTTCGAAATTCCCTGATATAACAGAGTTGTTCCGATCGTTTCGGCAGCATTTTGGACGCCGTTTTCCTGCTGTTTTTTGAGTTTTCCAAGTTCGGCAATCTGGGTTCCTTCCAGATTCCAGAAAGAAAAATGGCAGCCGCATAACTGTATACATGCAATAACGATCAGACATGCTAATATCATTTTCCTAAAATACTCTTTCATACGTATCTTCCCCTTAACTCATTTTCCTGTTATCCATTCCCGGCTTCCGATATTTGCCGGGATGCTGAAAGTATACCATTCCTGCACCCCGGCATGCAATCGAAAAAGATTCCGATATATTATTTTTCTTCAGCAACCCTCTCCTGCCTCTCTCCACACCCCTTCTCTCTCCTTTTTTCAAAAAATCAACGCGAAACAAGCCGCCGGCTAGTCCGGCGGCCTCCTGTGTCAGGATGAGGAAAAGAGTGGGAAAAGTTGCGATTGATATGAGCTTGATACAGTTCAAGTGATCGATTTATTTTCGTTATAATTAAAAAAGGAGCATTTCTTTTTTGAAACATTCCACAAAGTGAACTGATCAAAAATACGCTTGATAAAAAACCACAGAGACTGATTCCGCTTGCAACTAATTTTGTATGTTTCAATGAACCCTGTGACTAGGTTCCTGCCAAAGCACTTACTATGGGCATCGGCACGATTATGAAAGCACGGAAGATCGTACTTATCGCTTTTGGAACCGACAAGCAGGAAATCTTGCAGCAGGCATTAAACGGAAAAGTAACACCCTTTGTCCCTGCATCGGTATTGCAATTGCATCCTAATGTTACTGTTCTTTATGGGAAATAATCTCCTATTGTGATGTTTTTGGTAAGTGAATAACTGATTTACCATTTCACGCTTTCCAGCCGGAATGGCTCCGTATAATCGCCATTCTTATCCAAGTACGTAACCAGCATAATCTCCGGTACATTTTCCATCCCAAAGCCGGATTCATCCGGTGTATCATGCGACTGCAGCATCCATGAAACTTTGGTCTTTCCCTGTTCATCCGGACGCGAAAACACTACATAGTATTCGATATAGCCGTCAATGGGCGTCTTCGCCACATATTTTATCCAGTCGGAATAATTTTTGTTGCTGTGTCGATTGTATCTTCTTCCCTCTTCCACGGCTTCATCCACGCCCGGGAATCCCACAAACGCATGATCCCGGATCAGCGGCTTATAAATATCCTTTTGATCATTAATAAAATTCACGGGTACACCATAAGAAAGAGAACAGCTGACAAAAAAACCTTCTTTCGCATGATGTACGGTATTCTGGGAAGGACTGTCTGGCTGTTGTATTCTGGACGGAATCTTTGGATCTTCCGCTTTTGCAACCTGAGCCTTTTGATAGGGAAGCGAAAATTTCATGGGCGGCATACCTCCCTTGCCATAAATATAGTCTTATTCCATTATATCAGCAGCTTTTCTTAGATACAATCTTATTTTACCATGATATCAATATCCTATTATAACAGTCCAAAAGTCAATATTGCCATGTTTTTCCTCAAAATCATACCTGATTATATTCTGAATTTTCCAGTATCCTATGGGTGTCGGTTGAGAATACTCACAAGGCACTTACACCCGCAGGGCGCTTACCGGCAATACATGGAAACCAGCCGAAAGGCTGATCGAACTCATATGGTATAGGCGGTACACTATTATGTTGAAGAATATAAATATTTTTTGGAAAGAATACGGCACCGATATCAAAGGGATGCTTCTTATGTTTGGTCTTGGAGTTGCAGCGATTGCGATCCGGTATGCCTCATTCTTTTCGAACTATAACGCTTAAGCTATATTTGTGTTTATGATCGCCTCAGAGAGCCAGATAATTCTGTCTCTCCGGGTTTATTTCGGCTGTCTTATACTTTTTCCCGCTTTCGCATCCCAGTCCCACGTTATCCGTACCATCTAATCGAGTCTCAATAAAGAGTGTCCTTCATGCCTCTTAAAGATACCGATTCTCTAATTCCATCCTTCAATTAGACGTCCCGCTTCAGCATGATTCCGAAATACACTTTCCCAGGTTTCTCCTATTATCTCTTCGTCTTCCCAGAAATAACTTTCATCGCCCATACTGTCAAAGCCAGATTCCGATACAATCACCCCGTTTTCGATCATATCCGTAACTTCAGATACTCCCGCATCCTCCGAGACAGATGAAGATATTGCGGTTCCGTTGTACAAAAAACCGTTGAAAAAATCACCGCTCATAACCGTATGATATTTTTCTTCAGACTCCCCATGTCCATACTGATATTCCCAGAAGTGTCCCTGTCCGTTCGCAACGCCGGATTCACTGTCTCCCTGATAGAAAAAGGTCATATCCAATTGCCCCTCAAAGGTCAATACTTCCAGCGCACAGCATGTTCCTGACCGAATGTTCCGACTATCACCCAAATACACAAAATAACACTCGTCAAAATCACCATTGTCAAGATCATAATTTACCAGCAAAGTTTTCCCTTCTGCTTCTTCATACGGCTTTCCCCATCCATCCTGATAAGCCAGTATTTTTTCGATCTTCGTATCGTCCTCTTCTGCCGCATAGAATTTTCGACATACCTGGACAAACATTGGCCGCCGTACCAGATCTTCCAGAACAGAAGGATCGTTGCCCTCCATGGCAGCCCAGAGCGTTTCCATAAATTCCTTCTCCTCATCGTCCAAAAGGACAGGCAAGAGCCCGGTTTCCCCTAACGATTCGAAATTTTCAGGCTCTGTCGGAAGACCTGTTTCATTGGGACTATCCACTGTGACGATATCCGCAACCGTTTTCAAAACCGCGCTCTGCTTGACGCCTCCCGGAATATTCATCGCAGCTATCGCACAAAAAGAAAGCGCCAGTATGCACTTTGTCCGGCGCATAATCTGTTTCATCGCATGCCGCCTGTCTTCTGGTTTACCAGTTGTCTTTTGTCCGGTCCCAGTTTCCTTTATTTTTTCGTCCGTAAATTCCACGGTCTTATGTATCTCGGCCCCATGCTGATACATTTCGTCAGAGTTTCCCTGGTAATATTCGCAAACACTCTGATAATACTCAGGCGCCTGACCGTCTGTTCGGATTGTGTTATATTCTCTACTCATACCTTTTTCGTATATCGAGGCATATGTATTCCAAGATTTTCCAGACCAAGATACAATTCTCGATTTAATATACGCCGACCAGAAAAAATCTTCTCTTCTTCAACTTCAACTACGACGCGAAGGACCAACGAGTTTAAATCCATATCCTGTACTCCGATATATTCTGGTTTTTGAAGAAATACATTCCTGTGCTCTTCATAAATCACGGAAAGTAATTTTTCTATCAGTCCCTCAACCTTCACCAGATCTTCATCATAAGAAACACGGATATCACAAACTGCCCGTGAAGTACTGGTGGAAAGGTTTATCATATTTTTGATATTGGAATTATTGACGATCTTAATATTATCACCAGAATCCCGCAAGCTGATTGTCCGGATCCCGATATTTTCCACCGTGCCGCGATAGTTATCGACCTCTACAACATCCCCGACATTAAACTGATTTTCAAATATCATGAACAGGCCGGTAATGACATCCTCAATCAGACTCTCTGCACTGAAACCCACGATCAATGCGACCACTCCTACGCTCGCGAGGATCATATTGACGTCCACACCCGCAATACTCAGGCACCAGGCAAGCCCTACAATAAAAGCAACGTACTGAACCAGGCTGTACGTCAGAGTAAGGATTGTCTGAATTCTGTGGTTTTTGATCCGAATGGCTTTCAGAACCACACGAACCAGTAACGTAATAACAACCAGTAGCAAAACTACACCTATAATTTTTACGGATGTCGGTAAGGTGTTCACATTCATAATCTTTTTCCTTTGCAAATATTGTTATCATCTCGGCATCTTTTCTGGCAAAACATGGAAAAATCTGCCCCAGTAACAGTTTAATTCACTGCGATTAAAAAAGCAACCTGAATTGGTGAAAACATATTTCCTGATTTGAAACAAGAAGAATTACTGCCATTCATCGTCTTTACCATTTCACACTCTCCAGCCGGAATGGCCTCATATAATCACCATTCTCATCCAGGAACGTAACCAGCATAAGTTCTGGTATACTTTCCATTCCAAACCCGGATTCATCCGGCGTATCATGCGGCTGCTGCATCCAGAAAAGATTCCTTTCATTGCCGGATCCTTTAACCGCTCGGCGGAATCATGTTTTTTTGCAGGATCTGGAAAACCAGTTTCTTTTCTTGTTTCTGGGCGGTATGATTCTGTGCTCTTTTCTGGAATATATGACTGGTCGGTTTATGGAAAGGCTTTTCAGAAGAAAATGGTGGGATTACAGTGAAAAACGGTTTAATCTGGACGGATATGTTTGTCCGGAATTTTCCATCTTCTGGCTTCCTGCTCATCTCCTTCGCCTGAAAACTTCTCTCTGATATTCTTCTAAAATCTGACGGATTTTCTCATTCCCATCCGGATTCTGATACTGGGAAGCTTCTTTTTTAATCCGTATCAGAAATCGGATCTCCGCTTCCGCAGAATCCTGAAACACTTCTCTTTTCATCCGTACACGGACGACAGTCATTTTCACCTGGATCAGGCGCGCGTGCATGAGCGGGAACAGGCAGTAATATAATTCATCTTCGACGAAGGATAAATATCCTAAACCATTCCCCTGCATATCCTCCACGGTAAGTCGCCAGTCCTTGAACATCGCCGGATAAATCCGGTCGTCTTTTTGCAGGGACAGAATACGGTCCAGCATCTCTCTGCTTTCCGTTTTCCCGATATAAGCCCGAAAACGATAAATCTTCCGGCCTTCTGGATCGATTGCTTCCGGCTTCGCGATTTTTTCCAGAGAGGCTACCGGATCGACATACTGTAAAGTAAGGCTGTGGAAAAGTTGTCTCTGGAAGGAGGCGCGCACACGGTCTGTCCCGACATGAATGCCATATCGGAGATCCGCTTCATCCAGCAGATCCCTGCATGCATGGAAGATGCTCCGTAAAAACAGAGGAAATTCCTCTTCATCCGGATCCCACATGTACTTTCCCCGGGCAACGGTCTGGACCATGCCTTCGGTATCAATATCCATATGATAAGGGCTGTAAATATTCCGTGGGGTAAATGCGTTCTCATTGACCGGTGCGTTCCATAAGACAGGTTCTTCTTCAGCAGCGAATTCTTCCTGTTCCATGAAGAAGTTCTTGTTTTTGAGAAACGTGTAGGCGGCATTGATCTTCTGTGCCTGTTCCTGATAATGAGAGGAATTCTCCCCTGCTGCATCTGGGTGGTATTTCCCGATCAGTCTGCGAAATTTTATTTTCGCGGTTCTGGCATTGTCGTTTCCGGTAATTCCAAGAATCTGCTTTGCCTTTGCTTCGTCCATCTATTCCTCCGAATGACATTTATTTTTCCAGATTTGATACAACCCATTTCCCGCAATCAGAGAGGTCGTTTTCGGTGAAACCACTGGTTTTGCTGCAGTCCGCCCGCAGGATGGCGCAGGTTTCGTTTTTATTTGAGAGGTTCCACGCGGCATTGCTGATCCCGTACCGGTCCAACAGGTTCATCCACTGATTTGCCTGCTCTTCATCGATGGTACCTCCTCCGCTGGCATCACAGATTCCGTATTCTGATACAAATGCAGGAAGACCGTCTTTCAACGCTGCAGCCAGTGTGTTACGCAGGGTATCCGTGTGGGTAGCGGCATAGAAATGCAGAGTGTACATGAGATTATCATAACCGGTGATGGGATCCGCTGCCGCCTGATCCACGTATTGTGACCAGTTCGGCGTTCCGATCAGAATCACGGCATCTGCATCATGGGAGCGGATGATTGGAATGATGGTTTCTGCGTATGATTTAATATCCTCCCAGGTTGTGCCACCGTTTGGTTCATTGCAAATTTCGTACATGACATTCGAATGATTTGTAAAGGTGGAAGACATTTCCTCAAAAAAGGCTTTCGCTTCTTCCTTATAAATATTTGGATTGCCATCAGAGAGAATATGCCAGTCAATGATGACATACATATCTGCTTCCGTGGCATATTCCACGCCCCTCTTGATCAGTCCTTTCAGATATTCCTGATCGCCGCCCGTACAATATCCTCCAGTTTCGGCCGTATACATCGCCAGACGGATCAAGTTGACGTTCCATTCGTTTTTGAGCTGAGTAAAGCAATCTGCATTGATATATTCCGGATACCATGCAATGCCGTGGGTACTGATCCCTTTGAGCTGCACAGGCTTTCCTTTGCTGTCTGAGAGTTGTGTGCCGATGACCTGAAGCGCACCGTTGACCGATGGTGCTGCAACCGAAACGTTTTCTCTGCCTTTCTCAGAAGACACTTCTGCCCTGACGTCGGATATACAAAAAAGACTGAATATGGCGGACAAAATGAATGTACAGAGAAGAAAGCATGGCAGCATAGTAATGATCGGTTTCTGTTTTGCGATTGTTTCTCTACAGTTCCGCATCTGTTGATCCTGATCCATAAGCATTTCGAAAATCCTCCTTAATGATCATTTTACCATATTTTCTTGCATTTATCTTAGAAGAATTTCCGAATAATCTTATCCCGGTCCCACAATTTTACGCCAGCGCCCTCGCCTCCGTCTGATATGTCGTCTCTAAAGACCGCCGATGATCGCTTCGCATCCGTACTCCTTGCTTGGGATTCCAGCATGTAGTTTAATCAATGTTTCGTATAGATATACTAAATTTAACATCAATAGGAGAAGATTTTTATGGACTCAACAAATAATTATACAAATTGTACATGTAGCAAAGAGGAATATTTGATGATTCGAAGAGAAATTATGCAGGATGATTCATTAAAACATAGTGTAATGGCGATAACATATGGTTTCCTTGGCGTGATTTTAACTTATTCCCTTGCTAAATATGATAATATATTCATGTTGATTTCCTATGTAGTGTTGTTTCCAGCTTATAAAATCGCTCGCGGAAAAGATCTTGCGATTTATCGACTTGGAACATATTTAATGGTTTTCCATACGACCAGGGAAAAACATCCGGGTCGAAAAAACATACTCCTTAATACCCCTTAACGCTTCTTATTTCTCTTTTGTGGAATTTAAAAATAGATAAAAAGACCTTTTAGCTTTTTCGATTGGTGTTTAGAAAACGAAAAAAATTAGCTGAAATCCCTCAAAAATCAAGGAATTTCAACTATTTTCGGGTTGGGCTATTCGCTAAAATAGTCAGCAGGGGAAGAGGGGCTCGAACCCCCATCTACGGTTTTGGAGACCGCTGCTCTACCATTGAACTATTCCCCTATTCAATCGAACCATTTGGCACTTTAATAGAATATCACAACTGCAAATGGCTGTCAACCTTTTTTTCAGCATATTTTTATCCATATTTTTATCCATTTAGCCGGTTTCCTTATTTTTGCGGAAGGATACTTGCCAACTGCAATCCTCCATGTTATGATAAAGCCGAATCGAGGTTCAAAATCTATGAGTGATAACCTGTCAGAAAGAATTAAAAAAAACATTACTAAGTTTGCCGAGAAATGTCATGTCGAAAAAGTAATTCTTTTCGGTTCAAGGGCAACCGGCACGCATACTCCCAGAAGCGATATTGATCTGGCCGTTCTGGGTGGTAATTTCGATGATTTTTACTGGATGATACAGGATCAGGAGTTTACGCTTTTGATGTTTGATGTCATAAATCTGAATGAAAATATTTCCGATGAACTGGCACAGGAAATCAACAAAAACGGAGTGATATTATATGAAAAAGCTCAATAATTTCTCTAATTGTCTGAGAGATCTGAAAAATGCAGATTTTGAAATGGCCTATAATAATGTGATCTATCGCATGGGAGTAATTGGCCAGTTTAATCTCACATTTGAACTGGCATGGAAAGCCTTACAGGCAGTGATGCGTCAACACGGTATCGAAGAATCACAGACAGGTTCACCGAAAGAAATTCTGCAGCTTGGTTATCACATGGGATTTGTAAACGATGAAGCTGTCTGGCTGATAATGTTGAAAAAACGTAATATTTCTGTGCATATCTATGATGAAAATTCCGCTGATGAAATGCTTTTTCTGATCCGGGACAGTTTTATACCGGCGTTTGAAGCACTGGAAAAGACTCTGATCGGAAAAAGCTATGACAACATGGAATGATTCATCACATCATACACGATTCCGGCAAATACACTGATCCCCTTATCCAGTGCCTTTTCATCCAGGTCAAAGGCAGTCGTATGCTGAGCGGACGGCATGGCTGTCATTGTACGCATATATACCGCCTGTCCACCGTGTGCCTGGACGCGTTCCATCAGAAAACCGATATCCTCGCTGCCCCAGTTTTTAGAATTATAAACTGTGCTGACTTTATATTGAGGGAAATGCCGCAGGATCATGTCCCGGATACGCTCTACAAACGCAAGATCACTGACCTGCGAGGGAGCTTCGCCGACGACACGGATCCCGCAGGTACACCCGGTCATCCGTGCGGCGCTTTCACAGATTTCTCCTGCACGTTTGGCCATAAATGTGTTAATCTCTGTAGTCTCTCCGCGAACCTCAAGCTCCATGACAGCATGATCCGGTACTACGTTGCGCCCGCTTCCTGCATGTAAAGTACCCACATTGATCCGGCTCATCCCGCCGCTGTTGCGCGGAATCCCGGCAAGAGCTACCGCTGCGTGGGCGGCTGCCTGCAGGGCGTCGAGTCCTTTTTCCGGATATCCCCCGGCATGAGCCGCAAGTCCTTGAAATTCAACATCTAACTTAGTGGTAGCCAGAGAGCCATAGGTCCCCGGCGTAATATCGCCATCATCGATAGAATTGTCCGGAGCGATATGAGTAGCAGCAAAATAGTCCACATCGTCCAGATGACCGGCTGCTGCGATGCTTTTCGCTCCCCGCGCGCCCTCTTCGGCCGGCTGGAAAATCAGTTTGATGGTACCGTGAAGTTCTCCGCGGATCTGCATAAGGACCCAGGCGGTACCCAGTCCCATCGCGATATGGCTGTCATGACCACAGGCATGCATCCAGCCCGGATTACGGGAGGCAAACCCTTCTCGCGTTGGCCGATGATCACATCCCGGGTTTTCCGTCATGGGAAGTGCGTCTATGTCAAAACGAAGAGCCACAACCGGGCCTTCGCCGCATCGAAGGATGCCGATGACACCGGTAAATCCCTTCCTGATATCTTCCGATACAAATTCCATCGGTGTATTCTGATGACAGATTCGTTCATAATGTGCAGACAGAGCATCCGGATCAGGTGTGCCCATCCGGCAGTCAGCCTGACATACCCGTCGGCCTGTCAGTACTTCATATCCAAGTTCCGTCAGATGTCTGGCTATAATCGCGGACGTGCGCATCTCAAACCATCCGATCTCCGGATATGTATGAAAGTCCTGACGGAGAGCCACAGTCTCATCATGAATCGATTTTGCAAGCTGATCAATTTTCTGATAGATATCCATAGAAAAACTCCTTATAAAAGTTGATAAAACCGGAAAATTCATGTAAAGTTGTCATAGTGAAAATTCTTACGATACATGCAACGATAGAATCATAGCAATAAGAATGGAGAAACTCAAGTGAATTTAAAAGAAAATCTGAAATTTAACAATAATCAGAAGCGCAAGGCTCCCATCCTTGTGATCGGCTCCACCTGTGTCGACCTGATCATCAATGTGGATCATCTCCCGGTAACAGAAGAAGATATCCGTCCTGTAAGCCAGACGATGGCTCTGGGCGGATGCGCGTTTAATGTTGCCAATATCCTTCGCCAGACAGATGCAGATGTTACCTTTGTCTGTCCGGTAGGCAGCGGCCTGTATGGGGATTATGTCGGGAAAAAGCTGACGGAAAAAGGCTTTCCCATCCATGTAAAGCTGCCGGATGAAAATGGCTGCTGCTACTGCCTTGTAGAAGCCGGCGGTGAGCGGACTTTTATGTCGATTCACGGGGTAGAATACAGTTTCCGTAAAGAATGGATGAATCCGTTTCACGCGACTGACTACGGTATGGCCTATATCTGTGGCCTGGAGTTAGAAGAACCGACCGGCGGGGAACTGGTATCCTGGCTGGAAGAAAATCGAGGACCAGAGATTTATTTTGCGCCAGGTCCAAGAGTCTTACGTATTCCCGAAGAACGTATGAATCGTCTGCTTGCCCTGTCACCGGTTCTCCATATCAACGAGACAGAGGGCTGTCTGATGTCCGGATGCACGGATGTGATGTCGGCGGCGCGCTGCCTCAGAGACCGAACCGGCAACACGGTGATCATCACTCGTGGTTCCGATGGAGCCTGCTGCCTGGAACCGGAAGGCGAGCCTTACTTCGTGCCGGCCACACCGGCAACCGTCGTGGATACCATCGGTGCGGGAGATGCCCATATCGGTACACTCCTCTCCGGCCTGCAGAAGGGCATGGATCTGCGATCTGCCATCCAATGGGCCAATGAGATCGCGGCAGCCGTCGTATCCGTCAGAGGAGCCTCGCTGCCGGATGATTCCCCTGTTTTGCGATTTGTGTCAGAGTAATAACCAGAGATTTAATAAACGGAACTCATGTCATGTTCGCCTTATATTTTATATAACAATACCCCACATACAGGCAATGCACTCGAGCAGATAATCTGCAGCCTGATGCGGGGCATCTGGTTTTCATTATACGATGCTCTTGAGTCCAAGCGTCTTCTCAATCAACAGCATCACTCCCAGTGTCACCAGCATCATGAGCGTGGAAAGTGCCGCAATCGTAGGTTCGAAATGATATTCAACATAAGCCATCATCTCGATCGGCAACATCTTGACACCAGCCCCGGTAAGGAAGGTCGAAAGCGATACATTATTGAACGAATTGATCAGCGCCATAATGCAGGCAGACGCGATTCCGGATTTGATATTAGGCAGTACGATATGAAAAAAGGTATAAACCTGTGTAGCGCCAAGGCTTCTTGCGGCCTCTTCGACGGCAAAATCAAAGCTGCTTAAGCTCGCTGTCACCACCCGCATCACATAAGGGATGGAAAGGATGGTATGACCGATCAGAAGACTTGCAACGGTAGGCAGATTGTACTGGTTGACTACATAACGAAGCATGATAAAACCAAGTACAATCACCGGGATCAGTACCGGCGAGAGAAACAGCGACTGGATCATCTCCTTTCCCTTTACGGGATACCGGTTCAGCGCATAAGCTGCCGGAAGCCCCAGAATCAGAGCGATCAGTGTCGCGGCCACCGCGATAAAGAGGCTCATCTGAGCGGCCGAGATAAAGGATTTCACCTGAAAGATCTGAGCATACCAGCGAAGGGTAAATCCCTTTCCCGGAAATGTCAGGTAGCTGGTGTCACTGAAGGAGGCCGCCGCGATAATCAGCAGCGGTCCCAGCAAGAACACGTAGACGAGACAGGTAACAATAAGCAGCGCCTTACTCTTTTTCATAATCGTATCAACTCCTGTTACTGCACAGAGAATAATTCATTCCAGCGGGTAATCCAGTCAGCTTTGTTTGCGTTGATGACATCCCAATCTGGGAACATCAGATTGTTGATGGTGTCTTCGCCATAAGTAAAGTTCTGAGACTGTTCTTCTGTCAGCTCGATATCCGTTCTGACCGGCGAATCCACGCCGTCAAGAGCCTCGGCAAGCTGAACCTCATAAGAGATATAATAATCGACAAACGCATGTGCCAGATCCATATTTTCGCAATCCTTCAGGATATTAATCGCGTTGAATCCGCTGTAGCTTCCCTCGGATGGATCCACCCATACGTAATCTTCAGAAGCCTGTTTTGCGGTAGTGTAGGAATAATCCAGAAGAACTGCGGTATTGACCTCACCCTGATTCAGCATGGTGATTGTATCGTTAGCGCTGGTATACGTCTTTACAATATTGGGCTTTAACTCTTCTAACTTGGCAAAAATTGCATCGTCATCCTCACCGGGAGTCAGATCAAATGCTTTCGCTGTCATATAGTAAAAGAGCGGGCCGGTCGTCGCGGTGATATCCGGAATGGCGATACTGTCTTCCAGCTCCGGGTTCCACAGATCCGCCCAGGACGTCAGTTCGATCGGGCAGAAACTGGAATCGTATACAATGCCGATCCGGTTGAAGGTATACGCAGGACCGTACTCTTCTCCGAACGGTGCCTTCGCGCAGTCATAAAGCGCATCCAGATTGGTGAGCGCTGAGCGGTCAATCTCCGCAACCAGTCCATCATTGATCAGGTCAACGATAAAGGAGTCGCCGATAATAACGATGTCATAATCCTGCGGGCTTTCCTTGATCTTGGTTACACGCGCCGCATTTGCCGCTCCCTCCACGATCAGTTCACAGCCGGTCTCTTCCATAAAAGGATCATAGATATTTTTCTGAAGCAGTTCCGCGTTAAAAGCGAAGGTAGAAATGCTTAAGGTCTGGCCGGCAAACGGCTTTTCTCCCGAATCTTTTGCCTTTGTCTCTTCTGCTTCCGTCTGCGCGTCTGCTGCTTCGGTCTCCTCGGTCGCTTCGGTTTCTGCCGCTGTCGTCTCCGCCGCAGTAGTAGAAGCCGCAGAGGATGAAGACGAAGATCCGCATCCGGTCATCAGTCCCGCGCATGCTGTCATCGCGAGCATAAGTCCAATTGCCTGTTTTTTCATAATTTAGTTCCCTCCTGTAAAAGAATGATTTTATTTGGCGCCAGAGATAACGTAACATTCTCTCCGGCGTGATAAATACGCTCCTGGTCGGTGCTGACCACCAGTTCGCCAAGCGCGGTTTTCACATTGTACTGATAACTCTTGCCAAGGAACGTACCAACCATCACCCTGCCGGCAAGCTGATTCGGAAGCTCGCTGTCTCCAACTGTGATCTGGATGTCCTCCGGGCGGATGCAGGCAACGGTATTTCCACTCTGTCCGGGTGCGTCCACATGGAAAAAGGTCCCGTCATTCCCACGGTAACCATTTTCCGCGGCTGTCAGATTGAGGAAATTTTCAAATCCTACAAATCTGGCAATAAATTCTGTTTTTGGATGATTATAGATCATATCCGGAGCATCCAGTTGTTCGATCGCTCCCTGGTTCATAATAGCAACCTTGTCTGAGATCGCAAAACATTCTTCCTGGTCATGTGTGACGTAGATGGCAGTAATGCCGAACTGCTGCTGAATCCTGCGGATCTCGACACGCATCTTGACGCGCAGCTTGGCGTCAAGGTTACTGAGAGGTTCATCCATCAGGAGAAGATCCGGTTTGATCACAAGCGCACGCGCGAGCGCGACTCTCTGACGCTGGCCACCAGAAAGCTCTTTGGGAAACCGTTTCTCATATCCGGCGAGGTCAACCATCTCCAGCGCTTCCAGTACCTGCTTCTGAATCTCCGACGAAGAACACCTGCGCATCTTCAGGCCAAAAGCGACGTTGTCAAAAATGGTCATATGCGGAAAAAGAGCATAACTCTGGAAAACAAAACCGAAGTTTCGTTTATGGAGCGGTACACGTGTATAATCCTTTCCGTCAAAGATAAATTTTCCGCTCATCGGTTCGGAAAAACCGGCAATCAGCCGCAGCGTCGTTGTCTTTCCGCAGCCGCTGGAACCCAGAAGGGAAACCAGTTCGCCTTTCTCTACATTGAGGTTGAGATCTTTGAGAATTACTGTTTTGTCATATCCGGCTGTGATATTTTGAAGCTCGATCAGTGCCATAATCAGTCCCTTTCTCTAAATAGTCGGGTTCAGCCGGCGGCTGATTCCGTTAATAATAGTAGATACACATATGGTTATTACAATCATCACCACGGCAACGACCGAAGCCTGAGTCCAGTCGCCAAGGCTCATTGCATACTGATAAATGACGGTAGCCAGTACCCTGGTGTCAGTTCCCCCCAGAAGCTGAGGCGTCGTGTAGGCGGTCAGACAACCGGTAAACACCAGTACACAACCGGTAACGAGTCCGGGGATACTGAGCGGAAGCACTACATGGCGAAATGTCCCCATCCGGGTAGCGCCAAGACTTCCGGCTGCCAGATTCAGATCTTCCGGAATATTTTCCATGACTCCGATTAAGGACAGGATCATAAGCGGGAGAAAAAGCTGGATAAAACCAATTGTAATTGAAATTTCATTATATAAAAGGCTGATCGGTTTGGCTGTCAGACCTGTTGAGACAAAAAAGGAATTCACAATACCCTTTTTACCCAGAAGCACCATCCAGCTGAAAGAACGGATCACCGGGCTGGTAAACATGGGGAATACGGCAAAAGCCATCAGCATACCCTTCTGTCTGGAATATTTGGCAATATAATAAGCAGTCGGAAATCCGAGTACCGCACAAACCGCAGTGCTGAGAATACTCAGCTTCAGGCTACGGACAAGTACCTGTTGAAAATAGGTGCTCTGAAAGATCTCCCAGTAATTTGCCAGAGTAAAGCCTCCTCCGTCATGAAAGAAAGATTTAAATACAAGCATGAACAGGGGGATCAGCATAAAAACTGCGATAAACAGGCAGCCGGGAAAAATCATAAGATAACCAAAGAACAAAGATTTTTTCTTCAACTCCAAGCCCTCCCTTTCGGTAAACCGAAAAAATTCATACAATGAACATTCCAATGTATGATGTGTACATCTTATCATTGAGTGAATTAATTGTCAATAAACTGGTAAAGAAGTTGTAAAAAATAAATAAAGATTTCTTTTATATAATATCACGATACTCCTGTGCCTTCTCCATAAAATCCTGCATTTGTCCGAGCAGATTCGCACGGATATCATCAAGTTTCAGGCGGGTGAGTTTCCCATGGCGCACAAGTTCCTGACCCGCAACCCAGACGCGATCCACATTTGCCCGTTCTGCGGAATAAACCAGCGCTGAATACGGGTTATAGCAGGGAAACATATTTACAGAATCACATTCGATCAATACGAGATCTGCCTGCTTTCCTGCCTCGAGCGAACCGGTTTCCCCGTCAATCCCCAGTGCTTTCGCCCCGCCCATTGTACCGAAACGAACAATTTCTCTAGCAGGAAACAGACTACGGTCATGATTTGCTGTCTTATGAAATGACGCGAAGAGCCGGAACTGCGTAAAGATGCTTAAAGTATTGCCTGAGGAAGGTCCGTCCGTGCCAAGGCTGACCGGGATCCCCAGAGCTGTCATTTCCTTAACCGGGGCAACGCCCTTGCCGGATTTGGTGTTCGAACCGATACAGTGCGAAACCGCCGTGCCGCGTTCCGCAACCAGAGCAAGATCATGTTCTGTCATATGAATACAATGAGCCAGAATTGTCCGGTGTGACAGTACGCCAAGGCTATCCAAAAATTCTGTCGGCGTCTTTCCATACTCTTTCGCGAAGTAAGCAAGTTCATAATCCATCTCACTGTTATGAAGCGTATAGAGTGTATTGTACTTACAGGCAAGATCATATGCCTGCCTAAGGAACCTGCCTTCACTGGTGTTGGTGGCATGTGGAGCGGTTAATGGGTGGATGAGGGGATGTCCCTGCCATTTACGGATCAACCATTCCCCATATTCCAGGCCGCCATACGGTCCGGAACTGTCACAGGTCTTCTGTCCGATAACCGTCTCTCCCGGAAAAGCCCGGATCCCGGCAAGGTCACAGGCTTTGGCCACCTGGTCTTCAAAATAATACATATCCAGGAAGGTTGTGACACCGGAAAGCAGCATTTCTGCGATCCCATAGAGCGCTCCCCAGTAGACAAGTTCCGGCGTCATGGCTTTTTCCTCTAAAGGGAATAGAAAACGCCGCAGCCGATCCGGACAGTCGTCTCCCATCGTGCGGAAAGGAATCATTGATACATGACAGTGGGTATTGATCATACCCGGCATCAGGATGGCTCCTCTGGCGTCGATCTGTTCAGCGACTTCACCGTTATCTACGGGATCCGGACAATCTCCGTCCCCGACAGCAATAATCCGGTCATGATCGATAACAAGGTAGCTGTTTTGATAACAGGTATCTTTTGCGTCCATAGTAAGGATATGGGCATGTTCGATGATCGTTTTCATGGTGTATTTCTCCTGATGAATTTTAACTGTTTTAAATTTTTACGGTTTTCCTTTGATTATTTTATCATAACTGTGTTATGATGAATTGGCTGAGAAATCAAAAAAGGAGAACGATTTATGAAATTCAAATTTGTACACAATAATATCAATGTTATGGATCTCGACAAGTCCATCCGATTCTATGAGGAGGCACTGGGTCTTAAGGTTGTACGGCGTAATGAGGCTGCTGACGGCAGCTTTATCATCGTTTACCTGGGAGACGGCATCACCTCACATGAGCTGGAATTAACCTGGCTGCGTGATTGGGAAAAGGATCATTATGACCTGGGCGATAATGAATTCCATCTTGCTTTCCGGGTCGATGATTATGAGGCGGCTCATCAGAAGCATAAGGATATGGGCTGTATCTGCTTTGAAAATCCCAAAATGGGAATCTATTTTATCACGGATCCTGACGATTACTGGCTGGAGATCCTGCCGACCAGAGATTAAATCTTACCAGGATCTCTTTGCGATTTTACAGGATCTTTTCCGGTATAAATCCCAGGTAATCCGACGACACCAGTTTATATTCGATTCCGTTCTGATATCCCCGGATACTGTCGCCATACCGTTTTTTGCCATGGCAGTGGGAATAAACCACCTTTTCGGCGCCATATTCCTCTGCCATTTTTGTAAAACGGCTCTCTGTTTCGTAAATGCTGGTAGGCGGGAAGTGCAGGAACACGATAAATTTTCTGTATCCGGATCTTTTTGCCGCTTCGAAAGACAACCTCAGCCGATTTTCTTCCCGTCGCAGCAGCTTCTCCAGTTGCTGCGGCGAGGCATCCCGGCCTTCATCACAGTAGCCCTTTGTTCCAACCAGCGCATACTCCCCATACGTATAAAAATTATTTTGCAGGAATTGTAGTCTGCCGGCAAATTCCCGGTTCAGGCGCTCTGTTTTCGCGGGATCCCAGAACATATCATGATTGCCCCGAAGGAGAATCTTGCGTCCGGGAAGGCCGGCAATATAATCCAGGTCCATCCGGCACTCTTCCAGATTATGTCCCCAGGAGTGGTCGCCGGTAATGACCACGGTATCCTCCGGATTTACCGTAAACAGCCAGTTGTCACGCAATTTTTGTGCATGGTTTGTCCACTCTGCGCCAAAAATGTCCATCGGCTTGTGGACGGTAAAGGACAGGTGGAAATCTCCGATCGCATATAATGACATATTAATCTCCATTACATAAAGTTTTATCATGCGCCCACTCAGATCCTGAGACTCATCACATGCCACTCTTCTCCGCCCCAGGTTGAATTGGCGATTCCGTCATCATGAAATCCCATTTTCTGATACATCAGCACTTTTTCCTCCAGACAGGTCAGGATCAGACAACTCCGGCCCTTCTCCTGTTCCCGACTGGCATAGCGCGCAACCAGAGCCTTTGCCAGTCCCCGACCGCGATACTCTGGCAACACATCCAGGCCCAGTAGCATGACATTTTTCCCTTCCGGGTCATAAAGTCCCGCGTCTGTAAAGAATTCATCCCGGAAAATCTCCTCTTTCGTGGAAAGCCCATTAAAAAAACCGGCTATTTTCCCTGTCCTCCGATCCACCGCCACCAGGAAAAGTTCTGGCGCAACTGCGACACGCTCCAGCATATGTTCCCTCGAGCAGGCTTCATTCGGCGGGAAACAGATTTGTTCGATCCTGACAGCTTCTTCCGCCTCCTCGGAGCGTATATCGCGAAATTCAAAAAATTCTTTTATATTGGTATTCAATTCACAGTCCTCTTTCTATATCGTTAGGAACATTTTCCCTCTAATGATGAACCGATTTACTTCCCGCCGCAGGCGGAGAATTTCGCTTTGCGAAATTCTTTGTTCTTTCATAGAACGAACCTGCCTATAGAACATAGTATATCATATGGTGAATATCATCTGCAACCCGAGAAAAATAAAAACGTCATCGAAATAAAGACTGCACCCGGAGCGCAATTGCGCATGGAATGCAGTCTCTTTCACGGCATATTCACTTACAACCATCATTTCTTTCAACACAGATTTGCGCGGACCAGTCTCCTGCGAATCTGCGTTCCAACCAGCATTGCTGCCACGATCTTGCACAAATCCAGACCGATAAACGGGAACACACACACGGACATCGCATAGGCAAGCGTACACTTCATAAGATATACGAACCAGGCCGTACCAAGAGCGTAGCAAAGCGCCTCAGAAAAAGTTATGGCGATCAATTGTAACAGGTAATTTGCCGGCTGCTTCTCCACTGCCAGTCCGCCGATCAGAGGGATCAGGATATAACCCATCAGATACCCACCAGTCGGACCGAGCAGCTTGGCAGGGCCACCAGTATAACCGGAAAACACCGGCAGGCCGACCAGACCCAATAGCAGATAAATCAGAACGCTGATACTGCTGTTTTTCCTGCCGACTACATAGAGGGAAAGGAACATCACGAGGTTTGCAAGTGAGATCGGTATCGGACCGATTGGTACGGACATCGGCGCCAGGATGCACATTAATGCGGTAAAAATGGCGACTTTCGTCATGTCATGTACCTGAATCCCTGTAGTCATTTCTGTTCGTTTGGCAGTCATATTTTCCATTATTATTATCTCCTTTTGCACACAGCTTTGTTAACCATGATGCTCGATAAGTTTACAATTATATTGGAAATATGTCAATACCTTTTTTCAAAATTACTTTTTCACTTACATTTTTCCATATATCATGATGTAGATGGAAAATACAACAACCGATATTTTGATTTTTATCAGATTCAATCATATTTATAATAATAATAGAATATATGCCATAATTATAACAACTCCTGGTGCGGACGGCAGGGATTATCGATCCATTTCTTTATCAGAAATCATTCTTATCACTCCAAGCTCCATAAATACCGGATATAGATAGCTCGCTCCAAATACTCCCAGTTTTTTCGGGCCAGTGATGCCTTCGGATGCTTTGGCGCGCTGAAAGGCGATCTTCACACTGCTTTTGGTAATTGTTTTCTCCTTTCTGCTCACACGCATCTCTCCACCATGGATTTCATAGGTAAAGGTCAGCCCTTTTACGGTACGGAATGGATGAGATTGATACTGAATTATCAACTCCCAGAGGTTTTCAAATGTAGGGACTTCCCGAAAAGCATAAGCGGCGTTTTGCTGCATCAGTTCCATTTGTTTGCTTAATTGGGGTTCTGACAAAATTTCCGCCTCCCATGGTGAATGAGTAATTCCTCTGTTGCTGAGTTCTTCCTTAATTATTTGTTATTAGCCAATCTTGCATATTAGATTTTGACTCTACATATTTAGAATACTTTTCTGTCAATACCATTTTTTTACATATATATTAGAAATCTTATTTTATATGTATTCTTTTATTATACTATTCCCAATTTCCTATATCAATTTTGCAACGAATATTTGAGTCCAAGTCATTATTCTTATATCCATGATAGCAATTATTGATATGCCTCCTAAAACAATAGTAATTTCCATGTAATTTCCCGTACAGAATTCCGTTAATCTCAATAGCCAGGTTTAATAAATTCTGAGCTTCTTCATCACTTAAGTCCATAGGATTCACATAACGTCCCTTAGCTCCTATATATGAAGTCTTTCCATGTTTTGGATTGGGTTGATAAAATCGAATTCCGAGTTTCTGACTATATAAATTGACGTGATCCATCTTGGAAATATTTTTAATGGATATATACTCTCCTCCAATTTTTCCATTAATCAAACACTCTTTGAATGGTTCTATCGTCTCAAGGCTAATCAGAAATCCCTCTTTTGCGTACGCACAAATTAAAGATTTCATATCCATAAAGTAAAAGTATTCCGATGTTTCTTCTGATAAATCATCGGGTTCTGGAAGATTACATAATAAATGTAGAAAATAACTTTTTTCTTCTTTTAATTTGAATTCTTTAATTAAATCAATAAGAGGATACCCTGGAGCAATTTCTGCAGAAGAATTAAGCCTGACTGAATATATTTCATTTACTGCTGTCGTTTCTCTAGATTCAATTCTTTTGCATACATGCATCCATTGGCGAATACATTCAATAGCTTCTTCCTTACTGTGGTGTATTTGCTTAAATGATAAATCATTCACAGCGGCTGTCATTGATCCCTCACTTTCCATACTCAAAGTAATTCTAATAACGTATTGTCCCACTCATCAAAAAATCCTTCCGGCCAGCAATCCAGTCGTCCATCTGATAAAATATGAGGGTAAACACATTTATGTCTGTATCCATCATCACTCTCTTTGTAAAAATAGGACAGTTCAATATTATCTTTAGAAGCTTTATGCTCTTTAACCGCCAAGCGTACACCATTTAATATATGATCACTATGTGTTTCAACGATCAATTGCACACCGCCTTCACCGGCTCGTGCAATTAATTCTCCCAACATTCTCTGCCCTGAAGGATGAATATGCGCTTCCGGATTTTCCATAACAATAATATCATTTTCCTTTGCAGACAGAATGCTGACAATCAGTGGCAGAACATAAGTAATTCCAAATCCAACATTAACACTTTTATAGGACTGTGTTTTTTCTCTACCTTCAATATATTCATAACGAACCTCTGCGTTCCTTTGCTGCATATTGATAATCACCTGTGGTGAAACACCTGGAGAAATCCGATTTAACCATAGTCTTGTCTGATTGAGAAGTGAAGGACCCATACGATCTTCTAAAATCACATGAGGATTCATAACTTCTTCATCTCTATACATTCCTAAATATTGTAGAGCAAACTCACCGTTATTTCCAAATTCCCTGCTAAATAATTCTTTTTCATTCTGAACTTTGTATAAATCTTTTGGTTCAATCCGATAAGCAGAAATGTACGTAAAACGTGTACCTAAGATTCCTTGGCAACACACTTTTCCGTTTATTATTGAAGGATGGTCCGATTCATCTGTATGCTGTATAATCGGAAGATAATCCGAATCAACTGTATACTGATATTCCCATCGAATTTTTTGATTCTCATCAGTAAATCCCAACCCGATTATTTCTTGTTCGGCTTTTTCATACAATATATCCTGCGCATTTCCAAGAGAAACATATTTTCCGTTTAGTCGAAGTCCTTTCATTACATTTTCCTGCAAAAAAGACTGACGTATTAATAAGATGCTTTGGAGCATTGTAGACTTTCCCATGCCATTCATACCACTCAGAATATTGACCTGCCTCAACGGCAGAGTAAAATCTTCAAAGCACTTAAAGTTTTTTACATAAATTTCTCGTAACATAAAATCTCCTTTATCAGATCTTGCGCCATAGTAATTCTGTATTTCGTTGAATATTGATCGCCACTTTTTAGATATTTTATAAAAGCCGGATCATTTTGTAGTTCTTCAAACTTTTTTAGGAAATCACCCTTGATCATTATGAGCTTTTCTAAATTTTCATCAGATAACTTCGAAAAACAAAAAGACCATATTTCAAATAAAGCCTTATTAATTGGACCTCTTCTTCCCATCCGGCTGTATTTTCTGAATGCATATCTTCCAAATATCTGATAACAATAATTCATTATTCTCCTAAAACTCTTTTTAATGCGATCAATATCTTCTTCAGGATATGTATTAACAAGTTTCATTGCTTTAATCAAATAACTATCTATATTGCCATTATATTCTTTCGTATGATCCAACTCGGTAAATGCAAGGAAACGTGTTACATATTCCCGGTCCAGCATGCGCTCCGTCCGAATACTATGTTCAGTTACAATCAGAAACTCATTCGTCCTTGCAAGTTCTTCGATTAAATCAGTTACCTTACCCTGATAGAGCGCTTGTCTAATTTCCTGATCATTGAGCACTATTCCGCCGGTATTGATGCGTTGGAAGATATTATATACAATTTCATCGGGAGCTCCCTTTTCAACAGTATATGCGATAACAGGTGTTTCTTTAATCCGCCGCATATACTGTCTCGGAAGTTCATCAAAAGTATGACCATTGAAATCCGTCAGATATTGAAGATTTTCAAGTTTTTTCTTCGTCTTATTTCCGCTTTCTTCATCGTTAGTACCAACCAGAAAATTTTGAAATGCAGTCAGTCTCTGTAACCCATCAATTACAATCCAGTTGTCTTCATCAGCAGCATTAAAATAAAATGCAGGAATTGGAATTTTCAACATCAGAGACTCTATCAAACGGCTTTGCTGCGTCAAAGACCATAAATTTCCTTTTCTCTGAAAACCCGGATTTAAATCAATCTCTCTGTTTTCCAAACGTTCCATTAAATTGTATATATTCACCGGCCTTTGACCTATATTAACTTCCGCCGGGATAAAATTTGCAGGGTCTGTTTCTTCAGCAGTATAACCTTCATCTTTTTCAGGCGTAATGGATATTCCGTATTTGTTAAGTTCCAGCATTACGCTAGTAATATCAGTCTCTGTTACTCCTTCTGTTTTTTCTTTTAATATATCTACGACAACATTATAGCTGATAGTGTTTTCATTATTTTGAGCAAATTTTATTACCTCAGATATTTTTTCTTCATATTTTCCTCGCATAAATGAAATCCCCCATCTTCTTACATTAAAGATAAACCTGTTCCGCTCATCAAGCCACATATTATCTGTATTGCAACTTACATTATCTTACTGACAAAAGTATAAAACCTATAATGCAGTTTAGCACATAGCTTCCTAGCTAACAAGCATAATTTTAACTTTCTCGATGGGGGTTGCACCTGCGCAATTTCAAATTTTCTTATTCAAAATGAATGAATAATAGAGTATACAGCTCACTCCACTCCAATAGCTTTCAGCACCCAATAGATCAGCCCCAGCACCCAGCTTGTAAACACTCCAAACAAAATCACTGGTCCGGCAATCGTAAAAATCTTACAGCCGATTCCAAAGATATGTCCCTCTGTCTTATACTCAATCGCCGGCGCTACTACCGAGTTGGCAAATCCGGTGATCGGAACGAGAGCTCCGGCACCGCCCCATTTTACAATACCTGGATAAAGATTGAACCCGGTCAGAATAACGCTCGCAAGAATCAGTTCCAGCTGTGTCCAGGTCATCGCGGTTTCCTTCTCCATCCCCCACCAGTTCATCATGCACATGGTCGATATCTGGCCGATGGAACAGATGACGCCTCCGGTCACAAAAGCCTTGAGAAGCTCCGGCCACAGCGGACGTACCGGGGTGATTTGTTCTACGTATTTATTGTATTCCTGCTGATTGATCTCCATAATGTTTTGTTCTCCTTCTGGTCTTTGTATTGTAAATTTCTTAAAAAAGAATCCTGCAAAGCAGGATTCTCGCGCCGTTGCTGAGTGCCAGTGGCACTCGATTAGCAACGACCGAAGCGGAGCGTAGACGCGGTCGCATAAGCGACATAATTCCCTACGCGCGAGTGCGCTCTACACTCTGTTTCGGTCGGCGCTGAACGAGCGCCACTGGCGCTCAGCGCCCCGCCCGGAGGGCTTTTTCTCTTACAGGACGAACTTTCCTGTAAGAGAACAAAGAATGCGCCTTGGCGCATTCTCACGCTCCCATATCCCGGTAAAAATAGATCAGCGATCCGAGCATTTTCCCGATGGCCACCGCAAGAATGATATACTGCACTCCGACCGCCAGGTGGATCCTGCGACTGATTACCGGAAGCGTCTTTAAAGTCTCCGCGAGAGACATCGCCAGACATCCGACAAAGATTCCCACTGACAATCCAAAAACGGCCATAAGCATATCGCCGATCAGACCTCCTGCCGGGATCGGGAATTCATAGAGGTCCAGAACATTTCCCAGAATTCCTCCCAGGATAATGACCGTCTCATAACAACAGATCTGACGTCCGGTACCTGTCTTGCCGATCAGACGCGGAAATACTCCGATGATGGCCAGAAATGCAAAAACCCCGGCCGAGATAATCCCACCGGCTCCAGCCCCGATCAGGATCAGCGCCGCACTCTCCAGGATTTCCCTAACGGACATCCGTTTCTCTCTCCTTTCTCGCATCATTCTGAATCACGGTCTTGCTGATATTGTCCTCATACAGCCTCATCTCTACTTCAAGCGGCGTCGGATCTGAACTTATCTTCCATTTTGCAAAATGATTAAAGAAGACGAGGATGCCCACGGCAAGACCGATGGAATATGTCGCCTCCAGAACCGTAAAACCATCGGACTCCCGCCCTGTGATCAGCCGGTAAACCTCCTTCATAACGTCCTGGACATTCACATCATTATTAAATGTCATAATCGCAAACGCAGCGCCGCTAAAACAGAGACAGCAGACAAAGATCGTCTTGATCCATTGCCAGATGATTCTCGGCGGATGCGGGGGATGAAAGCTGATGATCGTATCCAGTTCACCAATGTTATTGACCTGAATCTGCGGATCCAGGCTTTCCATCTGACGGATCAGATCCAGCGTGTGAAGCACCCGGTTCTGTCTGCGTTCTCCGCGGATGGCACAGACCTTTTGCGCCCGGCATTTACTCTGAATCGATACATCTGAGCAGTAAATATCTGCAATATCCGCTAAAAATATCTCCTTTTTGTGGACCTCTGTTATTTTCGGGAGATTCAAATATACTGTCTTTGGATTGCTCATAAATCAATGTTCCCTCCTGTACTTTCGATCCCTTATCCTGAAACAGCCAAAACCATACCGCGCCTGCCAGTGCCGCCAGGCAGGCAGCACTGATCAGCAGCCGCAGGAATTTACGAAAAAGCATCTGCCACCACTTCCCTTCCGTATTCTGTCTGTTCCCTAGTATGTCATTTTACGAGTCCAGATATTCTCTCATCCGACGAAGAATCTTTTTTTCCAGCCGTGAGACCTGTACCTGAGAGATATGATAATCTGCTGCGATCTCCCCCTGTGTCTGATTTTTGAAATAGCGTCTCTCGATGATATCACGATCGCGTGGATCCAGCCGGGAGAAAATCTCATCCAGTAGCATACGGTTCAGTAAATTTTCCTGTTCATGCCACTCATCAGACAGACGATCCATCAGACGCAGGTTCTGATCATCACCATTTCCCACATTTTTGTCGATTGACTCGATCTCCGCGCCAACGTCGATTGCCGCCGCCACTTCTTCACGGCTGACAGAAAGTTTGTCCGCGATCTCTTCCAGCGTCGGCTCACGACCCAGTTCCCACATCATCTCCTCTCTCGTCCGCTGTACACGGACATTCATCTCCTTGATACTGCGGCTGATCTTGATCATGCCGTCGTCCCGTAAAAACCGCCGGATTTCACCCATAATCATGGGAACCGCATAGGTTGAAAATTTTACATCATAGCTGGTATCGAAGCGATCAATTGCTTTGATCAGTCCGATATATCCGATCTGATAAAGATCCTCCTGCTCGCAGCCACGCCCTTGAAACCGACGTACGATACTCCACACCAGCCCCGTATTTTCCAGAACCAGCGTATCTCTCGCTTTCGGATCTCCCTCGTGAGCCAGACCAATCAGCGTCAGCGTATCCTCCATCCCGCGTCACCTGCCGATTTCTTTTCTCATCACAACCCTGGTGCCATTACCTGGTTTGGATTCTACAAAGACTCCGTCCATAAATGCAACCATAAAGGAAAAGCCCATGCCGGAACGTTCACCGGTTCGATCTGTGGTAAATAACGGCTCCATCGCCCTTTGGATATCCGGGATGCCGATTCCCTGATCGGAGATTTCAATTGTAAAAGTCCGTTCTTCAATCCGTCCTTTGATGTCAATCGTACCCTCACCACCTCCATATCCGTGAATCTCAGCATTTGTAACCGCTTCCGATACCGCGGTCTTCACATCGTTGACCTCCTCCAGTGTCGGATCGAGACGGCTTAAAAAAGCCGCTGTGACCACTCTGGCAAATTCTTCATTTCTGGATCTGCTGTCAATCTCCAGATGAAACTGTTCCATCGTTTTCTCCTTCCCTTTCCCATATCCTTCATCGGATCAGAGCGGCCTCTTTGGAGTCACAGATCATCATCAGCTTTCCGATCCCTCCTATGGCGAGCACGCGCGCAATCTGTCCGTTTACCCCATAAATGACTGTCTTTCCCCCACTTAAATGCATCTGTTTATACCGGTTCAGTAAAATCCCGATCCCAGAAGAATCCATAAACTCCGTCTGTGAAAAATCAAAAATCAAACGGTTAATATAATTCTCCGAAAAAAGCAGATCCGTCTCATATTTCAGATTACGGCAGTTATGATGATCCAGCTCCTTCGGAAGATGGATGATCAGCGTCTGCTGATACGGTTCGTAGGTAAATGAATTCTGCATCATGGTTCACTCCTTTTATTCATAAAATTTTTCATGTTGATCGATAGAAAGAAAACACGTCCAAATGTACGCTTCAGAACACTTTGTCCTGCTTTGCATATAAAATAAAAAAAGAAGATACATATAAAGATCTAACAAATCTAATCTTTTGTGTATCTTCCCTTTTGCCGAAGAATTATTATTTATATTGATTGAATGTATGCCAACAACTTAGTCCCTGAGCAAGAAGAATATCTGTAGAGGACATTTTTCACGTCGGCACTTATTTTCTAATACCCCCTCATCTCTTTCGCCATTTCCGCATACTCCGAATCCGCATGATTCATGATCACATCCCCAAAATACTGATTCGCCGACTCTGTATCTCCCAGCGCCTGATAAGCCAGTCCGATCTTATAAATCGCCGCGACATTATCCTCACGGATAGAGAGGCTATACTGGTAATATCCAATTGCCGCAGCGGCATCGTCTTCCTCCATTGCCGTATCTCCCATACGTTCCAACAACCGATAACCGGTCTCCGCCATCACCTGATAAACCTGTGTCAGCGTATCCGCGAGTGATTCCTCCTGCTGCAGGATAGACCAGTCTGTTTGTACATAGATTAAGGACGCCTCACTGATCTGATCATTTTCCAGATCTTTCAGGATTTGCACCAGATTACGGTACTGCTCTAACATCGCACTGTTTTCATCTGTGAAGGAGGCGAGCTCCTTTTCTGCCAGTTCCTTAGCGGCAGCCGCTGACACAAGTTCCCGCTCCAGACTGTCGATCTGAAGACTTTTCTGATTAAGCAGTTCCAGATTTTCCAGCATTTCATCATTATGTGATCGATTCAGAGCCTCCCGTTCCGCCGGCAGTATCAGAAAAACAGCCGCCACGACTCCTATGATCAGACCTGCCAGGATATTTAATACTGACTGCCATCCGGTATTTTCTTTGTAACTGGGAGGCATGATGATATCATCATCCTGCATCTGTCTGTGTGAAAATGCGTTTTTCAGCTTACGACGTTCCACTTCCGCGCGGCCTGTATTACGCTTGGCTATGTTCATGTAATACTGTGCCTGAGGATTATAACGGTCAATTTTGGCAGCCTGATAAAGACAGCGGCCGGCCTTCGTATAATCCTCATGATGGATATAGAGAAGCGCGAGAAGCTCCTGCGCTTTCACAAACTGAGGAAATTCCTCCAGCATACGCATTAAGAGCAGGATTGCCAGGTCCTCATTATCATTTTGCGCATATGCCAATGCCTGATTATATTTTTTTGCCGCCTGATCCGCGATCTCCAGATAGCCGTGCTGCTCACGAACGCGGCTCAGATATTCCTCCGCCAGGTTTTGCTGCTCCTGTAAATTCAGACTGATCACCCATTGTACAAGAGCCGCACCAACTTCGCCGGTCTCATTATAAATCAGGCCGAGCAGATTCCGAGCGTCCGTATGATATTTATTGTACCGGAGACATTGTTTCAGATCGCCGGCCGCGCCGGTCAGATCACGCGTTTTTGCCTTTGACAGCCCCCGGTTATAATAGGCGTCCGCGATCCGGCGGATTGTTTTGTCCATTTCCATATATGAAACTCCGGCTATTCTGATTTCTCAGAAACAGATTTCATCAGCTGCATCATCAGATCCGACATATCCGTCAGATCTTCTGTACCAATCACTTTCTCGACATCGCCAATTTCGGTGCTTGGGCGAAACCGTTTTAATTCTTCCTCAAAATCTATCATGGTTCCATCTCTCCATTATCTCTCCGATCAGATACAACGATCCAATGATATAAAGCCTGTCCGATTTACCGTGTTTTGCCAACGCTGCGCAAAGCGCCTCATCCACCGATGAATACTGCTCAACAGTTCGGCAGCCTCCCGCACAAAAAAGGCCGGCAAGTTTCTCCTGATCTGCGGATCGTTCGCTCTGAATATGTGCCACCGTTACATGATCCGGTGAAAGTTCCCCGCACAGCATACGAATCATCTCATTATAATCTTTGTCCGCCACCGCCGCAAAAAGCAGGTGAATCGCAAAACCGCCCGACCGGACAAGCTGTTCTTTTACTGTGCGGATAAAGGCTGAAATCCCACCCGGATTATGAGCTCCGTCCAGCCAGATCCCGGGAGCAACTTCCTCCATCCGTCCCCGCCAGTGTACTTTTGCCAGTCCCCTGCGGCACGTCAGAGTATCGATATGCGGCAGCTTAAGTATTTCCAGAGTCTTTACGGCAAGCGCCGCGTTCATCCGCTGATATGGCGCTGCAAACTCTGTTGCTGTTACCGGTTCCGGCATCGTCTGTTCCGATACCGGAAACGCGGGTGCATGCAGCTCTTCTGCGCGCTGTCGGATCACGTCAGACGCTTCCGGACAGTTATCGTCATAGATCACCGGAATCCCGGTCTTTACGATCCCGGCTTTTTCTCCGGCAATCTGCGCAATGGTATTTCCCAGGTACTGTGTATGATCGAAGCTGATGGATGTAATCACACAGGCCTTTGGTTCCTCCACTGCATTTGTCGCGTCCAGTCTTCCTCCCAGTCCCGTTTCCAGGATACCGAAGTCTACCCGGCTATCAGAAAACAATTTCATCGCCACCAGGAAACAGAACTCAAAATAAGATGGGTGGCAGTATCCCGCTTCGGTCATTTTTTTAACCACCGGCATCACACGGTCAAAGGTGTCCTGAAAAATCTCCTCCGATACCATCTGACCGTCCAGCAGGAAGCGTTCCCTCACGTCAATCAGATGCGGTGAGATAAAGGTTCCCGTATGATAACCGGCTTCCAACAGGATAGCGGTCAGATCCGCGCAGACAGATCCCTTTCCGTTGGTGCCGGCTACATGGATGATATTCGGACAGGACAGATGAAGTTCTCTCACAAAGGCTCTGATATCTGCAACCGTATTTTTCTTTTTTGTCCACATTGGTATCATCTGCAGATACTCTTCCGCGTTCAAAATCATCTTATGCCTGTCCATCGTTTTTTAGTACCTTTTCTTTTTTATTTTCAGCCCTTCATCTGAGTCAGACGTTCTTCTACCTGCGCCATCATCTGCGTGTACTTTGCAAGTTTTGCGCGTTCCTCGTTGATCTTGGTTTCCGGGGCCTTGCTGATAAACCTCTCATTGGAAAGCATTCCGTTGACGCGCTTTAATTCGCCTTCGAGTCTCTTTTTTTCTTTTTCCAGGCGTTCGATCTCTTTCGCGGTGTCTACCAGATCCGCAAATGGCATATAGATCGTTGCGTTATGAATGACAGCCGATACCGCGTCGTCGCCGATACCGTTCCGGTCCGTGCGAATCTCTACCTCACCCGCATAACCGAGCGTCGCGAAGAAAAGCTTGCTCTTCTCAAAAATATTGCGCGTTTTCTCATCCTCCGATACAACAAAAACCTTTGCTTTTCTGCTCGGCGGCACATTCATCGAGGTACGCACATTACGGATCGCGCGGACGGCTTCCTTGATCGTCTCAACAGCGTATTCATCTTCTGTAAATACCCAGTTATCCTGATAAGCCGGCCAGGCTGAGATCATGATGGATTCTTCTTCATCCTGCAGATTACAGAAGATCTCCTCTGTGATAAAAGGCATATAAGGGTGCAGCAGCTTCAGGGACTGGATGAGCACGGTCCTGAGCGTCCAGATCGCGGCCGCCTTGGTACTGTCATCATCCTTCCACAGACGCGGTTTCACCATCTCAATATACCAGTCGCAGAATTCCTCCCAGATAAAATCATATACCTTCTGAAGCGCGATACCCAGTTCATATTTATCCAGATTCTCCGTCACTTCTTTTGCCAGTGTATTACACTTAGAGAGAATCCATTTATCCGCCATCGTCAGATCATCGACAGAGCATTCTCCAACCGACGCCTTTTCCATATTCATCATAATAAACCGGGAAGCGTTCCATACCTTATTTGCAAAATTACGGCTGTTTTCCACGCGCTCCCAGTAGAAACGCATATCGTTACCCGGTGCGTTGCCGGTGATTAATGTCATCCTCAGAGCATCCGCGCCGTACTTGTCGATTACCTCGAGCGGATCAATCCCGTTGCCGAGGGATTTACTCATCTTACGGCCCTGGCTGTCGCGCACAAGACCATGGATCAGTACCGTGTGGAACGGCGATTCTCCGGTCTGCTCGATCCCGGAAAATACCATCCGGATGACCCAGAAGAAAATAATATCATAACCGGTTACCAGCACGTCAGTCGGGTAAAAATATTCCAGTTCTTCTGTCTTTTCCGGCCAGCCAAGCGTCGAAAACGGCCACAGCGCAGACGAAAACCAGGTATCCAGCGTATCCTCATCCTGACGAAGTCTCTCGCAGCCACATTTCGGACACTTCTCCGGCATGGATCGGGCAACCGTAATTTCTCCGCACTCACAACAATAATAGGCCGGGATCCGATGACCCCACCACAGCTGTCTGGAGATACACCAGTCGCGGATATTTTCCAGCCAGTGCAGGTAGATTTTACCAAAACTTTCCGGAACAAATTTTAATCTGCCGGTCTTTAACGCTTCGATGGCCGGCTTTGCCATCTCGTCCATACGAACAAACCACTGTTGCTTAACCATCGGCTCTACGGTTGTTTTACAGCGATCATGAGTCCCGACATTATGGCTGTGCGGAACCACTTTTACCAGCAGTCCCTGCTGCTTTAAGTCTTCTACCATCGCGCGGCGTGCATCATAGCGGTCCATACCATCGTACGGACTGCCGGGACAATCAATCGTCGCGTCGTCATGCATGATACAGACCTCTGCCAGATTGTGGCGCTTGCCCACCTCAAAGTCATTTGGATCATGGGCCGGCGTGATCTTCACACAGCCGGTTCCAAAATCCTTGTCCACATATTCATCGGCAATCACCGGGATCTCGCGGTCCGTCAGCGGCAGCTTCAACATCTTACCCACCAGATCCTGATACCGCTCATCCTGTGGATTGACCGCTACAGCGGTATCTCCCAGCAGCGTCTCCGGCCGGGTCGTCGCGATCTCTACAAACCGGCCTTCTTCGCCTACAATCGGATAATTAATATGCCAGAAGAAGCCATCCTGTTCCTGATGCTCTACCTCCGCGTCTGAGATCGACGTCTGGCAGACCGGGCACCAGTTGATGATACGCGAACCCTTATAAATATAGCCTTTCTCATAAAGTCTGGTAAATACCTCCAGCACCGCGTCCGAACATCCCGGATCCATCGTAAAACGTTCGCGGTCCCAGTCAGCGGAAGAACCCAGCTTCTGCAGCTGGTTGATAATGCGGGTGCCATATTCTTTTTTCCAGTCCCAGCACTTCTCCAGGAAGCCTTCACGGCCCAGGTCCTCTTTATCAATTCCTTCGCTTTTCAATTTGTCAATGACCTTTACCTCGGTCGCAATCGCCGCATGATCCGTACCTGGCTGCCACAGAGCCTCATATCCCTGCATTCTTTTATAGCGGGTCAGGATATCCTGCATGGTATTGTCCAGCGCGTGTCCCATATGGAGCTGCCCGGTGATATTGGGCGGCGGCATTACAATGGTAAACGGTTTCTTCCCTTCCCGTCTGCCTCGCCCGGCGTCGGCGTGAAAATATTTCTTCTCCAGCCATTTCTGATACAGTTTTGACTCAATCGCCGCAGGATTATAATTTTTTTCCAGCTCTTTCATGATAAATCTACCTTCCTAACTACCATATATTTATGATGCAGCGACAACAATCTGCCGCCATGATACACATGCGCTTATCGGATCCGCCGATATTCCTGTCTCCAGGCGCCGATCAGGGTTTCTTCTCCGGCGCGGCGTTTCAGGCTGTCCTTTTCAAATAATGCTTCCAGTTCCATCATTTTTGCGTGTTTTGCGGCAGCTTCTCTGGCCGCGTCAATCCGCTTCTGACAGGACATTTCCGTCTCCTCATCTACCAGGGCTTTTACCTGATCGCTCAGTCTCTGCCCGTTATCCAGCTTTGACAAAATCACCATCATTTCCAGGGAACTTTTCTGTCCGGTCCGCTGCCAGGCCTTCTCAAAAGCCTCCATCGCCTGCCCGGTTCGAAACATCCGCGCGTAACAGGCCCCCAGATTATTCCATACCTTTCCGATAAATAAATCGCTGACAAACGTATCCTTCGGATATTCGGTCAGTCCCGCGTAAATCGCCGCGGCTTTGCCATACTGTCTCATGGAAAACAGCTCATCTGCCTTGGTTTTCCCATAATCCGCAGGGTGCTTGCTTCTGAAATTCGATAAAAGCTGGCGGAAACGGCCAATCTCAGCACTGCTGTAATAATCTCCTTCACTCAAAATCATCGCCAGTACTTCATCGGTACTGCCGCCGTTTTTTAAAAATCGTTCAATCTTCAGCGCCAGAAATCCCTGATTCAGTTCTTCTCTTAAAAAATTCAGTAAATTATCATCCACAAAATCTTCCATAACCAGCAGCGGATAATTAAAGATCACGTAGGAAAGTTCCTGGGACGAGTACAGATGTATTCCCAGATTTTCCATATAATATGGATGACGGACATTTTCCTGTCTGCATAACAATAAACTCATTTGTTCTTCTCCGATCTCACAGCATAACCTCCTGCCTGATCTGCGCGCCCGAAGAGGGAAAAAGTTCGCCAAACCCTAAGTCTCTCATTTCAACGGACATGGTCCGGTCATCCAGAAATCTCAGGCAGATTCTCACCTTCATCGTGCGGTCATTTTTCTGAGGGAATCCCTCCAGCGGTACCGTAATCGTTTTCTTTTTGCGAACGTCCAGGGGCGTTACCATAAAATCAACAGAATCCTGTTTGTCCGGGATCACATCAATTACCACGCTGCGCTCGTACCAGTTGTCTCCCGCAGATGCCAGAGTAACCACGGTTTCCTGCCCCTTATGAAGGACGTTCATGGAAATGGTAGTCTTTAAATGCCCGTCGCAGACACAGATAAAGGGAAACGCCGCTCTCGCGGAAACCAGCTCCGACGCGTACAGAAGCGCGCCTCTGGCAAAAATTGCCGGTTCCCGGAATATCCGGCGGCTCACAGATAAAAGTTTCATGAACTCCTGAGCCCACTCCTGACTTTCAAAACCCTTTCCACAAAGAAAAACCGCAGAATAAAGTTTTTTCCTCATCATACGCTCAGCACAGGCGCAAAGGATCGTATCTCCTACCTTTGCCTTCTGAGGCGTTTCCAGCAGATCAAGATCAAAACGCTCCTCCATCTCCTCATATTCCGCCAGGACAAAAGACTTTTTGGGTCCTCTCTGAATCTTCAGTTCATAATAACGAAGCCCCTCATCAGAAAGGTCAAACATTCCTACTGTCCCGTTCCATATCTCTTTTTTCTGGCTGAGCGTGTCATAAACAAATCCTTCCGCATGACTGATAATCCGAAACTGAGAATCCTCAAAACCAAAGCTTCTCAGGCAATCGGTCAGCACCTGGATCAGTCTCGTCTCAAGACGGCGTACCGCAATCACAACCGCATGGATCTCGCCGGTAATTCCGGCCTGTATCGGAAGATCCAGTGTCATGGACAGAAAGCGTCTCATCAGCTCCGCGGCTTCATACCTGATATCGCCGAGTGTAGCCGTGCCGTCCTTGCACGTCAGATTTACCAGTCTGTCGACCAGTATCCCATCTCCACGAAGTACCTGCGCATAAGCATTTTCTCCAATATACCATTCATCCGTACTTTTCCCACGACAGATCACCGTCGGAAAAGTCCACAAATTTTCTTCTTCAGGACCGCAGACCTGCGTATAAGTATCACACAGGTCAATGCCGACCAAAAATCCTTCCATTATCTCCATCCCCTGAAACGTTCCGCACTCTACATCAGGGGAAATAATTCCTCTCTGATCAGATATTCCGCCAGATACGTCTTCATTTTTTCTTCACAATTTTTTTCTTTTTTATAGAAAGTGACACAGATATCGTTTAACTTCGCATACCGGCTTCCGGTTCCTGCACGTTCCGGATCCGGAGTCAGCGTACCTTCCTGCGTCACCTCATCCTGTCCATTCCGGTTTTCACTGATCCGGTATTCCAGTTTCTCTCCTGCAAACAGAACCTTCTGCATCACATAGATTCCGGCATAGACCCGCTTCATTTCCTCCGGATGGAATTCGGTTTCCTCCGGCAGAATCCGGATCATCATCATCGGCTTATTCACCGGCGATTCCTCGCCCTGACACCGATATTCCAGGATCGTCTGATCCATAATCGACGCCGGCAGCGCAACCATCCTCCCCAACGTCTGAAACCAGGCAAATACCCTCCCCTCTGCCAGCAGAACCTCCAGAATCCGCGAGCAGAGTTCCTTCCTCGCATGATCAAGCACCGGCAGCCTGGAATAATAAAGCCCGACTGCAAGAAGCCAGATCGCAGGAAGTTTGCGCAGTTCCCCCGCGCTCGTTAAATATCCTTCCAGATGAGCAAATACCTTATCGGGAACCGGCTTTTCATCCAGAAAATAATTCGCACTTTTCTTCGTATAATAAGCACGAATCAGACTGTCGCTGGGCTGTTTGACGCCGGAATACCACTCGAATACCGCATCCATCCGGTCACTGTCTCCGCAAAACAGCATCTGAGCCAGCAGCCGTTCCGCCATATCATAGACTTCAACCTGCTCCGTCATCCCTTTTTCCAAGACACTGTACATGATGTCGCCACTGCCATCATAGTGCTCACAGAGGAAATCCAGTATAACACTGTCAAACTTGCCCCTGAGGAATAACTGACAGGAATACGCAAGCAGCTCTTCCGAATCCGGCGGCGTCTGATGTAAAATCTGAAACGAACACAACTCTTCCAGATGATTATCGGAAATCCCCTCACAGCCGTACTGTTCTACCAGACCCCAGGCTTCTTTATCATATTTCCCGTCAATCAAAGCCTCCGTCATCCGTGCCCGCTGCTCCCTGGTAAGGGAATCCGGGTTAATCTTCAGCAGATACGCCGCATCCTCATCTGCCATCTGTCCGCCAGCCTCAAACCGCCGCAGACGACTTTCAAATATCTCCTCAAAGATCATTTTGCTGTAAGTAGGGTGAAGCGGAAGTCCATCCAGAGTCTTCTGCTGAGCTTCCAGCTCTCTCTGAGAAGAAATCCCTCTTTCTAATATTTCACGGCTTTCTCTCAGCCTCAGCATCGGATGATCAGGAAAAACCTCATAGCACCGTTTCGTCATTTCCTCCACGTCCATTTTTTCCATTGCCGGCGTTTTGCGGAAAGGTATATGATAAAATCGGTTTCCAAACGAATCCTGAAAAAGGATCACATTCTGTTCCAGATATAATGGCACATAAGCTATGCCGTCCTGAATCGGGTAAGCATCCTCCTCATTCAGTTCCTCATAACAGACGATCACATATTTCATATTTGGGTTCTTTACCCGGATCCGGTATGAGCTTAAAATCGACGGAAGCACTCTCGCCACTTTACGGTCAATCATTTCCTTATAAAGAATCTCTTCATAAAGCACGACCAGCCTGCGGTTCACCTTGCAGCGAAGGAGCTGATCCATGGTAAACTCACTGATTTCTTTTTCATATTTGGCATAAAGGGGCGCGTCCTTCTTCATATATTTCAATATATTCATATACAACAGCGCCCTGCTGTTGTCATCCAGCGGTTTCCCATAGGAAAAATACAGCAGCACTTCCCTGGGAAGCAGGTATGGATAATCCTTCGGAAGCGTATAAAGGTAATATTCATAAAGCCCGGTCAGGCTCACCCCGTTCGTCAGCGCTTCCTCGTACCAGTGAAAATACCCCGGCCCGCGGCAATGTCCTTTGATCAACATCGCACAGACAGCAGAAAGAAACTGTCGGTCTTTGAATGTCTCGTACATTAAGATCAGCAAACGGCACGCCAGCTGATCAAAACGCCGGCTCTCCGCCGCGATCTGCGCGGCTTTCAGAGCAAGTTCCCGCGTCAGCAGACCCCTGCGAACGCCGAAAACCAGCACCTGAAGTTCAAAGTCATTGACCTGTCTGAGAGTATCCGGATGATTTTCAAACAGTTCCAGCGCAATTAAATAAAAGAACGGGCTATGGCATCCTTTGGAGAAATAATGCCGCATCTGCGCGAGAAGCTCCATCGGCTTTTCTTTCACAGACGGATCCAGCTGAACCCAAAGGAGGAATAAACTCCCCGATATTTCTTCTCTCCGGTATCGGTCAACCAGATGAAGCAGGGCGTCCCTTTGTTCGGCCTGCCCATTCAGCTGAATCTGCATATAGGTATAATAACAGTATTCTACGTACTTTTCCTGACGACGCTCCGCCATCTCTCCCTTGCGGGCATCCAGAAGATCAGCAGCCCTTGCAGAGTCTCCAACAGTAAGTGCAAGTTCCGCATCCATCAATGCAATCGTGAGAGTATCCTGGAAACGTTCATACATCGCATCGAGTTTTTTTCTCATCTGTCCCATGAGAAGAGGATCTTTTGTCTCCTGCGTCTCATACTGCAGACGCATCGCCATATAACTGCTCAGATCCGCATAGGATGGTTTTTTTCTGTTTGCATCTTTGTTCGAGATTCCCTTCACTTCGATCGGAATGATTCTGGCATCCCGCACGGTATCGATATGAAGCGATCCCAGATTATGTCCGCCATGAAGCCTGGCAGGGTCGATCTGGTAGGAAACGGTACATACGCCGTCTGTAAAATCTTCCTGACTGAACGACGTTTTTGGCAGCTTCAGGAAATCTCCATCCGCGGATACCTCAAAATGTACATATCCCCAGGTACTGCATCGGATCTTTACTACATCCTCGAGCTTCTTTGCATCTGCCCGGTATTTTCTTGGCATGACGCTCACCACAAGTTCAACCGGCTGCTTTTGTTTTAAAGTGACTAAAAATTCTTCGAGACTGTTCCTGCGGTCTGGTCTTTTCTTCAAACCGTCATAAAGGATACGGATATGAGGATCCTGCATAAAAGGAGCTTCCACAAAATCTTCAAACGTGAACAGACGCAGTCCCATATCCGGATCGCTTCTGACAATGTCCGCAAAATCTTTTGCGCTCTTTAACTGCCTCAGAGTCATACCGGACTGATTGAACTGCACTGCAAAACGATATGGTATCCTCGTTTCTCCGTCATCCGTTACCAGATAAAATTCTCCCGCTATCTCATCGTCGCAGGACAGATGTCTGCTGTCAACCTCAAAAGCAATCCGGTTACGAACGCCGCCGAAGGAATCATTTTTCACTTTAACCCGTACGTTGGAAGAATAGACCAGTCCTTTGATATAACCGCCATCCGCATCGGAAACAGACAGTTCTCCGGATGAGATTCCTCCTGCCAGAACCGCAGCCTCCATAGACAGCGGGCGAACGATAAGACCGGTTTTTACCCGGTCCACGATCCCTCTTGCCAGCCGATTGATTTTTTCTCTCATAGTGTCACCTTTTCATTCCAGCGAAGCGTTTGGCCAATCGTACGCGCCCGCATGGACATTTGACTGTGTGCGACAATCCAGAAGTTACTTTTCTTACCGATGCCCGCCAGCATGGATCGTCGCAGGCAGATAATCGTTTATATCTTAGCATAATTTCACTTGATTTAAAAGGTTTAAATTGGTATGATTATAAAAAAAGTGAATGGAAGAGAATTTTGATATGCTGTCCGATCCGATGACCCTGTATAAACTGATGAATCTTTATATGCTGAAAAAAGTCAACTTTCCTTTGAGCAATGCCCAGTTAACTGACTTTTTCCTTCAGCACGAATATACCAATTATTTTACACTTCAGCAGGCATTAAATGAGCTGCAGGAAGCGGGCCTGATCCGTTCCCGTTCCACACACAACAGCACGAACTATGAAATTACTCCCGAGGGAGAAGATACTTTGACTTTTTTCCAGAAAAATATCTCTCCCGCTATTATCCAGGATATGGATCAGTATCTCAAAGACAACCGCTTTCACCTTCGCAGTCAGATGGGCATCCAGGCTGATTACTATAAATCCACAAATCAGGATTATATTGTACACTGTGAAGTGCGCGAAGGAAAAGGGATCCTGTTTGATCTGAATCTCTCTGTCCCTGACAGAGAACAGGCAGAGTCGATGTGTACCCAATGGAAGAAAAACAGCCAGAAAATCTATGCCTTTGTGATGAAGTCTCTGTTAGGCGGGGACTGACGGATCTTACATGATCTCCAGAGTTACGTTTTCCTTACCTCTCTTTCTTTTTGCTGATAAGGCGGGGACTCCTTTTCCCCGAACTGTTCTCTCAGTTTCTTTAACGCCCTTTTTTCAATCCGGCTCACATAGGAACGCGATATGCCGAGTGCAGCCGCGATTTCCCGCTGTGTTCGCGCTTTCTCACCAAAAAGACCGTATCTCATACGGATCACGGCCTTTTCCTGATTCTTAAGACCGATCTCATAAGCCTCGTAGAGTTCCCGGATATCCTGATCGCGGATTATATCGTCCAGCATTTCTCTGTTTTCCGCTTCCATCAGATCGACCAGACTTACGGCTTCCCCATCTTTATCTACTCCGACAGGCTCATAGAGCGAAACTTCTCTCGAATATTTTTTATTGCTGCGAAGGAGCATCAGAATCTCGTTTTCGATACATTTCGCCGCATAAGTTGCAAACCTGCTTCCTCGATCCCTGTGATAGGTATTCACCGCTTTAATCAGCCCGATGCTCCCAACTGAGATGAATTCCTCCATATCATAATCAGAATTCTGGTATTTTTTTGCCACATGAGCGACAAGACGCATATTTCGCTCAATCAAAAGTGTTCTGGCCTCCGGTTCCCCGGCCTCCAGGCGTTCCAGGCAGGCTCTTTCCTCCCCGGCTGACAATGGTTTTGGGAATGTCTTCAAAGAAAAAACCACCTGCGCACTTACTTATTTATAATCTATGCGCAGATGGTTTTCCATGTTTCTTCTCTTACTTTTATTTGACTTCTGTTAGATCACGCAATTAATGATGGAACAGCCGGATCCCAGTAAAGGCCATCGTCATCCCGTATTTGTTGCATACTGCAATCACATTGTCGTCTCTCACCGAACCGCCCGGCTCCGCGATATATTTCACGCCACTCTTATGTGCGCGCTCAATATTATCGCCAAACGGGAAAAATGCGTCGGAGCCAAGTGCCACATCGGTCATCTGATCGAGCCACGCGCGTTTTGCTTCTCTGGTGAATACCGGAGGCTTCACGGCAAAGGTTTTCTGCCACTCGCCTTCCGCCAGCACATCCATATATTCCTCGCCCATATAGACGTCAATCGCATTGTCACGGTCGGCACGTTTAATGCCTTCCTTAAACTGCAGACCGAGTACTTGCGGAGACTGACGCAGGAACCAGTTGTCCGCTTTCTGACCGGCAAGCCGTGTGCAGTGTACGCGCGACTGCTGACCGGCGCCGATCCCGATCGCCTGGCCATCCTTGACGTAGCAGACTGAGTTGGACTGCGTATATTTCAGGACAATCAGGGAGATCATCAGATCGATCTGCGCCTGTTCCGGCAGTTCTTTGCTATCCGTCACGATATTGGACAGAAGTTCCCGGTTGATATCCAGATTGTTTCTTCCCTGCTCGAAGGTCACGCCAAAGACCTGCTTGCGCTCAATCGGTTCCGGCTCGTAATTCTCATCGATCTGGATCACACAGTAATTGCCGTTTTTCTTGGATTTGAGGATCTCCAGTGCCTCCGGATCATAACCTGGAGCAATCACACCGTCCGATACCTCCCGCTTGATCAGCTTCGCCGTCGCGACGTCACACGGATCCGACAGGGAGATGAAATCTCCAAAGGAGGACATGCGGTCCGCTCCTCTTGCCCTCGCGTAAGCGCTCGCAAGTGGGCTCAACTCACCCATATCGTCCACCCAGTAAATCTTTGCCAGCGTCTCTGACAGCGGCAGACCCACCGCGGCTCCGGCCGGAGAGACATGCTTAAAGGATGTCGCCGCCGGAAGACCGGTTGCCTTTTTTAACTCCCGCACCAACTGCCAGCCGTTGAGCGCGTCAAGCAGATTGATATAACCGGGACGGCCGCAAAGGGCCTGAATCGGCAGGTCTTTGCCATCCGCCATAAAGATGCGGGACGGTTTCTGATTGGGGTTACATCCGTACTTTAACTGCATTTCATTCATGATTGTTGCCATTCCTTTCTATGACGTAAACCAATAATATCTCACTATTTACAGGATTCTTTTTATCATTATGGAGAAAATCGACCATTAAACAGGGAAATTCGACCGTTAAACCAAGCACAGGAAGCCGTTTTTGGACTCATACTCGTTATGCAGGTTAGTGTGCCAATAGCATCTACACAGCGTTTCGGTCGATCCCTAACCTGTTTCACTGACACACAGGACCTTTTAGCAATGACCGGTCTTAATCATTCCGCCCCGTTTTTATTCACAATCCGGGTCTCATAGGTTCCTGAGGCGATATCAATATAGCGCACAAACAGCGATACCTTATTGTCAGCGTTCAGATTTTCCCAGACAAGATCCGTAAAGGTATCGATGTCATCCAGAATATCTACCAGTTTTGGCTCCCCCTCAAAACTTGGCAGCGGATCGCCGTCATGCATATAGGTATGGATGAAATGTCCCTCGCCGGCCAGAGGACTTTCAAAGGAAAATGTATACCGGCTGCAGGAGGACGGATCTCCATGGCTGCTCTTTAAGATCGACAGCTGATACATATAAGTTCCGTTGGCGATGTGCATAATTCCGGAAATCCGCGGCGTGTAGTTCGGCGCGTCCGGCTCAAACTCCCGGCTGCGCAGGGACTGCTCAAACGTCATATGCCAGCGAAGCCCCTCATAGATCGTATCTGTCTGATCGCCGTTGGTCACAATGGTATCATTCTCAAACACGCGCACCGGCGCATAGATGATCAGACTCGGATCCTTTAACTTTGCCGGATCATAAGCCTGTGTGCGGATGCCCTCTCCTTCAGTGACAAAGACGCGGTTACGGCTGTTTTCACTGCGTCCCATAATGAAATACGCTGCTACTGCTTTTGTTCCGTCCGGCGTCCGTCCGATCACAATCCCGCGACCCGGATAGCTGTTGCTTTTTAATTCCTCCTCGAGAGATACTCTTGTCATGTTCCATCCTCCTCATAAAATTATAGCAATAGACAAATGATTTTTGTCGTTTACTTTAATGAATCAGAAACCAGCAGCGCAATCTGCTCATGCAGCGGCCGGCGCTCTTTTTTCCGTGTCATCTCAACCAGTCCCAGCGGCGTCATATCTACAACTGTCGTCTTGATCTGGTCCCTGGCAGCATGGGCTTTCAACTCGTGCATCAGCATCTGCCGGTCTTCCTCTTCCTTCATATCGATGAAATCAATCATAATAATGCCGGAGAGATTGCGCAGGCGAAGCTGATGACAGATTTCTTCAGCCGCTTCCCGGTTGGTTCTGCGGATCGTACCGGCCAGATTCTGGTTGCCGGCATATTTTCCGGTGTTCACGTCGATAACGACCATGGCTTCCGTCGGCTCAATCACCAGGTAACCACCTGATTTCAGCCATACCCGTTTCTGTGTAGCCTGACGGATCGCTGCCTCCAGCGCATAAACCTTAATCAGATCAATCTGATGATCCTGATACAACCGGAGTCTCCCGATATCTTCCGGCTGGTATGCTGTAAGATACTCCCTCACCTTGTCGAAGATCTCCGCGTCATCGGTGATGATCTGGGAAAGGCTGTCCTTTGGGGCGCTCTTAAGGCTGCGGATATATCCCGGTTCTGCGTGATAAAGCAGACTATAGCACGTACGATACGGCGCTGCCCTCAGAACTGCCTGATACTGATTCATCAAATAGGTAATTTCCCGGAAAAGCTCTTCTTCGCGCTGATAGGCATTGGTACGCACGATCATACCTGCCTGGTCTCCCAGTATCTCCTCCAGCTTCGGACGCAGGCTGTCTTTCCATGCGCGGTCGGTAATCCGCGTTGAGAATCCGATCATCCGGTTCGCAGACGTCAGTACCGCGTATTTACCGGTAAAGTTCAGATTAGAAGAAAGTACCGGATCTTTGGTTTTGACCGCCTCTTTTGCAATCTGTACAAGGATTTCGTCCCCTTCCCTCAGAGCTTTCCGCTGTCCATCCGCTGTCGCAGTCTCCGGATTATCGGTCAGACTATAATAACCGGTCTGGTTTAATCCGTAATCAACAAACGCAGAGTTCAGGTTTTTGACAATTTTCTTTACCTTCCCGATGTAAATATTTCCGAGGACTGACGAGTCATCGGCAAGAGAAAGCTCTAAAACGGCTTTTTCCGAGATCAGGGCTGTGAGAACCTGATTTTTCCAGTGGGTTATGATCAGTTTGTTTTCTGGTTGAATGGGTATGTTCATGATATCTCTTCCCCAAATTCATCCAATGGACAGAAGCGATGCGCCCCCGGCTCGACAGATACATCGGCATATACTTCCTCACGGTTGACAAGCAGCGCAAAGTCAGGGAGCGTATAACCGGCATAGTCCATAAACGCCCTCACTGCCTGTTCCGGTTTCAGGTTGGCCGCGCTTCCTGTCGCGGCTTTAATCCACAGGCGTCCCTCGTCGAGAACTGAAAACTCGTAAATCATCGGCAGGATATCGACTTCCTTCTCTCCCTTTTTTGACTTTTTCATGACTGTAACGGCGTCCTGACTTAAAAATTCCGGGATTTTCTGCACAAGTTCTGTCCAGTGCTGCGGCATTTTTTCTTCACGAAAAGTCAATGTATAATCGGCAGCGGCCACAACTGACATCGCGTTTACCGCGTCGTCCGGGAGCAGGCGGTAACTGACCACACGCATTTCATCCACCAGGGCGTCATTGATGCGGCGGACCATCTCTGCGGACGGTTCGGTACTTAAGATTTCGATATCCATATATTCGCCGCTGCTCGTCAGTCCGACACCAAGCGGTGCGGCAAAGGACATGATCGGATGCGGGCTGAACCCTTCACTGTAACGGATATTCACCTCCGCCCGCCGCAGCACCCGCTGAAAGTAACGCATCATATCCAGGTGACCGATGAATTTCATGGAGCCCTGTTTGGTAAATTTAATTCTTATTTTCAAAACAGACCCCTCCTCCATATCGCAAAGCGCCGCAGCCGGAGCATTTCTGCCGGCAGTTTTCTGTGACAATGCCGTTTTGTGCATTCTCCCATTCGCGCTTTAAAAATGCCTTTGTCACGCCGCAATCTATAAAGTCCCAGGGAAGGATCTCGTCGACAGAGCGTTCTCTCGCCGTATAAAAGTCCGGATCCACACCTGCTTCTTCAAATGCCTGCATCCAATATTCATTGTGAAAGGTTTCCGTCCACGCGTCGTAAAGCGCGCCGTTCTGATACGCCAGTTCCACGACTTTGGCGACACGCCGGTCTCCTCTGGCAAGTACGCCTTCAAGGATTGTCACATCCGCCTCATGGTAATTGTATTTCAGGCTCTTGCGGTTTAACATCTCTTTAAACTTATCCTTGACCAGATAAGCGCGCTCCAGGAACTCATCCCGGGTACACATTCTGGCCCACTGAAAGGGTGTAAAGGGTTTCGGCACAAAGAAGGACGAACTTGCAACCACCTGCACCTTACCGTTTCGTTTTTCCTTCGGAACCTCATCGTAATAGGTCTCAGCTACTTTTTCCGATAAGAGCGCGATCCCCTCCATATCTTCCTTCGTCTCCGTCGGAAGACCCAGCATAAAGTAAAGTTTGACGCGATTCCATCCGCCGTGGAATGCTTCCGCCGCCCCATGGAGGATATCCTCCTCCGTAAGTCCCTTATTGATAACGTCACGCAGGCGCTGGCTCCCGGCCTCCGGCGCAAATGTCAGACTGCTCTTCCTCACATCCTGAATCTTGCTCATGACGTCCAGGGAGAACGCGTCGATGCGCAGAGACGGCAGGGAGACATTGACCCCCTTTTCCTTAAATTCATCAATCAGAAACGTGACAATCTCATCTAACTGGGAATAGTCACTGGAACTTAAGGAACTCAGCGTAATCTCATCATGGCCGGTATTATTTAAAATTTCATAAGCATAGCGCTTCAGCACTTCAGCGCTGCGCTCCCGGAGCGGCCGGTAGATCATGCCCGCCTGACAGAAACGGCAGCCACGGATACAGCCTCGCATGATCTCCAGCACTACGCGGTCCTGTGTAATCCGCACATAAGGTACGACCGGCTTCTCGATATAAGGGACTGCGTCCATATTAAGAACCATTTCCTTGCGAATCACCGTCGGCATCCCATCATCGATGGGAGTAAAAGACGCGATCGTTCCATCTTCTTTATATCTGACGTCGTAAAATCCGGGCGCATAGATCCCAGGAAGTTTTCCTAACTCCCGCACAATATCCATACGGGAGGCGCCACATCTTTTTAACGCCTGATAGCGGTCAAAAAGCGCATCATATCTGGTCTCTCCTTCGCCAATATAAAAAAGATCAAAAAAAGGAGCGATCGGTTCCGGATTGTACGTACAGGGGCCGCCGCCAATCACAATCGGATCCTCATCGGTCCGTTCATCTGCATGAAGCGGGATCCCGCTCAGATCCAGGATCTGCAGAATGTTTGTATAACACATTTCGTACTGGATGGTGATACCCAGAAAATCAAAATCACGCACCGGATCCTGCGACTCCAACGCAAAAAGAGGGATCTTTCGCTCCCGCATGATCGGATCAAGATCCGTCCATGGGGAAAAAACCCTCTCACAGAAGACATCTTCCCGTTTATTAAACATCGCATACAGAATCTGCATGCCCAGATGCGACATGCCGATTTCATAGACGTCTGGGAAGCACATGGCAAAACGGATATTCACTTTTTCCGGATCCTTGTATACGGCGTTCATCTCATTGCCGAGATAACGGGCCGGCTGCTGAATAGATAATAATATTTCGTCGGTTAAAGCTAATTTTCTCATGGATTACCTGTTACTTTTTGTTAATATTGCATATCAATTTTGAATTGCCTGAGTCCTGTTTTGTACTGATATTTCGTGTTTCATTATATCTGTTTGTTCATGATCGTGCAAGCGGTAATTGTTCCTTTTATACTGAAATACCATTGTTTCGGTATCTTTCAGCAAAGTAATGATACAGGCGTTTATCTGATAAAATCCGTCTCAATATCATGAAATTGTCATCCGATCATACCACCCATCCTGATAGGACCCCATATAACCATATTTGATTTCATAGGTTTCCACAGTAAGTCCGATCGGGTGAAAGATAAAATCCCGGTAACAGGAATCGTTGATCGCTGCCCTAGCCCGGACTCCTTCGTCAATCCACTCTGCCTCATGGATATATTCAAACCACCCTTCTTCCCCATATCCGTTAATCGTGATGATAAGCGGATTTCCATACTGAACGATAATGGTTTGTCCATCCGTCGCATAATATCTCACAATCGTACCGTCTGCCTCAGTGATTTTCCTGGTCTGGACAATCCCATCGATCACATAGGCGCCATTCTCGTCTACCGAATACCCCATGACGGAAGTATTTTTCAGCATATAGCCGTTTCCATTAAAATAATAGCACTCAGCGATCCCGTCGCCGTTCCCGTCGATCCACTTCCATGTCTCCGACGGCCACGTGCCGTCCCCATTGTCATACCACCAGCCATTGTCATCCTGTACCCACTGACCGGCAAAAACCGGCATGGCCATCAGGATCGTGATTGCTGCTATCAGGATTCCAGTCTTTAACCGCCTGTTCATGATTATGATTCCCTCCATATTTCAGTCTGTAATAACGAGTTTAGATGGTATTTGGTGCAATGTCAATCAAATTCTCTGCAAATCAGAAGACGCAATGTTATTCCCCATTTTTTCGAAGATTATTTGATAGGAAGAAGACCCGCTCACCATAAACCTCCCCACACCTGTTAAACATCACATACAGAATCTGCATGCCCAGATGCGACATGCCAATCTCATAGACATCCGGGAAAGACATGGCAAAACAGATGTCCAAAACTGGTTTATAAGTCAATATTGCCGTATTTTTCCGCAAGATCATACCTGATAGTTTCCTGTATTTTCCGGTATCCTATGGGTGTCGGTTGAGAATACCCACAGGGCAATGTGCCTTGCGGATATCTGCCGATAAATCCCAAAAACCGTCGAAAGGTCGATGGATCCAGGAATCATAAAGGAGGTAACAATTATGCTGAAGAATATATATACTTTTTGGAAGGAATATCGCTACGATGTTGCAGGTGTGTTTCTTATGTTCGCTCTTGCAGCAGCGGCATATATGATTCGGTATGCAGCTTTCTTCTCGGGATATGGATTCTGATTGGAAAATATGATGATGCAGAATGATAAGAAAAACAACGCCTTTTTCTTCTTCGGAAGCGGGCGTTGTTTTTCTTTTGCAGAGACGTCGAAAATCCCACGTACTCCACGACTATTCCTCCATCTTTCTGTGATTTAAGTATTCTTTGTATTTTTCATCACTCTACTTCAGCTGCTTTTCAGTACCATGCAGGTATCGCCGGAATTCAATCAAAAACCGAAGTCGCTGCCTCCTGTTTCATGGATGGTAACGACTTTCCTTGAACTTTATCCTGTTTTTCTCGTCTTTCCTCCCGCCTTTACCGAGTATACTCGACAGCCGACGTTTTCAATCACCAGCGCACTCAGCGCGCCGCCGTACACACATCCTGTATCGATGCATAGTAACCCATTATCAGGCAGTTTGTAATGATGACCGGTTTCCAGTACCCGTACCATCCTTTCTCCGCTTCCATCTAAGTAAACAGGAACATCAAAGGGCGTATGCCCGACAATGGTAAGTTTTCCGCTGTAGCAGTTCGTCCGGACCGGTAACCGATCCCAGATCAGGGTATCAATGTCGTTATCTTCCGGGTTTTCCCGGAAAAGCCCTGCATGGACGCATTGAAAATTCTCATCCTGATAATAATAAACCGTGTTATCTGCAATCCAGTCCAGATATTTTCTGATGTCGTCCCCATGAGCATGGAAGGAATCCATCGTTTCCCTGGATCCGTTGTGTTCCCACTGGATTTTATCACCCGATGACCTGACATGATCCAGACACATCTCTTCATGGTTCCCTCGTATAAGGATACAACGTTCTCCCATCTTTTCCATCAGGGATTTTACCAGAAAAAGGACTTCATAAGACTTCGGTCCGCGGTCCATCAGATCACCAATGAAGATGAGCCGGTCTTTCTCCTGATTGAAAATTACCCGGTTAAGCAGGACTTCCAGTTCATCAAAACAGCCGTGTACATCGCCAATGATAAGATTACGCATACGGCTCAAGCCTCCTTTCCTGAAAAAGCCGGATGTTATGGAACAAGAACTCTGATCATATATTCATTTCAGTATACAACATTTTTTCTGTTCGTGCACCAAAAATATAAAGCATGAACAGCCAGGCAAACGCATTAGCACAGAATTGCAAAACCACAAACACTCAAATCTAAGCCAGAAGCAAGATTTAAGTGTCTGTGGTTTGCAGAAGGATTTATCTGAATTCATTTACATTCAAGTACAACAGCAATGGTAATTCTGACATTCCGATCCTGACGTCATTCCAGCCAGAATACCTGTTTCAACAGAGGCTGAGCTCCGGTCTCCGGATCTTTCTCCATTTCCAGAATATCTTTCATATACTCATCCCAGCGGGCAACTACCTCGCTTTCCGCCTGTACTCTGGCAGCATATTCGATGCCCTTCTCACATTCATAATAGCCAAACAGTTCCTCTCCGGTCATCCAGATACTGTAGTGACAGATACCGGCATCCTTGAGAACCTGTTTCATTTCCGGCCAGATCTCATCATGACGACGTTTATATTCCGCCTGTCTCCCTGGTAAGACACGGCCCTTCCATGCATATCTTTCTGTCTTTTGTTCGCTCATTCTGATCTCCATTCCGCCGCCCTTCACCCGACAGCACTAATATTGATGAAAGAATTATGTTCTTTCGATATCCATTACCGGGTAACGATATCCACCGGCACATTAAAAATTTTCGCGACCTTTAATATCGTATCGATATGACGTCCCGTCGCAGCGGCAAAATGATGAGTCGGCCCACATTCGCTCCATCGGGTGACAAATTCTCTCGCTCCACAGGTAAAGCGTGTGCGCATATTCGTATCGCCAAAGGATAATATCTTGCCTTCTTCATTGACTCCCTCCGCTACAACAAACTTAAAGTTGCCGTTGCCATCCTGCGTGATCGCGAGATAGGTAACCGGTCCGGTATAGGGATAGAACTGGGTCAGATAACCGCCGCCCGTCTTTCCATGAAATACTTTCACAATCTTCATGGTAGGTTTTCTATCCGAAATAGCCGCGTCGCCGGACCCGCTGTGACCGATAATCGCGATGTCGTCGTTAAAATCCAGAGAATACATCTCAGCCAACTGACCAGTGCCGGAAATGGTTTTGAGAATGCTCATCGCCATGGCAACCTTCATGTCACCTTCTACCGCACAGGCGGTTCCCTGCTTGATCAACATAGAGAACGCGGGAATCAGCATGCTGTCCAGTACGCCGGCCTTACCTGTAGCGTAACCATCATAATGAGAAGCGATCAGACCCAGTTTCTCCTCCTGCACCCATTTTTCAAAGGCAACAACATATCTCGCCATCTCCCAGACTTCCTCGATGCTACCGCCGCCCTCGATATCAAAGGTATCCAGAATATCCTGTACCTTTGCCCGGATGACCTCCTCATCTTTCACATCATCGGCAATCGCCCACATCTTTTCCCAGTCGAACTGTTTCGTATACAGATGCATCCGACGGTAAAGATTGGACTCATCAATATACAGATCCATCATACCCGGATAGGGACGTCCGATCTGGGCAATATTGGTATCACGGAAACGCCGGCGCGTCTGCGCCGCCCGGCACCAGTCCTCGATCTCCGCCTGTACCTGGTCGTCTCCTCCTTCTACCACACCGGTAATCACTGCATGACGCTTACCGAAGCGTTCCAGATCCGCAACCATCTCCCCTACCGCTCCGCAGGCATAGCCCTCACCCAGCCAGGATGCGATATCCGTATGATCATAATCCAGCGCTTTCCGCTTCTGGACATTTACCAGTACCACCGGCACGTCCAGATCCTTTACTGCCGGCAGCATATTATAAGACGTCGCATACGTGAGAAGCTGCAGAAAGACCAGATCGACATCCGCGCTGCGGAAGAGATCTCCGGCTGCCTGCGACTGCTCCTTCGTCGTCACCATACCGCCGTCCACGATCTCCACCGTATCTGGGAGCGTCTTTTTAAATGCTTCATACTGCGCCTGAAATTCCGGCACCAGTGAAGGAAACTGGGGCAGATAAGCGCCCAGCGCGATGGAAAAAACACCGATCCTTGCCTTTGTGTTTACTAACATAATTTTAACCTCCATATTAAATTTGGTTGAATATTCCCGATATCAGAACAGATGCGGACCGTTTCATATGTTGATCAGAGAATCAAGTGAAACTCATCCATTGAATCATCGGAATAAACAGATTTCCAATGCCTGTACTTCTGGCTGATCCTACATTAGCTTTTTATAGTTCTATTATAAAATCGGGTAATCTATTTAAAAATGACAATTTTTGATTTTCTCACTGACATTATTTGTTTCATTTGCCTTTCAAATAACATAAGAGAACAGTAAACATTATGGAAAAACACAAAAATCCATCCCCACAAAAAACTGTTGAGATGGATTCCATCCAAGGATGACCGACCGGAAACTGTGTTATATGCAAGAGTCCGTCTCCGCAGGGGAACACTATTCGTCATCTGTTTATTATCCTGTATGACTGCGCAACTTCTGCCGTACCTCCCCGGGATTCATGCCAAATTCCCGCTGAAACCGCTTATAAAAGAAACTTTGATTTTCATATCCCACAGAAACGGCGATCTCATTGATTGACTGATCCGTGTCACGTAGCAGATTCACTACCTGTTCCATACGCCGTTTTGCCTGCAGCTCCTTAAAGGTGGTTCCCGTATGCTTTTTAATCAGCCGGCTGAGTGCGGGAGCCGAATATCCGGTGCGCAGAGCCAGCTCACTCAAAGTTCCTGTCCGATATTCATCATGAATATACTGTTCCACTGCCAGGATCAGCATATTCGCGTTTGTATGTTCTGACGGGATCTGCACCTGTTCCGCTACGTTCAGCAAGTGCAGAAAAAGCAGTCCCATGGAAATACTGAGGACGCGTTCCTCGTTATGCTGTCTGCATAAAATAGAATAGACAATGTTTTCCGCCAGATTCTGAATGCAAAGATCCGCCGCAACCGGAAAATACAGATATTGAGCAATACTTTCCTCCCGCTGAAGCACATTTACCATAAATTCCGCCAGAATATTTTCCTTCCCTACCATCTCTCTCACCTCTTCAAAAAAGGCGGGCATAATGATCAGGTTGATAGCCAGGTCGTCTGCTCCACAGGGCAGAATCTCGTGTTCTGTGTGCTGATTCATAAACAACAATTCTCCGCTGCCGACAACCAGCTTTTTCCCTTCTACCCTGTGAGTAATCGAACCGGACAGAACGTAAAAAAATTCCACATAATTATGTCTGTGCGGTGGAAAATAAACAAACCGGGTATGCTTACGCGCAGTAATCAACCGGTTTTCTGTCATCAGCTTTTCATACTCAATCACGTTTTGCTGTGGTTGATCAGTGTAAATCGACCACTGAACATTTTTCTGACCGTCTAAAGCCGATTTTTCTTCCGGTGTGATTCGCTTCAGCATCCGGAATAGCTCTGCATTCATATGATTTCTCCTGATTTTTGCATGGACTACAAAAAACCAAATATCAGCGCCCTTTGCGAATAGCTTTACTCTTACAGGACTCACCAATAAGATAACATTTTCTTCATCCGTCATTCCATAGTTTCTCGTGATTTTTAATATATCATTTTTCTCTTTTAACCACAACAGCATCATTGAAAAGAGCTCACATCGAAAAAACTGCCATCGAGCAAGACGAACTATCATCATTCCTCACGAAAGCAGAAAAAGCACAAACGCTCAAATCCAGGCAAAAAGCAGAGATTTGAGCGTCTGTGGTTTGTAGAAGGAATCCGTCTGAATGCATAAACATTCCGATCAAACAGGAATGGCGATGAAAATATATCCCGTAATTTACATCAGTTTGCGGAACAGATTCTTAAAGTCTTCAATCGAAGCATCCTTCGGGTTGCCCGGAGCACAAGCGTCCGCAGCGGCGGATTCGGCCAGGAAGTCCAGATCCTCCTCTTTCAGCTTGTCCAGCTTCGTTGGGATACCCACGTCGATAGACAGCTGACGGACGGCATCAATCGCGGCTTTGCGATAAGCCGGCTGATCCATACCGGTAACATCCACGCCCATGGCTTCCGCAATGTACTTAAACTTATCTCCGGTAGCATCGGCATTGAATTCCATAACAATCGGCAGCATCATCGCACATGCTACGCCATGAGGCGTGTCATATACAGCGCCCAGCGTGTGAGCCATGGAATGAGCGATGCCCAGACCGACATTAGAAAACGCCATACCGGTCACAAACTGACCCAGAGCCATGCCTTCCCGGCCTTCCTGCTCATTCTGAACAGCGGCACGAAGATTTTTGGAAATCAGCTTAATCGCTTCCAGATTCAGGCAGTCAGCCAGTTCCCAGGCTGCCTTGGTCGTATAACCCTCAATCGCATGAGTCAGAGCATCCATACCGGTAGAAGCGGTCAGACCCTTCGGCATCGTAGACATCATATCCGGATCAACGATAGCGATATCCGGGATATCATTGACATCGACACAAACAAATTTGCGTTTCTTCTCCACATCCGTGATCACGTAGTTAATCGTCGCTTCGGCTGCGGTACCCGCTGTCGTCGGAACCGCGATCGTATAGACGGTACGATTCTTTGTCGGAGCTACGCCCTCCAGAGAACGAACATCAGCGAATTCCGGGTTATTGATGATAATACCGATCGCTTTCCCGGTGTCCATGGACGATCCGCCGCCAACTGTAATCATATAGTCTGCTCCGGATTTTTTATATGCCTCTACGCCGGAGAGGACGTTTTCAATCGTGGGATTGGGTTTGATATCCGAATAAACCTCATAAGCCATACCCGCCGCATCCAGCAGATCGGTGATTTTTTTCGTGACATTGAACTTCACCAGATCCGGATCGGAAGCGATAAAGGCTTTCTGGAAACCCTTGCTCTGGATAATGGCCGGGATCTCCTGGATGGCTCCCTTGCCGTGATAAGAAATGCCGTTCAGTACAAAACGATTGACCATAGTATAATTCCTCTCTTTCTTTATTTTTGATTCTTTCTTTATCTTTATTATTTTACCAGAAACTACAGTGATATTACAACTTTATTTATTTCTCGTACAGGAACTTTTCCGGAAGTGTCACACCAAAATCCACTGCCAGATGCCGGAAATCATCCGGCTGAATGGTCTGGCGTTTGGTGCCGCCCGTCATAGAGAGCACCTTTACCAGAATTTCTGCGGATTTCTCTACCGTATGCATCAGTCCAAAGGTCAGATCAAAATCCTCACCTGAGCAGAACATGCCATGATGCGCCCAGATCGCCACATCGTACTGTTTCATCAGTTCTGATGTCGCCACGGCGATATCACGTCCGCCGGGAACCATCCACGGCACCACGCCGATCCCTCCTGGAAATACCACCGGACACTCCGTTGCCATCTCCCACAACTCCCTCGTAAACACTTCATCAGTCAATGGCAGCACAAAGGTCAGCGCGATGGTGTTGGCCGGATGTGCATGATAAATCACGCGATAGGCACCATTGGTAGCGGCTTTTTTTACTTCGTGATTCATCAGATGAGAGGGGAATTCACTGGTAGGTCTTCCTCCGTTTACCAGCCCCCAGCACACACGGTATTTTTCACCTGTTCCATCGATCTCGCAGATCGCACAGGAATCAGCCGGATCACGCATGACATTGCGAAAGTATTTTCCGGAGCCGGTAGCTACAAAAAACTCACCGGCCAGGCCGGGCACACTGGTACCAATCTCTTTCCATTCGCCGTCAAATGATAACTCTTCACGAACTGCTTCTACTTCCTCCGGCTTCATCCGATAAGTCAGATTGCCTCCATTGCGCTCATGCCAGCCCTGCTGCCAGCCATCGTCCGCCATACGCATAAAACCCTTCATAAATTCAGCATCTAAAACTCTCATATGATTCCTCCTGCTCATTTCATTTTTCGTTCGCCCGGATTTCCCGGATATCAAAACTCCTGTGGACTGCTTCGCGCGCCGCCTGCAGACTGTCAAACTCACCTGCCTGGATCATCTGTACCAGGAGATTTCCGATGGCCGTACCCTCAACCGGCCCCGCATAGACAGGCAAGCCGGTGCGATTGGCTGTCATCTGGTTCAGATATTGATCCTGGCATCCTCCTCCTACCACATTGATACTGGTGTAGGTTTTACCAGTCAGGTTTTCCAGATCATGGATCGCTTCGGCATAGCGGTTTGTCAGACTGACATAAACACACTGCATAATCTCTCCCACAGTCTCCGGAACTGGCTGACCGGTTCTGGCACAGGCGTCTTTCACTGCCTGAATCATACTTTCCGGAGACAGGAAACAGGCATCATCCACATCGACTACGGAAGAAAATGCTTTTGCATCTTTCGCCGCGGCAATCAGATCCGGAAATGACCATTGCTTTTTTGCCGCGGTGCGGACGGTCTTGCCGACAACATAATTGACTCCGTTGAGTTCTCGGCGGATGGACTGGATCATCCAAAGACCCATAATATTTTTCAGATAGCGGTACCGGTACCAGGCGCCGCCTTCATTGGTAAAATTCTCCGCGCGGCTTTCCTCACTGGTGATCGGTTCCTCGTTTTCTACTCCCAGCAGTGACCAAGTACCACTGGAGAGATATACTGCATGATCATCTCTGGCAGGAACCGCCAGAAAAGCCGAACCGGTATCATGCGTAGCCGGCAGCACCACCGTGGCACAAAAGCCGACCTTCTCCTGAATCTCAGTAGAAAATTCTCCGACGATCGTTCCAGGCATAGACAGTTCCCCGAAAATATTCTCCGGCAGACCGAGTCTGGCAATCAGGTCATAATCCCACCTCCTCTGACCGGCATTTACCAGGTTGGTACTGGTAGCATTGGTATACTCCTGTTTTTTTATCCCGGTCAGTAAATAATGAAAATAGTCCGGGATCATCAGCAAACTCTTTGCCTGTTCCAACTGCTCAGGATGTTCCTGTTTTTGCGCGATCAACTGGTAAATCGTATTGAAGATCTGCTTCTGGATACCGGTTTTTGCATACAGTTCCTCCGGAGAAATCATGGATTCCACCCATTGGTCCATACCCTCTGTGCGACCATCCCGGTAAGCTACCGCGTCTCCAAGGATCTGGTCATTTTCATCCAGCAGAACGTAATCCACCGCCCAGGTATCGATGCCAACCGTCTCTGGGATCTTCCCGATATCTTTGCAGACTTTCAGACCGTTTAAAATACCGTCCCACAGATTTTCCATATCCCAGCAGTCATGTCCGTCGTGCCGTATCTGTCGGTTATCAAAACGATAGACCTCCTCCAGAACGATTTTGCCATTTTCCATCTTTCCTAAAATGTGCCGCCCGGAAGAGGCTCCTATGTCGACAGCGAGATAATATCTGCTCATGTCATTTCACCTCTCTTACTATCACGTTTATGTTCTGATATCCCTATTATAAAAGTACGAGATCTGTTTAAAAATGACAAATATTGATCAGTTCACTGACATTTTTTATCTCACTTTTATGCTCCATTTCTCATAAACGCATAAATGTAATCGGTAAAACTTACAAACGCAGGCTAAATCATTCCGTAAAATATACAGCAATATCAGAACAAATACTGCCATTCCGAAATATTCTCAGCGTCAAACCGGATCAGGGGAGCAACAATGACCTCAGAAGCACCGAACTCATTCTCCTGGATTACAAAATTTCCCATGTCACCGGCCTCAAAAGATTCCCCTACTGCACCAGTGATGATTTCTTCCTTCAGAGCCAGAGAGACGTAACCACTCATTCTTCCCAGATCGATGGGATTCCAAAGATAAAAATATGGACATATCGCATCATCTCCCTTCACATAGGCGCTCATGGAAGACGGCAGCCCCAGACCGGTAGCTTTTACATCTGCATCCGTCTGTTCCTCCAGTACCTGCGCAACCGCTGCCAGTCCCATCACGGTAGGTGCACAGATTACTTTCAGATCCGGATAGTTTTCAAGAAGTTCGAGGGTTTTTTCTTTCGATGTTTCAATTTCGTCATTGCCGTAAACAATATCCACCAAACGCAGATCCTGATAGGTTTCTTCTTCCATAACCGAACGCATCGCACGAATCCAGGTGTTCTGATTTGTTGCCTGGCTGCCGGCTGAAAGAATCGCCCACTGTCCAGAACCTCCGGACATCTCATAGACTGCTTCTACCAGTTTCCGCGCGATTTCCTCCGTGGCCGCCTGATTAACAAATACCTGTCTCGCCTGCTTACTCACATCCGAATCCACCGTTGAAACACAGATTCCCTGCCCCATAGCATCCTGCAGCACAGGACTCAGCGCATCCTCGTCATTGGCAGCCACCGCAATCGAATCTACTCCCTGTTCGATCAGCTCCTGTAAAATCTCAATCTGCGCTTCCGCCGTAATTTCAGTGGGGCCTGCAATCACACAGGTGCCGTCAGCGCCCTCAATTACCTCCCGAAAACCCTGGGTCATCAGATCATTATAGGTATTCCCTTCTGACTTGATCACCATTGCGTAAACCCCCGCAGAATCTTCCTTAACGATATTTCGTCCACTTTGCGCAGCACAGCCAGTCAGTAAAAGTGCTGCTAAAACCAGCATTATGATTTGTCTTTTCATCATTTCCTCCAATTTTCAGTATATCATCATTCACATTTATTCACAACTGCACAATTTTCATTGACTTTGATACCCCAATTTACTAAAATAATACCAGAAAGGGAGGAAAATCATGTGAAAATCTTGCTGATCGACGATGAGGTCATCACCAGAAAAGGATTGTTAAACAGTATCGACTGGAAAGCCCTTAAGATCCATCAGGTACTGGAAGCGGAGGATGGCGTACAGGGACTGGAGCTCGCACGGATTCATTCTCCCGAAATTGTTCTGACAGATATCCGTATGCCGCGTATGGACGGTGTTACCTTTGCGGAACGTATACGAAAATTTCTGCCAAATACAAGCATTATTTTCATGAGTGGCTACTCTGACAAGGATTATCTGCGTGCGGCAATCCGCCTGAAAGCAATCAGCTACGTGGAAAAACCGATCAATAATCAGGAAGTGATCGCAGCTGTCTCAGAAGCGGTCCGCTACCACGAAATGATGGAACGAAACCAATATTCCGAATATCTTCGCCAACAGGAAAACTCTTCTCAGCTCACACTGGCACTGACAAGACCTCTCGGCGCAAACCGTGCAAATGTTCTGGAACTGATCCGGGAACTGTATCTGCCTTTTGACGCCAATACCTGTTTCTCGATCCTGATGCTGTCCGCCATACCTCCTTTTGCAAGTCTGGATGACGATAAACTGACACCGGTTCTGTCAGATCTGAAAGATAAATGCCGCAAAAAATCCTGCGGTTGTATCTATGCGCTGAAATATGACTCCGTCCTTGTTTTCTGCCTCTATGGAGAAACGATCCGGGATCGCACTTTTATCATGAAACTTGCCGATTTCCTCAAAGAACGGATTACCCCACTCTGCTCCTTTTTTCTGTCGGTCGGATCTTCAGTGCGTGGAATCGAGCGTGTCTATGAATCTTATAACCAGGCCGCGATACTGATGCAGGGAAGTTTTTTCTGTGATTATAATAGTATCTTATCCGAACAAAATACATTTTCAACCGATACCGGATATATGGAGCAGGAATACGTTCATTTCAGTGAACTGATCTCCCGGCTGGACAATGAAGGCGCGAAACAGACAGCCGTTTCTCTGTATGAATATCTCAGAGAATCTCATTCTCTTCTGCCCAGTGCGGTCAAAGATCTCTATTTCAAACTTTTCATCGCAATCGAACAGGCCTATCGTATCCGGATGATCTCCTGCATGGATGATTCAGAGCCACTCTGGGATCGGATTCTCTCCTGCAATACTTTAAAGGAACTGCACGAGATGCTGATCGCTGAACTGACCCTTCTGAATGAAAAAACGTCTGTCTCATCACAGGAAAGCAGCCCTGTCACGTTAATGAAAGATTATATTTACAAAAATTATTCCAATGCCAGTCTGTCAGTCAAAAGCATCAGCGATTACGCCTGTCTGTCAGTTGCCTATGCCTGCACTGTTTTCAAAACTGAGACTGGTAAAACACTGAATCAGTATCTGACCGAATACCGCATGGGAAAAGCAAAACAGCTCCTTCTGGATCCGCGCATCCGTGTTTCTGATATTTCTTCACGAATCGGCTATCTCGACGGCGGTTATTTCAGTAAAAGTTTCAAAAAAGCGACAGGATTATCACCGACAGAGTACAGGGAGAAACTTCTGGCATGAAATATTTTTTCAAAAAAATCTGGCATAATTATCTTTACGATATCAGACTTTTGTATAAACTACTGATTTCCCACGGACTGCTGATCTTTCTTCTGACGATTGTGTTGTCTTTTTTCCTGTACAATCATTTATATGATTCTGTCGTGTCCGAAACCATTCTGGAAGAACAGTCTCTCGCCGGGCAGACCGCAGGTTCCATCGAAAATGTACTTTCACAGGTCAGGAATGCTTCTCTCGCACTGGAAGAAAGCCATGCTGCCGGCTGGCTTCTGCCGGAATATGGTTATATCCTTTCTGATACCATGCTTGCCCGACAGGTCAGACAGCTCGTTGAGGAAGCGGAAGCTCAAAAAGACGGAGACCTCATTACGGACATCAAACTCTATGTTGACGGTAAGTTATCCTTTCTGATTGACGTGGATACCGAAGCTGCGCTTTTTTCTCCTCTTTCCACTGTCACCGGCACTTACTGGTATGGTATTTTCAGTTCCACCAGCGCTGACTCTCTTCTCTGTCCCAGCCTCTATCTGTCTGTCACAGAAGATACCACGCGTGGACAGCTTGCCTATATCACAAGACTTTACAGCGGTACCGAAGGTCAGGCTTATCTGGCGGTTTATTTTTCTCAGGACAGATTATCCTCGATTCTGAGCGACAATATGAATACGGATAACAGCGCCTGCTATATCCTCAACGACCGTGATGTTGTCGTATCTGTCTCAGACTCTTCCCTGTCCGGTGCCTACTATATGTCCAATGAGACTTTAAGTGAGCTTGTCGGCGGCGTCAATATTTATACGACCCGCGCTTATCTGAGTGACAACATTTACGTGGGATATTATTCGATTCCCGATACAGACTGGCATCTGGTATCGATCCTTTCCTCAGCCGGATTGGTAAAAAAAGGAAGAACCCTCGTATTCCAGTTTATCGGTATGTACATCGCTTTCTTTATCCTGGCTTTCCTGTTCTCTGTTCTCCTCTCACGATCCATTTCTGAGCGGATTGCAAGTCTGAGCCGGAAAATGCAGCATGTTCACAATGATCGACCTGAGCGCATCGACAACGCCGAACCATCCATCGACGAGATCGGTGATCTAGTGACCACCTATAATTATATGTCTGACGAAATTAACCGTTTACTGGATCAACAGATCCGTACTGCGGAAGAACTGAAGCTGAAGGAATTCAATGCTTTGCAGTCTCAGATTAATCCACACTTCCTTTATAACACACTTGACATGATCAACTGGCTCGCGCAGACGGAAAAAAGGACGGAAGTGACACAGGCAATACAGGCACTATCCAGATTCTACAAACTGACCCTGAGCCGCAAGAACATGAACGGTGTCATAAAAGATGAACTGGAACATGTCTCTCTCTATGTACAGCTCCAGAATATGCGCTACGAAAACCGGATCCAGTTTATGATCGATGTGCCGGACTTCATGGAAGATTACGAAATCCCCAGGCTGACGCTCCAGCCAATCGTGGAAAACTGTATTCAGCACGGTATTATGGAAAAGCCGGAAAAATCCGGCACCATCCTGATCACCGGATGGCCGGAGGGCGATGATCTGATCCTGTTGATTTCTGATGACGGAGTCGGCATGAGCAAAGAGCAGATCGACTCCATTCTCTCAGGGGACAAACAGCCGGAAGGCAGCGGCAGCAATATTGGCGTATATAACACACACGCGCGGCTGCAGCTTCTCTATGGGGAACGCTATGGTCTGTCCTATGAAAGCCAAAAAGGACAGGGAACCAGCACGCAGATTCGTCTCCCGGCTCTTTTGCATTGTCAATGATCTGCTTATGCACAATAATCTCTTTCCACTTCAGGTTTATCGAAAGGGACGGAGCCTTTACAGCGCCGTCCCGCATTCTATACATACAGGCGGATATGGAAATTTTGCGGTTGACGCTGCATCCGCCCGATGCGGCGAGTGAAAGACAAAATTTCATCAATACAGTTTTGCATACTCAGAGACATTCTCAGGTGTAAATTCGAGCGGCAGGCCAAGGACAATTTCCGTACCGCCGTCATCCGCCGCGGTGATGGTATACTCGCCAAGATCGCCGGCAGTAAAGGTCTCGTCAAGAGCTCCTGTGATTTCCCCACTGACCAGGGCCATCGTCGCATATGCGCTCAGCGTCCCCAGTCCTTCCATATCCCACAGATAGAAATATGGGCAGCTGTAGTCATCACCATCACCGGTATAGGCTTCCATTTCGGACGGAAGGCCAAGACCGGTCAGTTTGCAGCTTGCACTGTTATCCTGCAAGTATTTTGCAGCAGCGGCGATACCGACGGTTGTCGGAGCACAGATTACTTTCAGATCCGGATAATTCTGCAGAAGCGCTTCTGTCTGATCCGTAGATTTCTGAGCCTCATCATCACCATATGCAACCTCAACCAGTTCCAGGTTCGCATACTGATCATTTGCCGCGATGATCGCCTTCATCGCGTCGATCCAGGCGTTCTGGTTGGAAGCCTGCGAAGTAGCAGACAAAATTGCCCACTGACCTTCCCCGCCGGTAATATCATAAACTGCGTCTACCAGTGCCTGAGCAACTGCGGTTGTGCCAGCCTGATTCACGAAAATCTGGCGGCTGTCCGCATTTGGAGCGGAGTCAAAGCTGGATACAGCGATACCGGCATCCATGGCTTCTTCCAGTTTTGCCTGCAGTGCGTTTGTATCATTCGCAGACAGACAGATCGCGTCATAATCCTGAGAGATCAGATTATCGAGTACCTTAATCTGAGCATCTGCCGTCGCTTCCTCCGGATATACGATGTCTACCGTGCCTCCTTCTGACTCGACGGTTGATACAAAAGTGGCAGCCGCGATCTCAAAGAACGCGTTTCCTGCAGACTTACCGACCAGGGCAATTTTCTGTCCCGCATAAGAACCGGAAGATGAATCCGTATCCGCGCTCCCCGCTGATTCACCGGCTTTTGCTGCTGTTTCCGTTGATGCAGCGGCTTCCGTAGCGGCGCTCGTCGTTGTACTGGATGAACCTGCGGATGAACTGCCGCAGCCCGCTAACAGGGATGTCGCCATTGCTGCGCAAAGTAACGCACTGATGATTTTTTTCTTCATAAAATAAATCCTCCTTGTAGTATTATTTTTGTATTTTGCATCCGTACCCTTTCCCGGATACGGCTTACAGCAGGTTGAATACTCAGTTTTTCTTAACCTTCCGGGTCTGTCTCATATTTTTTACCAGATTCGGCAGACCAACAGTACAGATCAACAGCAAACCGATAATCAGCAGGATGACCTGTGCGTTTACATTTCTCTGTCCAAGACCGACTCTCAGACAGACGATGATAATCGCGGAGATCACACCTCCGGCGATATTTCCCCTTCCTCCTGTTGACATGATTCCTCCGAACACAGCCATTGCGATCGCGTCCATCTCGAAGTTCTCACCGGTTGTTGTGTTCGCGCCGTAGGAGTTTGAAATCAGGAACATCGCGCACACCCCACACAACGTTCCCATCAGGGTGTAGATGACGAAGCGTATTTTCTGCACCGGAATGCCCGAGTAATATGCTGTTGTTCGGTTTGTCCCGATCGCATATACACTGCGTCCAAAAGTACTTTTTCCCAGAACAACTGCATAAATGACAGCCAGAATCAGCACCAAGAACAGGATATATGGTACCTGGCCGACCTTACCTGCGATCGCCCGGAATCCGGCTGTGTTCGACACAGACACAGACCCACCGCTTCCCAGTATGATCTCTGCCAAGCCTCGGAAGATGATCTGTGTCGACAGCGTTACAATCATCGGAGGCAACTCCTGAAAATTTGTCAGAATCAGAGCATTGACGATCCCACAGGCAGTTCCCACAAGAAGCGAAACCAGGAACACTGCCGGAAAAGGAAGTCCCGCATTGGACGACAGGCAGGCAAGCGTAGCTGAGAGGCATACGATAGAACCCACTGAAATGTCAATCTCGCCCATCACCAGGATGAAAGCCATACCGAGCATCAGAAATACTTCCGCCAGATATACGGGCATCTGCCGCAGCAGGCTGCTGATATTGTAAAATTCCGAATACATGGAGCAAAAAATATTGATTGCAATCAGCAGAAGAAAGAGAATGCCTTCCCAGCTGAATATCATTTTCCGAACCGGGTTTTCCGGTATATTATTGATCGTTCTTCCAGATTTTCCAGCCATGATTACATCTCCCTTCCTTTGAGTGCGTTCCTGTCAGAGATACGCTGCAGGATGACATTGACGACAACTACGACCAGGATCAGGACACCCTTGAATGTATTCTGGGCCAGAGAATCAATCCCAATCAGAGGCAGTGCTTTTACAATCGTTGCAAGGATCAGGGAACCCAGCAGCGTTCCGATCACGCTTCCTCTGCCGCCACTCATGCTGACACCACCGATTACACAGGCTGCAATCACGTCCATTTCTCCGCCTTTTTGCATATTCGGCATAGCCGATGCATAAATTCCTACCTGCAGCGCACCGCCTAAGCCAGCCAGGAGCCCCATGATGGTGAATGCCAGAAGTTTAATATTTCTTACGTTGATACCGGAAACATCCGCAGCCTCCGGATTGCTGCCGACTGCATAAATCTTACGACCGGTTCTCGTCCACTTCATAAACCAGAAGAAAAACGCATAACACACAATCACGATCCAGATCACACAGTTGATACCGAGAAAACTTGACGTCGCGAAGTCACTGAAACTTCCAAGTGCCGAAGCGCTCGCCCATTCGCCGCCGTTGGAAATCAGATAACCCATCGCCCGATAGATATACATAAATCCCATCGTCGCTATGATCGGCGGGACGTCCACCCGTGAAACCACAAGTCCAACCACCAGCCCACAAACTGTGCCGATCGCCATCGTAATCACAAATGGAAGAATTGTGCCGGATATGTGACCGTATTTCAGTAGCATGCCGATCGCCATACCAGATAAGGCCAGCGTAGACATAATCGAAATGTCGATTCCACCGACCAGCATGACACACAACATTCCCAGTGCCATTACCATCGTTACTGCATTGTTCTTAATCAGCTGCTGCAGAGAAGACGGGGTCAGGAAAGACGAATTAAAACCTGTTACGACAATAAACAGCAGGATCAGAATCAGTGCAAGCAGCGCCTCACGAGATCCTGTAATCTTTTTCAACATGGAATCCTTTTTCATTTACCTCGCCTCCTTTCCGCTCGCTTTTTCCATAGAAAGATCAAGAATAATCTCCTGCGTCGCCTCTTCCCTCATGAGCTCTCCGGTCTTTCTGCCGTTGCACATGACAAAAATCCGATCTGCCATGCCCAGGATCTCGGGCATCTCAGAGGAAATCAGGATGATCGCATAGCCCTGTTTTGCGAGATCGCCCATGATTGCATAGATCTCGGCTTTTGCGCCAACGTCGACACCCTTCGTCGGCTCATCCATGATAACAACCTTCATCTCCTGTCCCAGCGCCTTTGCCACGACAACCTTCTGCTGATTGCCGCCGGAAAGCGAACTAGCCGGCTGGAAGATATCGACCGCCTTTGTATCTACAGACTCCAGAAGGTCACGCGACACTTCGCGCTCCTTTTTGTTATCATTCAGGCCCCGCTTTGCATATTTGCCCATGATGGGGAGCGTAACATTGCGTCCGAGTCCCCAGCTCATAATCAATCCTTCCTTCTGGCGATCCTCTGGGAGAAGGATTATTCCTTTTTTCATAGCATCAATCGGTTTCCGGATATGAATCTCTTCCCTATTCAGATAAACTTTTCCTTCCTCCACCTGCGTGATACCACAAACTGCTTCCACTACCTCAGTGCGTCCCGCGCCAACAAGTCCGGTCATACCCAGGATCTCCCCTGCCCGCACGTTAAATGAGACATCCTTAAAATAACCGGGCATGGAGAAATGTTCGATCCGCAATACCTCATCGCCGATTTCCACCTTTGGCTTCGGATACATCGTAGTAATCTCCCGTCCAACCATTGCTTTGATCAGATCTGCATTCGTAATCCCGTCTACCGGATACGTACCGATATACTGGGAGTCACGAAATACTGTTACACGCGAAGCCAGACGGTACATATCCTCAAATCGATGGGATATGAAGATAATGGAAACCCCATCTTCCTTCAGCTGATCAACCAGTTTATAGAGCTTTTCCGACTCGGCTCTTGTCAGTGACGCGGTCGGCTCGTCCAGGATGATAATTCTGGCATTGGTCGATATGGCTTTCGCGATTTCTACCATCTGCTGCTGCGCGACACTCAGGGTTCCCATCTCCGCTTTCGCATCAAAGTCCGCGTCCAGCTTCTGCAGCAGTTTGTTTGCCTCCGCGTTCATGGCTCCCCACTGGATCATATGGTTCTTCACGATTTCATGACCCATAAAAATATTTTCTGCCACGGTCAGATCCGGATAGGAAGTCGGATGCTGATAAACAGCAGCGATACCTGCCTCCTGCGCATCCTTCGGCCCCTTGAAGTCTACCTTCTCTCCGTCAAGAAATATCTCGCCTTCCTCTGCCTTATGTACGCCGGTAATTACCTTGATAAATGTGGACTTACCGGCACCATTCTCTCCCATCAACGCGTGAACTTCACCGGGCAGCAACTGGAACTGCACGTTGTTCAGCGCCTTGACGCCCGGGAAAATCTTAGTAATACCCTTTAATTCAAGAACATATTCCGACACGTTTTCCCTCCTTCTTTTTCTCTCTTCCGGGTTCACCTAACCACTGATTCCAGTCGTTCAGGTTCTGAATTCTGAGAACCTGTATCTTTTCTTTAATTAAAATTTTAAATTTTCTCAGGTTTATTTCAATCGTAATATTTTTTGAAAACTGGAAGAATCTATGGATTTTAAGTCAATATCACCCTCTTTTTCCTCAATATAACACCTGAATTTTTCTTTCCGTTTGCTGTATCCTATGGGTGTCGGTTGGAAATCCCCGCAGGGCACTTTACCCGCAGGGCACCTTACCGATGAAACCATGAAACCTGCCGTCAGGCAGATCGAACTCATAATTTAAGGAGGTAACGATTATGTTGAAGAATATACATACTTTTTGGAAGGAAAACAGTGAATTTGTTGGTAATGCGATTTCTGTCGTAGTGGCCGGAATTACCGTTTACAGCGTCCTTTGGTTTTCTTACATTGTAAACCGCGGTTTCTAAACGGATATACGCCACTGATGCAGCGCATATGCATGCATAAAACACGATTACAAAAGCTCCGGAGAGTCAGGTTTTTCTGGCTCATCGGAGCTTTTTGTTACCGGGTCTGATTCACTTAATGATACGATAAACAGAATGCAGATCAATATTTGTTCTGGCGATAAAAATGGATAGCTTTTCTCAGTCGTGTTCCACAAGATCCGTCCACCCTTCGTCGAATGAAGGATAGTTTTCCCGGAACTCTTCTGCCATCTGAGCCAACTGTTTCTGTGGTATGCCGGTTTCTGAATACTCTGGATTCCCATGCATGATATGGAGTTCTTTGTCCGTGACTCCAACCTCATGAGCAATATTTAAGAACCGTTCCCGGCTCCCTTTTGTCAGGTTGTCAGCCTTATAGATCACGGTGCATCCACTTTTTAAGGCTGTCTTTACACGTGCTTCTGCAATCAGGAACAAAAGGTCGTCCCGAATCAGCAGCACAGAAACCTTTTCATACAATTCTTTTCGGATATCATCCAGGTCAATGATTGTGACTGTCTTTTTATAGCCGGGTATTGCCGGTAAAGCGTCTAACACTCGTCTCCGATCCAGGATATCTGCCATATCATGGATGACGCGATCCGTATCATAAAACTGTTCCGCAATGACCGAACGGTATCCACGCCGCACATATGCCTCCTGTAACTCATTTGCCTGGATTGTTTTACCGGTCCCCGGAAGTCCGCATACCATGATAAATTTCTGAGATACGGGATTTTTAATCTTTTCTTTCCGGACAATCTCTCTCTCGGCCTGTGTTTCCTGATAAAATGAAATCGTTTTTCCGTGTTGAAATTCCCGGAAAAGTTCGCATTTGATTGCATAATTCCGGCTGATGATATCCGCTTTCCATTCCGGAAGCGTTGCCTGCGCATAAAACTCCTTCACTTCCTGCGGCGATGGGAGCAGATCGGCTTTTACAATGTTGCGGTTTTGTACCCGTTTTAAAAGTTTTTCTTCTTTTTCGTAAAAACCGGTAATCTTTCTATCCAATATTCCCGCTCTGGTATATGGAATTCTGCGTTCTTCCGAGTAAAACATACTGTTCCCGGAGTCAAAAATGGGCGCCGGACCGATCAACTCCATTGAATCCGGATTTCGCAGGACTCCGAAGTTCAGAAAATGTTCATCGGTATTGCTGATAATGAAATCGGTCAGTGTCTGATAATCCATAAAGTCCTGCATCATCCCTCGATCGATTCCCTGTTTCGCACAGAGATTCGTATAAGCATCGTTTAATGCTATGCTATTTGGTATCTTACTGCTTTCCATGATCTCATAAGCAGAAATAAACTCTATGTTTTCCGAAGTAAAAGCATTGCATTTGCATGAAACAGAATGATCCGCCTCAATCGACGCATAATATTTTACATAGGGAATACTGTTATCCTGCCTTTCATGAATACGGGAAGCAAACACTTCATTCAGAGACTGCTGTCCAAAATAGCGGCTGCTGACTTTTACTAATATCGGATTTCCCGCACGGATCTCCCAGTATTTTTCCATCTGTCCGCCCAGTGATGCGTTCGGATCATAGGATGTGGCGTTATGATAAGGGATCTTCCTGTCGTGAAAAATCGCAAAATTTGTTAATTTTACATCTTCATAAGATAAATGAGCATTGAATGGACAGATCCAGTACGTATCCGATATGCTGAGTGCGAGATTTTTTGCAAGGAAATTTCCCGGTGTAAAACAGCCGGCATTTTTTAAGATATCCCGCAAAGAAGCGCGGGACGCCGGTATCGCACGCATCTCCCACCATTTTGCGATCTTTTTTAAATTACTGTTTCCCAGGAACGGAGATAAGCCATTTCCGGCATCATGATAATCGGTAATCTTTCCTGTATTTTCATCATACAGAATACTGCCGCATCTGTCATTCTTATGCATTAAGTCATATTGCATCATACCTATACCTCTGAGTTTACCATAACCCTTCTCACCTGGGCAAACACCGATTTCCGTAACTATGAAGTCCTTTTTCCTGCATTTTATCAGAAAATAAGTGCATTGTAAACCTGCAGGAAGATAATGCGGTAATGCTCGAACTGTAATTTGTTTTATTTTCTGGAATTTTTTGAATCATACATGCAACCGTTTAGCACCGGCCGATGCCGAGCGCAGACCCGAAGTGCGACATTAGCCGCAAAAATTCTTACCCGGCTCTGCATACGACGAAAAAGAGTTGCCCACTTTATTTGCGTCGCCAATGATATGCACACCGGGCAGATCCTTCAAACCATCCGGAATGGTCACCTGTGAGATGTAACCGGTCGCTGTAATCACGGTATCGGCCGCGACAACCCTTGTCTCGCCCTGATACTCGAATTCCACGCCGTTCTCGTTGATCAGTTTCACAGACGCGCCCGTATATACCGGGATATCGTAATCTTTGATAATCTGTCTTAACATATTGGAATTGGCTTCTGATAAGAATTTTCCTTCGAGGATCGTATCCTTCATTTCGAGAATCGCCACTTTCTTTCCGTGGTTGACCAGATCGTAAGCGATCTCGACGCCTGTAAGTTCGCCGCCGATAATGACGTTCGTCTGCCCCGCCTCTTTTTCCTTTAACAGATACTGGCAGGCCTCGATTACGTTATCGCCATCAATAAAAGAAGAGGTTCTGATGGAAAAATACCTGGAGTTTGACGGATGGCTGGATGACTTAGACCTGTCAAAAGATGTATGCATCTGCATCATGGATATTATCGATCTGCAGGTAAGCGGAGCGGTGGAAATCGGCAGTAAAGTTTTCATTAAAGTCATGGAAACTCACTTAAATACCAGTGGAAAATATGTTTCCGACGACCGGAAATTAAATAAAATTTTATATCATCTGGCGCAAAGAGGAATCAACGAAAAGGTTTTCTCAGATCAATATACCGCGGAAGAAATTTCCGCTACGATTCTCAGAGTCTGCCGCGGTACGTTATTTGACTGGTCGCTGAGAAATGCGCCTTACAACCTGATTGAAGTGTCGAAGCATGACACCATGCTGATATTAAAAAGTTTTGCTTCTCCTTGCGCATGATAATTGAGCCATGACACAGTTCCTTTTCTCTGCGCCATGGCTCGTTTATAAGATCAGAATATTCCGTCATGTAGACAGCAGGATCCGGTCATTGTCGAGTTCTTTCCCAGCTCCGATCTTAAAGCGGGCGATCAGATCCTCTACACCCATGCGGCTGCGTTCTTCGCCGCCCACATCCAGGACGATGTTGCCGTCGGCCATCATCAATGTCCGGTTGCCCAGCTCAAGCGCCTGTTTCATATTATGGGTAATCATCAGACAGGTGATATCTTCTCCGGCAACGATCTCCCGCGTCAGTTCGAGTACCTTGTCGGCGGTTGCCGGATCGAGGGCCGCGGTGTGTTCATCCAATAACAAAATCTTCGGCGTGACAAGCGTCGCCATCAGCAGAGTCAGCGCCTGGCGCTGTCCTCCCGAGAGCAGTCCTACCGGCTGTTTCATCCGGTCTTCCAGTCCCATGCCAAGCAGAGACAGCCTCTCACGGAATAAATCCTTGTCCTTTCTGGAAATCCGCGAGAACGGATGTGAGTTTTCGCTCGAACGCAGGAAAGCAAGCGCCAGATTCTCCTCGATCGTCATTCCGGGAGCTGTGCCCTTTAACGGATCCTGAAACAGCCGGCCGATCACGCGGCTGCGGCGGTGTTCGGGGACAAAGGTAATATCCAGACCATCCAGAAGGATCGCTCCGTCATCCACATAAAAGGCGCCGGCAATCGCGTTAAACAGCGTGGATTTACCTGCCCCATTAGACCCAATGATCGTCACGAAATCTCCCCTGTCGAGATGAAGAGAGAGACCGGAAACCGCGGTTTTGGCATTGATCGTACCGGGATTGAAGGTTTTTGAAATCGAGATAATATCAAGCATACTCAGTTCGCCTCCTTTTCTGACGGAGATATCTCTGCTGCGACATCTGCCACCTGGTCAGCAGTCTCTGTCTTTTCCAGTGGCTTCGCTATATCTTCTGCATACACCGCGGTTCTGGGAATCGACCTTCTCGGAGCAGCCATCTTGCGTTTCTGGAACTGCACCCATGCCCGTATGGTCGGAAAGGCAATCGCCAGCGCCACGATCACAGCAGTCACCAGCTTTAACGCCTGTACCGGCATAATTTTGGTATACAGGACATAGGCGTAGATGAAACGATAGATAACGGAACCAAGAATGGCCGCGATGACGCCGCGAAGCATGGACCGCCGCCCAAGCACTGTCTCGCCGATGATCAGACAGGCAAGCCCGATGACAACGATACCGGTACCGGCATTAATATCAGCTGTATTCTGATACTGTCCGACCATAGCGCCGGACAGCGCCGTCAAGGAGTTGGACACACACAGGCCGACTGTGATGGTGAACGCGGGATTGATGGACGACGCCCGCACCATATCGATATTATTGCCGGTCGCGCGAATGGAAAGCCCCAGCCGCGTGCCCAGAAAGAGCACCAGGAGGACTCCCGCCGCAATCGTGACGAAACCGGCCAGCAGAGCCTCATACCACTGTCCGCCGATCCCCGTCGCATGAAAGATCGTAAAAATTGTCGCTGTCTTGAGCAGGCTGATATTCGAACTCCAGCCCATCGCCATCAGGTTGACCGTGTAAAGTCCCATATTGGTGACGATGCCGGCCAGGATCGACGGAACGCCCAGACGCGTCTGCAAAAAGGCGGTCACAAATCCGGCGCAGACACCGGCGAGCATGGCCGCCGGGATTGCCAGAAAGGGATGACCCGACGCCGCCAGGCTCATCGATACGGCTGTGCCAAGCACAAAGCAGCCGTCAGTCGTCATATCAGCAATATCAAGAATACGGTAACTCAGGAAAAGCGCCAGCGGCACCAGCGCATAGAGGAAACCAAGTTCCAGAGCTGTCTGCGAAATATAAAACACGGGATACCTCCTAATTAATATTCCTATACAATGGTACGCCGCATCGGCGCCCGCCGGAGACTTTTTGTTCCACAGGACGTATTTTCCTATAAAACAGGATTTACTCCTCTGTCGTGATCACCTCGACCAGTTCGCCCATATCCGAATAGACGGAGTAATCCAGACCAAGCGCTTCGGCTGTCTCAGTGTTCACTGTGATAATCCCGCCATCCATCAGGTAATAATCATCCATTCCTTCCATGCCCTCCGTAATCGCTCTGTAGGCCAGATCCGCTGTCTTTGCGCCCAGATCGGTATAATTCACGCCGCAGGTAGCGAAAGCACCATTCCGCACAAAGGAATCCGCGCCGGTGTAATGAGGGATACCTGCCTCCTTGAGGCTCTCGTAGACCGCCAGTTCTGCAGCCATGATTACGTTATCAGTGGGAGTAAAGATGGCGTCTACGCCGTCTGCGATCAGTGCGGAAACCGCTGTAATTACTTCATCGTTGGTATTCGCTGTCTGCTCAGTATAAGTGATGCCTGCCGCATCCAGATAAGTCTTCGCGTCCGCGATTGGCGTAGCCGAATTGGCTTAGGATAACGAATAAAGCAGGCCAACTGACTGGATATCCTCGTCTACCGCCGTCATCATATCAAGAATGAAACCGGTATTCAGCGCGTCGCTGGTGCCGGTAACGTAGCTGATACCGGTAAGATCAGCCGCCTCCGGATCCGAGATCGCGGCGTATACTACCGGCGTCTCAGTCTCCTCCGCACATACCGTCATAACCTGCGCCGCCAGCGTTGCTACCGGAATCACCGCATCCACACCGTCTGCGATCGCCTGGTCGCCGATCTGCTTTAATGTCGTCTGGTCATTCTGACCGGAGTAGGTAGTGTAATGGATCGTGACATTCTTATCTGCCGCAATCGCATCCAGTTCCGCCTCGATTGCATTTGTGATCTCATCGAGCGAGGCATGATCAAGCTGTTTTACAATCGCAATCTGATATTCCGCAGTATCAGATGTCTCTTCGGAAACAGCTTCTGCTGAAGTTTCTTCCGCGGAAGCAGTGGTCTCAGCCGCAGCGGATTGCGTCTCAGCCGCTGTCGTCGCCGTAGTAGATGTGGAGGAACAGGCTGTTACGGATAATGCCAGTGTAGAGGCTGCGCCGATTGCCATTAATTTTTTCAGACTCATTTTCATTTTCATCATGATCTCTCCTTTTCATTTTGCTGATTGCGGGCAGAGGAACGAGATCGCTTTAGCGATCATCGGACGCACTTTCCTGTGAAATAAAAAATGCCTCTGCCCCACAATACAATGGGACAAAAGCATATACTTCACTTCTGCGGTACCACCCAAATTGACGTCTCTTTGAAAGACATCCGCTCACTACACGTACTATCATACGCGCCCCGATGGATAACGGGTGGGGTTCCCGTCGGCCTCTACCAGGAAAATATACCCTTCCCTTCAAAGTCGCCCTCAGAAGTCCATTCACCGGTGATCCTGGCGCCCCGATTCCACCATCCGGGACTCTCTGCGGCCTGACCTTCGCCGGTTACTATTCTTCCTCACAGGTTTTTCTCTTATTAACAGATAAAGCAATTATAGGCTGAAAAACGTCTCTTTGTCAATAGCAATCTTCACTGAATCAGATGCCCCCGGTACCCGTCTGACACATCACTGAAATTGTAGGTTGTCCCATCAATCGTATAACTTCCGGTTACCATGCGTCCCCGCTGCCCGTCACTGTCTTCCTGAAGATAATACCAGTAACCGGTGGTCTCATCCTGATACCATCCGGTAAACATATACCCATCTGAATCAAAGAAAAACCACTGATACAGCGGCTGCCCGGCTGCGGTATTCGCATACAGCGAATTATCTACGGCAGCCCACTCTCCCACATACCGGTGCCCGTTGACATCGATGAAGCTCCATCGTCCCTCGCTGTCACTGATCCAGGTACCGGTAACCACATAGGAAGGCAATGCAGCTGTTGCTGTACTCCCTGATGTCTGTGTACTGACAGTACCGGAATCTTCAAACGCATCCTGCCAGGTGCTGTAATTATCCTCATACTCGCTGGTATCCGCGCTGCCGGACCACACTCCGTCTACGACATTCGAATTGCTTCCCGCATTGCCAATCGCCCGGACAGAGAACCCGGTTACCTGCGCATCCTGGCGGTTACTGTTGCTGCCGGTATATTCTTTATTATAGGAACTGACGTTAATATAATTATTTGTGGTCGTCCCGTGTTTTGACTTCTCATTGCCGCTGGTATCCTCCCACTCCACGACATATTCCCATTTGGAGGCATTTCCCTTGTCCCATTTGATTTTCTTTTCATCCTCTGATACGTCCTCTACTTCCGGCCACTGATAATAAGGATATGCTTTTACCCGGATGATAAAAGTAGATTCATCTTCTGTGTCTTTTTTGGTGATGCTGTTTACGCCGGTCACGTTGACCGTGACATTGGTCTCCTTGGGGAACACATAGCCATCATTGGCATCCAGGCGGATCTCATAAGTCCGCTCTTTCTTGGGATTCTCATTGTCCGATGACGAAACATCCTCCGCGGATATGGAATACATCACACTGTCACTGTAGAACTCCGGAGGTTCACAGCTCCCGGAAACAATTTCTTCACTGCTCGGAACCGCCTGCACGTCCACGGTCGTGATTTCGATGGACGCAAATGCGGAAATACTGAACATTGCCGAGATCACGGCTGACAACATAGCTGATTTGAAATACCTATGGTTCATAGATTATCCTCCTTAACTGGACTAAAAATGAAAAAAAAGCAATTTTTGTTCATGAAAATAAGAAGATTCTGTGAAAATTCAGAAATTTCTTTTTTACTGCCCTGATTTTGTGCTATACTTCGCATGGATAAACCGATTATCGCTTATTTACAGCATACAGGCTCATTATATCATAAGTCTACGGTTTGTGCCATTTTTATAAATCAAAATGCAGGAAAATAACGCAGGAAAATATTCAAAAGCATGAAGACAGGGAATTCCCGCATAATCGGATTTCAAACCTGCAATAAAAAAGAAAACCAGGAGGTATCACCATGAAAATCAAAAAAATCATCGCTCTTTCACTGACCGCGGTTCTCCTTGCCGGCTGTTCCGGTCAGTCATCTCAGAACTCAATCGAAACAACGCAGACAGAGACAATTCAGGAAACGGAAATTACAGAAGAATCCCTATCTGAAAATTTTCTGCCGGGAAACGGTCCGCAGGCAGATGGCAGACCGGATAAAGGCGCCGGCGCGCCGGACGGATCATCCGAACAGGGACACGAAGGTCCTGACAGACAAAACGGCGGCGGCTTCCGGCAGGGAAATGGCGGTGGCATGATCGACAAAAGCTCGGATGAGGATTTAAACGCTCTTTTAGCAGAAACACAGGAAAAATTTGAACAGATCGATTATACCGATGAAATAACCGGAAAATCCTTTGCCTACAATTTCTTTATCCCGGACGAATACGACGAATCTCAGGAATATCCTCTGGTCTTATTTATCACTGATTCCAGCGTCGTCGGCAAAGAAACTACCGCTGCTCTCACTCAGGGATACGGCGCTCTAGTCTGGGTCACAGATGAGGATCAGCAAAAACATCCCTCGTTTGTCATTGCTCCGGAATTTCCTGAAAATATCCTCGTCGGAGAAGGGACTGCCAGTGAATACGTGGATGCGCTGCTCCATCTCCTGACCTCAGTACAGGAAACCTACCGCATCGATGAAAACCGCATCTATATCACAGGACAGTCCATGGGCTGCATGACCGCTCTCTATCTGAACGGAACCTATCCGGATCTCTTTGCGGCCAGCCTGTATGTGGACGGGCAATGGAGCACCGACATCCTGGCTCCGTTAGAAGGACAAACATTCTTTTATTTCGCCGCAGAGGGCGATGAAAAAGCCTCCACAGGAATGCAGAATGTGATCGATATGTTCGACGCAGACGGTGTCAGTTACGGCAGCTCTGTCCTCAACGCCAAAGACTCCGAGGACGTAATCTCACAAAGTATTACCGACATAATCGCACAGGGATATTCTGCAAACTTTATCAGCTGGGAAAAAGGAAGCGTGCTTCCTGATGATATGAACGGCTTTGAGGGGAATGAGCATATGTATTCCTTTGACCATCCTTATAAGATCCGTGTACTCAGGGACTGGCTGTTTGAACAGGTACTCACCAGATAATTTTTTCTGTAAGCGGAATCTCTTTCAATTTCCCTGCCTGATCCTGCGAACAGCAGGAAAGCCCGGATACCGCCTTAGCATATCTCCGGGCTTTCCTGCTGCTTATCTGCTATCACCCTGATATATTATAAATTTGCACTCTGTTAATCTGCTTTTTCCATCACACCTGTCTCTTTAGCATCCCCATGTTTGTCATCCGCAGGGAATGTTCCGCCGGGATGGCGCGCTCTGTCTCATCTCGGTCAATCAGCTGTAAGGCTCCTGTCGGGCATACTTTGACACAGGCCGGGAGCAGTCCCCGATGTACACGTACGTAACAGCCATCACATTTCACCATCTTTCCATCTTCCCCAAACGACGGGATCCCATAAGGACACGCCATTGCGCAGCTATGACATCCGATGCAGTTTCTGGTATCGTATACGGTCAGCCAGGTCTCCGGATCCTTGCGCAGACAATTGCTCGGACATCCTGTGATACAGGGAGCGTCATCACAGTGCATGCATGCCAGCGAAAGGTGACTGTATTGAACTACACCGTCCCGCGACAGTTCCATATCAAAAACATTGCGATATGGGCGCTGGCCCTCTTTTACTACAAAATCATTCTGATCCATGCAGGCCACCATACAGGCGCCACAGGAAATGCATTTTGCTAAATCGAGATCAATTGCGTATTTTTTCATCGGTATCCTTCTTTCTCATGCCGCAGCGTGTTGAATTATAAGCCGGAAATCCCGAATAGGGATCTACGTGTTTTTGCGACATCAGGGCATTTACGTCCGCTTCGGAATATCCATGATAAAAGACAATCACACCCTTTTTGATCCGGTAGCTGGGTTTCACCCGGACCGTGATCGCAGCGCGCTCTGTATACAGCTCGACCATATCGCCTTCCTTCAGTCCCATTGCTTTCGCATCTTCTTCGGAGATATCCGCGGTCGGATCCAGACGCATGCTCCGCAGCCATTTTACCTTGTGCAGACGTGAGTGAATCGCGTTGGGCAAACGCCCGCCCGAACATAAGATATAAGGATAGCTTTCCGGGTCTGCATCGTCCAGCGGATCACAATAAGTCGGCAGCGCATCCAATCCCCATTCCGGATGGGAAGCAATCAGTTCCGAATAAAGTTCAAATTTCCCGGTAGGTGTCAAAAGCCCCTTTTCCAGTCGTTCTCCCGGCTTTGCCGGACGGATCCCCGGCACATGAAGCGGAACGTCGCTTTTCTTAAGTTCTTCCATCGTGAGATCCAGGTTACTGATGATAAATTCAATGTTTTTCTCATAGCCGGCTTCCAGTTCCGGATCTCCCAGCTGCATCCTGCGCGCCAGTTCGCAGAGAATTTCCGCGTCTGATTTACTCTTCCCGATACGGTCGATCGCCGGTTTCGTATACCATGCGTACTGCCCCGGGTAAGTCATCAGCTCCCCCCGCTCATAGGACGAGCAGACCGGCAGCACGATATCAGCAAGTTTTGCTGTATCCGTCATAAACAGATCCGCGTTAACAAAAAAATCCAGTTTCCGAAGAGCTTCTTTTGCCTGCTTATCCTCCGGAAGCATGCGGTAGTTAAATCCCAGCGCAAACATGGCCCGGATCGGATAAGGAGTTTCCTCCAGAATCTGTCTTGGCAGATCCACTAGCTGCATTTCCCTCTCCATATGGAACCAGAGGGGGAAACGGGCGGAACCCACCACAGGTTTATCATTCTCCGGCTCCGTCCCATCCGCAAACTCATCCTCTCTCGTCGTGAACCCGGCAATCTGATGGGTAAACGTATGCAACGTCGGCTTTTCTCCGCCCTCCCGGTCATAATTGCCGGTAAGTGCCGTGAGCGCCATAATCGCCCGGTAATTTTGCAGACCATTTTTATGATGCGGGATAGGAGCGCTGTTCTCATTGATCGCCATGGAACGGCTCTCATGAATCATGCGGGCAGCTTTCAGCACCTGCTCATAGGGAACTCCGGTCAGTTTCTCGATATTACTACTGTTAAACTGCTTTACATAGGCCGCGTACTGCTCAAATCCATGCACGTACCGGTCAATATAAGGCTGATCCACCCAGCCATTCTCGATCAGGATGTTTCCGATACACAACGCAAGGGCTCCATCCGTACCCGGATAAGGGCGCAGATGCAGATCGCACATTTTTTCAACAGTAGGGGTAACCCGCGGATCCACTATGATCACCTTCATGCCTCTGGATCTCTGTCTCTCTGCAGTCCGTGCTTTCAGATAACCGGAATAAGAAGGATCAAACGCCCAGCCCAGAAGCAGATCACAGTGTTCCATGTCCGGACCGGCTAATTGTCCCGTCGCGATCTTCCAGGCCATCCATCCGGCTGTCATGCAGGTACTGGACTCCGTTCCGTAATTCATCGTTCCGAACGAATGCGCAAAACGGCGCAGCCACGGACGATGCCATTTATTATACCCTCCGACAAAGGCGACCGCGTCCGCTCCGTCCTCCTCCCGGATTGCTTTCAGACGTCCGGCAATCTCCGCATAAGCTTCTTCCCAGGAAATGACTTCAAATTTTCCTTCTCCCCGCTCGCCGACACGTCGCAGTGGAGTAAGGATCCGGTCTTCCCGGCAGACATATCCTCTGCCGGACTGGCCTTTTGTACAGAGCAACCCCTGATTGCGCGGGTGTTCGTCCATTCCTTCCACTTTTAACAGCTTTCCGTTTTTGACGTAGGCATTGACTCCACAGTTATAAGCCGGGCTGCAGATCGCGCAAACCGTATGTTTGATCTCAATTCCTGTCTCAGGACATGCAATCTTTGCTTTTTTCAGAGCTTCTAAACTATCCATTAATCTTCTCCTCGAGCATATCAATAAAAGGTCCGGTTAATCCTGCCTTGATCAGCATGGCACGCTGATAGTCCGGCAGGACGAAGATTTCTCCCGCAAACAGACGAAGCATATAATTTTTTACGATACCACTGATCTGATACTGATCCAGGATATTTGCTCCCAGAATCTTCCCGTCATCCACGACAAGGCGGATATAAAGGCCATGATCAGGATTTCCATATTCGATTACTTCTCCGGTCAGTCGATTATCGCCAAAGCCGATAAAATCCATATTCATAAAATGAGTAATATTATGAAGGATATTTCCCTCAAATCTCGCGCTGCCTCCGGCCATGGAAGCTCCGGCTGCTGTACCCTGACGGTTTGCGTTGGCCCAGAGACCGATGATCTGATTCTGCCCGCTCTCAAGATTACGACCTTCGCAGCAGTCTCCGGCGGCGTATATCCCGGGAACCGAAGTCTCCATCCTTTCATTTACCACAATGCCGCGATTGATTTCAACTTCTCCCTGTACCGTTTCAGTCGCCGCTCTGGTGCCGATGCAGAGCCCCACAATATCCGCAGGAACCCGGCTGCCATCAGTAAGCACCGCATACTGTGCCTCTGCCTCCTGCTCCATATGATCGATCGTGACGCCAAATTTCAGATGTACACCCTGACGTTCGATGCGATCTTCTATCACTTTCGCAACATTTGGATAAGCCGCCAAGGGGAATATATTTTTTGCCAGATCGAGCAGCCAGGTCTCAATACCGGATTGATGCAGTACTTCCACTACCTTGATGCCGACCATCGAAGCGCCGATTACTACCGCATGTTTCACATTTTTCTTTGTCAGGCGTTCCTGAAACCGGGACGCATCTTCCACCGTGCGCATCAGAAAAGCATCCTCTGGTCCAAGGCCCTTTACCGGAGGTGCAAAAGCACGGGCTCCGGTAGCAATCAGGATACGGTCATAACACTCTTTTCCCTGTTGTGTTTCTACTATACGGTCTTTTGCATGTACCCGAAGCACTGTCTCCTGACGATAGGTAAATTCCACCTTCTGTCGGATCGTCTCCAGATCTCCAAAGGGAAACATTCCGTTATAATCCAGCTTGTCGAACGCATAGTAGGTGGTAAGCATCGGGTTATAAGGCGCAAGCCCGGTGTTGCCATAAACATCGATGTGCCCTGTTTTGTCGTACTCCCGTATTACCTTTACCGCGTGATACCCGGCTGTGCCAAAGCCCACGATCGCATATTTCATACTGCTTAGCCTCCGTTACTGCAAAAACAGTCATTGGCCGTCAGGGTCAATGACTGTTTCCCTGAATTTTACTTCTTATTTTCCTGCTCCGTGGCAATCTTCAGATAGCTCTTATGACGGGCTGCCATCACACAAAGTGCAACGACAATATAGATTCCGATATATAAAAACTGTCTGCCGGTAAGGCTGGAAAGACTGACATAGGAAGTCAGAGCCAGTACGACGAAAACGATCGCCAGGGCAATATTCAGTTTCTTTGGATCCACATACAATGGAGAATTTTTATACTGCTCTGGGAATACTCTCGGCAACTGGAAGCAGGCATATACCATCAGCAGGTCTGACAGCTTGCTGCAGCCGGTTCCCATATTGGAAATATCTGTGGTATCCATACCGGTCAGGATCGGAACCATCCCGACGATAAAGAAAAAGAAAAGCATTACTACAGGAGTCCCGGCCGCATTTTCCCGTGCCCAGGATACCGGCAGCCAGCCATCCTTCGCGGCTCTCTGTAAACCACGGGTTACCCAGGAAAGGGTACCGTTTAATGTTGTCAGCAGCGCAAACCAGGCACCTCCGATTACGAAGAACAGATAAATCGGTGTTGGGAAGATGGACTTTGCTACAACAGAAATATTTTTACCGGATATTTCTTCCAGTGGGAGTACACAGGCAGCTACGATCGCTACCAGAGCATAAAAGACCGCCACCAGGATCGTCGAGAGAACCATGGCTCTCGGAATCGTTTTTCCGGGATTTTCGATTTCTCCGCCATTTTCCGCAAGGAACTTGGCACCGCCGCAGGCAAAGGAAAGCATCGTTGCGCCGCGCAGGAAGCTCAGCGTGCCATTGGGCATAATATTTGCGGATGAGAACTCAAGCATGGACCAGTCAACCTTGGGAAGACCGAATATAATATAGATAAACAATGAGAGCAGCAATAAAGCAACCATAACGTTCTGCACCTTCGCGGAGGTTTTCAGTCCGATCAGATTGACAATAACTGCCAGAATCAGAGCAAGCGAAGCGATCAGAGTCTGATTCACTCCAGGGAAAATCACCGCCACATATCCAGCAAACCCTTTTGCGAATGTAGCGATTAAGACCTGACTCAGGACAAATATCATCAGGTATACAAAGGAAGCTCTCGGTCCGATCAGACGTTTCGCATACACATAGCTTCCGCCGCTGGCCGGCATACAGGAAGCAAGCATCGCCATGGGAATCAGCTGCAACAGTGAAATGCAGGCTGCTACTGCAAAACCATAAGGTGTACCGTGGCCGGTAAGGCCAATTACAATACCTGTCAGAACAAATACACCGGACCCTACGATCTGACCGATACAGAAACTCATACAATCGGTAAAATTCAGTTTCTTTCTATCCATTTTTCTTATCTCCTTTTGTCTGCCGCAAATTTTGCCAGTCTTTCAAGCCCCTGCCGCAGGGTTGCGCGGGGACAGCCGATATTAAACCGCAGGAAGTTTTCCGATCCGCCACCGTAACCGGCTCCGTCTCCCACGGCCAGCTGATAATTCTGAGCGAGTTCTTTTACGATTTCTCCGGACGTCATACCCATCCCACTGCAGTCCAGCCACATCAGATAAGTTCCCTCTGGTTTTACCGCCCGGATCTGCGGAGCATGTTCCTGCAGATAGTGAATGACATACTCGGCATTCTCTGTCAGATAAGCATTCAGCTCATCCACCCACTGATCTCCATAGGTATAGCAGGCTTCGATCGCCGGAGCCGTCAGCACACTTGTTCCCATGAGCAGCCATGCCTGTTTCATCGCAGTTTCCAGTGATTTCCTCACTTCCTGATTGGGTATCAGGCAACAGGAGCTTTCCAGTCCTGCCATATTAAAGGTTTTGCTGATTGCCGTGTATACAATCATGCTGTCATAGTGATCTGCAAATCGTGCTGCGGATGTATAATGTCCTCCGTAAAGCACAATATCACCATGTACCTCATCGGAAAGCAGATATACGGAATATTTTTTACACAGGTCTACGATCCGATATACATCCTCTTCGGTCCAAACACGACCGACCGGATTGTGCGGATTACAGAAAATCATGGCGCGAACACCGCCCTGCAGTTTATTTTCCAGTGCTTCCCAATCGATCTCATATCTGCCATCTTCATAGCACAGAGGACAGTCAACCTCCACTCTGTCCTGATTACGGATGACCGCAAAAAACGGATCGTAAACCGGAGTCAGAACCAGGATCGGATCTCCGGGCTTTGTCAACGCACGAATGGTAAACCACAGATCCGTGACCACTCCATTGGCGATGACAAAAGCATCCGGCGGAAGTTTCACCTGATGGCGCCGTTCATACCACTTCCGCACGGTCTCCCGTGTCCGTGACGTGGAAAAGGTATAGCCATAAAGCGGATGTTCCACACGCTTTTTCATCGCTTCCACGGCCTCCGGCAGAGTTGCGAAATCCGTATCCGCGATCCAGAAAGGAAGCAGACCTGACTGTGCGCCAAACTTGAGTTGCTTCTCCCACTTGATCGAATCGGAACCCATTCGATTCTGCACCTCGTCAAAATTGTACTTCATGAGCATATCTCCTCTTATAGAACATGTAATGTATCGATATCCCGCTGCCGTTCCCGGGTTATGACAACCGGAATATTTCAAAGTGTTAGGAAATAATAGGATAATTCATACCTGATCAAAAAATTCGTTATAATAATTTTTATAGGTCTTATAAATCCAGTCTGTATGATGAAGCATATGAAAATATGCGTAATCTCCATCATGTCTGCGCACAGCCTCAAGAATATCCCCGTGCTGTCTTTTTACCTCCCGGTGATGCGCCTCCATGTCGACCGGAGGGATAATCGGGAGTCTGCGAAGATAATTAGATGGAGCGACGATCGCATCCCAGACTGGTTTCAGCATCGGATTCCCCAATATTTCCCACAGACAGCTGTGAAACGACTGAAATACCGGATCATCTTCTCTCTGAAATCCCAAACGGGTAATCTGCTCCCTGTCGTTTTCATGAATATAAGTCAGATACTGAATATTCTCTTCGGTTGCCATCAGCGCAGCCTGTTTGGCAATGGCCGGTTCGATGACACGGCGGGCATTGGTAGACAATTCAAACTGATCCCAGTATTTTTTGGCGTCTTCTTTCATCTCATCGGATTCCAGAAGGATTTTCCAGTCAACCGCGACAACGCTCCCTTTTCCCTGATGAGTTTTGATGATGCCCGCATCTGCCAGACGGCCAAGCGCCTGACGCACCGTCACCCGGCTGACACCAAGAGCATCCATCAGTTCCTTCTCACTGGGCAGCGGATCTCCTTTTCGATATTCGCCGTTGCGAATCGAATTGCGCAGTTGTTCATATACCTGCTGATACAATTTCTGGTTTGATATCCTGTTCATACAAGTTGTTTTCATCTCCCTTCCGAAAGGCATGAACTTTATATCACTTATATCTTGTTAAGTCAAGTTGTTTTTGACATTCCTCGTTAACTTTTACGTTTTCAACATTTTTACGTTCAAAATTTATGAATTTTGCCAAGTAAAAATTTAATATTTTAATTATTTGATGAATTTTCTTATGTTTTGATTTATTCAACTTATTTTAATAAGTACATGTTGTTTTGATCATTCCTGCAATCAAAATTTCCCTACGCACCCCTCCGGGAGGACTTTTTATTCCCAGACAAGTTTCGGTTTTATGGTAAACGGAAATAACGCCCGGATACCAAATCCTGCCAGGTATCCGGGCGTTATCGATTCTATTCCTATTCGATGATTTATTTTATTGTAAACGGGAATGTACCCTGATGCAGCGCATGTCTGTTATCTCAGTCTCACTGATACAACAGCATGATATTCTTCGGATCCACGCCAAGTTCCCGCGGAAATTCCTGTGGTCTGGCGTCTTTTGCCAGCCGCCACCAGACCGGTTCTCCATCCGCGTCCCCGCCCTCATAACGAAACTTTTCAATCCATTCAAAGGGATCTTCGGTCTCATCCACAAGACGGATCGCCGATCGGTTTACGGACACATCCGGATTGAAGTCATGTTCACGGATCCCGATCGCGCACAGATGATCTTTGACCGGTTCGCACGTTGTAAAATGCATCCCCCAGTGCGGGACAAACACCTCAAACTCACCGGTTTTTACCGCCGACTCGATATTTTTGCACCCGGTCAGCACCGCTCCCTGGCGGCTCCCCGGATCAGCGAACATTTTTCTCACATCTCCCTTCCCCAGCAGACGTCCGTGGTCCATGATCGCGACATCGCCGCAAAGTCGGTAGATTTCGTCTCTGCTATGACTCACCAGAATAACGTCCCTGCCAAATTCATGCAGAATTTCTTTCATCTCAGTCTCAAGCTGCATCTTCAGATATGCGTCCAGCGCGCTGAACGGCTCATCCAGCAGCAGGATCTCCGGCTGATTGACCAGTATCCTCGCAAGAGCCGTGCGCTGCTGCTGTCCACCGGACAGCTGCGACGGGCGGTGTCCCTCCAGGCCGGTCAGCACCATCCGTTCGATGATCTCCCGCAGCATCTGTTCCCGTTTTCCCTTATCTTTCTCCCGGCAGAGTCCGCAGCGGATATTCTGCTCCAGCGTCATATTGGGAAAGAGACCGTAATTCTGAAAGAGGTATCCGATCTTTCGCTCCTGCGGCCGGAGATTGATATGGGCTTTGCTGTCAAAAAGCACACGTCCATTTAACACGATGCGCCCTTCATCCGGCTTCTCGATGCCTGCGATACAACGCAACGTCATCGATTTTCCACATCCCGAAGCACCCAGAAATCCCAGCACCACTCCCTCTGACTCAAAAGAGACGTCCAGCTGAAAACTCCCGAAATTCTTTTTGATCGAAACGGACAGGCTCATATTTTCCTCCTTACCACACGCTTCTGCCTCATCTCCAGCATATTGACAGCCAGAAGCACTACTGCGGAAATTGCCACGTTGATCATCACCCAGCGGAAAGCGCCCGCATTGTCATTGGTACGCCAGAGCTGATATACCGTTGTCGAGATCGTAGCTGTCTTGCCGGGTGTGTAACCGATCAGCATGCTGGTCGCACCGTATTCTCCCAGCGCGCGCGCAAAAGCAAGCACCGTACCCGCCAGGATTCCCTGCCGGCACGCCGGCATACGGATTCTCCAGAAAATATACGTATTGGAAAGTCCCAACGTCTGTCCGGAATAAGCCAGCGTCTCGTCAAAGCTCTCAAACGCCCCTCTCGCCGTCCGGTACATAAGCGGGAACGCGACCACCGCGGCCGCCAGGATCCCGCCATACCAGGTCATGGTAAATTTGATGCCATACTCGGCCAGAAACCTGCCCAGCGGACGTCTCGCTCCAAATATCAGCAGCAGAAAATATCCGCACACCGTCGGCGGAAGCACCATCGGCAACGTCAGCACAACATCCAGGATGCCTTTGACCGCACTTGGCAGCTTCGCCGCGTAATATGCGAGAAAAATACCGCAGAAAAAAACCAGGACGCAGCTGATCGCCGCGATTCTCATTGAATTCCAAAGCGGGTACAGATCCATGATTTCCTCCCTATTTTTTTCATAAACTACAGAACCTGTAAACGGCAGTTCCTTCCATGCGCCATAGCAAACCGGGCGGGGGAAAAGTTTCTCCCCCGATCCCGTCAATGCAATCATCCAGACGGATCCATTTACTCTACTGCCGAAAATCCAACGTTTTCAAACACTGCCATCGCATCCGCTTCCGTCAGATAATTCAAAAATGCCGCTGCCGCATCCGGAGAAGCGCTGACATTGAGCACTGCCGCCGGATAGATAATCTGGCCGCACATCTCGGCGGTCGCATAGTCGACCGGAATCAGTCCCGCACTGTAAGCGTCTGTGCAGTAAACCACCCCGCAGTCTACGCTTGCTTCGGTTACCTGGGTAGTCACTTCCTTCACGTTCGTACCATAGGTAATCTTACCCGCTGCGGCAAGTTCTTCCTCATCCAGCCCGTAGTACGCGAGGATCTTCTGCGTATACTGTCCCACCGGCACATCGCTGTTGCCCATCGCCAGCAGGATATCGTCATTTATCAGCTTGTCCGCGAGATCATCAAAGCTCTCTATGCCTGCCGGATTACCTTCCGGGGTACATAAGGTGACCTTATTCTCCAGCAGATCAATACGGGTAGCGCCGTCAACAAAATCAAGTCCTTCGGTATTGACCTCTGCACTGGCGTCTTTATCCAGCTGATTCATCTGTTTTTGTCCGGCAGAGATAAAGATATCGCAGTCTGCTCCCTCCTGAATCTGTGTTTTCAGAGTTCCCGAAGAATCAAAGTTAAAGGTGAGAGTCACATTAGGAGCTACTTCCTTGTAGAGATCCGCAATCTCCGTCAGAGTCTCCGTCATAGATGCGGCCGCGAAGACAATCAGCTCGGTCTCTTCTCCGGCGTCAGCTGCTGCTTCCTCCTCGGCCTCGCTCTCTTCTGCCTCAGCTTCGGTTTCCTCCGTTTCCGTTTCTGCCTCCGTCTCCTCTGCTTCACTCTCAGCTTCTTCTGACGCTGCCTTTGTTTCTGCTTTTGCAGCTTCCGTCGCCGCCGCGGTCGTCTCCGTCGAAGAAGAACCTCCGCACGCTGCCAGGCTCATCGCCGTGAGCGCCGCGATCAATGCCAGTGATACCTGTTTTTTCATAATAAATTTCTCCTTTCCCCTTTCCGGGATGTGATCTATCTTCCTGCATACTTCCCGCAATGGGTAAACTCTCTTTCCCAACGCCGTATGTATGTAAAAGATTCGCATTTTTCCTATTTCCTGGCGCACTCTCCCTCAGTTCCTCGCAGGATCCCCAGTCCGTGCCCCAGACTCGGCAGGATATACTCTAATGCTTCCTCCACTGCTTTCGGGCTGCCCGGCAGATTGACAATCAACGTCTTTCCGCGGATTCCCGATACCGCACGGCTAAGCATTGCCCGCGGGGTAATCGTTAACGAATAAGCGCGAATCGCCTCCGCGATCCCGTTTGCCATGCGGTCGCATACCGCGATTGTTGCCTCCGGGGTAATATCTCTCACGGAAAATCCCGTCCCTCCGGTCGTCATGATGACGTCGATCTGACGCTGGTCGGCCAGACGTTTTAACTGGATTTCCAACGGGATTCTCTCATCCGGCAGGATCAGAGTTTCTTTTACCTCATAACCGGCTTCCTCCAGCATACGGACTGCCGTAGGACCGCTCTTATCCTCACGCTCTCCTGCCGCGCCTTTATCGCTGAGCGTGATCACTGCGGCGGTAAACGGCCGGTTTTTGTCCGGCGGGATCATCTCTATCTTATCACCTTTTTTGATCGGACCGCCCTTTACCACCTGGGTAAATACTCCTTCCCGCGGCATGATGCAATCGCCCATTTTCTGATAAATCAGGCAATGACTGTGACATTCCTTGCCGATCTGAGTCAACTCCAGCACGGCGTCTCCGATGCGAAATCTCGTACCAACAGGGAGAGACCGCAGATCGTAACCCTCGATGATCAGATTTTCTCCAAAAGCCCCTGGTTTTATATCGGCTCCCCTTGCGCGAAATTCCTCAATCTTTTCATAAGAGAGCAGACTCACCTGCCGGTGCCAGTTTCCGCCGTGGGCGTCATCCTTTAAGCCCCAGCCCTCCACGATCTCTGATGTCTCAACCTCATGCTTTTGCGTGCCTCTGGCCTCACTAATGCAGATAACGATAATCTTTCCCATGTCATCCTCCGATCTTTGCCATCAATTTTTTCTCCGTGACGGCTTCTCTCTCTTCAAAACAGTGCATCTGCGGTTTTGCTCCAATCGCGCGAAGCAGAACTTCCCTTACGTCCGTCTCCCCGCCGCACCGCAGCGCTCTGCGCATATCAAACGACTGTTCATAACAAAGGCAGGGCTTGACCTCGCCGACCGCCGTCATGCGCAGCCGGTTGCACTGCGCGCAGAATTTCCCATGGATCGCACTGATAAAACCAACGCTTCCCGTCCAGCCCGGGATCCGGCAGTACACGGCCGGCCCGTTTCCATGAACCGCTTTGTCATTTTGCACCTGCGGATATTTCCTGCGGATCCGATCCATCAGATCGACACTGGATACCATACCGCCATCTGCGCCATATCCGATCGGCATCAGCTCGATAAAACGGACGTCCAGCGGATGATCCTTTGCCAGGAGCATCAGTTGCTCCCATTCTCCGTCGTTGATACCCATCTGCAGGACAGTATTGATCTTAACCGGAAGTCCGGCATCCACAGCCGCCCGGATGGATTCCAGTACCCTCGCCAGCCGGTTACATCCGGTAATCGCCGGAAACTTCTCCGGATCCAGCGTATCCAGACTGATATTTACCGCATCCAGACCCGCGGCTTTCAGCTCTGGCAGATATTTTTTTAATTCCACTCCGTTGGTCGTCATCGTAACCTGCTGCACACCGGGGAGCTTTCTGATCATTCCGATCAGCGACGCGCAGCCCAGTCGCACGAGAGACTCCCCGCCTGTTATCTTAAACCGCGTGATCCCCAGATCAACCGCTTCCCGGCATACACGTTCGATCTCCTCAAAAGTCAGGATATCATCCATCGGCACACAGGAAATCCCTTCCGGCATACAGTAGCGGCACCGTAAATTGCAGCGGTCAGTAATGGATATCCGCATATAGTTAATTTCTCTGCCATAAGAATCTTTCATCCTTATTGCTGTGCCTCCCACTCTCCACTCTTGCCCCCGGATTTTTTTAACAGACGGATCCCGTCCATCCGCATGCCCTTATCCAATGCCTTGCACATATCATAGATCGTGAGCAGCGCGATCTGCACTCCGGTCAGAGCTTCCATCTCCACGCCGGTCTTTCCGACTGTCTTTACCAGGCAGCGGGCCTCCACCGCGTTTTCTCCGCTTAGCAGATCAAAAGCAATCTCAACTTTTGTCAGTCTCAGGAGATGGCACAGCGGGATCAGCTCCGACGTCTTCTTTGCGCCCATGATCCCGGCGACTCTCGCCACGCCAAGCACGTCGCCCTTGCCGATCTCTCCCGCTTTTACTTTCTCAAAGCATTCACGGTTCATCGTGATCTTTCCGCAGGCAAGTGCTTCACGGACGGTATCTTTCTTCTCCGTGACATCCACCATGACAGCGTTTCCCTCCGCATCAAAATGGGTAAATTCACTCATATCTCCTAGATTCCCTTTCCAAATCCGCAGTTCGGGAACGTGCAGATCTTACAGTTCAGACAGAATCCTCCCAGCCCCAGTGACGACAGTTCATCCGCAGTCACCACATCATCCGCCATCACTCTGGGCAGAATCAGGTCAAAAACCGTGCGTTTACTATACATCGCACAGCCAGGCAGGCCCATGATCGCCACGGTTCTCTCATGATCTCCCTCATGAACCTTATAGTAGGCCAGCAAAAACATCGCACCCGGCAGAACCGGCGCCCCGTAGGATACAATATCCGCCCCGGTATTTTTAATCGCCAGCGGAGTCTTATCATCCGGATCCACGCTCATCCCTCCGGTACAAAGTACAACATCCGCTCCCGCATCGATCAGGCGGAGGATCGCGCCGGTCACCTTTTCATCATCATCATTCCAGATCTCATGTCCGATCACTTCCGTATCAAACTCCGCTACTTTTTCCCGGATGACCGGCGTAAACGTGTCCGGAATCCGTCCGGAATAAACCTCGTTTCCGGTTGTGACGATGCCCACCTTCTTATGTACGAACGGCATGATTTTAAGAATCGGCTCTCCTTTCGTGGCTTCCATCGCGGCCTGCCGGGCAGCCTCCATCTGATCTGCCTCGATTACCAGCGGGATAATCCGCGTCCCCGCAAGTTTATCGCCTTTTCTCACGGTGAAATTGCCATGACGCGTGGCGATCATCATCCGTCCAAAGCTGTTTACCGCCTTTAAGCCCTCACGATTTACCTTCAGCAGACCGTCGCAGGCCGCCGTCAGTTCGATTTTTCCTTCTTTTACTCCGGAACGATTCATGTGTTCTTCGTCCCGGCACATCGCGCAGAGGATCTCGGCGGCGTCATTTTCATGAAGGATTCCCTCCTCCTGTTCCCACACATAGAGACTCTCTTTTCCCACACTGAGCAGTACCGGAATATCCTCTTTCGTCACAATATGTCCTTTACGAAAAACGGCATCTTTCGTCACGCCACGGATGATCTGTGTAATGTCATGGCAGAGTACAGTGCCGACCGCATCTTCGGTTCTGATAAGTTTCATGACCCTTTTCCTCCATTGATGAAATATAAAAGAGCAAAGAATTTCGCAAGGCGAAATTCTCCGCCTGCGGCGGTTGCTGTGTGCCGGTGGCACACGTTTAGCAACGACCGGAGCATAGCGTAGACGCGACAGCGACATCTTCCTTTCCGCCGCAGTGCGATCCGTCGGAGACTTTTTATCTGTCTCACAATTAAAAATCGAATTTTTAATACATTACGAAAGTGTATACAACTCCACAGTCACACCAACCGTCAGCGGACCGCTTCCTGCCGGAATGTCCACCAGACAGTTGCTTCCGACTCCTGCCAGGAGCTGCCCGTTTCTCTGATCCTTTGGAATCCACACACCATCATCCTGCAGGATTCCGCGCACAAGCCTGCGGTTAGGACTAGCTTTCGTGAACGAGTTTATCGTCACACTTTGGTATCTCCTGATACGCATCCGGTTTCTTCCCAGTGCTTTCTGCTCATACGCCGGAAACAGGACTTCAAACATCGCGATCGCGGAGTAGGGATTTCCGGACAGGCACAGAATCGTGCTGTTCTGATAGCGTGCGGCCATCGTCGGCATACCCGGTTTGATACGGATTCCGCGGAAAATATTTTCCGCCCCCAAGTCGTTAATCACCTCCGGCAAATAATCCTTTCCGCCAACGGACACGCCGCCCGTTGTCAGGATCAGATCTGCTTCGGATGCTGCTGTCCGGATTGTTTCGGATATCACTTCCGTATCATCAGGAACCGTAACCGCTGAAATCACGTCACAGCCAAGCTCAGTCAGACGGCTCACAAAGTATGCCAGGCTGGAGTTATAGATCTTTCCGATGGGAAGATTTTTTTCATCCGTTTTTTCATCCATTGAAACAAGTTCATTCCCCGTCGTGATCACTGCTGCGCGGATCCGCTTACGGACAGCTGCCATCTTCACTCCGCCCGCGACAGCCGCTGCTATCGTGTAAGCATCTACCGCTTCCCCTTTCCGCGCGAGGATGTCTCCTTTGCTGAAATCCTCACCCGCCGGGCAGCAGTTTTCTCCTGCCTTACTGCCCCGATAAAACGTTACTTCCCGCCCGCCATAGTCCGTCATCTCCTGCGGAATGACCAGATCCGCCCCCTCCGGGATCGGCGCTCCTGTCATGATCCTCATGGCCTCGCCCGGCAGAAGTTTCTGCGGCGGCTGATCACCCGCGTAAATCTCTGCCACAACCGGCAGGATCACGGACGCCTCCTGTGTCGCAAAGCTCACGTCCTCGGCACGAACCGCGTATCCGTCCATAGCTGAGCGGGCAAAGGGCGGCTGCGTGATCACAGCCGCAATATCCTCCGCCAGCACAAGCCCCAGGCAATCCCATATCCTCCGTTTTTGAACTCCAACCTCCATCGACATCTCGGTCAGCCTGTTCTGAGCTTCTTCGATTGTGACCTTAGAATTTGTAATATCTGTATGCACAGCTTTCATCTTTTCAATCCCCGTACCTGCAATTTTCCAAATCTTGATATTGTTATATGCTCATTATCAGACCACTCATCACCCGCTGCAAAGCTCTGTATCGGAACCTGCCGGACTTCTCTTCTGTTTTCCGCACTTCACCATACTTTCCAGTATTCCCGCGACCGCTTTTGCGTCTTCCAGAGTGAACACCGGACATACTGCATCCGGCCATTCCCTTCGGTCACTCACAATACAAAGCGGCTGTTCTTTTTTCAGATCGATAGACACAGGTTTGCCTGCCGCTTCCTGATAGAGCAGGATCTTCTGATAAGGACCATGTTTATAACCTTCCGTCAGAACCAGATCTACCTTTTGGAGCCGACGGATCCATTCATCCACGCTCACAGGATATTGATCCATCCGCACTGCTTTTCGTTCTGAAGTCAGGATCACCGTATCCGCGCCTGCATGCGTAAAACGATAACTGTCCTTTCCCGGATAATCCACCTCAAAATCATGTGCGTCGTGCTTGATTACTGCCAGACGAACCCCCCGGCATTTCAGCTCGACGATCAGTTTTTCCAGGAAAGTTGTCTTACCGCTGCCGGAATATGCCACCACAGAAATCACCGGCAGATGACAAAAATCCGTTTCCCCTGACAGGTAATACGCCTCCCTCTCGTCTTGTGCGAATGACTTCACAGATCGGGACGCTGTTTCCCGCAAAAACCGCTGATAATCCTGCGGTGTATTGATATTATCCAGCTTCGCTGCGCCATCGGTCAGTTTTTCTACCGGCACATAACATACCCGGATGCGGTCAAGCAGATCCCGGATACGATAATTGCCGCTTTCCAGCTGTTCTGCCACAACCGGAAGAATGGACGTCCGATATGCGGCACACAGAGGATGCAGCCTTCCATCCGCCGCGACCGGCACCACCGCGTCAATCGGTTTTGTCAGATAACTGAGGATCTCCTCCGCAATTACCCAATCCGTCAGCGGCAGATCGACTGTTGTTACAAAAAGGCGGTTTGTCCTGCACTCGGTCAGAAGCGCGTGCAGCCCGCCCAGCGGCCCGCAGTGCTCGTAGCGATCCGTTACCGGGATTCCCTGAAGTCCCTCCACCGACCGGTCCGCTCCCTGCGAGATATATAACGTTCCTATCGGCGCCAGCACACTTTGCAGATGTTCCAGAAAGGTTTCCCCTTTCCATAATAATCCCGCTTTATCCTGACCCATACGACGGCTCTGCCCTCCGCAGAGAATCGCCGCGCTGCAATCTGTAAACATAAAAATGCCCTTCTCCTTATATACCGGGAAAAGAGCACATAAATAATAACATCGTTCATCCTGATACCGGTATAACCGTATACACGACCATCGCCCGTACCAGAATATCGATATTCAACAAATGTCTCCTTTCCAAATGTGGGAGGCACAGCCGTTTCCCGCCATACCCTGAGAAATCAATCAATGAATTCTGGCGGCATTTCCCTGGCTGTCTGATACCAGAGAACTTTAGGAAATGCCGCTTCGGAGTTATTTTTTAATTAATTAAATTTATTATATACACAACAGGATAATCAGTCAAACAGATTCTGCGCTTTCCTGTAATTAAATACCGGTCCTTCCAGACAGACATAGGTCTCATTGATCTTACAATGTCCGCATTTGCCGACCGCGCAGGACATTTTCCGTTCGAAAGACACCCATATTTTACCCGCATCAACCCCATGTTTCATGCACTCGATGGCAGAAAAACGCATCATCGCCGGCGGACCGACGATCACAACGTTATAATCCTCCATCTGATCAAACGGGATCTCTTTGATATAAGCGGTGACAAAGCCTTTCCGGAACCCCTCCGCCTCGGTGTTATCCAGACAGTACGTCGTATGAAATCTCTTTGCAAATTTTTCCAGTTCTTCCGTGAAAAGGACCGAATGAATGTCTTTAAACCCTGCAATCAGATAGACATCTTTGCAGATGGAAGGGTTGTCATAAAAATAATTCAGCGTGGTTTTTACCGGCGCCATACCGGTACCTCCGCAGATTACAACCAGATTCTTCCTCTCAAACTGCTCCACCGGAAAAGCATTGCCATAGGGGCCGCGCATAAACAGTACATTCCCCTCGGAAAGTCCAAAGATCCCTTCCGTCAGACGGCCAACGCGGCGGATGGTAAATTCTACATAACCATCCCCCCTGCCGCTTACCGAAATCGGAGCTTCCCCTACCTTGGGAATCGAGAGCTGAAAAAACTGACCATGTTTTGTCTCCCCATCATAGGCCACCCGAAATGTATACTCAGCCTCTGTTTCTTTTAAGATCCGGATGATCCGATGCGCTTCCGGAAGCATAATGTTGGTCATATTAATGCACCTCCTCTTTGGCGGCGGCAAGCGCCTCGGTGAATCCATTAATGGTTTCAATGAAGGAAATCTTCTTCGGGCATTGTTTTACACAGCGTCCACAGCCCACGCACATATTTTCCTCCCGATTGAAACGCGTCCGGTAATCATAGGTCTTGTGCAGCGTCTTAAACCGCATGTTTGCTCCTGCGGTCTTACGCGCCCGCCCGCCTCCGGCGGTCTGTGTAAATGTATCCAGCATACAAGAAGACCAGACTCTGCGTCGCTCTCCGTCCAGACTGGTCTCATCATAAAGGATATCTCTGGTATCAAAGCAGGAACAGGTCGGGCACACAGTGTTGCAGCCGCCACATCCGATACACTCATCATCGTACTGATCCCAGAAAGGCAGCTCGCTGGCGAGTTTTAATTCTTCTACTCCATGAATCTCAGGCAGTTTTACAGTTTTTTCATTGCGGCTTACAAACTCCGGCTCATAATCGCTCAGAGCTCCTCCGGAAAAATAATGTGCAAAAGCCGGATCCTTTACCTGAATATCGACGCCGGTCTCCCGGATATGAACCGCAAATTCATAATCCCCGGCAATATTGGTTCCCATCGAGACGCAAAAACAATTTTCATAACTCCCCGCGCACTGCAGCAATACCACACGAACCTTCTCCCGCAGACGCTTATAATAGCTGTCTGCCTGGCCGCCGTTTTCAAGAAAAATCGTATCCAGTCGCTTCATCGCATTGATATCACACGGATGCAGCAAAAGCAGCATCTCCCTCTCATCTGCCAGCGTGCTCTCTCTGCACTCGGTATCCGAAAAGTAAATCATCGTCTGCATAACCGGATAGTACATTTCCTTTGCGGAAAAATCCGACGGGCGATCCGTAACGATCTCCTCCACGGAACTGATCTCACGGTAGCGAACCTTATCACCGATACCTCCCCGGCTTTTGACAAATGCCGGAGCACAGACCTTGTATCTCTTTTTCAGGGCAGACAGAATCTGGTTCATCTCTTCTCTGCTTACCACATAGCTGAACGTTGAATGTTCGCCTGTATGCGACTGCTCCCATTCCTTTAAAAACTCCAGGTCCATCTCCAGAAACCCGCACAGCAATTCCGCAGCAGCAGGATAAAACTTCTGTCGTGAGCAGTCCTTAACTCTCTTAGCAAATGCCGGGATCCAGTTCAAAAGATGCTTCTCCAGAAATGCTTTCTGTTCCTCTACGTCATGCTCACACAGGAATGCCATAAACTTAAGTTCAATCGCCACATGATCTTCCTTCAGATCCGCCTGCGTTGTCTCCAGTGTAAGTCCCTTTGCCGCGTACAGTGCGCAGACCTCCGTCCAGGCCTGCTGCATCACCATTCCTTCGGGACTGGTATAAACCGATTCATAGGGATACGCTGCCTTAGAATCTGCCTCACCGGCTCCCAGAAAAACCTTTGCGTAATCCACCGCCAGTTCTTCCACCGGATCCGCGATCGGCGCGGCAAGAAAACGTTTCAGATCCGCATATCCGTCATTCATCTGTCTATTTCCGGCTTCATCCGGGATATTCATCCTGCGAATCTGTTCAAGGAAGGATGCTGTAATTTCTTTTTCAAAAACAAGCGATAAGAACTCATAAAAGTTCTGACGTTTTTTCATCATCTCAGTCATGATCTGCACCCCTTTCCCCGCTTGGTATCCCGGCATTCCTGCGGAAGCAGATCCATCCATTTTTCATTTTTCAGAATATAACAAATAGATGGATGATTTCCAAAATCACGCAGAGTATAAATATTTTCCTCTCCTGCCTCTTTCAGCAGCCTGCTGACTTCACTCTCCGGATCATTGATATCTCCGACATGCAGACAGGAACCGGAACAGTTTTTCACACACGCCGGCATCTCTCCCTCCGCCCTGCGTGAAAGACAGATATTACATTTATCCATGATCAACCGTTCCTGATTCAGGGAACAGCAATCATAAGGACACGCCTCTTCACAGCTTCTGCAGCCGATACACAGATTTTCATCAATCAGAATGACTCCATCCTCATCATTTACATAACAGGCTCCGGTCGGACAGACAGCAACACAGGAAGGATTCTCACACTGCTGACACATTGCCGGCATAAAATACATCTGAATATCCGGATAAGTACCGTGCGGTCCTACTGTCTTAACCGGATTGCGGCAGTTGCCGAGCGCAACTCCGTTGGCCATCTTACAGGACGCCTGGCAGCCTTTACAGCCGATACATCGATCCAGCTCGATTACAAACGTGATTTTCTTCATGCCTTCACCTCCTTGGTCATATCCGGCGTCGGATCGGTCGGATTGGGCAGCCATGCTTTAAATTGTTTCGGTTCCAGCCAGACTCCCTCCGGCGCTCCTTCCGGAGCCGGGTAAACCTTTACCAGATATCCGCGCAGTGTGTAGGTACCGACGACCTCATTATAAGGAGCATCCGCCCGCGCCAGTACACTGACTCCCATCTCCTGCCAGCCGTGCGTTGGTGTATTCAGATTCTCCGGTGCCCAATAACGCTCCATATAAACCGTGCCTTCTCCAATACCACTTGTGATAGACGCGATCCCTCTTACTTTCCCGCGCTTTGATTCCACCCATACCCATTCGTCGTCGATAATTCCGTATTTTTCAGCGTCCTTCGGGTGGATCCAGACCTCCGGCGCAGGACACATCTCTCTTGTCCAGGGCGTATTGCGCAGCGTTCCGTGATGGAAGAACGGCAGACGGCCATTTGTCATAACAAGCGGAAAATCCTTTGCCAGCCCTTCGGCATCCATCGGACTCTCCTCCGGCTCGATATAAAACGGCAGCGGGTCATAATCATGCGAAGCCGGCGGCAGCACACCATGTGCGAACGGCTTGCCGGTACGGCTCAGAGTAATCAGATTCTCCATATAGACTTCGCACTTCCCCGAACCGGTCGCAAAGCCTCCCGGAAGTCCTGTCGCAGGATTGATTTCCTTATATACATAGTAGCTGCGATACTCTTCCTCTGAAATATACGGCATCGGAGAATGCTTTTTCAGCTCCTCAAATGTCAGATCTTTCTTAATCAGGCACTTATCAAGAAGCTCGATGGTCGAATCCCAGTAGGGCAGATCATCTCCCATATATTCCGCGTCAAGAGACTTTTTGCATTCTTCGTCACCCAGTTCCGCACATTTTTTCGCTATCAGCGACCAGATCATCGTCTCGTCGACGGTTTCCCACAGATGAGTAACTGCCTGACGCGCGATCAGCTTGTGACAGGTCTCCTGGAACATATCCGTCTCCAGCCACTCTTCCGATGGAAGCAGCATATCCGCATAGCAGGAAAATGACGTTGGATACATATACATATGTACGATAAAGGGCACGTTTTTGCTTGCCTTGGCCCACCGGGAAGCGTCTGCTACGTTCACCAGCTTATTGCCGGAGCGCTCCAGCCATACGCGGATCGGATAAGGTTCTCCCGTTTCCAGCGCATGCAGAATCGTCGGTGCATGCGCGGCCATCCACATATGAAGTCCTTTATACTCATTTCCTCCCAGACGCTTTACCAGCTGGGAATCCGGCAGCTTTGACGGAGCCGGCGGGACGCAGTACCCTACGTTAAATACTCCCGAATCCCGGAATCGCTGCATCAATGCGCCCGGGCTCTCGACATTACCCATCAGAATATCGATCGCGCAGGAAGCCATCGGAGCCTGTGTCGAATTGGGCGACTGATCCGTCGCCACACCGATGCAGATGCCTCCCGGCTGATTATCCAGATAAGTCCTCACACTTTTAAGAATCATCTCAGGATCCAGCTTACAGATCCTGGCCGCTTTCTCGATCGTATAATCCGCCACTCTCTCCTTTAACAGTGTGAAACCGGTCTTATAGACGACGCCGTCAACCTCATAAGTACCTTCCAGATCTACCTCATAGTCTTCATTCCATGGATATTCCAGCGGCTGCGGCCGACCCGTCTTTTTATCCCACACCATAAAGGTATCCGGATGTCCCGGTCCGGCTCCCTCTTTCGCCCTCCAGAAGAGCTTTGTCTCTGTATTGACCAGGTAGGGAAGATTCGTCCATCGCAGGACAAAATCCTCTTTATAGGCTTTTGTCTCAATGATATAACGCAGCCATGCCATCAGCAATGCCACATCCGTACCCGGACGGATCGGCAGCCAGACATCCGCCTTTGCCGCGTCCGGCGTCATACGGGGATCGATCACAATCGTCTTAACGCCATGCGCGCGTAGATCGTTGACCGCCGCGCCTCCCATCGCCGGGCTGGAATAAGACGGATCTGCTCCCCACAAAGTCAGTGATTTCATCTCGGTACTGTCCGGATAATAGATCTCTTTTGCGTTAGAATCCGCAATACTTGCATCCGCTCCCCCGTACATCAGGGTGTAAATCAGCATACGCGGGAGATAACACTGGGCGCAGCCCGGCTCAAACCAGTTCGGAGTTCCAAAAATATTACAGAAACGCGCAATGCTCCAGAACTCCGGATTGCCGCCGCCACCGGTCGAACACAGCACGCTCTCCGCTCCATAGTCCCTTTTTGCCTCGATCAGCTTCTTAGCGATAATCGTCAGCGCCTCGTCCCAGGACAGGCGTTTCCATTTATTTTCTCCCCGTTCTCCGACGCGGATCATCGGGTATTTATTGCGGTTCGGGTTATACAATGCCTGCAGACCGGTCAGCCCCTTTGCGCACATATGACCTTTACTCATCGGGTCTTCTGGATCTCCCTCCAGGTTAATTACCCGCCCGTCTTTGACCGTGGCAATCACCCCGCAGTTGGAAATGCATGCACGGCAGGCTGTATGAATTTTTTTAATGGAACCGCTTTCCTGCGCCGCCGGTTTCTGCCCCGGTTTCAAAACAGCCGCGGATGCTTCTTTTGTCAGGTCAATCGAGATGTCGATCGCCTGCTGTAAATTTCCAGTATTCACGTGTGAGCGCTCCTTTCTCTATCCGTTTTTTTCATTTTACACAAAAAACGTGCCGTTTCCTATGAACTCCGGTGCAAAATTTCTTTATTGACTCTCAATAAGAATTATTCTACAATCTAATCATGCGCACAGCTGCCGCCCGCACCCCATTTATGGCAAATCTCTTCCCGGATAGAAAGGGCATTTAAAATTCGGAAAACAACTGTCAGCTCTCTGTTTCAACAAGAAAGATCTCATGAAATGAAAGAATTATTAATTATGGAAAAAATGATAAAAAGCAACCATCCGAGTAATTCTCTGTCAAACCTGACTGACCTGATGCAGGGAGTTTTTGCCAATGATTCTCTGAATGATCTCCTCTGTCTGTGTGAAAAACATCTCCATCGCCCATGCATGGTCATTGACACTGGCTTTCGAGTCATCGATATGTCCCCGGCTGTATCCATGTCCGCCGCACAAACCCCTTCCTCAACGGTCAATTACCTGGGAAATGTCCGCGGCATCCCCTATCTCGGAGAAGCCTATGTCGAAAAACTGCGCTCGCATTATATCTTTTCCCGCCTATATGAAAGAAAATATATCTGTCGTTCGGTAGATATGGATTCGGTTCCTGCTTTTCTGGCTGCCTCCATTCAGGTACAGACATCCGAGGTTTATCTCTTCCTTGTCTTTTCAGAGACTGGGGCTTTCTCCGCGGATGATATGCGCCTGGTCAAACAGATCTGTCAGATCCTGTCTGTGCCGCTCCGGCTTAACAATCCTTATTCAACCTTTCCGGTCATCGGCCCCAATTACCTTCTGATCGATCTTCTGGACGGCAACTTCATTGAAAAAGACCGGTTAAATGACCGGCTTTCTCATCTGGATTGGATCGCTGACCCACCCTATTCTCTGCTGATCATCCGTTCACGCGGGACAGAGCCTTCTGTACGCCATTTTGAGCCGGTTATCTCTGTTTTAAAACAATGGATCCCCTTATCTGCCTGTGTCCTCTACCAGAACAGTCTGATCGTTTTTCTGTCGGAATCGATCTATCAGCTGCTGGCCATCGAACAATCTGCTGCTTTTACGGATTTTCTGAACAGCTATTCGCTGTATGCTGCCATTGGGCCATCCTATCAGAATCTTTTCGATACCCAGCATAATTATGAACTTACACAAACCGTCTTTCTCGCCGGTATTCACTATCATCAGACGCTGACTCTTTTTTCGGATATGTGTGACAACCTGATGGCCTATCTTCTGGAGATGCATTTTGGAGTCAGGGAATGTCTGCATCCTGCGATCCGCAAGATTCTCGAATATGACGACATCAATCACATGGATCTCTTTGACACACTGGAAATCTATCTGCATTACCGCGATGAGATCGACCAGGCCGCAAAGATTCTGCATATGCAGAGAAGTACGCTTTTTTACCGCATCAAAAAAATAAAAGAACTCACCGGCTTAAAGCTGGACAAGCTGGATGAAATCATACAACTGCATTTTTCCATCCACCTGGTCAGGCTTTATGGCAGGGAGTTCTTTTAGTTCCTGAATTCCATATTTATGGGGGTGTCCATAAAACAGTTTTCCGGTTTAATGGTTCAGGCATGATTTTACGATCATGCCTGAACCTCTTTCATCAGTTCATCCAGCGGGATATATCCAACCAGGTCATATTCGATATGGATTTCTTGGCGGCGTTTCCCTACGTCAACGGCGGTCTGTTCTCCGATGAGGACATCGAGATACCGCCTTTCACAGACGAGATCAGAGAACTGCTGCTGAACAAAGCCAGCACCGGCTTCGACTGGTCAGAGATCAGCCCCACCATCTTCGGCGCTGTGTTTGAAAGCACCTTGAACCCGGAGACACGGCGCTCCGGTGGGATGCACTACACTTCAATCGAGAATATTCACAAGGTCATCGACCCGCTGTTCCTGGACGATTTGAAAAAGGAATTTGCGGAGATCTGCGCTGTGCCGGTGGCAAAGACAAAGGAGCGCAGACTGCGGGAGTTTCAGAAAAAGCTGGCCTCGGCATCGTATCTGGACAAAACCATAATCAGATTGATACAAAAACACGATAATAAAGGCGCCGTAAAACCGCCGTTTCTGGGCGGTTCCTTCATTTTCGGGGCTTCGGCAGCCTGATAAAAGCATACTCTAAAGCGCAAGTTGCACGATTTTCTCATGACACTCTGTAACGATAAAAAAGCTATCGTTTCAGAGTAGGTCTATCGTTAAAGTGTAAATGCTATCGTTTGAGAACATAACAAAAGCACCAGATATTTCTGGCGCTTTTGCTGCTTATGCCTATGAAATTATGGGGTTAGGATTACCTGTCAAAAGTGTCTTTTACGAGCGGCTGAACGATCGAACGAATCCTTTTAATACAGTCTGATACTGTCCACTGCTTCATGCCCAGCTTGTCCGCCATCTTCTGCCGCGTAGCACCGTCATAGAGCATCCTGAAAATTTCCCCGTATTTCGGTTCGATTTCAGAGAGCATGGCAATCAAATCCTCCAGCAACGATTCGTAGATGACCGTATCCTCAAACGAGCCGGGTGCCACCGGTTCCGCTCCTTCATCCACCAGAAATGAGAGCGATGCCGGGCGGTTCATCTCATGGCATACCTCAGATGCATGGCTGCACTTCTCGCACTTGTTGGATTCAGGGCAGCGGATGAGCTTGCCGCCCTTGCCGGGTACGAGACAGCGGCTTTCACGGTTCTGCCGTTTCTGCTCTGCCCAGATAGGCTCCATGTACGCTTTGTACTCCGCTTCGGTCGCATCAACCATAACGACCCTGCACTTGCGATTTCCGATACGCCGCCAGGTGACATCTTCCGGCTTGATTCCAAAGTCACGGATAACCTCGTCCGTTACCACCATCGGAATCTGATACTGCTTGTCCCGTGTTTTACTCTGATTTTCTTTCATGACGTGTCCTTTCCGTCCGAGGGAAGAACGATGGGGCACAAAAAGAGTCTGCTATTGAAGATGACCACAGGCCTCGGCAATCCGAAAATAGGCGCAACAAAGCTAACGGTGGGGCATCTTCATTTCGGACACAGTCTTTATCACTATATCCTCAACTCTTATGCATCCCATCGTTCTAATGGCCATCTCGGACAATTGAGAAATTAAGATTTTGAACCAAAAATTTGCTTCTGCGATTTTGTGTCTGCGTTCGCAAAAACTTTTTTCACAGTAAGTGTAGATTTCTCTGCGCAGCTGTGATATAAAAATAAGGAAACGTTTGCACGGAGCAGAGGCGCCTTTTGATTACACCAATAAACCTATAGTAGAGGTCGATTGTAAAATGAAGTTAAACACCTAAAAAATCCATAGCGATTGAATCTGTGGTAGAATAGAGTTTGAATACA
>JAJQAC010000073.1:33789-43082 GCA_021204025.1 Clostridiales bacterium | reverse complement strand
ATTTTAATTCGCAGTTGTACTGCGGGAGATGGGAAATCTAATTTGCGGACTAACACTCTGATAGGCTGAATACTTTCATATCGAAAACAAAAGAAAAATTGCATAATAAGCAGGAGCCAAAGGAAAAACCGGAGGCTCCATTTTGTTGCTATTCTTTTTTGATTTCCATGTGGTCAAGCGCAAATTGAAGTGCCATGCCAATCAATTCATTACGTGAGCGGTTGGTTTGGGCGGAAAGTTCATTGTACTTTTCCTGCAATGCTCTATCTATGCGAATAGTCATAGTAACGCATTTATCCTCTTTTGGTGTGATGATAAACTTTTCCACAGTTTCAGAATCCTCCATGTTTTTTGAATACATTATAGTTTGAATTTACATTGCAATGCTATGACACATAATGAATTGAAAACTGCATTAAATATTTAATTGCAAAATGAGTTGCATTATGATATTATTAAATGCGGCAATGTTCTTCATAGTTTGACGAAGAACATTTATGCTTATTAGACAATTTTGGTGCTATGGAAGGGAGAATTGTGATTATGAATGATGATGTGATTATCCAAAGTGAACAGTATAATGTAAAGAAATATCGTAATATTATTTTTGTTGTGAGCGCTGTTTTAGTTGTTGTCGGACTACTTTTATATGCCATGAATTTTAGAAACTGTAGATATGGTAAATTTTACAGTGCCGCCTCAATATTAGGGACAATCATGGAGCCTTTTTTTTATCCCAATGGATTTTTAATTGACTTGGGAGTTCTGTTGTTTGTAATTATGGCAATTATAGGTTGGTGGTTATCTTCATACCAATTGGTAGTTACTGATAAGAGAATTTATGGTAAAACATCTTGGGGAAAACGTGTTGATTTGCCGGTTGATTCTATTTCGGCAATCTCTTCAAGCACACTTAAAGGTATTGCGATATCTACTGCGTCGGGCAGAATTGTTTTTAAGTGCATCAAAAATCGAGATGCCATATATGAGACTGTCAACGGTCTTTTATTTTCCAGACAAAAATCGAATGGGAATGTTGAAGTTCCAGATGCGAACAAGGATTCGTTGGATGAACTGACTAAACTAAAAAAATTGTTGGATAATGATGTGATAACGCAAGAAGAATTTGATATTAAAAAGAAACAAATTCTTGGATTGTAGGTATACGATGAAAGATGTTGATTGCTTATGAAAAGAGCGGAAACGATAATTTCCAAAGCAGATACATATTTGAATAAGGATAACAATAGACAGATAAAAGATGCTTTCCTTGAGAAGTATTCTAAATGTGAAGTTCTTTGTAGACCTGTGCTTCGCAGTTATTTGAAAGAGATAGGCGAATACACGTCAGATGAAGAAATAGGAATGGAACTCCAACTAATAAAAGCCGCATTGTATGACGCAAGCTATGTTTTTGATGACAGTAAATTGTTGACAAGAATCTGGGGAAAAGGAAGTAAAAAGGGCGAAAGCTCATGTAGATTTTTAAGAAACAAAATCACGCATGAACTTATGGAAAGAGCATTACATGAGGTTGTTGAAAGGCAAGCAGAGTTAAATGCAGATATGGACTTGTTTATAGATGTGCTGTTAAATAATTGATGCCAACTGAAAATATTATACTACAACAACATTAAATACACTGGCTTCTGCTGCGGGACGTATCTCAAAAAGCAGTAAGTCGGACAAGAGTGATGCCCATCGGGGAGACTTCGTTTTTTTTGATGGGCGTTATTTTTTATTATAGACCGTATCATAGCGGACAACCTGCAGAGCATAGCCTGTTCTGCAGGTATTTTTTTATTTTCGGGAGTTAAAACCTTAAGTTTTCGCTCTCCCGTGAGCTACCTGTAGGAGGTGGCTTTCATGACAGACGAACAGAAAGAAAAAATTATATGCTTCCGCAGAAGGGGCATTGGATATGCGGACATTGGACGCGAGCTTGGAATTTCCAAGGATACGGTTAAGAGCTTCTGCCGCAGAAATGGGCTAACGATATCTGAAGTCAAAACGGACGATTTGGATCGATGCCGCGAGTGTGGCAATCCCATTGTTCAGCAGGAGAAAAGCAAAAAACGGATATTTTGCTGCAAGGCTTGCCGTGAGAAATGGTGGACGGAACACGCAGACAGAATCTGCCGCAAGGCAGTTTATACATTCACCTGTGCAGGGTGCGGGAAGACATTCACGGCTTATGGAAATAGCAGCAGAAAATACTGCTCCCACGCTTGTTATGTCAGGGACAGGTTTGGAGGGAGTAATGCAGATGAATGATGAACAGTTTCAGGCAGAGAAACTCTATTACATTTCGGTTTCCATCGCAAAATCCATGCTTAAAAAAGGCATCATCGACAAAGAGGTATTCGCCATAATTGATACAAAACTGCTTGAAAAATACCGGCCAATTTCGGCTACATTATTATCGGGGAATCGCTTGATATAACTGCGGTTTAGAGTGATATATAGTAGCGAAAGGAAGTGATTTTATGGCTGAAATCAGAAAAATAGAACCTGCCGTTCCTCATATCGCCAGGAGAAAAAAAGTTGCTGCCTATGCCCGTGTCTCACGGGATACTAAGCGGCTGATGCACTCCATTTCCGCACAGGTCAGCTATTACAGTGACCTGATACAGAAAAATCCCGAATGGGAGTATGCTGGCGTATATGCGGATTCCGGCATTAGCGGAACAGGGAAAGAAAAAAGGAGCGAATTCCAGCGGATGCTTGCCGACTGTGAGCTGGGAAAGATAAACATTATCCTGACCAAATCCATCTCCCGTTTCGCAAGGAACACAGTTGACCTGTTGGAGACAGTGCGGCACTTGAAGGAGCTGGGCATTGAGGTCAGGTTCGAAAAAGAACATATCAATTCGCTTTCAGAGGACGGGGAGCTTATGCTCTCGCTGCTTGCATCCTTCGCCCAGGAAGAAAGCCGCTCTATTTCGGACAACTGCAAATGGGGCATCCGAAAACGCTTTGAATCCGGTGAAATCGGCACGGCAAATAAGCATATCCTCGGCTATCGCTACGATGAGGAACAGCGGAAATATATCATCATCCCTGAAGAAGCAGTTATCGTCCGCAGGATGTTCGAGCTTTATATTGATGGTGTTACCTTGCAGGAGATCTGCGATGATTTAAACAACCGAGGCTGGCGCACCATTAATGACTGCCTGTTTCAGGAATCGTCACTGATGTCCATGATAAGGAACGAGGTCTATGCCGGAGACACCCTGCGGCAAAAAAGCTATATGGCAGACCCCATCACAAAGAACAAGGTGAAAAACAAGGGAGAATTTCCGAAATACTATATGCCCGACACCCACGAGGCTATCATCGACCGTGAGACTTGGGCGAAGGTTCAGGAAGAAATCGCAAGGAGGGAGTCGCTGTTAAACCCCACCTACTGCTTCACCAGGAAAATCAGATGTGGCATCTGCGGAATGCATTACACAAGAAAAATCAGCAAAATAAAGGGTAAGAAATTTGTTCACTGGATTTGCCGGTCGAAGAAAGAGCCGGGAGTAACCTGCGCCAGCATTAATTTCAGCGAATCAGAGCTAAAACACATATGTTCTAAGATTCTCGGAACTGACACCTTTTCAGAAGATGAATTTAACCGCAGCGTGTTGGAAATGGTAGTTCTGGAGAACGGCAGCATCGAATTCCACATGATCGGCGGCGAAAAAAAGGTGTGGCATAACCTCCGCATCAACGAGAGCCGCCATATCCCCACAGTGACCGACTGTTTCAAAGGGAAATTAGTCTGCGGAGACTGCGGTTTGGAATACCACCGGGTAATCAGTACAGACAAATGGGTGTACTGGTACTGCATCGGGAAGAAACGAAAAGAGATATCCTGTACCAACAGAAACTACGCAGACTATCAGTTGCGGAACATCTCCGCATGGATATTGGGACTTTCCGAATTTGATGAGACAGAATTTAATAAGCAGATAGAGAAAATCACGGTACAGTCGGACGGAAATCTGCTGTACCATTTTTATGATGGGAGGACGAGCTTATGGGAAAGGTAATCACGATTCCGGCAACGATAAGCAAGTACACTGCGACGCCTATCAATGCCGTAAAGAAACGCAAGGTGGCAGCCTATGCCCGTGTCAGCACAGACCACGAGGAGCAGCAGTCCAGCTACGAAGCGCAGGTCGATTATTATACAAATTATATTAAAAACAGAGATGACTGGGAGTTCGTTTCAGTGTACGCTGATGAAGGAATAACCGGCTGTAACACAAAAAAAGAGACGGCTTTAATACAATGGTCTCCGATGCCCTTGCCGGAAAAATCGATCTCATCATAACTAAATCGGTGAGCAGGTTCGCCAGAAATACGGTCGACAGCCTGACCACCATTCGAAAGCTGAAGGAAAACGGCATTGAAGTTTACTTTGAGAAAGAGGCCATCTGGACATTTGATGGCAAAGGCGAGCTGCTTCTCACCATCATGTCCTCGCTGGCACAGGAGGAATCCCGTTCCATCTCAGAGAACTGTACATGGGGACAGAGAAAACGCTTTGCAGACGGCAAAGTGAGTGTGCCATTCAAACGGTTCCTCGGTTACGACAGGGGCGAGGATGGAAACTTGGTGGTCAACCCCGAACAAGCAAAAACTGTACGCAAAATCTACGGATATTTCCTGCAGGGGCGCTCACCGTACCAAATTGCAAAACTGCTTACCGAGCAGGGCATACCAACTCCGGGCGGCAAGAAGGTATGGGGCAAGACGGTAGTGGAATCCATTCTGACCAACGAAAAATACAAAGGCGATGCTTTGTTACAGAAAGTCTACACCACGGACTTCCTGACGAAAAAGAAAAAGAAGAATGAGGGCGAGGTGCCGCAATATTATGTAGAAGGCAATCACGAGGCGATTATTGCTCCTTCGGTATTTGACCGGGTACAAATCATGATGCAGGCTCGTGGGGCTGGCGAAAACCGCAATAGCTGTGTAAGCATTTTCTCCAGTAAAATAAAATGCGGGGACTGTGGCGGCTGGTACGGCTCTAAGGTCTGGCATTCGACAGATAAATATCGAAGGGTCATCTGGCAGTGCAATCACAAGTTTGACGGCGAAGAGAAATGTTCTACTCCCCATCTGGATGAAGAAACCATCAAGCAGCTTTTTATCAAAGCACTGAATATTCTCTGTGAAGAACGGGATATTATCATTGCAGGCTTTGAAGAAATAAAAGACACAGCTTTTTCCATAGAAGCACTTGAAGCGGAGATGGAGGTTTTATCCGGCGAGGTAAACACTGTCTCAGACCTGATACAAAAGTGCATTGACGAGAATGCCCGTATAGCTCAAGACCAGGTCGAATACGGTAAACGCTACGATGCCCTCGTCAAGCGTTTCGATACAGCAAAATCAAAGCTGGACAAAACGAAGGAAACAATTACCAAGCGGCAGGCACAGAAACAGATGATTGAAAATTTCATGGAGGAGCTGCGGTCACTGCCGGAGCAGGTGGATATTTTTGATGAGGGTACATGGTACGCCCTATGCGATTATATTACCGTCTACAGCAAAAACGACATTCGGGTCACTTTCAAAAATGGCATGGAAATCAAGGTTTAATATGTGCATTCAATATATATGCGCTCCGCTGACTGCGGGGCGTTTTTTCTCCGAAAAATTCAATCTCAACCGAATTTGAACCCGCCCAAGTCAATTTGAACCCGTCAGAAAGGCAAAATAAAATTGTATCAAAGACGGCTGTTACATAGATGAGGGCAACACAGGCACGGCAGTCGGGGCAACTGGAGATGACAAAGGAACGATCTACCGGATGTTAAATGTGGGAATGGCAGTAGAGTCGGTTGCTTCGACATTGATCAGTCAGAACCCTGACGAACGCTATGATACTGATTCCGATGCGTATGCCGCATACGAGGTAATATTAGACGAATACAGAGCAGCCTGCGCGGTAGATGCCATGAGTTATTTTGCAGATATGGAAACGTATGAGGCGATGTATCCGGATGTGAATCCGTTTGAACTGTATGAATATCATGTTCCGTATCATGTGAATCAGTTCAATGATTCGGAATACGAAAAACACGAACTGATGTATACGTACTATGATATTGATCAGAACGGGACACCGGAGCTCTTGATTTTTGAATCTTCCTGGCAACAGGATATTTGTGACATCTATGCTTTTGACGGAACTGTTGCTGTAAAGTTGTTCCCTGACATTACACTTCTTGACACCAGAGATATGGAATTCGTATCTGCTGCTATTTATGATGATGGAACACTTTGTCTGATGACAGGAGATTCCTCGCCTTATCGATTCAATACTGACGGATATACATTGGAAACAATACCGTGGGACGAATGGGATTGGAACCGTGATAAGTTGGTTTCTTTTGATGCTGATATGGAAATATTAGCGCAGGATATTCCGTCAGACGAACACGACATGCCGGATGATATGGATACCGAGACGTACGCCCCTTCGTCGAAAGAAGGTCACTTGTGGAATCCATCTGATTTTATCGGTAAAAGATACAGATATGATAATGGCTCAGTCATTTATGACCTTGAGTTCTATGAAAAGGAAGGAGCCACAAGGTTGTCGTTAGGAACCGGGTCATCTGGCGGTACGGGAACTGGCCTTGCAGGTATCGATATTATACTGGAAGCGGACAAAGTATCCTACGAGGATGTTAATGTTGTTGTGGAAGGAATTGGTGTTGTGGAAACGAATAACAGGTTGCAGATCGTTCCGGAGAAAGACAGATTCTTTATTGAGTGGAAAGACAAACAGGGCAATACAATTGTAGCAGCGGACTTTTATTCAATCGCTGATACTGATCAGACAGAAAACATCCCAATAGAAAATGAAATGATTGAAAGTTCATCTGATATCACACAGACATTCACAGGCTCCTGCGGCTCATTACAAAAAGACGGAGACCGGTATTATTATTCCGGAGAAATTATGGGCTATGACGAATCTCTGGTTGTGGATGACGACTGGACAACAGGACGTTACGTTTTAACCAGCGGAACGTTTTATACAGATGAGACCACGAAAATTATCATTGAAACCGATTCCGATTATGGTTTCTCCGACGGAGAGAAAAGTGCAGTCGAATGGCTGGATGACTTTTATGCCCGTAAAGAATATTGGATGACGGTGAACATCAAGGTAAAAGGGGATCATATCGAGGAGATTTTGGGCATATATTCTATTTGTTGAATCGAGAGAGGATTTTGTATTGCAAACAGCTACACAATATGGTAAAATTATAAGCGAAAGGTTTTGCAATGATTTCGTCGTCTGGACGAAGGATAGAAGCCATGCTTTTGCGTTTGGATAGGTCAATATCGGTTGCTCTATCATTATAACAGCTTAAGCAACATGATGGATAATTCCTTACTGACTGTAATGGATATTAACCATAAATATATTGTGGCAGGTGGTGATTATTATGGCAATAAAGACAGCAAACGTTACAGCTCGCGTGCAACCGGAGATTAAAGAGCGGGCGGAACTTGTCCTTGAACAGCTTGGCATTCCGGTTTCTGTATTGATTGACTCTTTATATCGGCAGATTATCATGACAAACGGTATTCCCTATTCGTTATCGATTCCTGCGATCCAAACAGAGGATTCTTTGACCGGATCACAGTTTTATTCCATGATGGATAAGGGTTTAAAACAGGCAAAAGCAGGGCAGGGACTCGATCTTGACGAGGCTTTTTTAAAGGTTAATGAGAGTGTCTGAATATGGGATATAGAGTAAAATTGACCGATTATGCTATCAGACAAATGCAGGATATTGTATCCTATATTTCAAAAGTTCTCCTGGTGCCGGATGTTGCTCTTGGCTGGTCAGATAAGATAAAAAATGAAATTGCCGATCTTAGTTATCTGCCGTCTCGTTTCCCTTTCGTAGAAGATGAACCGTGATATTCGGAAGGGGTTCATAAAATGGTTGTTGAGAATTTTGATGTGTATTATTGGATCGACGAAGTTTCTGTGACCGTATGGGTCACGGGGATCATTTATCAGGGGCAAGATCAGATTGCGGCTTTAAGAAGAATGCCAAAGAGAAATGAAATGGGATAATTGAGAAAAAATGTCCTTAAATACATCACAGACAGGGTTGACAAATACCCTGCCGGGGTATAAGATAGAAAATACCCCGGCAGGGTATTTTGTGTACGCAGAGGAGAAATATTGTTCAGACGAGGAGGCGAACTGTTTGGAAGAAGAAAAGACCGGTTGTAATTGTGAGAAACACACGATACGTACTGAGGAAGAACGCCGCAAACTGATAAACCGCTTAAGCCGCATCGAGGGCCAGATCCGCGGGATCAAAGGGATGCTGGAGCGGGACGCATACTGTCCGGACATTCTGACACAGTCGGCGGCCGTAAACGCGGCGGTAAACGCCTTTAATAAAGAACTTCTGGCAAGCCATATCCGCCACTGCGTGGTGCGCGACATGAGAGAAGGTCATGACGAAGTGATCGATGAGCTTTTGACGACATTACAGAAGTTAATGAAGTGACAGCATTACGGAGTTGCAAACTGAGGCAAGGGAAATACTAACATGAGGTCATTTGGAATATGGCATAGGTTATCATTGAATGATAAATGACAGGATAGTTAAATGGTATGATAAGAGATAAACGATATGACATAGGAAACAGGAGGAGCAGCACATGGGAAATATTATTATCATAGCGATTCTGTTAATCGTGGTCGCACTGGCGGTAAAGAGCGCACTGGGACATTTTAAAGGCGGCGGAGGCTGCTGCGGCGGAGGCGGCGAGATCCTGCCGGAGAAAGAAAAGATCCTGGAAAACCCGATAATCGGTAAGAAAATCATGCATATCGAAGGAATGCACTGTGTGAACTGCAAAAACCTGATCGAACGTCAGATCAACCGCATCGCCGGCGCATCCTGTCAGGTCGATCTGAAGAAAAAGATCGCCGTAGTCTCCTATGACCGGGAACTGGACGAAGCCGAACTAAAACGGACAGTAGAACGTCAGGACTATCAGGTGACCGAGATCGAGACAGTGAAAGCATGAAGATCTGATCCGTAATCCTCCGCAGACTGATAGAAATATAATATATAAAATATGCCAATAAAGTAGTCCCTGAGAGGAAAACATATCCGCAGGGGACATTTTTCACGTCGGCACTTAGTGAGCAAGATGCTTTTCTTGCGAACTTAGTACCGCTACGTGAAAACCTAAGCGCGAGCGGTTCCCGGAGGATATGTTTTCCTCTCAGGGACGGGCGAGTTGCC
>JAJQAC010000073.1:0-33689 GCA_021204025.1 Clostridiales bacterium | reverse complement strand
AAGCGCGAGCGGTTCCCGGAGGATATGTTTTCCTCTCAGGGACGGGCGAGTTGCCGATAAAGTTCCTATAGACATAATACCGCTACCCGAAACCTAAGCGCGAGCGGTCTCCGGAGGATATGTTTTCCTCTCAGGGACGGGCGAGTTGCCGATAAAGTTCCTATAGACATAATACCGCTACCCGAAACCTAAGCGCGAGCTGTCCCCGGAGGATATGTTTTCCTCTCAGGGACGGGCGAGTTGCCAATAACGCAATTTCCAAATTTCACAGAAGGGAGATCCAACATTTCAATGGAGCAATATAATGTTACAGGTATGAGCTGCGCCGCATGCAGCGCACGGGTAGAAAAAGCCGTATCCAAAGTGCCCGGCGTCACCTCCTGCTCCGTAAGCCTTTTAACCAACTCAATGGGAGTCGAAGGCAGCGCCGCAACGTCAGACATTATCCGGGCAGTAGAAGAAGCCGGATACGGCGCGTCAGTCAAAGGCACCGCGGCAGGCACTTCCGGCCGTGCGGCAGCCGATGAAGACGCACTGAAAGACCGGGAGACACCGGTGTTAAAGCGGCGGCTGATCGCTTCGCTGGGATTTCTGCTGGTCTTAATGTATTTTTCCATGGGTCATATGATGTGGGGATGGCCGCTGCCGAAATGGTTTGATGGCAATCATGTGGCGATGGGGCTGGTGCAGATGATCCTCGCGGCGATCGTCATGGTGATCAACCAGAAATTTTTTATCAGCGGATTTAAAAGTCTTTTGCATCGCGCTCCCAATATGGACACACTGGTAGCGATGGGTTCCATGGCGTCTTTCGTCTGGAGCGTATACGCGCTTTTCGCGATGACGGACGCGCAGGTGCGCGGAGACATGGATGCGGTCATGACCTATATGATGGAATTTTATTTTGAGTCCGCGGCGATGATTCTGACCCTGATCACTGTGGGTAAGATGCTGGAGGCACGTTCCAAAGGAAAGACCACCGACGCGCTCAAGAGCCTGATGAAGCTCGCGCCAAAGACCGCGGTCATCGTGCGCGGCGGGGAAGAAGTCACAGTGCCGATTGAACAGGTGCATAAAGGCGACGTTTTCGTCGTGCGTCCGGGCGAAAATATCCCGGTGGACGGTGTGATCGTGGACGGCAGCAGTGCGGTCAACGAGGCGGCGTTGACCGGTGAGAGCATCCCGGTGGATAAGGCGCCGGGTGATCTGGTCTCTGCAGCCACAGTGAACCAGTCTGGTTTTATCCGCTGTGAGGCGACAAGAGTTGGTGAGGATACGACGCTTTCTCAGATCATCCGTATGGTCAGCGACGCGGCGGCGACCAAGGCGCCGGTTGCCAAGATCGCGGACAAAGTGTCCGGTATCTTCGTACCGACGGTGATTACGATCGCGGTCATCACGACGATCGTCTGGCTGCTGGCAGGGCAGGATTTTGCGTTTGCGCTGGCGCGTGGAATCTCAGTCCTGGTGATCAGCTGTCCATGCGCACTGGGCCTGGCGACTCCGGTTGCGATCATGGTGGGAAATGGTCTGGGCGCGAAAAACGGTATTCTCTTTAAGACGGCAGTCTCGCTGGAGGAGGCCGGTAAGATGCAGATCGTGGCGCTGGACAAGACCGGTACGATCACCAGCGGCGAACCGAAAGTGACGGATCTGGTTCCGGCGGACGGATTTCGTGCAGAAGAACTGCTGGCGGCGGCCTATGCGCTGGAGCGAAAGAGCGAGCATCCGCTGGCAAAAGCGATCCTGGCAAAGGCCGAGGAGACCGGAGTGCAGACGGAAGAAGTCGAAGACTTCCAGGCGCTGCCGGGCAATGGTATGACGGCGTTATGGCACGGGGAGAAGCTGACCGGCGGCAGTCTTAAGTTTATCAGTAGTCAGACCCCGGTGAGCGCGGCGCTGCAGATGCAGGCAGAGAAACTGGCGGATCAGGGCAAGACTCCGCTGCTGTTTATGAAGGGCAGCAGTCTGATCGGTATTATCGCGGTGGCAGATGTGATCAAGGAAGACAGCCCACAGGCGGTAAAAGAACTGCAGGGCATGGGGATCCATGTCGTGATGCTGACCGGCGATAATGAGAAGACGGCGCGTGCGATCGGCGCACAGGCCGGAGTAGACGAGGTGATCGCCGGCGTGCTGCCGGACGGTAAGGAAAGTGTGATCCGTAAGTTAAAGGAGCATGGCAAGGTGGCGATGGTTGGCGACGGCATCAATGACGCCTCGGCGCTTACCCGTGCGGATATCGGCATCGCGATCGGCGCCGGCACGGACATCGCGATCGACGCCGCGGACGTGGTCTTGATGAAGAGCCGGTTAAGCGACGTCCCGGCGGCGATCCGTTTAAGCCGCGCGACATTAAGAAATATCCATGAAAATCTATTCTGGGCGTTTTTTTATAATGTGATCGGGATCCCGTTAGCGGCCGGCGTTTATATCCCGCTCTTTGGCTGGAAGCTGAACCCGATGTTTGGCGCTGCGGCGATGAGCCTGTCAAGCTTCTGCGTGGTATCCAACGCGCTGCGGTTGAATCTTTTCAAACTCAGGGACGCAAGCCATGATAAGAAAGTGAAATCCGCGGTTGTATCAGCGGTCTTTACCGATGATAGATCCGGGAATGATAAAGAAAATCAAAAAAAGGAGACGAGTGAAATGACAAAGACAATGAAAATCGAAGGTATGATGTGCGGCCACTGTGAGGCAAGAGTGAAAAAGACGCTGGAAGCAATCGAAGGCGTAGCCGGAGCAGAGGTCAGCCACGAGAAGGGAACCGCGGTAGTGAGCCTTAGCAGTGCGGTGGACGACGCAGTGTTAAAGAAAGCGGTTGAGGATCAGGATTATAAAGTGCTCGCAATCGAGTAAAAAGATGAAGGATGCCGTATTTGAAATCATTAAATATGGCATCCTTTTTAAGATCCGGATTAAAAAATTTTACCAATAAAGTAGTCCCTCTCAGGGACGGACTCATTACCAAAAGTCTTCTGACTGACGTTTCTCTGCCGAATACTGCCAAAAAAGATTGATTTTATCCCGACATTTTAGTATAATTTGTCCATGAGGTAAGAACTATGGACATGAAATTATCAGCGACACAAAAACAAACGCTTTCCCCAAGGATGATTCAGTCCGCGGAAATCCTACAGATGAACAATCAGGAGCTGGAAGCGTTTGTCAAAGAGCAGGAAATGGAAAACCCTCTGGTGGAAATCGAACACACCAGAGAAGAGACCGACCGGATGTCGGATATCCAGCGCAAGCTGGAATGGCTGAATGCGACGGATGAGCAGAACCGGGTTTACTACGGCGCGGAGCGGGACGAGGCACGTGAGAACGGAGAGTGGAACGTTGCCGCAAGGGAAGACGAGACGCTGACGGAGTATGTTTATTCGCAGATGACGCCCCTGTGTCGGGATCAAAGAGAGGAAGAAGTGCTGTATTATCTGGCAAATTCGCTGGATTCGCGCGGCTATCTGGAAGAGGACGCCGATGCGCTGTGCAGGCGGTTTGGTCTGACAGAATTCGAGGCAGTTTCCTATATTGAGATGCTGCAGTCGGCAGAGCCGGCAGGTGTGGGAGCAAGAGATCTGGCAGAATGTCTGTCTCTGCAGCTGGACCGGATGCCGGGGGATCTTCCGGTTGCGAAGCGAATCGTCCGGGATTGTCTGGAACTGCTGGGACGCAATCAGATCCACAAGATTGCAGCTGTTCTGGATATTTCTCTGGACGACGCCCGCAAAAACTGCGAGCTGATTCGAAGCCTCAATCCGAAGCCGGGGAACGGTTTCAGTTCGCGGGAGAACCTGCATTATATCCGCCCGGATGTTACCGTGGTTAAATTTGAAGATTATTTTCAGATATTATTAAATGACAACGCTTATCCAAAGATGGGGATCAATGGTTATTATTGTCAGATGCTCAAAGAGGATAATTCCGATGAGACGAAGGAATATATCAGCAATAAGCTCCGGCAGGCAGAGTGGGTGATGAACTGCATTACACAGAGAGGTTCTACACTCACAAAGGTGACGGAGACGATTGTCCGGCTGCAGCAGTCATTTTTTGAAAACGGACCGGGGAATCGCAGGCCGCTGCGGCTACAGGATGTGGCAAACGAGCTGGATATCCATGAGTCAACGGTGAGCAGAGCGGTGAGAGGAAAATATCTCCAGTGTCCGTGGGGAATTTACCCGTTAAATTATTTCTTTTCCAAGGCGGTGGGAAATCCGGAGACAGAGAGCGCGCAGACGCCGGAGAAAATCCAGGAGTATATCCGGGAAATCGTACAGAGAGAGGATAAGCATCGTCCCCTCAGCGATCAGAAAATATGCGAAAAATTGACAGAGATGGGAGTATCCGTATCCCGCCGGACGGTAGCGAAGTACCGGGGCGGGATCGGGCTGCCGAATGCTGACGGAAGAAAAGTTTTTGGTTAGAAAACAGGATCAGAAAAATTAAACCATGTCACTACTCGTAGTGGCATGGTTTTTGCTTTTAAACGGGTATGAAAGGGACTCCGAAACGGGTCAAATCAGAAAAGAAATGGAGTAATCGCGTATGGAAAACGAAATGGAGAAAAAGCTGCCCGGTATCCTGATCCTGTCTCATGGTTCTCTCTGCGAAGGACTGATCGGGTCGGCAAAAATGATTTACGGTGATTTTGACGGTGTGAAGGCAATGCCGTTTTATGATGGTTCGGATATCCGGGCCTACGGGAAAGCAGCGATGAGGGTATATGGTGAGATGCCGGAGGGATCCATCATCCTTTTTGATCTTTTTTGCGGCACGCCATTTAATCAGGTGATGGAGCAGTGCGCACAGACGAGAATTTATGGACTTTGCGGAGTCAATTTGCCGATACTGATCGAGGCTCTGAATTTCCGGGGAAATCTTGCCGGACAGGAATTGATCGATGCAGTGACGGAATCCGGAAAGGAGAGTCTCGTGGATGTGAAATCATTTTTTGAATTTAACTAACGGATCAGTCGGGGAGCAGAAAATCCGTGTATTCTGCGTTCCCTGATAAAAAAGATAGGAGTGAATGCAATGAGTAAGCGTCGGGAGGATCGAATCCTTCAGTTTGTAATGCAACATGCGGAGGAAGGTGTAACGGCACAGCAGGTCGCAGGCGATCTGGGAATTTGGCGCAATGATGCTTCTGTGGAATTAAATAAACTGGTTGAGAAAGGTTTCCTGCGAAGAGAAGGAAAGAAAAATGTACGTTTTTTCCCGGCAGGAAACGACACTTCGGCCGCAGATGCAGAGAAAGAAAACGGACGGATACCGGAAACATCTTCTGCCTATGCGGAATCTACGGTAAATGAGGACGCATTTTCCAAACTGGTAGGCAGCAACGGAAGCCTGAAGCACCTGATCAGTATCGCGAAAGCGGCGGTTTCTTATCCGCCGTTTGGGCTGAATATGCTGATTACCGGACCGACCGGGATCGGAAAAACAACGTTTGCCCGTACGGTATGGGAATACGCGAATGAGATCCATGCGTTTGGCTGCTATGACAGAGAAGTACCATTTGTGCATTTTAACTGTGCGGAATATGCGGACAATCCGCAGCTGCTTCTCTCGATTTTATTTGGATCGAAGAAAGGAGCATTCACCGGTTCGATCGCGGACAGGCCGGGCCTTGTGGAGGAGGCAGACGGAGGCATTTTCTTCCTTGACGAGATTCACTGCCTGTCCGGTACGAGTCAGGAACTGTTTTTTACGCTGCTGGATACCGGATATTTTCGGCGGGTGGGGGAAAACACAAAGCGGGAAGCACATTTTATGCTGATCGGCGCGACGACAAAGCCGGTTTCCAATACGACGCTGATCGATACGTTTATCCGCCGGATGCCGGTTCTTCTGCAGCTGCCGACGCTTTCGGAGCGGCCGATGCGTGAGTGGCCGGAATTCATTCGCAGCTTCTATGCGCAGGAAGCAAAGCATATCAGCCGGGCAATCTGCGTGAAGCGAGATGTACTCAATACCCTGATGGGTTATGCCGCGCGGATCAATCTGGGGACATTAAAGAATGCGGTCCAGCTTTCGTGCGCCAAGGCGCTTTTAAAGGATGGAGTTTTGCCACAGACGGGAGAGATTACGGTTACACTCCATGATCTGTCCTTTCAGGTCTATTCGATTGCGTCTGATTTACCGCGGGAGATTGATCGGGGTGTTGACTGGTTTCATGCGGATATGCACGTGACGACAAGAGAACCGGAGAAGTTTGATTCTGATGAAACGCTGCAGTTTGTTGATATCTATGATCAGGTCTTTCATCTGATCGACGAAGGCCGGAAGATGGGGCTGGCGGGCGAAGAACTCCGGCAGATGGTGATCGGTCAGATTGACCGTTATTTTGAGATGCTGGGGAGTGAATACGGCGCGGTGAATCAGGGACTGCTGTCGATGGAACATGCTATCTCCCCGAAGATCCTGCCGGTGGCGATGAAGCTGCTTGGCATGGTGGCGATTGAACTGGATCGTACTTATCCACAGAAGACGCCGATTCTGCTGGCCATGCATCTGGAGCAGTATGTGAGCCGGGCACGGTCCGGTAATCTGGTTCTGCCTCCGAATCTCCGGGAAATTATCGGCCGCTACCGGAGTGAGACACAGTTCCTGGAAAAGCAGAGAGAATGGCTCAGCGATCATCTGAATACAGGGATTACTGACGATGAGATTGGCTTCCTCGCTGCATTTCTCAGTCAGACGGTGAAAAACCGCTGGAAACCGGACGTCCACATTACGATGATATCCTGCAGCGGTAATGTCGCAGCGAGTATCGTGGGGTATGTTCGTTCCCTTTTTGGAGCGGATCATGTCTACTGTGTAGAGAATGGCGATATGTTGGGAGTGCGGAAAGCCTTTGAGATGCTTTGTTTTGACATCAAGCAGCACCATGGAGAGAAGGGCAATCTGATCTTTACGGATTGTCAGCAATTCTGTGGTACGGAAGAAGCTCTGTATGAGGCGACGGGCATCCATTGCAAGGTGGTCACTTTGCTGGAAGAACGTATGGCGGTGATCGCGTGCCGCAATACCATGACACAACAGCTTTCACTTGAGGACATGTATCATAAGACGATTGCCGATTACAGAGAACAGATGGAGTGGTTTTTTCAAAGATCGGTGGCGGGAGCGGGCGATATGGATGCGGAGAGAGGCTCATCCGGTGAAAAAGTTATTTTTACAATCTGTGTCACCGGCGTTGGCAGCGCGGAACAGATGAGAAAGTTTCTGGAGCAGGAACTGCGGATTCCGTCGCTGCGTGTGGTCGCGGTCAGTTCCGTGGATGATGTGGGAGCGAAAGCCGCGGCATATGGGTCAGATCTGAAACTGATCGTAGGGACAGTCAATCCTGATATACCGGGGGTTCCGTTTATCCTTGCTGATACAGTATTTTCGCCGGCAGGAATTGATAAGATTATGAATATTCTGGCTGACTGGAGCATGCCTCCCTATATCGGCTGGATTCATGAGGAGCGGGAGGAACCGGCCAGTCAGACGCAGATTGATAATTTCTGTGTCCTGGCGCCGAGTGTGGACCGGGAAATGGGGACGCGGTGTATTTCCGATGTGATCCGGACTCTGGAACGGGAAGTTTATAAAAATAAACTGCCTGATAACATCGAATTGCGAATTTTTATGCATGCCGCCAGTATGCTGGAACGAATTGTGAATGACAGCCCGCTCGAACTGCTGGAAGAAGGGCAGGATGAGATTTCCCGTTCCGAAGACTGGTTTACGTATCTGAAGGAGATGCTGAACCGCTGCTTTGGAGCCGGAGGATTTCGCGTGTCGGATGCGGAATGTTTTTATTTTATGCTCACGCTGCCGAAAATGGATGAGACGTTTGGGAAAAAGGAATGAGGAATGATGGGAAACGACAGAAAGCCGTTTGCCAGAATAGAACAAAACGGAGGAAACAGTTATGAAGAGCAGAGAAGTAACCGTTGTCAATAAGATGGGGATCCATGCGCGTCCGGCGAGTGTGTTTGTCAAAACTGCCATGAAGTATCCCTGCGAGATTTATATTGAAAAGAATGGACGGCGATTTAGCAGCAAAAGCCTGATGAAAGTCCTTTCAGCCGGGGTGAAGTATGGGGAAAGTATCCGGATTGTGGCGGATGGACAGGGGGAAGAAGAAGCCCTGGAGGCACTGGTTTCGGCGGTAGAAGGCGGTCTGGGAGATCTGTGACAGGGTTTGTGATGCGGGAACAGTATAAGGAGGCGCAGGTATGCTGAAAAAAACAGGAAACACACTGATGATTCCGACTCTTTCCGCGGTGTTTTTTATCTGGCTGACCATTCAGACGAGAAATGTGATCTGCGGTATTCTGGCGCTGATATTTGTGTCGGCAGTAGTGTATTACGCATACGAATTGTATGGGAAAAGAGACAGCGGTAAAATTGCCGATCCGGTGCGGTATTATCATTACCCGGAGAGGGGAAAAAAGCAAAATGAGCCAATGAAGATCCCGAAGTCTTACGCTTGCTATCGATCCTGTGATCCGGTGCAGAAATTTTTTTATGAAATTTCCGGCGCTGAAAACAGTCGGATCATATACTTTCGTGAGACGACAGACGGTTTTCGTGTCTTCTGGGCAAAGGCCCGGAAAACCGGGCGTATGTCTATGCTTCTCCCGGTCAGGGCGGAGGACCCGGATCAGATGGTGGAGGATATTTTTGCCGGAAGATATTCCGCCAGAGATTATGAAGCCTGTGACAGGCTCCTCTCCGATGCGGAAGCCGGATGCATCCAGCATCTGTTTGATTACGAGGCGAAGGAATATCAGGCAAAGATCAGAGAAAAGCATGTAAGCGCTTACCTTTATCGGAAAGGTTCGCGCAGACCTCTGTCCGCCAGTCCTTATGCGTATTTTATGCAGTATATTCTACAGGAAACTGCGCGCAGGGGAATGGTGGTGACAGGGACAGATACGAAAACGGATTTTCTGACTAATGAGTAGTGGCACGGTTTTTGCTATTAATAAAGATAACTACTAATATGTATGAAAAAATAATAACGAAAGGAAGGATGATTCATATGTTAGTAAATGCGAGTGAAGTGTTAAATGCGGCAAAGAGGGATGGGTATGCGGTCTGTGCTCCCAATATTATCAATGTGGAAACCGGACGTTGTATCGTGAACGCAGCGGAGGAAATCGGGGCTCCGGTTATCCTGGACATCCATTTTCATGGGCCTTATGGCAGCTTTGCAGGAAAGAGATGGCTGAATGATTATGTCCAGCAGCTGAGTATCCTGGCGGATCGTTCGCGGACTCCGGTTGTGATCCAGCAGGATCACGGCCCCTGTTTTGAATCCTGGATCTGCTGTATCGCGGCAGGATGTACCTCTATCATGGCGGACTGCAGCGAGCTTCCTTATGAAGAAAACGTTCAGAAGGTTTCTGATCTGGTCCGGATCGCCCATGCATGCGGCGTCAGCGTGGAGGCTGAGCTGGGGCATGTCGGTCAGGGAAATAATTATGCTGTGGACGGCGTCACGAACCTGACGGATATTGATCTGACAGCAGAATATGTAAAACGTACGGGCTGCGATTCCCTGGCAGTTGCGATCGGCACCGCACATGGTATGTACAAGGGTACGCCGCATATTGATTTTGATCGTCTGGAAGCGGTGAAGAAGATCGTGGATCTTCCGCTGGTTCTGCACGGAGGCAGCAGTACGGGTGATGACAATCTGTATCGGCTGTCACACAGCGGTATTAATAAGATCAACATTGCTACGGATCTGCCGGCAGCCGGCATCGCGCATCTGCAGGAAGCTGAAAAGAGTGGGAAACTTCCGCCGTTCTTCAATGCCAAGGTGAACGCGTTTAACGAAGGATTCACCGCGAAATGCCGTCATTATATGGAACTGTTCGGTTCTGCAAACCGTTACTAAGAGATCATGAGTAATGTCAGGAGACACCTGCGCGGCTGTGAACCGTGCAGGAAAATCTCATGGTCTGCATCACGATATGATAAAAGAGAAGGAAAATAAATTACGAAAAGGGGGAAATATTTATGGCACCGGATGCTGCAACATGGACAGCCACACTGGTGGCAAATCCGTCGACACTTCAATATTTTCTGATTGCGCTGTTGTTTGGATGCGCGATTTCATTTGGACCAATCTATATGCTGTGTTATTCTCTGACACCGCCGCTGGTCCTTGGTTACGCGATCGGCCTGATCCTGGGACATCCGATGGACGGGGCGATCCTTGGAGCTTATATCGGCCTGATTTATATGGGCGTTATCTCCGTAGGAGGCACACAGCCGTCGAACCCGATGATCGGTACGGTAGTCGGCGTCGTAGTAGCTTTTAAAGGCGGTCTGGGATACGAGGCTGCTCTGGCGATCGCGGTTCCGGTCGGTATCGCGTTTGCTTCCCTGAGAAACTGGGTGAATACCCTGGCGTGTTTTTTCACCGCTAACCTTGACCGCTCCGTAGAGAAACGCAATCCGGGAGCAATGTGGTTCTGGGGCGCCGCGAATATGTTCTTTAAAGTAGCGATCTTCACGATCATGATGTTCCTCGTGATGGTGCTGGGAATCGACCAGATCTCAGCGGCGATGAACAATCTTCCCGCATGGGCGTCGACCGGACTGAATGTAGCCGGCAATGCGCTTCCGGCAGTTGGTATCGGCCTGGGTCTGGTATTTATCGGTGGTAATGGCAAGATTTTCTATATGATTATCTCCTTTATCCTGTGCGAATATCTGGGGCTGAGCACGCTGGTACTGGTAGTGCTCGCGGTCTGCGTACTGGTGATCTATACCTACGGCAGAATTCAGAACGGTACGCTGGATCTGTCGTTCTTTAAGAACGCAGAGGTAAGAAAGAATCATATTCTTACCGCAAAGGACGCGATCAAAGCGACCTTTATCACCGAGAATTTTATCGAGTGGGGCAATAACACCGCGACAAAGAACGCGGAAGCAATTATGCTCGGTCTGTCTACAGTAATGAAAAAGCTGTATCCGGGTGACGTCAACCGTCAGATGGAAGAACTGGAAAAGCATACGCAGTTTATCAATACCAACTATCAGTTCCTGGGCATGCTGGTCGCTCCTTATGTAGCGATGGAGGAGGAGCGCGCACTCGGCAATGAGAATATCACACCAGAGACGATCCGCGCGTTCGGCTCCTCGATGCAGGGACCGGTAGCGGCAATCGGCGATCCGATGGTGCAGAGTGTTTACAATACGATTATTAAGTCGGTCGGTATCAGTATGGTACTGGCGGGCAGTATCGCCGGCGTGTACTTTACCTATTTTGGTTTTGTCATTTTCAAGGTAGTGGCGGCGATTCTGATCGGCTGGCTGGGGTATAAATATGGCGGCGCACTGATCGAGAAGCTGTATTCATCCGGAGCGGCGAATTACTTCACGAATATCGCGGGGATTGTCGGCTGTGTCGCGTTTGGCGCACTGGCTGCTTCGACGGTGAAGCTGAATCTGGGCCTGGTAATTGCGGACGTTAATTTACAGACCACGATGCTGGACGCGATTATGAAAGGTATTCTGCCGCTGGCACTGACATTGTGCTGCTTTGGCATCCTGAAGAAGAGAAAGATGAGCACCGTACTGCTGCTGTGCGTGGTATTCTTTGGAGCGTTTGCACTGGGAGCGCTTGGCATCTGCGCATAAAGCGGAACGAAGAAGAAGAGGATAGAAAAACCTGAGAATGGCTGAGGAGGGATACCCCGGTATCCCTCCACTATAAAAAAGAAAGGAAGGCAGACAATGATCATTTTTGCGAGAATTGACGAGAGACTTCTCCACGGACAGGTTGTTATGAAATGGATCGGTGAGGTAAACGCGAAGCAGATCGTGATCGCGGATGACGCTGCGGCGGCAAACCCGGTATTGGTAAATCTGTTTACAAGTATTTCTCCAAGCGGTGTGAAGGTATATGTGCATACGGTCAAAGACGCGGCAGAGCTGCTCTGTAGCGATGAATTGAAGGGCCCGGATACGCGTGTTATGATCCTGGCCAAGACGCCGCTCGCGTTTGTACAGCTGCTGGATCTTGGTGTAGAACTGAAAGAACTGAATGTAGGAAATATGGGCGGAGGATCCGGAAGAAAGAAGATAGTCAGAGGTTATTTTTACGCGACGGACGAGGAAATCGCGCAGTTAAAGAGTATCGACGCCCGCGGTGTCTATGTCTATGGGCAGAATATCTGCGATATGGATTCGAAAAAGCCGTTAAAGAAGCTGGTGAAATAGGCTATAGGCTGATCAAATAACCGGATCAAATTTAAATGAAAGTAATGACAGGAGGTAATATCATTGATTCCAGAAAAAATGAAAGCAGTGGTGGTGACCGGAGTGCATGAGGTCACGACCCATGAATATGAGATACCGAAGTACAGTGACGATCAGCTGTTGATCAAGGTGATGCGTTCATCGATCTGCACCATTGACCAGAGGCCGTATGATGGGAAAGTGAAGAGCTTCTTTCCGCGTGTCGGCGGACACGAGGGAGCGGGCATTGTCGTGGCAGTTGGTAAAAATGTAAAAGGATATGAGGTCGGTGACAATGTTACGGTCGGCAGAATCCACTGCATGACCTGCCAGAACTGCATCCTGGGACTGGGACATTGTGAACATGGTCCGAATTTCAGCAAACCGGCAGTCCCGCCGACGATTGATACGCCGATGAATCTGCAGGGATGTTTCTCACAGTATATTGTCCGCAAACCGACCGAGGTGTTTAAGTTCCCGGCTGAGGTGAACTTTGAGTATGCGTGCATCACGGAGCCGTTATCCGATGTCATTCACAGCATCCGGCGTGCCCGCCTTGCGATGGGCGAGACGTGTGTCATTATCGGAGCCGGTATCATGGGTATCCTGCATGTCCAGGTTGCGAAGAGAGTGGGAGCGAGAGTCGTCATGGCGGAGATGGATCCGGAAAGGCGCGAAAAAGCACTGAAAGCCGGAGCCGATTATGTGGTGGATCCGGCAACACAGGATATCGGAGAATTTATCAGTAAGATAACCGAAGGCAGAGGAGTGGATGTTGTATTTTACAGCATTGCCTCGTCAAAATTCTTTGATCAGTATTATTCGCTGCTGGCGACTCCGGGACGCATCGTGCTCTACAGTAATCAGATCCCGGACGATCCGGTACCGGTAAAGCTGGGACGTCTGCATACGCTGGAGCATGAGATTATCGGCACGGTCGGCTCGGTAGACAAGGATTTCCTGCTGGCGATCAAACTGATGCAGAGCGGAGCCGTCGATATGAGTCAGGTAATCCAGGGAACCTATGCGCTGAGTGAGTGTAAGCAGGCTTATGACGATGCCTGTAAGCCAAATACGTATCGCTGTGTGATCCGGATGGATGAAGAATAAGCAGTGAGGTTATGATCTGCGAAATCACAGAGAGCGGGAAACGATCTGTGACAGCAGCATCAGGAATGTTTCGGAAAAGGAGATGTCTGAAATGAATAATTTTACTTATTATGCGCCTACAAAAGTCATATTCGGGCGTGACGCTGAGCTGGAAGTGGGGAAGGAAATCGCGTCCCGTGGAGCTCACAAGGTGCTGGTTCACTACGGCGATACGTTCCTGCAGGAAAATGGAATCCTGGACAAGGTACATAAAAGCCTTACGGACGCCGGCCTGGAATATATCGATCTGGACGGCGTCGTCCCCAATCCCAGGCTGAGTCTGGTCCGCAAGGGAATCGAACTGTGTAAAAAAGAAGGTGTGGATTTTATACTGCCCATAGGTGGCGGAAGTGCAGTTGATTCGGCAAAGGCGATTGCCTATGGCATCGCAAATGATGATTTTGATATCCTGGATCTGGTACTGGATCTCAGCCTTCATAAGATACCAAAAGAGAAGGTGAAAATCGCACCGTTGGGCTGCATCATCACGATTGCCGCGACCGGCTCAGAGATGAGCAACGCCATGGTGATTACGATTGATGAGGATCATGTGAAACGCACTTACCTGAATGATATCGGCCGTCCGCTTTTTGCGATTCTGGATCCGGTTATTACCTTTACCCTTCCCAAATACCAGATAGCCTGCGGTGCGGCTGATATCATGATGCACACGATGGAGCGTTATTTCCATAATGTCGAGGGAACGGATCTGGTGGATCATATCGCCGAAGGGCTGATGATATCAGTAAAGGAGGCGGCGATTGTAGCCATGAAGGAACCGACCAATTACGACGCCCGCGCAACACTGATGTGGGCCGGAAGTCTTTCCCACAACGGACTGACCGGCTGCGGACGTATGGCAGACTGGGGTCCCCACAAACTCCAGGCGGAGATGGAAGGTATGTTTGATATGACTCATGGCGCCGGTCTCTGCGCGGTCTGGGGCAGCTGGGCAAGATACTGTATGAGTACCAATCCTGCGAGGTTTGCGAAATTCGCTGTTCGCGTGATGGGAGTTTCGGAAGACTTCTCCGACATCAACGGAACCGCCATGAAAGGAATCGAAGCCTTTGAGGAATGGTGTCATAAGATCGGTATGCCCACCAGTATGTCTGAGATGAATATCCATCCGACACCGGAGCAGATCGATGAGATGGCTCAGAAATGTGCGGACTCCAATGGAGTCGGGTATGTAGCATTCTTTAAACACCTCTACAAAGATGATATCAAGAAGATTTACGAAATGGCATTGTAGTAACAGGATTTACTCCATACAATAGAATCAGGAAGAAAGAGCGAAAAATAAAGTCAGATGAAAAAAGCAGTGCTGAGCCAGGGCTTAAAACCTGCGGCCTAGCACTGCTTTTTTAATTTCACAGTCACTTAGGAAAAAAGGTTTTTAGTGAAGGGTTTTTGTTTGAAAATGTATTGACCAGTCCCGAATAATATGTTAAACTTTTCATAAATATTAAGAAATTGTGAATTATTATTATTCTTCTGGCTGTTGTAAAAATAATAGAAACCGGTTTTTCGTATGACAGATGTCAGAATATCCGAAATAACCGGTATATTAAGGTTTCAGTTGTATATTCCGCAGACGACGGTGTCCGGGAATATATAATGAGACTTTTTATTTTGATTTTAGTCCTTATGGAGCTAAAATAAATATAAGTAACTGTCCGGGATGACGGGATCTCCGATACAGGAAGCCCGTTATCAGGAACAGCTGCAACTATCATAAAAGGAGGAGCATGGTAAAATGAAAAAGAAACTGACAGGGATTGCCATTCTTTGTGCTGCAGCGGTAGCTTTGTCTGCCTGTGGCGGATCTGGCAGTACGTCCACGGAGACGCAGGCTGCGGCTCAGGCTGAGGAGACGAAAGCGGAGGGAGAGACAGCAGCGGAGGCTGCGCAGACAGAAGCACCGGCAGAATCTGCCGGAGATAAGATCATCCGGGTGGCTGCGGTTGACCCGCAGGTAGCTTTGGATCCGCAGCAGTATACATACAGCATTATTATGAAGATCACGGATAATGTGTCGGAATCTCTGCTGAAGACAAATGGTGACGGCAGCCTTGAAACAGTACTTCTCGCGGATATGCCGGAGGTATCGGAGGATCAGCTGACCTACAGCTTTGAATTACTGCCGGATGTGAAGTTCCACAATGGAGAGACTCTGACGGCTTCCGATGTCAAGTATTCCTATGAGCGTCTGGTGAAGCTCGCCAAGATGGCTACGCTTCTGGAAAACGTAGTGGGATATGATGAACTGAGCAGCGGTGAGGCGGATGAACTGTCCGGGATCGAGGTTCAGGACGATACACACTTTACGATTCAGCTGAAGATCCCTTACGCGCCGTTTTTGTCGGTGCTTTCTACCGCGTATACCGCCATTTATCCGGAGGCAGCCTGTGAGGAGGCCGGAGATACCTGGGGCATGAAGGTACTGTATGGTACCGGACCGTTCAAGATGGACAGCTATCAGACCAGCGTGGGCGTAGAGCTTTCACGGTTTGATGATTATCACGGCGGCGCCGTAAAGCTCGATGGGGTAAGCTATAAGTTCATCGAGGATGTGAATACGCAGGTATTGGAATATCAGGCGGGTAACGTGGATTACGTTGACGTGGATCCTTCCGTATATCCGATTTACTCCAGCAATCCGGAGCTGAGCGGAGCGATGCATGGATTTCAGCCTACCGGCTGCTATATGCTGACAGTGAATACAAAAACATATCCGGATGCGAAGGTAAGACAGGCGATTGCCCTTTCGGTTGACCGCGCGGCAATCTGCGACAGCATCCTTCATGGGACGGCAACCGTTCCGACTTCCTACATCCCCGCGGGCATTATCGGACATGATGACAGTCTGCCGGAGTTTGAGTATGATCCGGAACAGGCGAAGGCTCTTCTGGCTGAGGCCGGATATCCGGACGGCATTGATCTGAGAGTGACGGTAAACACCAAGTATCAGGGTAATGTGGCAATCGCGACCGCATTCCAGCAGCAGGCGAAGGCTTCCGGAATCAATGTGGAGGTAGAGCAGGTTGACTCCTCCGCGTGGTCAGACATGAAACTTTCCGGCGGCGTAGACTGCGGTATTTCCAACTGGTATGTTGATTACTCGGATCCGGAGAGCATGCTGTATCCGATGACGAAGACCGATACGAACTCAAGCTTCTGGCATAATGATGAATTTGATCAGCTCCTGCAGGATGGTATTGCGACGACCGATACGGCAGAGAGACAGGAGATTTATGAGAAGGCAGAGCACATTATGACCAGAGAGGACTGGGCTACCACGCCTCTGTATAATGAAACGAAATTCTATCTGTTAAATCCGGATGTGACCGGGTTTGAGATTGATTCTACGTTCCGTATGTTCTGGAAGGACGCTGATATTCAGTAACTGCCGGTTCCTGAAAAGAGGGACAGACGCGCCAGCTATGGGGCGATGTCCCTCTTTTTACTATACACACAACAGGAGGAAACCATGCTTTCTTATACAGCAAAACGTCTGGCTCAGACGATCTTTGTACTCATCGGCATCAGCCTGATTACTTTTATCCTGCTGCAGATTGTACCGGGTGATCCGGTGGCGCTTATGCTGGAAAAAAGAGCTGACCCGGAGACAATTGCTAAAGTCCGGCATGAGCTTGGACTGGATCTGCCCTATTATGTACAGTATTTAAATTTCCTTAAGGGAGCTGTCCATCTGGATTTTGGGACCTCCTATTTTACCAAGGAAATTGTATCGGACGCTCTTTTCCGTTGTTTTAAGGTTACTCTCAAGCTGGCCTGTATGTCGTTTGTCTTTGCGGCGATCATAGGCATTCCCAGCGGCATTTTTTCCGCGGTGAAAAGAGGAAAAGGAATTGACACTTTTGTTATGATTCTTGCAATAATCGGTGTATCGGCTCCGGCTTTCTGGGTCGCCATTATCCTGCAGATTGTTTTCGGGCTGAAGCTGGCGGTTCTGCCGATTTCAGGTTTTGATTCTGTTGCGAGCTACGTTCTGCCAAGTATTGCGCTTGGGGCCAGGTACGCGGGAAGCATGGCCAGAATTACCCGGACAAGCATGCTGGAGGTCATGGGACAGGATTACATCCGGACGGCCAGGGCCAAAGGCGTGAGACGGTGGGTGGTAGTCTTAAAACATGCATTGAAAAATGCGATGATTCCCATTGTTACGCTGGTAGGCACGGACTTTGGATATATGCTGACGGGTTCCATGTTGATTGAAAAGGTGTTTTCTATCCCGGGTATCGGCAAACTGGCGGTAGATGCGATGTCAAACCGTGACCTTCCTCTCCTGGAGGGGACCGTGATGTATATTGCGTTTGTCTTTGTTATTGTCAATCTGATCGTCGATCTGTCTTATGCATTCCTGGATCCAAGAATCCGGTATGGGAAAGGAGCGTCATAATGGGAAAGAAGCTGATATCCTTTTTCAACAAACAGAAACAGTTTGAGCAGGATATGCTTGAAAGTGAAATGGAATATTCCAGTTTCTACGCGGACAGCCTGAAACGGTTAAAAAAGAATAAAATGGCGATGATCTGCGCAGGAATCCTGGTTGTTCTGATCCTGGTTGCGATCTTTGCTCCGATTATTGCTCCCTATGATCCGACTTTTCAGGATTATTCGGCGGTTCTGGCGGAGCCGGGATTTGCGCATCCGTTTGGTACGGATGAATATGGGAGAGATATTCTTTCGAGAATCATTTATGGCTCCCGGGTGTCAATCAGTATCGGGATTTCCGCTCAGGTGGTAGCATCTCTGGTCGGAGTGACGCTTGGTGCGGTTGCAGGTTATTACGGAGGAAAAATTGACAGCATTATTTCCAGAATCATGGAGATCTTTCAGGCGTTTCCCGATCTGATCTTTGCGATGGCGATTATAACGTTTATGGGAAAGAGTGTGATGAACCTGTTTGTCGCGCTGGGTCTGCTTACCTGGGTGAGAACAGCCAGAATGATCCGCGGTTCCGTGATGCAGCTGAAGGAAAAGGAATATATTGAGGCCAGCCGTGCCAGCGGAGCTTCTACTTTCTGGATTATTATGAAAGGGCTGATCCCGAACTGTTTATCTACGATCATTGTACTGGTTACGCTGGGGATCCCGAACGCGATTATGTATGAGGCGTCCTTAAGTTTCCTGGGGATCGGTATCCAGCCGCCGACGCCATCCTGGGGCAACATGATAAGCGCGGCCCAGACTTTTATCAGCTACCGCCCGTTGTACAGCATTATGCCGGGTGTGGCGATTATGATAACCGTGATTGCGTTTAATATTTTTGGCGATGGACTGAGGGATGCCCTTGACCCGAAACTGAAAGCCTGAGGAGGTGCGGATGATGGAAGATAAAATATTAGAAGTAAAACATTTAAAAACTTATTTTCACACCGACGCGGGTTTTTCAAAAGCGGTTGATGATGTATCTTTTTCTGTGGAAAAGGGAAAGACCCTGGGAATTGTAGGAGAATCCGGCTGTGGAAAGAGTATTACCTCTCTATCGATCATGGGACTGGTGGAGATCCCGCCGGGGGAAATCGCCGGAGGGGAAATCCTGTTTGAAGGGGAAGACCTCCTGAAAAAGAATGAGGATGAGATGCGGAAAATCCGCGGAAAAAAGATCGCCATGATTTTTCAGGAACCGATGACATCCCTGAATCCGGTGTTTACCGTCGGCGAACAGATCATGGAGGCACTCATGCTCCATGAAAAGATGACGAAGCGCCAGGCTCGTGAAAAGGGAATCGAGATGCTCAAAATGGTGAAAATCCCATTGCCGGAAAAACGGTTTGATGAGTATCCGCATCAGCTTTCCGGTGGAATGAGGCAGAGGGTGATGATCGCGATGGCTTTGTGCTGCAGCCCGGAACTGCTGATCTGCGATGAGCCGACGACAGCGCTGGATGTGACGATCCAGGCGCAGATCCTGGATCTGATCATTGAACTGAAAGAAAAAACGGGTACCTCTGTTATGATGATTACCCATGATCTGGGCGTGATTGCGGAGGTAGCGGATGATGTCATGGTTATGTATGCGGGCAAAGTGGTGGAGAAGGCGACCTGTGATCAGATTTTTGAAAAACCCATGCATCCTTATACCTATGGACTGATGCACTGTATCCCGAAGCTGGATGGCGATGATTCGGAACGCCTGAGCGTTATCGAGGGCATGGTTCCGAGCTTTGACGATATGCCAAAAGGATGCGCCTTTTGTCCTAGGTGTTCGGAGGCCCGGGCGATCTGTCAGGAGCGTATGCCGGAACTTGTGAACGCGGAAGGACGGTTGGTCCGCTGTTTTAAATACACGCAGGAATGGAAGGAGAATGTTGAATGAACGAACATACGGGCCAGGTTCCCCTGCTGGAAGTCCGGCATCTGAGAAAGCTGTTCCCTGCAAAGTCGGCGTTTCTTTCCAGGGAAAAAACTTATATTAAAGCGGTAGATGATGTATCGTTTACCCTGATGCCAAAGGAAACGCTCGGAGTTGTAGGAGAGTCCGGATGCGGAAAGTCGACGATGGGGCGTTCGGTTCTCCGTCTGATCGAGCCGACCTCGGGAGAAATCTTATATAAGGGAGAAGATTTTACAAAGGCAAAAGAAGCAACACTGAGAAAGATGCGCTCGGATATGCAGATCATCTTTCAGGATCCCTATGCGTCTCTGAATCCGAGAATGACGGTGGGAGAGATCATCGCGGAGCCTCTGAACATTCAGAAGCGGTACGCTACCCGGGAAGAGACCAGAGAACAGGTTATCCGGGTGATGAAAGTAGTGGGATTAAATCCCAAATATTATAACCGTTACCCTCATGAATTTTCCGGCGGCCAGAGACAGAGAATCGGCATTGCCAGAGCGATCGCGCTCAGTCCATCCCTGATTGTCTGCGATGAGCCGGTATCCGCGCTGGATGTGTCGATTCAGTCGCAGGTACTGAATCTGCTTCGGGATCTTCAGGAGTCTATGGGGATGGCTTATATTTTTATTTCCCATAATCTGAGTGTAATCAAGCATATTTCTGACCGGGTTATGGTTATGTATCTGGGACATGTGGTGGAAATGGCAGATAAGAAGGATCTGTTTGCCACTCCCTGTCATCCTTACACACAGGCCCTGCTTTCTGCGATCCCCGTACCGGAGCGCCACAGTAAACGGAAGAAAATCCTGCTGCAGGGCGATCTGCCGAGTCCGGCCAACCCGCCGTCCGGATGCATTTTTCATACCAGATGCTTTATGGCTGCGGATATCTGCTCTGTGGAAAAGCCGGAGCTGCGTGATCTGGGAAACGGCCATTTCTGCGCCTGCCATTTTTGCGGAAACTGTGCGGGGAAAGAGACAAAGAAGGAATCGAAGAGGAACATGGAATCATGAAAATCACAGACATAAAGATACATTTGATGCGGGCGCCGCTGGCGCGCCCGTTTCGCATTTCTCTCGGGGTGATTACCCATGCGGTCAGCTGTCTGGTTGAAGTTGAGACGGACGAAGGGATCACAGGGTATGGAGAAGGAGCTCCCGGCCCGCTGATTACAGGAGAGAATCTGGAGGGAACGGTGGCAACCATCCGTGTGCTGAAAGAGAAGCTGGTCGGGATGGACCCCAGGGATATGGAAGCAGTTTATACAGTGATGAACCGGGTGGTGGCATATGCGGGGACAGCGAAAGCCGCGATTGATATTGCCTGTCATGATATTATGGGGAAGTCCGCGGGGCTTCCTCTTTATCGGCTGTTGGGAGGTTTAAGTAACGAACTGGAGACAGATATTACAGTGGGAATCGACGCGCCGGAAGTAATGGCGGAGCAGGCGAAAGCGCATGTACAGGCCGGATTTCGTGTGATTAAGACAAAAGTAGGAACGGATATTGTCAGTGATCTCGCGCGCGTCAGGGCAATCCGCGAGGCTGTGGGAGACGGGGTGAAGATCCGTCTTGACGCGAATCAGGGATGGAAAAGGAAAGAAGCTGTGGAGTTTTTAAACCGCCTGAACGAATATGACATCGAACTGGTGGAGCAGCCCGTGGCGCGTTATGACCTGGAAGGCCTGAAGTACGTGACGGCTCACAGCCTCGTGCCGGTGATGGCAGATGAGAGCTGCTGGGACGCGAAGGATGCTCTGAAGCTGGTTTCGGAACGGGCGGCGGATTTGATCAATATCAAGCTGATGAAATGTGGGGGCATTTATGAGGCGAAGAAGATCATTCACATAGCGGAAGCAGCCGGAGTAGAGTGTATGCTGGGCTGCATGGTGGAAGAAAGCGGGATCGCCGTCAACGCGTCGGCCGCTCTGGGGGCTGCCATGAAAAATGTCACAAGAGCGGATCTGGATGCCTGTTTTTTCCTGTCAGATGTTCCGTTTGAAGGAGGGTTTGAGGTGCGGGATACCAGACGCCTGATCCTATCGGAAGACTCCGGGCTGGGGATCCGTCATTTAAAGGGGGATATGCTCTCATGAATTTTATGACGGAAAAATCCAGGCAGGATCTGGAGAACCTGGTCGGACAGATTATGGAGGATTGCCACGCGAGAGGGATAGCGCTGGGAGTTACAGACGCGGCCGGAACGATTTTGTACGAGAGATACTTTGGATGGAGAGACGCGGAAAGAAAGCTGCCGATCCATCGGGACACGATTTTCGGCATGGCGTCAGTGACGAAATCGTTTACCGCGTTGTCAGTGATGCAGATGCAGCAGTGTGGAATGCTGAATGTGGATGACCCGGTAAAGGACTACATCCCGGAATTTACCAATAAAAACCAGAAAGAGCCGGTGAGAATCCGGCATCTCTTGTGTCACAGCGGCGGATATTTCCCTCTTCCCCGCATTGTAGTAGACGAGACAGCCAGAGAGATGGGAATCGAAGATTCCAGGGAACGGGAACTGATCTACCGGAATGATTTTGCAGACGAGGGGATCCGGCGGGTAGCCGGAAGGCTGGACAGCCAGACCCGGTTTACCGGAAAACCGGGTCAGAGAATGAGTTACTGTAACGATGGTTTCGGACTGCTGTCTGACATCGTGAGAAGACATTCCGACTGCAGCTCCTTTGCAGACTATCTGGACAGACATATTCTGAAACCGCTGGATATGGAGCGAAGCAATATCAGCTTTATCCGGAACACGCTGGATGATAATGCGGCAGTCCTGTATACACGGACGCGGGACGGCGGCTGGCGGGCAGACCGGGACTTTCAGAACGATGCGTTCGTTCTTCAGGGAGGCGGAGGACTCAAGTCGACACTGGGAGATATGCTGAAGTACGCCGCCATGTATCTGAATGAGGGAGAGGGAATCAACGGAAAGCGGATCATAGACCGATATTCTATTGAGGAGATGTGCAAGCCGAGACAGATTGTAAAGCCCGGAGTTTATTATGGATATGGACTGGAGATCCGTCAGATGGGAGATATGACAGTGGTGGAACACGGCGGGAGTCTTCCGGGAGTATCTTCCAACTTCTGTTTCTGCCCTCAGGCGGAGCTTGGCGTTGTGGTTTTATGTAATACGATGGATGTGCCGGTTCACGCGATTGCGGAGGCGGCTTTGCGATTGTACTGCGGCTTGCCCATGAAAGAAGTTGTGACACATTCTCTTCGCAGATGGACAGAAAACGAAAAACAGCAGTTGAAGGGCGAATATGTGTCTGGCGAGGGAGACCGGTTTCTTCTGACGGAGGAAACGGACGGAAGTCTGGCCATGACAGTCAATGGGGAACCGGTTGATCTGCTTCCTGTCTATCCATGGCAGGGCATTGTGAAAAAGAAATACTCAGATGTGTATATGACAGCTGTGCGGAATGAAGAGGGGCAGGTATTTGGAGCCCGCTACGGGAGCAGGATTTTTCCGAAGATCGGGTAGCGGACGGGAGCGGATGGTATGCTGTATCAGAGAGATTTTCTTGACAACTGAAAAATATTCGAATATGATAAAATCATATCAGTGAGCTGAATATTTATGGCCTACAGAGGGATTCATAGAATGTATACACATCGATGAATCCCCTTTTTTCTCTTATGTGCACGGGCGGATCTGGAAATTTTGCAGCAGACCGCTGCATCTGTTCTACGCTCCGCTTCGGTCGTTGCTAAACGGTGGATAAGAGAATCAAAGCGCAGGCCAGAACAAAGGAAAGGAGAAAAACATGAAGAAAAGGTACGTGGCAGTATTGGCGGCGGGTTTGACGCTTGCCATGTCATTCTCAGCGATGGCGGGAGAATGGAAAGAAAACAGCGTCGGGAAATGGTGGCAGGAGGAGGATGGGACTTATCCGGTATCTGCCTGGCAATGGATTGACAGTGATGAAGATGGTATCGGCGAGTGTTACTATTTTAATGGGGAGGGATATCTGGTGACAGGGATCATAACACCGGACGGATATGCGGTAGACGGAAACGGAGCGTGGACAGAAGGCGGAACGGTTCAGACGAAAGAAATGTCATCTGCGGAAGATACAGCAGAATCAGATGAGTCGTCGGAGGAGGAAAACAGTTCCGGTTCCTGGGGGAGCAGTGCGATCACAGTGACCATCGATGAATTTATGGAAAATATGTATGTGCTGGATGAGCCGCGGACCAGAGCTTATCTGTTTGTAGGTGAAGATAAGGCAATGCTGATCGATACGCTGATGGCGGATGATCAGGTAACAGAGCTTGTCCGCACGATTACGGACCTTCCGATAGAGGTAGTGATCACACACGGGCACCCGGATCATATCGGAGGGATCGGCGCCTTTGATTCCTGCTATATTAATGAGAAAGACGCGCCGCTGCTGCCGGAGGGAGTTACGTACTATGATATCAGCGAAGGCGATCAGCTTACCTGCGGTGATTTTGATTTTGAAGTGATTGAGATACCGGGTCATACCGAGGGAAGCGTTGCGTTGCTTGACCGGAATCATGGGATCCTGATCAGCGGCGACAGTGTGCAGCCTGGGCCTGTCATTATGACCGGGGAAAATGTGAGTATGCAGGATTATGCAGACAGCATGAAAAAGCTGATGAATTACAAGGATGATGTGTCTTATATCTTTGCGGGACATCATGATTATCCGTCGTCTGCTGAGTATATTCAATACGCATATGAGGACGCAATGGCATATCTGAACGGCGGACTGACAGGAACTCCTCTGACCATGATGGGAGCGGAAAGTATGCTGTATCAGGGAGAGCATGTGTCGTTTCTGCTTGATCAATAAATAGTTATTGGTTCCATTGGTAATGTCCTTTCGCTTTTAATCTTTGGTTTTGCGAAACGGAACTTGAAGAAAAGGATATCTTTTGTTATGATAAAACAAATGAGTTCTTGCAGAACCTGAAATAAAAAATGGAAGGAGCCGTTTATGCCATTACCGAAAGAATGTCATTATACATCGGATGACTATTGGAATTTGCCGGATCATTGTCGTGCAGAGTTAATTGATGGACAGTTTTACGATATGGCTCCGTCCGGTCTTAATCATCAGAGGCTGGTAGCCCAGCTGACAAGGATCATCGGTAATTATATTGCCGCACATCGGGGAGAGTGTGAAGTGATACCGGCACCGTTTGCGGTTAACCTGGATGCGTCGGATAAAAACTGGGTGGAACCGGATATTTCGGTAATCTGTGATAAGAGCAAACTGACGGATCGGGAATGCATCGGTGCTCCGGACTGGATTATCGAGGTTGTGTCTCCGGGCAGTCGAAAACATGATTATAGTCGGAAAAATACGTTATATCTGGAGACCGGTGTCCGGGAGTACTGGATTGTCGATCCGGATAAGGGGAGCACGACCGTGTACCGTTACGAGCAGGACGTTGCACCGACAATTTTTTCATTTGATCAGGAAATCGAAGTAGGGATTTACCATGGTTTTGCAATTACGATAGCAGATTTGTTTTTGAGCGGGGTTTCAATCTGTTGAGAAGGGGTTGTCGCAACGAATTTTTTTCGTTAAAGCGACAGCACCTTCTTTTTCCAGTGCACAGAGACTGCTGCAATAGCTGTTATAACGGTTAATAAATTTTGCGTCCATAGCGATCCATGTCCTCTTTCAGATATTGATTTTTACATTTCTCGTATTCAAAGATATCAATTTTTTTCAACGTCGGGATTTTATCGATGGATTCCTTCAGGTCGGAGATCCGGACGCCTCCTTTGATGATAATATCAATGTCGCTGGTTTCGGTCGCCGTACCGGTTGCGCGTGAGCCAAAGAGATACAGATGCTCTACCTGATGTTTTTGGCACAGGGCCTGCACCTGATCTAAAATTTCTTCGATTGACAGATTTGCCATATGCGGCTCCTTTCCCGGGACTTCTTTTTTCTATATTATAGGAACTCGCTTCGCGGAATCCTATAATCTTTACGGCGTAGAAGCATGCGCCTTTTATTGGCAGTTGCTGACGCAACTTCCGATAAGTTATATTATATATCCTTCCGAAAGTGTCTGGCAAGTCTGATTTTACCGTTACTTCTTTTTCATGATTAACAGTTGATGTTTCGAATTTTAGAAAGTATAATAACAGGTACTTAGCGGGTTGAACCGCAATGGGTCGGTATCCGTGGCGGGCATGGAAAAGACGGATAACCTGTCAGATAGATACCTGTACATCGTAAAATAACAGAGGTTACTATTTTATATGAGTGAAACATTGGAATTAACCTGGGAAGAGATCAAGAACTTTCCGGCCGGATCCTATCGTCTGATCGATATTCGATCTGCTTTTGACACGGCATACGGCATGATCCCGGGTGCGGTCAATATCCCGCGGGAGAAGCTGGAGGAGACATGGGAAGAACTTCCTGCCGATCGGAAGATGATCCTTTACTGCACCAGAGGGATTTTCAGTAAGGAATGTGCCGGGGAGCTTCGTGAAAACGGCGGAGAGCAGTTTTACAGCCTTGCGGGCGGTTACCATGGCTGGCTTGTGACTGAGATGAACGCGGAAGAAGAGAAAGCGGGCGGGATCAATGGCGAGAATGCCCCATCGACAGCTGTAAAATCTGCAGGGAAAAAGGAAGAACCAGATGCTTGTCAGAAGGATGATAAAGAGGTAGCAGACGACTCTGAACACGGGCAGCGTGGTGAGAGAAAATCGAACGGCCGCTCGCAGAAAGCACTTGACGTAGAAAAGAGTATCCGCAAACGTTTTCACAAAGAGCTTTTCTCCCGGTTTGCCAAAGCGATCCGCGAGTATGAACTGGTTCGGGAGAATGATAAGATCGCAGTCTGTATCTCCGGCGGTAAGGATTCGATGCTGATGGCAAAGCTCTTTCAGGAGCTGCAGCGGCATCACAAGTTCCCGTTTGAGCTTGTTTTTCTGTGCATGGATCCCGGTTACAGTGAGCTGAACCGCAAAGTGATCGAAAATAACGCCAGACTTCTGGAAGTGCCGATCACATTTTTTGAATCTTCGATCTTTGAGGCGGTTTATGATATCGAGAAGTCTCCATGTTATCTGTGCGCCAGGATGCGGCGGGGGTATCTCTACAGCAAGGCGAAGGAACTGGGATGCAATAAGATCGCGCTCGGACATCATTATGATGATGTCATCGAGACAATCCTCATGGGGATGCTCTACGGCGGACAGGTGCAGACGATGATGCCAAAGCTGCACAGTACCAACTTTGAGGGGATGGAGCTGATCCGCCCCCTGTATCTGATCCGCGAGGACGATATCAAACACTGGCGCGATTATAATGGTCTGCAGTTCATCCAGTGCGCGTGCCGCTTTACAGACAGCTGCACGACCTGCCGTCCGGACGGCACGGGTTATTCGAAACGCCAGGAGGTCAAACAGCTGATTGCTGAGATGAAAAAGACCAATCCTTTTGTCGAGAGCAATATCTTTAAGAGTGTGGAAAATGTCAACCTGAATACGGTGATCGCGTATAAAGAGCAGGGGGTGCGGCATCATTTTCTGGATGAGTATGATAGAAATGATATGTGCAGAGGTGCGGAAGAAAATCCGGGCAGCCAGAGCGGATGATGACAAGTCATATTTACAATTGGAGGAAGCATGAGTCAAAGAATAGCAGATTACACAAAACTTCTGGAGCAGGAGACAGAGAAAATTATCGTAGGCAAGCGCCGCCAGATCGATATGATCCTGATGACGATCTTTTCCGGCGGCCACGTATTGCTGAATGATCTGCCGGGAAGCGGCAAGACCACGCTGGTTAAGACCATGGCGATCGCGCTGGGATGTGATTTCAAACGTTTGCAGTTTACGCCGGATCTGCTTCCGTCTGATATCGTCGGCATGACGGTATTTAATCAGAAGACAACGGATTTTGAACTGGTGAAAGGACCGGTTCATACCAATCTCCTGCTTGCGGACGAGATCAACCGTGCGATCCCCCGCACACAGTCGGCGCTGTTGGAGGCGATGGAGGAGGGACAGACGACGATCGATGGGACGACGCTGCCGCTCCCGCAGCCGTTCATGGTGCTGGCGACAGAGAATCCGGTGGAGCGGGAGAGTACATTCCAGTTGCCAGCGGCGCAGATGGATCGTTTCTTTGTCTGTCTGTCGATGGGTTATCCGGAGGCAGGAGAAGAAGTGGAGATCTTAAAGCACCTTGGCAGCCGTACGCCGTATGAGGAGATCCGCACAGTAACGACGCCACAGATCCTGCTGGAGCTGCGCAGGGAGGCGGCAGAGGTCAGTGTCTCGGATTATTGCAGCCGTTATATCGTCGATCTGGTACATAAGACCCGTGAGTGTCCGTGGTTAAAGCAGGGAGGAAGCCCGCGCGCGTCCCGCAGCCTCTATCAGGGGAGCAAGGCGTATGCGGCGATGCAGGGGAGGAGCTATGTGATCCCGGAGGATATCCAGACGATCTGGCTTGCGGTTATGGCGCATCGAGTGGTGTTGACCAGCGAGGCCAGATTTCAGAAAAAGACGGCGGAATCGGTGTTGGAAGAATTGATGGAAGGAACACCGGTGCCGCCCGGACGGAAGGAAATTTTCAGGGAAACCAGGGGAGCCGGGAAATGAAATCGGAGAACGCAGCCAAACCAAAGTCGGTTCAGGAGGTGGGACAGAGTAAAACAAGTCGTTTTGTCACCCTCCCGGGACTGGGCGTACTGTTATTTTTTGCGGTGCTGGCAATCTACTTTCGGGCGCAGATTGTCGGCGCCTTTTTGTGCTTCTTTTTCCTGCTGTGTTTTTCCTCGTGGTTCTGGAGCCAGGGGATCCTGAGCTGGATCCGTCTGGGAGTAGAGACCGGGACGGCTTGCTGCCATGCGGGCGGTACGCTCAGCCTGAAACTTACAGTCCGCAATCTCAGTATATTCCCGCTGGTCTGGCTGGATGTGATCTTGCCGGTCGGCAAAAAGGAACTGTTAAAGACGGATGACGACGGAGAGGTGTTCTGGTTTGTGATGGAGCATGGGGCAGATGCAATTACCGGGATCCGTGAGCGTTTTGTCTGGCTGCTCTGGCAGCAGGAGATTACCTGGGAGGAAACACTGGTCACACTGCGGCGTGGATGGACCTGCGTCACAGAGGCCAATCTGCAGGCGGGAGATGGGTTCGGCCTGTCGGCGCAGGGAAAGCGGTATCCTCTGCCGACGCCGGTACAGCTGGTGGTGTATCCGCGGCTTATGCCGGTCAATGTGCAGCCATTTTTGAAAATGTCGCAGGAAGCTGCGGCGCGAAACCGCGGACAGCAGGAGGATGTCACGATACTGAAAGGCAGCCGGCCGTACACGCCCGGCGATTCGGTCAAGAGGATTAACTGGAGACGGCTGGCGATGAGCGGGCGGATGGAGATCAAACTCTATGAGACGGTGATGCCCGGGTGCGCGGCGTTTATCCTGGATCTGGAGTCTTTTCACAGGATGGTAAAGCGGGAATATACCAATGGGACGGCATCGGACGAGCTGGTGCCGGAGTTTCAGCCGGAGGAGATGGAGACCATGATCAGTCTGATCGCTTCGGTCGCACAGGGGATATCCGAGCACGGAATCCCGTCCGCGTTGATCATCCCAGCTTACACAGGACATGAGACGGTACTGGTCATGCCGACGGCGGACGGAGACGATCTGACGCGCTGTATGGAAGCGCTGGCGCGGATCGATTACGAGGGAAAAAGGACTATCTTCCCCTGGGAGGAATTCTGGCCGGTCACACATCTTTGCGGGGATATCTACATCTGCAGCATGAATGAAAAAATGGCGGGATATGAGGAAATATCAGAACTGCTCGGTACAGGTAAGGTGCATCGGATCATCTTAAACCGACGCGGCGCCGATACAGGAGCCTGCCTGTATGCGGATGAAATACTGATGGAAACCGCCGGCAGGATCCGGGAACCGGAGGATGAGCAACAGAAAGAAAGGGGTGCTTGATATGGCAGAGCGGATATGGGAATACCTGCGTAGTTTCAGTGTGCTTCTTTCGGATGTTGCGATCAGTATGCTGGCGATCGGCCTGATACCGCTGATCGGCGGATGGGAGTTTTCCTGCGATCTGGCTGTGTGGCTCGGGGGGATCGCGATCCAGCTGTCCCTGGGGATGCTTCTGATTTCCCTTGGGACCACGTGGACGGTTTTTCTGATTGTGCAGGGCGCTGCGGTTACGGGAGAGGTGATTGCGGTATGCCTCCGGCTTCAGTCGGTGTCGTATCTCGCGGATATGAGACTTCTGGCAGGAGTCGTGGCGTTTTTTATCGGGGTCCATGCGGCGGTGGCGGCATATCGTCTGCCAAAGGCCAATACGATCCTGGGATATGTGGATACGCTGATCGTAGTGCTGGCATTTTATCTGTATACTGAATATGCGGCGGGAACTTCGCGGCAGATACTGTGGGGACTGTCATTGGGGGCAGTCGCGTTTGACCTGCTGGTAATCGGACATCTGCGGGTCCATGCGGAGGAGGGACACCGGATCCAGGGCGCAAGCGCGGCGGGAAAGATCGTGTTGGCGGCGCTGCCGCTGGCATTTATCCTGGTGACCGGAGCGGCGGTCGGCGTCGCGTCCGGGCAGATCCACAGCGCGGTTGATGTATTCCTTGTGATTGCAAAGGGAGTCGGGGCAGTGTTGTCAGTGATCTTTGGGGCGATCGGGAACGTGCTGGCGGCGATCATCCTCTTCCTGATCCGCATCTTGCCGGACGCTCCGCAGAACATGACACAGGAAAGCCCGGTTACGATGGGAGAGATGGCGGAAATTGTCGAAGAAGAGAGCGCCGGACTTCTCCCCGCATGGGTGTTCGCCTTGATCTTTGGTCTGCTGCTGGCGGGGCTGGCGATATGGATTCTGTATCAGCTCCGTGATAAAAAGATCTTCCGGGCGGGGATACGTGCGAATCGTCACAGAGTCGTGCGAAAAAGCTATCTGCTGCCGATGTTTGCGGCGCTTTTAAGAAACTTTGCCGATGCGATTATATTTGAGTGGCATTATCTGCGTGGGCGCAGAAGTCCGCAGGGACTCCTGGTGCTGGCAGAGCGGACAGGGAGAAGACACAGACTGCGCAGACAGCCCGGAGAATCGCCGGGGGGATATGTGCGGAGACTGAGCCGGGAGGGACTGATCGATGAGTCAGATCCCGGCAGTTTGCAGGAAGTACAAAGTGAGCAGAATTCTCAGGAATATTTGGAAAATAAAGAAACTCTTGTCAGATTGGCAGAACTTCTGGATGGTATTTTCTATGGGGGAGAGACGGTAACATTGACAGGGGCGGAGTATCGCAGTTATGTAAAGGCGATTCGGCAGATACGGCGATATTCGAATTTATGTATATTGCCACAAAACTCAGCTGCAAACTAGGCGGGTGATTTTGCGTTTACGGACAACCGAAGTTGTCCGCAACATATAAAAATATGATATTATTCAGGTTTGTCTTTGCATGATATTCCATCTTTACATACATCCTGTAATAAAGAAAATAGCGCATTAGCCCCGTCTTTGTTCATGATGATGGAAGAAACTGGATTAGTGATTTCGGTAATATTATTTGTTCCTTCTTCGACAATTGGTTCTTTCTGCATGAAATGAATAACGACGTTTCCTGATTCTTGACTCCAGGAACAGGCAAAAGTATCAACATACTGTAACATATTGTTTATCCTCCTCTGCATTAGATAGATATTTGTCAAATGATTTACCCGTGTAAGTAGTACCCCGATTTATGGCTAGAGAAGGGGAATAAATTAGTGTTGTTGGCTGCGGGCTGGAAGAAACTGTTTTTTGCCTGCATTCAGTAAGTGATCGGCGAGCAGCCATGGGAACAAATGTGATATCCGCGTCTAAATCAAGTCTGGATGCAATGTCGGCAATTTTATCAACACTAAAATTATAATTACCGCATTCCCAGCGAGATATCAAAGATTGCGTAACATTGATGTGTCTTGCAAACTGAGCCTGAGTCATCCCGAGTTTTTTTCGCTCTTTCGTAATTGCAGTGGATACCTGGGCCTGTAATTTTGCAGATAGAATATCTCCTGGAGATAATGTTTCTTCAAATAGAGAGAACAGGTCGTTAATATTGCATTTTTTAATTTTGCTCATTATTATCAACCTCCTGCGTTTCGTTATAGCGTGTTTTTAAAACTGACGTATATTTTTCATAGCTGGTTGTCCTGTGTCCGGATCTTTCGTAGAAAGCACATAAAAATGTTGGGGTGCTTTTGTCGTCAATGTGAACCAAAAAACGAACATTAAACTGAGAATGTTCAAGATGGATAGAGTAATAATGACTATCAAATCCATGGATTTTTTCGTGCCCGTCAGTGGTATGAACCATGACGCCAAATAGCTTTATATAGTTTAACTGGGTAGCAAGGCACTTGAAAAAAACGCGTTCTTTCCCTTTTAACTCTTTATTTAAAAGGCTTTTGAGCTCTTCTAAAAATAGAGGATGAAAAGAATAATCAGCTAAAAACTTGCGCAATGATTCAAACGCTTCTTTCTTATTCATGAGTGCTCCTTTATATTTTATTACATATATGTAATTTTTGCAACGCCTTAACTTGAAAATTTATAAAAATACAGTGATTATATGACGAAAATTCTTGATTTGTGTAAAACACTACAATTGATATAAATCAGATTCATGATACTGGGGGACTTATGCTCTATGCGGATGGAAAGCAGAATCAATTATTAGAATATCCTGAAAAACACGTTTTTCAAGCCGTTTTTGGCTTTTGGTGTAACCTGCTCATATCATACTCGGATCGACACGTTTTGTCAATCGAAGAGGTATTTTTTGTTGATTGATCAGCAACCGACAGTCAATTTTTTATAGAAGGGGGTGCGGAGAAAAAACCAGCGCGAAAGCGCCGGTTTTTTCTTTACGGAAACCAGTGTGCCGGGTTATGATGTTTCTTTGAAGACAGAATCTTACAATCCTAAGGAGGACAGAAAATTGAAACGAGTGATTACAAAGCAGATGGTAGAGGATTACAGATGTCATCTGATTGAGGAAGAGAAGAGTACGGCAACCTTGCAGAAATATCTGCATGATCTGGAGGTTTTCCGGTCGTTTGTCCGGGGAAAAGGGATCAATAAGGAGACCATGATCCGGTATAAAGAATTTTTATCGAAGAATTATCTGGTAACGAGCATCAACAGTATGCTCGCGGGCGTGAACGGGTTTTTCAAATTTTTCGGCTGGTACGACTGTGTGGTAAAGACGATCAAATCGCAGAAAGGATTGTTCCGGGGAGAAGACAGGGAACTGAGCCGGGAGGAATATGGCAAACTGCTGGACGCGGCGAAGACCGCGGGCAAGATGCGTCTCTGGCATATATTACAGGCAATCTGCTCCACCGGCATCCGGGTAAGCGAACTGCGTTTCATCACGGTGGAATCCGTCCGGGCGGGATATGCGGATGTGAATATGAAGGGGAAAAACCGGCGGATCATCCTGCCGCAAAAACTGATCACGCTGCTGAAAACGTATATCGGAGAAAACAGGATTTCGAAAGGAAGCGTATTTGTCACGCGCGGCGGAAAGCCGGTCGACCGGAGCAATCTTTATCATGAGATCCGCAAGCTCTGCGAGATGGCAGGCGTTGCCCGCAGCAAAGGATTCCCGCACAATTTGCGGCACCTGTTTGCCTGCATCTATTATGAACAGGAAAAGAACCTGGCAAATCTGGCGGACGTTCTGGGACACTCCAACCTGAATACCACCCGCCTCTACGTGCGGTGCGGGTGGAAAAAGCAGGTGCGGATCCTGGATGAAATGGCTCTGGTTGTGGCCGCCTAGCCGCCGGATACAAAAATACCACATAATGGAAGTTATGTGGTAAGTAATTACTCCTAAAGTTGATTTTTTATA
>JAJQAC010000034.1 GCA_021204025.1 Clostridiales bacterium | reverse complement strand
GAGGAGTCGTATTCGGCTCCTCTTCCAATCTCTCCAAGTGGCAAACTCGGGATTTAACATACTTTTCTTCATCTGTGCCGGGCGTCCCCAGAGGATAAACACCATCGGACGGTCCTGATCATTTAAAATGCGGATTGCCGCGTCGGTAAATTCCTCCCAGCCGATATTGCAGTGAGAGTTCGCCTGGTGCGCGCGGACCGTCAGAACCGTATTTAACAGCATCACTCCCTGCTTCGCCCATTTTACCAGATAACCGTTGTTCGGAATATAACATCCCAGGTCGTCATGCAATTCCTGATAGATATTGACCAGAGACGGCGGAATCTCCACATCCGGCTTCACAGAAAAGCACAGTCCATGTGCCTGCCCCGTATTGTGATACGGATCCTGCCCCAGGATCACTACCTTTACCTCCGCTAACGGCGTAAATTCAAACGCGTTAAAAATATCATTCGCGTCCGGAAAAATCTGCCGCGTCCGGTATTCATTCATCACTGTTTCATAAAGTTTCCGGTAATACGGCTTTTTAAACTCCGGCGCAAGCGGCGCCAACCAGTCATTTGCAATCGCTCCCATCACAGCTTCTCCTATACCTTTTCTCTTATGTTATGTCTCGTTCCAGGCCATCATAACGCTTTGAGGAAGAAAGGCTACAATCTCACCGAGATGCCTCTCCCCCGCAGATACGCCTTCAGATCACAGATTTCCAGCTCCTTATAATGAAAAAGCGAGGCCGCCAGAGCCGCATCCGCCTTTCCTCTGGTCAGCGCGTCATAAAAATGATCTTTCGTACCTGCTCCTCCGGACGCGATCACCGGTACGGATACCACGTCTGAGATCAGCGACGTCAGTTCCAGGTCATACCCCGCCTTCGTGCCGTCACAATCCATACTGGTCAGCAGGATCTCACCGGCTCCCAGCGAATCCGCACGGATCGCCCACTCCACGGCGTCCAGCCCGGTATCGATCCGGCCACCATTTTTATAAACATTCCATCCGGAACCATCCGCCCTGCGGCGCGCGTCGATCGCCACCACCACACACTGACGGCCAAACTTATCCGCCGCGTCTGAGATCAGGCGGGGCGTGTTAATCGCAGAAGAGTTGATCGAGATCTTATCCGCTCCTTCGCGCAGAAGCCTCCGGAAATCATCCACCGTCCGGATACCGCCGCCCACCGTAAACGGGATAAACACCGTCTCCGCCACGCGCCGGACCATATCCACAACCGTTTCCCTCGCATCCGAAGACGCCGTAATATCCAGAAATACCAGTTCATCCGCGCCTGCCTGGTCATACGCAGCCGCGATCTCCACCGGATCCCCTGCATCCCGCAGATTCACAAAATTAACACCTTTCACCACCCGCCCGTTATTGACATCCAGACAGGGAATAATTCTCTTTGTAAACATCGCTTTCTCCCTCTGCCGTCTACAGGCTGATAAAATTCTTCAGGATCCGAAGTCCCACCTTCCCGCTCTTTTCCGGGTGAAACTGGCAGGCAAACACGTTTCCATCCTCCACTGCGGCATGAATATGAGTAATATATTCAGTTGTCGCCGCCACTTTTGTCTCATCCGCCGCTTTCAGATAATACGAATGGACAAAATACACATAAGACCCGTCCGAAACCCCGTCAAACAGTCTCGTCCCCGGCCGGACGGTCAGAGAATTCCATCCCATATGAGGGATCTTAAACCCCTCCTGATCCGGGATTTTCAAGATCTCACCTTTCAGAATCCCCAGGCCCTCGACTCCCGCGCTCTCATCACTCCGCTCAAAAAAAAGCTGCAATCCCAGGCAGATACCCAGCAGAGGCGTACCCTTTGCCGCCACCTCCCGCAGCGGCTCTACAAGGTCATACTGACGCAGTCGCGCCATCGCGTCTCCAAACGCGCCTACACCGGGCAGAATCACCCGCGGCGCCGACAGGATCACCGAAGGATCCCGCGTAACCACAGCCTCCTCGCCCAAATAGATAAGCGCCTTTTCCACACTGCGGAGATTACCAGCATCATAATCGATAATTGCAGTCATAGAACCAACCTTTCACAACTTAATCTTAACTTCACGTATATGCCAATAACGTAGTCCCTGCGAGGAAAGAATATCCGCAGGAGACATTTTTCACGTCGGCACTTAACGAACCGGATGCTTTTCCGGTGAGTTTAGTACCGCTACGTGAAAACCTAAGCGCGAGCGGTCCCCGGAGGATATTCTTTCCTCGCAGGGACGGACTCTCCGCCAACAAAGTTCCTATAACACATCCGAAAAATGCGGCCGCAACCTCTTAAATATCTTCAGCCCGACCAATCCGATCGCTGCCGTCACCACCCAGTAATATACCGTCAGCCTCGGCCGCTCCCAGAACCAGTTCCCGGTCAACATGCTGTCCCGGTACCCGGCCGCGATATAGTAAAAGGGATTTAGCTTTAACAAAGGGATCACCCACGGCGCGCGGATCGCAAACATGTCTTCATGATACATAATCGGCGTCAGCCACATCCCAAACTGCAGACAGATACTGACAATCTGCGCCATATCTTTAAAAAATACATTGACCGACGCAGTCAGATAACCCAGCCCCAACGCCAGTACGGACGCGCAAAACGTATAATAAATCACCTGAACCCATGACACCATCGGCATCCTGCCATAGCAAAGAAATACCAGAAGCATGATCAGCACAAAAAAGCCATGTACAATCATGCAGGAGATCAGCTTGATCACTGGCAGAATCTCCACCTGAAAAACAACTTTTTTAACCAGATAACTGTATTCCTGCAGACAACCGGTCAGGCAGTTGAGCGCCTCACTGTAATAAAACCAGGGTACGATACCAGGAATCAGCCACAGCACATAGGGTACGCCCGGAACCGGAGGCACACTCTTAAATCCCACCTGAAAGATAAAAAAGTAAATCAGGATCGTCACCACAGGCTGGATAAACATCCAGGCCACGCCAAAATAAGATCCGACAAACCGTTTCCGGAAATCCGCCTTAGCCAGATCCCAGATCAGCCTCCGTTTCCGAACCATTTCTCCCATCAGAGAGATCAGATAATCCATAATTTATCCCTCTCAGAACCGGAACGTGTCACTCAGACCGCCCCATTTTTTATCTTTCCCGGAAATGATCAGCTCCACGCCCTCCTGCAGCGGCCAGTCCACGCCGATCTCCGGATCATTCCAGGCCAGTCCGCCTTCATCGCCCGGATGATAAAAATCCGTACATTTGTAGGCAAATTCCGCTTCATCTGAGAGGACCAGAAATCCGTGGGCAAAACCCTCCGGAATATAGAACTGCTTTTTATTCTCTGCCGTCAGCTCTACGCCAAACCATTTTCCATAGGTTTCTGAACCTGATCGCAGATCGACTGCCACATCAAATACAGAACCGCGGACCGCCCGTACGAGTTTTCCCTGCGGATGCTGTTTCTGAAAATGAAGACCACGAAGCACTCCCCTGACAGACATCGACTGATTGTCCTGTACGAAAACCATATTCAGTCCCGCCTCTTTAAAGTCGTTCTGGTTGTAGGTCTCCACAAAATAACCTCTCTCGTCTTTAAAGACGGTCGGTTCGATTACATACAGTCCTTCAATTTCACACGGAGTAACTTTAATCTTTCCCATATCAGTCTATCCTCTTTCTAAATTTATCATATCTTTTTTATCTTATAGGAAGTTCATCCTATAAGATAAAAAGCCCTCCGGGCGGGATCGCACTGCGGCGGAATAGAAGGTGTCGCTAAAGTATCTACGTTCCACTTCGGTCGTTGCTAAACGTGTGCCACTGGCACACAGCAACCGCCGCAGGCGGAGAATCCTGCTTTGCAGAATTCTTTTTATCACAGCCTCATACACACAATACTGTAAATACGGACCACCACATATGCGTTACCACAGCACATTAAGTACAATATACTACGGTCAGGATTCTTTGTCAAAACGATTGTATCGTTTTTGAGCGTAACCAGAAAAACCGGCAGAAACGGCAGAAAATATCGCCCCTGTACACCGCAGATCACACGGGAGCTTACCGGCGTCCAGGCAAGCAGCATGGAAAGCATCAACGCTCCCGTACAGACCAGGCACAGACACCAGATCCAGACTTTCCCCCAAAGTGCGGGACGAATCGATTCCCCCGGCTTGCGAAATGCCAGCAGCAACAGGCCTGCCGTAAGAGCCAGCAGCAACACATACGGCACGTCCAGAACCAGATCAACATTGCCCAGATAAGCTCCGAGCATCGTCAGATGCCAGGTCTCCGCCTGCCAGATCACCGTATTGAAAAAGAGGCGGAACGTGTCAAGCGGCCGATGGATCAGCTCCATAAAGGTATATCCGGCTTCTCCTGCCCAGTCGATATAATTGCCTGTATCCGTGGCATACGCCGTCACTGTCTGCGCGTTCACCAGCACCATCGCCGCTGCCCATGCGCCGAAGACCATCACTGCAGAAATCAGCCATCTTCCACGGCTGCCGAATTTGCGCACCGGGATCAGCAGGCAAAGTCCCATAAAGACCGCGTAGACCATTTTGCACGGACCAACCAGCGCCATCACCGCGGCCAGCTTTATGACGTCGCTCCAGCCGACGCGTTCTCCTGAATAAGCAAGATCCATACACACCGCCGTGAAATACCAGATCCCGCATAAAAGCGCAGCGTCATACGAACACGAAGCCGCCAGGTGCACCGACATCGGCAGCATCGCTGTTCCAAAAAGGAGTTCTTTGCCAAAGGGCATCCGCCGGATTGCCAGTGACGTAACCACCGCATACAAGAACAGATTACCGAGACGTGCCAGCACCAGAAGCCATATCGTATGCAGACCCAGCAGACGTGCGGCGGTGATACCGAGCGCCGGAGCCAGATAAACCACCGGCGTCGTCACGACCGGCGCGTGAATGGAAAGCGCCAGTCCGTCGCTATCCTCGTTTCCTGTGTCATCCTGCATATATTCGTGGATCCGGACATAGGTTTCTTCTGTCAATGTCTGACCAAGAACCACCGCGCCATCTGCGCCGTCCGCGACAACCGCCAGCGTCCCGTCATCCAGCGTCTCTGTGACATAGTTTCCTTCCGTATCCTCGGCAAACCAGTCCTGTACCCGCACCGGAACCCGCCCTTCTGGGGCATCGGCGGCAACTCCCATCATCTGATTCGATAATTGATACGCACTGATATAATGACGAGTCTCGTCCGGAGCTGATAATGGCGGCAGCACATATAAATACAGGATACCAAAACATAACATCAAAGGCAGGAAGCATCTGTCCAGGCGGATTTTTTTTCCACAGAGCAGAACTGCCGCCAGTACGCTGACTGCCATACCGCCTGCAGCAACCATGATATACCGGCTGAACTCCCAGGTATGACCGCTCTCTGTCACACCATCCAGGACGTCCCAGCCATGGATGAATGCCAGAATCACGAGAATCATGATTCCGATTATGCAACAAATATTCTGGGTTTTTCGATCATTTGACTGTATCATACCGGCTTCCCTTTTTTCGTTTCCTCTGAATACTGCTACTTCTGGCGATGGATTTCTGAATATCGCCTTTCTGACGATCGATTCTTCCGGTTCATCAATTTCTCCCGGCTTTACCTGCGGCTGTCCTGTCGCATCTGTTATCTTCTTCTCCCGTAACTTCTGCGACAGAATCCTTCTCCTCTGCCTCAAACTGATCGATCGCAATTTTCTGCGCCAGCTCACGCAGGCGTGTCTCCAGCTGAGACAATCTCACAGACAGAGAAAAAACCTTTAAAAGCAACAGGAAAATTACCAGGAGAAAGATAAAGTTTGACGGCGCTTCCGTCCCTACCAGATCCGAAAGGATATATGCGATCTTCGGACACACGCTGAAGAGAATCAGCATAAGGGAAAAAAGAACCCAGTAGATCGCATCTTCGATCTGTACTTTCGATCTGCGGATCTGGCGCATCATCACAACCATGGTAAGGATTGACGCTGCAATCAGGCAGATTCTCAACATCAGGCTCATAACGGCAACTCCTCATTTCATTTCTGTCGTAACACTTTATTGCTGCGGAAATTCTGAATCAGCAGAATCGAGATCAGCATACGGAGCATATATTTGGCCGAGTTAATCGGCGTCAGGTAGCTGGCCCCCGCGAGACGTTCCTCCATACACACCGGTACCTCCGCGACCTTCGCGCCATTTTTAATCAGATACGACAGCGTATCCGGCTCCGGACCATAATTAAACCCCATCGCAAACTCACGGATCATCACGCGATTAAACATCCGCATACCTGACGTCGGATCATGGATGGTCGCGCCGGTCGTAAGTTTTAACGCTGCCTGGATCAGATTACTTCCCAGCATCCGCATGGAAAGCGGCTTGGGCGTCTCTACAAAACGGGAAGCAATCACGATATCATACCCCTGACAGATCCGGTCCAGCATCGGCTGAATGTATTCCGGGAGGTGCTGACCGTCAGCGTCAAACTGGAGTACATAGTCATAGCCGTGGCGATACGCATATTTCAATCCGGTCTGGAAAGCGCCGGCAAGTCCCAGGTTAACCGGCAGATCGATCATCGGATAATGATGCTGCCGGCAGATCTCTGCCGTGTGATCACGCGAACCGTCATTGATTACCATATAATCGAACTGCGGATAGTTGCGGCTCAGATTGCCGACCACACGATCGATATTTTCCTGTTCGTTATAAGCAGGAATAATCAACAGAAGTTTTGGCATCATTCATCTCCCTGTTCTTTCCAGTAATACCGGTTCATCGTAAAGCGAAGGATAAGGAATCGCGGAAGTCTGCGGTAATGCTTTCCCAGCCGATATCCCAGATATTTCGCGCCGCTCTGCATCACAAGCCCGGGAACCAGCCACGGTTTTTTCTGCTCCATAAGATAACGAAGCGTCATTTTTACCAGCCGGATCCCCTCCGACTCCGAAGAGACCGCCGCAAAGACCTCCGGGTGCTCCGCCTGAGACACCGCAAGGTCAAAATTTCGCCGGAACTGCTGACGACAGGTATAATTATGAGAATGAATCACCTGTGCCTTCGCCGCATATACAATCGCGTAACCGGCGTCAATCATCTGCGCCGCATAGAGCATATCCTCATTAAAAATCGCACGCTCCACAAATCCGTCCAGCCGGTCATAAATCTCCATATTATAGGCCGCACATACATTCGAACAAAACCAGGTCTTGATCCCCAGTCTCGGCAGATCGTCCGCAGTCTTTACCATACTTCTGGGCGGATAATTAAAGGAGCGCGTATATCGTTCTACCAGTCTGCAGTCCTTGCGCGGCAACTGACGCGCGTAAGCCACAGCCACCGGATCATTCAGGGCACGGTAATCTTCCGTAAGCGCCGCTACCAGATATTCCACCAGATTTTCATCCGCAGGCACTGCATCCTGAGTCATGCAGATACAGATATCCGTCCTCACATATCGCATGCCCTGACGGCGTGTGCCGCCATGATCAAAGGCTTCCCGTGTAATATGATGGACCTCCATTCCTGGAAATTTCTCATATTTTTCCTGATTCCAGAAGGTTTCCTCGGTATTGATGATGATCAGCTGCCTCACCGGATATGTCTGCCGCTGCAGCATCTTCAGAATCCGCAGAAATCTCTGATCCGGCCGATAAGTCGGAATCAGTACCGCAACTGTCGGTTTTTTCTTCTCCATTTTAACTCTGTCCTTTTTATTTATCACTGCCCTGTGTTAAATTCCGTTCTTTCTTTCCGCTTTTCCTGTCAACAGTCCTGTCAGCGTCATCATACCGAAACAAAGCGCCAGCAGAATCATCAGAATCAGGTATGACCCCGCGCCGCCCACAAGTCCCGCCCGGATCACCGCCGGGCCGGAGATCTCTGCCGCGATGATACAGACCAGAATATATCCCGCAAAGATCGTACTCTGCCTTTTCATAATCACCAGGCTATAATAAAACAGATTCATCCACGCGTTAAATCCGCCTCCCAGAATAATCATTACCAGCGGCAGGCGGCAGGCGGCGAGCGGTTTCCGAAGATTCGGGTAAAGCAGGCTGATCACCGGAATCCCCAGAAGAGCCGCGCCCGCAACAGCCAGCACGGTAAGCCCCAGGATCACAAAAAAGATCATCCTAATCACGCCGATAAAGGTACGGTGATCGTGCGTCTCCCATGCCAGAGAAAGTTTTGTAAGGAACGGACGGATCACAAATCCGGCAACCAGATTAATTACGGATGTCGGCATAAAAATCGCCCCGTAAACTGCCATGGAGGTGGCACTCATATGTCTGTCTATCGCGTATTTGGCTGCGGAAAAAATATAAAAATCCAGAAATACAGACAAAAAAAGCAATACACAGCTTCTGATCAGACTCCGGCACCCGGAAATCTTCCAGTTCCAGTTTACATTTGGCAGAACCCTTATCACCGATACGTCGAAGAGAAAAAGCCCCGCCAGCTGTGCCGCCACCGCAACTCCTGCCGCAAAGACCAGATCCCGTGTCAGATACAGGCTGGTAAAAAAACTGCCGACAGACAGAACCGTACGAAAAGCATTGGATTTGCCTGTCAGATACAGGCGGCCGCCGCGCTGAAATTCCGCCTCGTAAGCGTCCGCAAAGCCATCAATTACCTTGTAGCAGACCATCAGGAAAACCACCACAGACTTTTGTCTGGAATATCCCTGAGCGAGGATAAATCCAATCCCGATCAGGATTGCCGCCAAGCTTGTAAGGATCCGCAGGTGAAGATATTCGCCGAAAGAATATCTGTTTTCTACGTCTGTGATCTGATACGGACGAATGCCGAAATACGCGACCATGAACATCTGCTGTCCAAAGGTTGTAAACGCGAAAGTAAAGATCCCGCCCTGTTCGTCTCCCACCAGCTGGACGACGATCATCGTCAGCACCATGGACGCAAACGCGTACAGGAAACTTCCCAGCATATTCCAGGTCATATTGCGGCGTTCCAGCGTCGCTTTGTCGTCGTTTATCAGGCAGGCGCAAAATTTCTCCATAAGTTCGTAAACAGTGTTATCCTTTCTTTTTTCATCCCCGGCCTCATACTTAGCTGGCTCGCGGCCGTCCCTGAGAGGAAAGAATGTCCTCCGAGGATCTCTCGCGGCTTACCGGC